>JABIFY010000109.1 GCA_018650465.1 Alphaproteobacteria bacterium
ACCCAATGCGATTATACTCGTGGGTGGTCGGGAGGGGGAGCGGGCGGCCCGGCGATCCAAAACTCAAGATGGAAATTCAAAATGCCCAAAGTCCTTATCTCGGATAAAATGAGTCCTCTCGCTGCTGAAGTTTTTCGCAATCGCGGCGTTGAAGTCGATGAAATCACCGGCATGAGCCCGGAAGAACTGATCGCCTGCATCAACAACTATGATGGCCTGGCCATCCGCTCTTCGACCAAAGCCACAGCTGATGTGCTGAAGGCAGCCCCGAATCTGAAAGTCATTGGTCGCGCCGGTATCGGTGTTGATAATGTTGATGTACTGGCCGCCACGCAAAGCGGTACGGTGGTCATGAACACACCTTTCGGCAATTCCATCACCACCGCCGAACATGCCATCGCCATGCTGCTGGCCCTGGCCCGTGATCTGCCACAGGCCAGTGCCTCGACCCATGCCGGGAAATGGGAAAAATCCCGTTTCATGGGCGTTGAGGTCACCGGCAAGACACTTGGTCTGATTGGGTGCGGTAATATTGGCTCGGTCGTTGCTGACCGCGCCCAAGGCTTGAAGATGAAGGTTTTGGCTTTTGATCCGTTCCTGTCTGTGGAACGGGCCGCAGAACTGGGTGTGGAAAAGGTCGAGTTGGACGAGATGTTCCCGCGCGTTGATTTCATTACCCTGCATACGCCGTTGACAGATAACACCCGCAATATCGTTGATGCCGCTGCCATGGCCAAGATGAAAAAAGGCGTGCGTATCGTTAACTGTGCCCGCGGTGGCCTGATTGACGAAGTTGCCCTGAAAGAAGCATTGGAAAGTGGCCATGTCGCCGGTGCTGCCCTGGATGTGTTCGCTGTTGAGCCGGCAAAGGAAAATGCCTTGTTCGGTATGGAACAGGTTATCGTGACACCTCACCTGGGGGCCTCGACAACCGAAGCCCAGGAAAAGGTTGCCGTACAAGTCGCTGAACAGATGGCAGATTATCTGCTGTCCGGTGCTGTAACCAATGCCCTGAACATGCCGTCTGTGTCGGCAGAAGATGCACCCAAGCTTGCGCCTTATATGAAGCTGGCCGAACAGATCGGCCAGTTTGCCGGTCAAATCACGGAAACCGGCCTGAAATCTGTGACCATTGAATATGCCGGTCATGCGGCAACCCTGAACACAAAACCGCTGACCGCCATTGTGCTGGAAGGTTTGTTGTCGCCGCTGATGGAAACCGTCAACATGGTCAATGCGCCGATCATCGCCAAAGACCGGGGCATTTCGGTAACTGAATCAACTGTTGAAGGGGCGTCAGACTATCCGACGCTGGTTCGCCTGACCGTGGAAACGGAACGTCGCAAGCGTTGTGTTGCCGGCACCCTGTTCGGCGATCACAAACCGCGTGTTGTGCAAATTAATGACATGGGCGTGGAAGCCGAGTTGGCCCCTCATATGTTGTATCTCAACAATGAAGACGAGCCAGGCCTGATCGGTGACGTGGGGCGTTTGCTGGGTGATGCCGGTGTGAATATCGCCACATTCCACCTTGGTCGTTCCAAGGCTGGCGGTGACGCCCTGGCCCTGATTGAGGTCGATGAAGCCGTAACAGACGATGTCATCGAGAAATTAATGGCTGTGAAACACGTTAAACAGGCCAAAGCCCTTAATTTTGTCTGATGATTAGAGCCAGATCATGCCTTTTGGGTTGGATGTGGTGAGGGCTGTGGGTATAGTGCGCGCGCTATGAACGAGACATCACATATCGGGCTGCTGCCCAACGGCCTTGCCGACACATTGAACCCTGATGCTGCCTGGGAATCAGACAGCATCGAGGGCTTGATGGCGGCTTTTGCTGCGTTCGGTTATGACCGTATCAAACCGCCCCTGGTGGAATTTGAGGAAAGCCTGCTGGATGGACCTGGGCAGGCCATTGGCAGTGATATGTTCCGGCTGATGGATCCGGTTACGCAGCGCATGATGGGTGTGCGGCCAGATATTACGCCGCAAATCGCCCGCATTGCCGTAACCCGTCTGGCCAATGCGCCGCGCCCTCTGCGCCTGTCCTATGGTGGCCAGGTGCTGAAGGTTCGGGCCTCACAAATGCGCAACGAACGTCAGTTCACCCAGATCGGTGTGGAATTGATCGGTGCGCCTGAACTGGCCGCCGATGCCGAAGTTGTCACACTTGCCTGGCGGTCCTTAAGCGACCTTGGCGTCAAGGGCATTTCCATTGATCTGAACTTGCCGACCCTTGTGCCAACCGTGTGTGCGGGCTTGGGCATGACTGAGGCCGATGCTGAACAAGCGCGCCTGGCCCTTGATCGCAAAGACGCCGCCGCTGTTGCCGAATTTGGTGCCGGAATTGGCGAAGGTATCGGTGATCTGTTGGGCCAAATGCTGTCTGCCGCTGGACCGGCGGACAAGGCCTTGGCAAAATTGCAAGCGCTTGATTTGCCAGACCAGGCAAAAGCCGAAGTGCAAAATCTGGCGCAAGCGGTAGATTTGATCCAGGCAGCAGCCCCTGGCTTGTCCTTGACCGTGGATGCCACAGAATTTCGCGGGCTTGAATATCAAAGCGGCATTTGCTTTACGATCTATTCTCGCGGCGTGCGGGGCGAACTGGGCCGTGGTGGGCGTTACGTTTTATCTTCCCGCGAGACCGCCACAGGTTTTTCCCTGTTTGGCGATAGTTTGATGCGCGCCTTGCCCGCTGCGAAGAAGCCGCAAAAAGTTTTTTTACCATACGGCACGACAGTGTCCGAAGCTGATGCCGTCCGCGCCCAGGGCCATGCCACACTGCAAGGCTTTGTGAATGAGACGGACGCAAATGCAGAGGCACGCCGTTTGGACTGCAGTCATATCTTTATCAACGGACAGGTTCGGGAAACAAACTGATTTCAGAACTTCCGATTTTTTAACTCATAAACCGAGAGACCATCATGGCAAACGTAACAGTTGTGGGCGCCCAGTGGGGCGACGAAGGCAAAGGCAAGATCGTCGACTGGCTCAGTAGCCGGGCCGATGTTGTTGTGCGTTTCCAGGGCGGGCATAACGCCGGACATACACTGGTTGTTGATAGCGTGACCTACAAGCTTAGTTCTTTGCCATCAGGTGTTGTCGGCGGTAAATTGTCGATCATCGGGAATGGTGTGGTGCTGGATCCCTGGGCCTTTCTGGATGAAGTCAAACGCATCACAGATCAGGGCGTGACGATCAATCCGGACGTGCTGAAAATCGCCGAAAACACCACCCTGATTTTGCCGCTGCACCAGGAACTGGATGTCATTCGCGAAGAAGCCAAGGGTACGGACGTTATCGGTACGACCCGCCGGGGCATTGGCCCGGCCTATGAAGACAAGGTGGCCCGCCGTTCCTTACGCGTCGGCGATCTGGCCGATCCTGAAAACCTGATGGGCCGTATCAACAATATGCTGGTACACCACAATGCCCTGCGCAAAGGCATGGATGTGGCACCCTTTGACGGTGAAAAACTGTATGCAGACCTGCTGGCCGTTGCCCCCAAAATCCTGCCCTATGTTGACGTCGTCTGGAAGGTTCTCGATCAGGCCAAACGCAGTGGCAAACGGGTTTTGTTTGAAGGTGCCCAGGGTGCCTTGCTGGATAACGACCATGGCACATTCCCCTTTGTAACCTCTTCAAATACCCTAGCCGGACAGGCCGCCGTTGGCTCGGGCCTGGGGCCGGATGCTGTCGGATTTGTGCTGGGTATCGTCAAGGCCTATACGACCCGCGTCGGCACCGGACCTTTTCCAACTGAATTGTTTGATGATGTGGGCCAGGGCCTGGGCGAACGTGGCCACGAATTTGGCACGGTGACCGGACGCTCCCGTCGCTGTGGCTGGTTTGACGCCGTTCTGGTTCGCCAGACCGCCCGCTTGAACGGCATGCACGGCATTGCCCTGACCAAGTTGGATGTGTTGGATGGCATGGATGAACTGAAGGTCTGTGTCGCCTATAAGCTGGACGGCGAGGTTCTGGATTACCTGCCCTCCCAGCCCGCCTTGCAGGCCCGTGTTGAGCCGGTCTATGAGACAATGGAAGGCTGGTCCGACAGTACTGTGGGTGCCAAGGGCTGGGGTGATTTACCGGCAACAGCGGTCAAATATATCCGTCGAATCGAAGAACTGATCGAAGCTCCGGTGGCCATGTTGTCAACAAGCCCTCATCGCCAGGATACCTTGCTGGTGCGCGACCCGTTTGAAGATTGAGTTAAGCCTGGGCGAGGATTAAGTCTCTACCAGACCTTCGTGCCATCCGTTGTTGAGACGTGGGCGCTGACGACTTTCCAGCCCTCTTCGGGAAACCTCACCCACGTCTGGCTTTGACGCCCGATCAGGTCTTGTCCGCGAACCTTGAATTCCAGATTAACCGTGGAAAAATCACGGCCGATTGTCAGGATTTCAAGTCTTATTCGTTTTTCCTTGATTCCGGGGCCGGGCTTGCGGGCGACCCGATGGGCATGAATTTCATCAAATCCATAGCCGTGCTCACTCATGGCGAGGCGGACAGTGTGGGGACTGCGCCAGAAAGTATTGTCCAGGATATCAATATCCCGCGTCTCCAACGCTGTTTCATATTGTTCAAACAGTTGCCGGATCTCCTCGACGACCTCGGGGATATTTGCCGTAAAGTCTGTCATGTTTTCTAACCCTTTATTCACTCGCAAGCGCGCTGGCCAATTCACTGGCCAGGGCAACCAGGCTGGCATCTTCGTCGGCCCCGGCGAGGATGGATAGCCCGACGGGTGCACCGTCGACAGTTGCCCCCGGAATGCTGACCTGGGGAAAACCTGCCAGGCCACCATGGGCGCACAAGCCCAATATTTTTTCCCTGACCTGGTTTTGTTCGGGCAGGGGCAGGTTTTTTGGCGGGGCGGGGAAAGGGGTTGTTGGCATGACCAAAACGCTTCCCTGCGGCAGCAGGTATTCCAGCCTGGCCCGGGCTTCGTGTTTCATCAACATTGCCCATTGTTTGTCGACTTCAGGCACCATCGATCCCATCAGCAATCCACGGGCAACATTGAAGGAAACCCGGGGATTTGTTTTTTCAATCCAGCCCTGAAAAGTTTGCCAGGCCTGGGCCATTTGCAAGGTCCGCTGGGTCCGGCCCCAGACTGAAATGCCTTGCGGTGCCATGACTTCTTCAACAACATTGCCGGTCAGCTTCGCGATTTTGTCGACAAGCGGATACAAGGCTTCTCTGGTTTGCGGATCCGCGAAGCCAAAGGTATCTACAGCGATGACAAGGCGTGTGGGCAGTGCTGAATTAATTGTCTCACCCAGCAGAACAGAAGATACGCGCTCAAAAGTATTTGCATCCCGTGCGAACCAACCGGTTGTGTCGCTGTCGGGTGCCTGCGGCATCATACCGGCCAGGTTCAGGCGACCATGTGTCGGGCGAATGCCGTATAAACCGCAAAAGCTGGCCGGCACACGAATTGAGCCACCGGTGTCACTGCCTAATCCTGTGTCCGCAAGCCCGCCCGCGACCGCAGCTGCCGTGCCGGAAGAGGACCCGCCAGGCACCCGGTCCGGTGCCGCACTGTTCAGGGGTGTGCCATAAAAAGCATTTTCCCCAAGAATCCCTAAGGACACTTCGTCTGTAATGGTTTTTCCCGTCAGACAGGCTCCGGCATCAAGCAGTGTCTGTACGGCCCAGGCATGTCTGGAAGGGATAGCATTGTGTGATGCCCAATCCGGGTTTCCGCCGCCGGTTACATGGCCTGCAACATCGAAAAGGTCTTTGGCGACAAAGGTTAATCCGTCGAGAGGACCACTGGATGTTGCTTCAACACGGATGCGACCTTCCGGTGCGAAGGCATTGATATCTTCGGTCATGCAAAAACTCTCCGACAGGGTGATGGATCGGGGGCCGACAGGTCAGCACGATTCTGCCGACAGGAAAACGGCCACCAGAAAAGGTGCCTCAGGCAGGTTTTTTCTTTTTCTTTTGGCGCCATTCAACAAGCGAAACAGGGACCGGCTCGGCGATACCCTTGAACATTTTGGGTTCAACATCCTGAAATTCCAGGGCCCGGCCCTGGCACATCTCTTTCAGCATATTGGTGATCATAACGCCATCTGTTCCGGCTCCGTCACACAGGCGGGCCGCCATCTGCACCGTGGCACCAAACAGATCATCATCTTCGGCAATCGGCTCACCGACTGAGATACCAACGCGCAAACGCAGCTCGATATCCGGCTTGGTGGTATTGTACTGTTTGACACCGCGCTGCATATCCACACCGGCATCGACCGCGGCGGGCGGGTTGGAGAACCCGGCCATAATACCATCGCCCGTGTGTTTGACCTCCCAGCCGCCGTGGGCCTGCAAGGCACCCCGGACAATGGAATTATGAATGTTCACCATGACCTGGCTGGCTTCGTCGCCATGTTCCTGGGTGATACTGGTCGAGCCAACAATATCGGTAAACAGAACCGCTGTCAGATTGCCTTTGCGATCCTTGGGTGAACGCCAGGCATCCAGGGCCTGGGCCAGGAAAATGCCGATGTCTTCTTCGCTTTCCCAGTCACCGTCAAAATCGTCGTCCGCCGGGCTGCGTATTTTTTTGGGCGCACTACTGGCGGCTTCGGCTTCGTCGGCTGCGGCTTTTTCAGCGGCTTTGACCTCGTCCTGCAGGGCTGTGGTCATGGCTTCCCGCCCGGCCCGGAACATATCCAGATAGCCCGGTTCCAGCAGATAACTTTCATATTTGTCGGCGAATTTGGCGACTTGTTCCTTGCTCTGACCCAGGGCCATGGCGCAAGGCACCAGGACTTTACCCAGTTGCCCGGCATCCATACGTTGTTGTTTGATCAAAACCTCGGCTGCACCGGCAAAGAACAACTGGCAGCCGAAACTGGTCACCGCATCCAGACGCCCGCCTTTCAGATCCGGATCGATCGCCATCACATAGGCCATGCAACGCTCAAAAAACTTGACCAGTTGCGCCCGGGTTTCTGTCAGCTTACCAGCAATTCCAGTATCCGCAGCATCCGTGCCTTCTTTATCGTCTTTATCGCCGCCCGTGCTATCATCCTGATCTTCGCCGGTGTCAGCTTCACCCGTTTCTGATTTTTTCTTCTTTTTCTTCTTCTTGCCGCCCTCTTTCCGGACATCCTTACCGGCTTGTTCCAGGTCCTCGACATCCTTGTTTGCGGCGCTCGTTCTGCGGTTTTGCGGGCGTGGTGCCTGGGGCTGGTGACCTACTGGCTTGGACTGAAAGGCCGCTGCAACGTCACGTCCACTGATCGTCGCCGGGATCAGAATGAAAAGCGAAATCAGGAAGCCAAGCCCCATGGTCTTGGCCGCTGTATTGCGCGGGCCTACCAGGTCTATCAAAATGTCCATGCCGCCAAGATGACTGATCGCAGTCCACAAGCCCCAGCCAACGCCCAGGGAAATAAAGGCCACGGTAAACAATTTGACTGGCAAGGCTGCCGCGCTGCCTGATGGTTGTGCCGGGACGGCGGCTGGTTGATGGGCCTGGCGGTCTCCGCCGTCATCGTCGGCGTTTTCTTCCTGCTCGTCGAAATATTTGCCCTGCTGGGCATCATGTTCCTGCTGCGACAGGGGAATGACAGGGAACTGGTTCAGGTCAGGCGTATTCTTAATTCTGGTATCGCAGTATGCCAGGGTTTCGACCGCTGGACCGCCGCGGCGTTCCGGTCCTTCCCGAATAATGCCGACGGCATCAACCTTCTTGCTGGCCAATAATTTTTCAGCGTCACCAATGGCGCGATTCAGCGTTTTGCCTTCATATTGCTGATAAAGCGTCCACCTGTTCCGCGACAGCGTATAAAGATCATTTACGATATCTGACAACGCGCATGTTCCCCCTGCGATTTGAAGTCGCCCCAAGGCCTCAATTCTACCCCGACCAGCGTCTGAAACAACCCTCTCATTCACCAATCGTCGGTGACCAGCGCTTGTCTATACATATATTTTACCAATATAACGGTAAAACCCAGAAGGATACCTGTTTCGATGGAATAACAAGTGGCTCTGTATCCGGTGTTGATGGCAGAGTATCCAAACTGCAGCGTCTCCGTCCAGGCGGTAAACGCTCTCATTATGCGGGATTGTGATTTGGTTGAATCTGATTGGAAAATCAAGGGAAACGGCGCTGTCGTTATTGATGGCCGCCTGCGGATTGATTTTTCAGCCCCGCTGGAAGATTTGCATGCCCCCAATGCCCAGGCTTTTGCTGCCAGCGATAAGGAAAGCCCGCAACAGGCTTTGGTCGCCTACATTTGCCGCGCGGATTTGCCCCAGCGATTGCATTTTTATACGGCACTTGAAGACCGGGCTATCAACGGCATCCTTAAGGTGTTCCACAGCGGCGTCGTTGAAATTGATGGTGACCACCGTCGCTATTTTATTCTAGAACGCCCTATTGGCGGACGTGTCATGGATATGTCGGCCCAAAACCGGGGATTTTCAGAACCCATTGTTACGGAGCGGTTTCTACCCGTCTTGATCGAAATCCTGGATAGCCTGGATCATCAGGACCTGACCCATCGACGGATCCGGCCTGAAAACCTTTATTATCGGGACAAGGGGCAACAGGCGCTGGTTCTGGGTGAAGGTTTCACCGAACCGCCGGGATATTCACAACCTGCGATCTTTGAAACGGTTGAACGCAGTATGGCACACCCCATTGGTCGGGGTGAAGGAACTGGCAGCAGTGACCTTTATGCCCTGGGTGTAACTCTGACGATGTTGTTAAAAGGCGACGACCCAACAGCGGGAAAAAGCGACAGACAAATCCAGGAAATGAAGATGTCGAAGGGGTCCTTTGTGACCCTGGTGGGGGACCATCGTTTAACCGGCCCAACGGAGAAACTCTTGCGCGGTTTGCTGAACGATGACATCAGCCAGCGCTGGACAATCGAAGATACCAAAGGCTGGTCCTGGGGCAACACCCGCTCTTTGCGCCACATACCCTCAGGTGTGCGGGCGCGACGTCCTCTGGTCATTGGTGATGAGGAAATATTCTACGACCGTATGGCCGCCCTGAAAATTGCCACCCTGGGCGATGGTGCAACTGAATTTGTCAAAAAAAGCGGACTTGTCGGCTGGATCAAGCAATCCCTGGGTGACAAGGACAAGGCTGAATATGTCGCCCAGGCCATTGCCGAGGCCCAACCCGGCAACAGCCTCGCCAATGACTTGTTGGTGACCCGCGTGTGCGGTGCCCTGGACCCACTTGGACCGGTTCGCTATCGGGGGCTGGCCCTGTGTAATGACGGCTTCGGCGCTGCCGTTGCCTCGGCATTGGGCACAGGTGATATCGCCCTGCAGGGCACCCTGGGAGAGTTTTTTAAAACAAATTATCTGGCAGGCTGGGAATCCTCACAAAAAATGTCACGGGAAAAATCTGGCGGTGATATTGACTACGCCAAACTGACGGGCTGGATGGAAAATGCTGCACCTGGATTTGGCCTGGAACGATGCCTGTATGAACTAAACCAGGCGACCCCCTGCCTTAGTCCCATGATCATCACATTCGGTGCGCTTGATCTTGGCAGCGTCTTGCAATGCATCAATGCGGCCATCGTTTCGGCCAACGAAGGGGTGGATATTTTCGACCGTCATGTGGCCGCCTTTGTTGCCGCCCGGTCGGAAGATGCAGCCAAACTTGTGCCCGCCCTCAGCGTTTCTGGCGGCGATCCAGCCGAGCGCAATTTGACCATTATTGGCCTGTTCGGTGCCATGCAAACAGCTTCTGATTGTGGTGCCCTGATCAATCTGGCCAAGCGCATGGAAGACCGCCTGCCACCCATCCTGGAGCTGTATCACAGTAAAAACAGGCGCAAAAATCTGTCGGAACAGGCTCGTCTGCATGCCTCAGTCGGCGATCTTTCCGGCATGTTCAAAGTCGTCGGTAATCGCAAGATGCGCCGTCTGGACGAAAGCGAGTGCCGCCAGGGGGCAGCTGAATATGCTGAATTGAATAAACAGCTGAAGGACCTTGAATCAGGATCCCGGCGAATTACCAACGAGCTTAAATTATCAGGTTACAAGGCAGCGACGATCTTGGGCGCACTGGTGCTGGCGGCTTCTCTCTGGTTTTCAATCGAAACAGGGCTGTAAAATGCAAAACTCATTTAAAAAGGCATTGCCGTTATGATGGGCGCTCTGTTCAGCAGTATTTTTATCATTATTTTCGGCATGGCACCGACGGTTGTGTCTTTCATCATCGAGCGCAAACCCGGTGCCTCCAGCTCAACTGTTGTGCTGATGTTCAACCTCGCCGGTCTTGTCCCTGTTATCGGCCTGGTCTGGAGCGGCCCCATGGAAGGCGGTACCAGGGCTATGTCGGAAATGCTGAACTGGCTGATTATCTATGGTGCAGCCGGTACCGGTGCCCTGGTGGCCTGGGCCGCCCCTCAATTTTCCGCCATGGTCCAGCAAATTTTTTCCGGCTCTCGATCCACAAAAATCAAGGCCCGGCAAAAGGAACTTTACGACGAATGGGGATCATCTGTGGTGGAGTAGGGTGAGAATTCCCCGTGGCCCTTTTCCAGGGTCCTTTTCCGCGGCCCTTTATGGCGTTAAGGGGACTAATGACTGTTGAATGGCCAATATTGTGGGCACCAGCAATAGTCGATATAGTCCTTGCAACGATCCACCGCAGATTTGGTGTAGATCGGACGAAGATCATGGGCAGTATCTTGGTAGAATATGATCGACCAACAGGTACGTGAACGCAATATGAAACTTTATTCAATTTTCTTCGCCATATTTTTGGCCACCTCTGCCGCGCCTGCGTTGGCTGAAGAGTTGACCATCGTTGGCGATCATAAAGCGAAACCAAAGAACTGGCTGAATGACGAGCAAAAACCAGTCGGCATCATGATCGACCTTCTTGAAGAGGTGGGCAAACGCACAGGCATTAAATTCACCTATGCGCTCAGTCCCTGGAAACGAGCCTACGTGGAAAGTGAGCATGGCTCCGGTGCAATCATCGGGTTCTCAAAAACCAGAGAGCGAGAGAAATTGTGGCACTATTCAGTGCCCATGTATCATGATGAGATCGTCTTTGTTACGACAAAGAAAAGTGCCTTCGAATTTAAGGGAATTGACAAACTCAGTGGACGAACAATCGCCATCAAGCGAGGTGCAAGCTATGGCGATGATTTTGAGAAAAGTCGGGCCAACGGTGATTTTGTAGCGGTCGAGGGCACGAACCGGGTAAGCCAGTTAAAGATGTTGTTGCTCGGAAGGGTTGATGCCGTGCTGCTTAGCCCTGGAAAGATTGCCCTGGCGGCAGTGATTTCAAAAAATAGGCGGCTAAGAGAGCATAAGGATTCCTTTGTTGTCTTGTCCCCGCCTTATAAACTGGATCCAAATTACCTCGGCATCCCCAAAAAAATGAACAAGGGGCACTTGCTGGAAAGCATCAACAATGCCCTCACAAAGATGATGTCCGACGGCACACACAAAATGATTGTCGACACAAACATTAAACTCGTCCTGTCAGAACTGAACTAGCATAGTTAAGGGAACGCAATACCAAATTATATTGCAAGTATCTGAATTTGTTCGATATAAATGAAAAATGGGGACATGATTCTGATTTAAACAAATCAGGTCATGTCCCCACAATTGTGATGTCGGCCGGTTCAACCGGGTTCGTTCAGGTTGGCGCGTTTAACCTTGCACCGTCGTCCTGATGGCTCAGCTTTTCTGCCATGGCGGAGCTGCGCATGGCTTTTTGCAGTTTCTCGAAAGCCCGGACTTCGATCTGGCGAACGCGTTCGCGGCTGATGCCGTAATGCGTGCTGAGATCTTCCAGGGTTTGTGGCTCTTCCGACAGGCGCCGTTCGGTTAAGATGTGCTGTTCGCGTTCGTTCAGGCCCGACATGGCGTCGGCCATCCAGAGACGGCGCTGGTCCAGTTCCTGGCTCTCGCCCAGCATATATTCCTGATCGGGTGTGTCGTCGACCAACCAGTCCATCCATTCGCCGTCACCATCGATCCGCAAGGGTGCGTTCAATGAACCATCGGGTGCTGCCATGCGCCGGTTCATGGAGACAACGTCTTTTTCAGGCACGCCCAGTTTGGTGGCGATGGTGGTCACGGTGTCCGGGTGCAGGTCGCCATCATCAATGGCTTTAAGCTGGCCCTTGATTTTACGCAGATTAAAAAACAGTTTTTTCTGGGCGGCGGTGGTGCCCATTTTGACCAACGACCATGAGTGCAGGATATATTCCTGAATCGAGGCCCGGATCCACCACATGGCATAGGTCGCGAGGCGGAAACCTTTTTCCGGATCAAAGCGTTTGACCGCTTGCATCATGCCCACGTTGCCTTCGGAAATCAGTTCGGCGACGGGCAGACCATAACCGCGATAGCCCATGGCGATTTTGGCCACAAGGCGCAAATGACTGGTGACCATTTGCCCGGCGGCGTCCACGTCTTCGTGTTCAAGCCAGCGTTTGGACAGCATATATTCATCGTCCTTGGTCAGCATCGGATATCCGCGGATCTGTTGCAGATACCTGGTCAGGCTGGTTTCCGGTGTGATTGCTGGAACAATGTTGCGTGCCATCTGGTTTCCTTGTTTCCCTCTATGTGCGTTCGGCTTTTTCTATATCAGCTTTTGCCGAAGCTTTCCTGTGCAGGGCTTGCTGCCCCTTACACTATATAAAGGAACGAAAGGGGCGGATTTCAAGATGGTCTGGCGAATAAATTACCGGGGAACCCTTTGTTTGCAGGGGTTTCAGGCGGTTTCCAGCGCTCTGATCAAGGCCGCCATATCCTCAGGTATCGGGCTTTCAAAGCGAATTTGCTCATCTGTCACCGGATGCTTGAAGCCAATCACATATGCGTGAAGCGCCTGGCGAGTAAACAATTTGATGGCTTCTCGCACCTGCGGGTCGAGGTTTTTGGTCTTCGCCGTGCGGCCATAAACCGGATCACCGATCAGAGGATGGTGGATGTGGGTCATGTGCACACGAATCTGATGGGTGCGTCCGGTTTCCAGGCGACACTCCACAAGCGTCGCAGCATCGCCCAAGCGCTGAATAAGTTTGAAATGCGTCACCGCGTGTTTGCCGCCGGTGCCAACAACGGCCATCTTCTGGCGGTTGCGCGGGCTGCGGCCAACGGCTTCATCGATCGTGCCCTCGGCTGGATAGGGGCGACCGCGCACGATGGCGAGGTACGCCCGTTCCAGCGAATGATCGGCAAACTGTTCGGCAAGGCCAGCATGGGCGAGATCCGTTTTCGCCACGACCATCAAGCCGCTGGTGTCTTTATCTATGCGATGCACAATGCCGGGTCGCTTGACGCCGTTGATCCCCGACAGGCTGTCGCCACAATGATGGATCAGGGCGTTTACCAACGTGCCGTCGTCGTTGCCGACCGCGGGATGCACAACCATGCCCGCCGGTTTGTCGATGACGATCAAATAGTCATCTTCATAAACCACGTTCAGGGGGATGTCCTGGCCCTGGGGTATCGGCTCAATGGCTTGCGGGACGATGAGATCAAAGACCTGGCCCGTCTTGACCTTCCACGAGATGTTGGTGATGACCTTGTCGTCGGCCCGCACCTGGCCCTCCTGGATCAGGCCCTTGATGCGCATGCGTGAAATTTCTGGCAGGGTACTGGCGATATATTTATCCAGGCGCGTGCCTTCCCGTTCCGCGTCGACAGCGGGCAAGGACAGCGATATGCTTGTAGGCTCAGTCATTTGATTCTTTTGGCATTATCTAATTCAGACCACTAATCGGGCTCGACAGGACCAGTTCAACATTATGGAAAATCAACATCGCGGCCTGAAATTTCTGGTTATCTTTATGGGTGTGCTGATTATTCTCGGCGTCAGCGTGATTGCCTATACCATAATCAGTCGCCTGGCGGCAGGGGGCAAAACTGAATCGCCGCAAACTGTGGCTCAGACCGTGGCTCCGACGGCCACCCAACCCGTGGCTGCACAGCGCCCGCATTCAAAATGGAAGCTTCGGCCTTTGAAGGCCTTTGGTGACGTCACAGCCAAAATACCTGCCGGTGCCGTAATCGAAGAGATGACCACCGACCGCCGCCGCCTGATCCTGCGCCTGCGTCTGGTTTCTGGCGATCAAGCCGTGCACATCTTTAACCTGGCCACTGGCGACCGCCTCGGCTCGATAAAATTGCAGGCTGAGTAAGATACCCTGTTTGTACCATGAAACCCGAGGTCATAAATCTCGCAGCCACAGATCGGGCCGAGCTTTCACGCCTGGCACTGGCGGCGTCACCGGCGGAATGTTGCGGCTTGCTGGTTGGGCATCATACGGAAGCGGCAGTTCAAATCACGGCGATCCACAAAAGCGAAAACCTGGCGGCAGATAAACTCAGCGGCTTTGAAGTGGATTTTCGAATTCGCTTGCGTCTGGAAGAAGAACTGGTGTCGGGCCCGGATCAGATCATCGGTATTTATCATTCTCACCCGAACGGCAGTCCAAAGCCATCGGGCAAAGATCTCGCCGATGCGGCGGAACCGGGATTGGTCTGGTTAATCCTGGCGGTGGATGGTGTCGGGGCAGTTGACCTATCGGCCTGGTTGATGTGCCGAGAGGCAGACGGTGAGAAATCATTTTCTGCACTCCCGGTCGTGATCAAATGATGTTAATAATCCGGGATCAGAATTTCCCCCGATAACAGACGAGCGAATATTTCATGCCAAGCACGAACGCGAATACCCAGGCAGCCCCAACCGATTTCAGAAGCGATAACGTCACTGGCGTCGCACCCCAGATCATGGAAGCCATCATGGCGGCCAATGCCGGCACGGTGACATCTTATGGTGATGATGAAACCACCGCACGGGTGCAGGCGCGTCTGGCAGAAATTTTTGAAACTGACGTCTGGATGTTTCCTGTGGCTACCGGCACGGCGGCCAATTCACTTTCGCTGGCAGCCCTGACGCCGTCGCATGGTTCGGTCTATTGCCACCGTGAAGCTCATATCGAAGTCGACGAATGCGGCGCGCCTGAATTTTATACCGGCGGGGCCAAGTTAGTGTTGCTCGGCGATGCGGACGGAAAGTTCACTGCTGCTGAGTTGGATGCAAATCTTTCAAGCGCCCATATCGGTTTTCAACATGCCGTGCAGCCTGCCGCAGTATCCGTAACCCAGGCCGCCGAACTTGGCACGGTTTATTCTGTCGAGGAACTTACCGCCATCGGCGACGTGGCCAAAAAATTTAACCTTGGTTATCACATGGACGGTGCCCGATTTGCCAACGCCCTGATCAATCTCGGTTGTACGCCAGCCGAGATGACCTGGAAGGCCGGGGTCGATGTGCTGTCTTTTGGCGCAACCAAGAACGGTGCCATGGCCGCCGAGGCCGTGATCTTCTTTAAAGAGGAACTGGCAGAGAATTTTCTTTATCGTCGCAAGCGCGGCGGACATCTGTTTTCCAAAATGAGATTTCTCTCAGCCCAGTTGGAAGCCTATTTGACGGATGACCTTTGGCTCAAAAATGCGCGCTATTCAAATGGCCTTGCCACGCGCCTGGCGACGGCCCTGGAAAAGCTGCCCGGCGGTAAATTATTTGCGCCGGTCCAGGCCAACGAAATTTTCATCGGCCTGCCCGCCAGCGTCATCGAAGCCATGGAAGCCGACGGCCATCTTTTTTATCGCTGGACCACGGACGGCGACAACATCGTCATTCGATTGGTCACCGGATTTAGCACCGACGACTCCATGGTCGACGCCTTTATCGCCGCTGCGACAAAACTCAGAAATTAGGGTGAGATCCGGCCCCCTGAAAAGGGGCTGGCATTTTATGGGTAATCGGGGGCGCAAATGTCCGGCCTTTGTCCCCTGAATGCTCTGCGGTTGCCCGTTATTGTCCACAAAATGCTTGCTCTTTTCAGGGCGTTTTAGCGGGTCATTTCATCCAGTCAGTTGGTGTCTAAAACCTGATCTGAGGCTTGAGACTACTTGACCAACGACCTGTTTTCCTCCTATACCAAACAAGCGTTTGTTTTAGGATCAATTATGACCGCCGATACCGCCTCACTAACCGCCAGCCGCTCGCCTCGCGGACCGCGCCAGGATAATCGTCGTCAGCCCTTGCTGGATGCGGCGGCAGCCCTGTTCCGGGCACGTGGTTTTCATGCGGTGACCATGCGGGAAATCGCCAAATCTGCCGGTATGCTGGCAGGCTCGGTCTATTATCACTTTCCGTCGAAAGATGACTTGCTGGTTTCGGTCTATGAAGAAGGCGTCCGCTTGATCGCTGACCGCGTTGAAGAAGCTTGCCAGGACACTGAAAATCCTTGGGAAAAACTGGAAGCCGCCTGCCGCGCTCACACAGAAATGTTGTTGGATGAAAGCGATTATGCGCAGGTGATTTTGAAGGTCATGCCGGAAGATGTGCCCTCTGGCGAGGAGCAGTTGATCGCCTGCCGGGATGGTTATGAAAGCCTCTTTCGCAATCTGGTAGATGACCTGCCGCTGGCCCCCACAGTTGACCGCACAATGCTGCGCCTGACACTTCTCGGGGCGCTGAATTCCGCCAAAAACTGGTACCGGTCCGGTGGCATGCCACCAGGTGAAGTGGCCATGAAAATGATTGAATTATTGAAAAACCCCCTGCAGGAAAAAGGATCTCGGGTATGAGTGAAGTAACAAATCTGGTGCGGCCGGCAAAAGTCCTCGTCACCAAAATCGGCCTCGACGGCCACGACCGGGGCAGCCGCATTGTCGCCGCTGCCTTGCGCGATGCAGGGCTGGAAGTTGTTTACACCGCGCCCTGGCAGGAAATTCCCACTGTTGCCAAACTGGCCCTGGAAGAAGATGTCGATGTGATCGGCGTCAGCTCGCTGGCGACAGACCATCTGCTGGTGCCCAAGCTGATGAAGGAACTGCACAAGGCCGGACTGGATTATGTCAAGGTTATCGTTGGTGGCATTGTGCCGGATAATGAAGAACAGGATTTACTCGATGCCGGCGTGGCGCGGGTCTTTCACCCAGGTGCTGATATGGCCGACATCGTTGGTACCGTTCAGTCGCTGGCCGGTGAAGCCCAGAACGACGCCGCCCGACAGCTTTAGAAAGGAATAGATCATGCCCCGGAATGAACAGCTTGCGCTGCCAGGATTCGATGACTGGCAAGCGGCCTATGACAAACAACTGCCGGACGGTAAAACCGTTCGAAACCGCTCTGGCATTGAGGTTCAGCCCATGTACACGCCAGCTGACTGGGACGGAAATCAATATGAAGACAAGCTTGGATATCCAGGTACGGCGCCTTTTACGCGCGGCATTTACCCGACCATGCACCGGGGCCGCACCTGGTCTCAACGCCAATTAATCGGGCTTGGTATTCCGAAACAATATAACGAACGCCTGCACCGGATGTTGAAGGCCGGCACCAGTGCCATCAGCATGATTCCCTGCAATTCGATCTACCGTGGTCTGGATGCCGACCAGTGCGATCCGTTGATTTTGGGCACCTGTGGCACGATCATCAATACCGTCGACGATATGGAAACTTGTCTCGACGGCATTCCTATTGACGAAATTTCCACAGCCCTGAACGACCCCTTGCCCTTCACCATGCTGGCCCAGGTCCTGACCGTGGCCGAGCGTCGCCAGATCCCCTGGACCAAGATCTCGGGCACGGCCAACCAGAGCGATTATATATCGCACTTCGTTGCCAACCATATGTTCTACCGCCTGGCCCTGCCGGGCTCGCGCCGGGTGTTGCTGGATCACATTGAGTTCGCCCGCGAAAAGGTGCCGAACTGGAACCCCATGTCGGTTGTCGGTCAGCACATGCAACAGGCCGGTGCCACCCCGGCAGAAGCCATGGCTTTCACCTTGTCGACGGCGATCCAGAATACCGAAGATTGCCTGTCGCGTGGTATGGATCTGGAAGATGTGCTGACCCGCTTTACATTTTTCTTTGATATTTCCGTCAGCTTTTTTGAAGAAGTCGCCAAGTTCCGCGCCGGTCGGCGTATCTGGGCCCGGATCGTACGGGATCGCTTTGGCATCTCAAGTGAAAAGGCCCAGCGTTTCAAATTTCATGGTCAGACGTCTGGCGTTGATCTGACCCGCCAGCAACCGCTGAATAATATTGCCCGGGTCACGGCTCAGGCCATTGCCGGTATCTTTGGTGGCCTTCAATCCCTGCACACAGACAGCTTTGACGAAGTGCTGAGTACGCCAACAGAAGACGCCGCCCGCATTGCTATTGCGACACAGAATATCTTGCGCGAAGAAGCCCATTTGACCGACGTCATTGATCCGCTGGGCGGTAGTTATTACATCGAACGCCTGACGGACCAGATGGAAGAAGAAATCGTGGCACTGATGGAAAAAATTGATGATCTTGGTGGCATGTACAAGGCTGTTGAAAGCGGCTGGGTACAAGGCAAGATCGGCGCGTCAGCCATGGCCTTCCAGGATCGCATTACCCATGGCGATGAAACCATTGTCGGGGTAAATGCTTATCAGGTTGATAGTGAAGTTGAATTGCCGGTGAAACCTCTGGATCGTCCGGCCCCGGAAGATATCGAAGCTTTCATTGAAAACCTCGCAAAATATAAACGCAATCGCGATCAGGACGCCGTCGACAGGGCGCTTGATGATTTGGGTGATATCGCCAACGACAACAAGCGCAACACTTTTGAAGGTGTCGTCAATGCGTCCCGTGCCGGGGCAACTCAAAGCGAAACCATTGCCGTCTTGAGAGCAGAGTTGGGCTTTGGCCAACCTCTTGTTGTTGCATGACAAAATGGAAAGTTGTTGCATGACAAAATCAGAGCTGAGCGAGGCCGGACGGCGGCTGATTGAGCGACTGTACGCAGGCAATCCGGCCGCCTTGTCTCGGGCCATCACGGAAGTCGAAAACGAAACCGCGCATGCAGCCTCCCTGTTGGCTGCCGTGCAAAAGTCAACGGGCAAGGCCATCACCATCGGTATCACCGGGCCACCGGGAGCCGGTAAATCAACTTTGGTCAATGCACTGATCGGTGAATACCGCGCTCAAGACAAGACCGTTGCCGTTATCGCCGTTGATCCATCCAGCCCTTTGAGCGGTGGTGCCATCCTTGGTGATCGCATTCGCATGGCCGAACATTCCCATGATACGGGCGTATTTGTGCGCTCCTTTGCCTCCCGCGGGCATCTGGGTGGATTGTCCCGCACAGCAGGTCGGGTCATTGATCTGATGGATGCAGCAGGCTGGGATATTATCTTGATCGAAACGGTTGGGGCCGGGCAGTCGGAAGTCGAAGTGGCCGATATAGCTGCGGTTAAAATTGTGGTGAGCGCACCTGGTCTGGGCGATGATATTCAGGCCATCAAGGCCGGTATCCTTGAAATCGCCGATATTCTGGTTGTGAACAAATGCGACCAGCCCCTGGCCGATCAAACCAAACGCTCCCTGAAAGCCATGCTGAAGCTAAAGCGCCAGGGATCACAGGATATCCCGGTGCTGGGGACCGTCGCGACTACCTCTGAAGGCCTGCCTGAGTTGGTAGGTGAAATCACCATTGCGGATGAAAAACAACGCCTGGGCACCGGTCTGGTTGACCGTAAACCACGCCTTAGACGTAACCTTGCCGAAGCCCTGGGGCAATTGGCCAAGCAGAGATTGCGACAAAATACGTCACCAGAGATTGACGCGCTGGTTGCGGCATTGGAAAGTGGTGAAACAGACTATATGGCAGCAGCGGAAACACTGTTGGATGGGGGATATTTGGGTGCGGTTGCTGACACAGCCGCGCGCGCACGAATAACCGGGAGTTAGAAGAAACATGCATTTAACCCAAGCCATTAAACGGGCCTGCCAGATCAAAGGTGGTGGACTGGCAACAATATGCGGTGATCGTCGTCGAACCTGGCTGGAATGCAAGGACCGCGTCGCCAAACTGGCCGGGGCTTTACGTGAACTGGGAATTTGCGATGGTGAGCGGGCCGGTATTCTGGCCCTGAACAGTGACCGCTATTTTGAAGCCTATGTTGCACTGCCTTGGGCCGCGGCAGCCTTTGTGCCGATTAATGGGCGCCTGGCCGCGCCGGAAATGGCCTACTGGTTAAACGATTCCGAATCGAAGGCGCTTTTCATTGACGAACCTTTTATCGGTATGATGGCAGACCTGAAACCGCAACTGGAAACGGTCAAACATTTTATTTATGTCGGTGATGGCGCGACCCCTGAGGGCATGCTGAATTACGAAGAAATTCTGGCAACTGGCGACCCTGTGGAAGATGCCGGGGCCGGTTATGATGACATGGCCGGTATTCTTTATACGGGTGGTACCACCGGTAAATCAAAAGGCGTCATGCTGAGCCACGCCAATCTGATGTCCAATACCATGAACTGTATTCCGGCCCTGAATTTCCGGACGGGCATGAGCTGGCTTTATGTGCCGCCCATGTTCCATATCGCGGGATCGGTCGCGGTGACAGGCGTGACCATGGTGGCGGGCACGCATGTATTTGTCCCGGCGTTCGAACCGACCGCCGTGTTGACCGCCTTGCAGGATGAAAAAATTACCGATTTGTTGATGGTGCCAACCATGATCAACATGATGGTGAATTCCGAAGGGGCTGAGAACTACGATCTGAGCAACCTCAAGACCCTGTCCTATGGCGCCTCGCCCATGCCCGCCGATGTGATCAGGAAGACGGTCGACTTGATTCCTGGTTGTGAATTTGTGCATGCCTATGGGCAAACCGAAACATCACCCCTGATTTCCATGAATGGTGCCGAGGCGCACCGGGGAGAGGGACTGAAAAACGAGCTGTTCAAATCCTGTGGTCCCGTGGTTTTGAATTCCGAAGTCAAGGTCGTCGATGAAAACGACAATCCTGTTGCCAACGGAACAATAGGCGAACTTTGCGTGCGCGGCCCTATCGTAATGCTGGGATACTGGAAATTGCCGGAACAAACAGCAGCGGCGGTGCAGGATGGCTGGATGCATACCGGTGACGGTGCCTATATCGACGAAAACGGCTATATCTTTATCGTTGATCGCACCAAGGATATGATTATTTCCGGCGGTGAAAACGTCTATTCCGCAGAAGTCGAAAATGCCCTCTATCAACATCCAGCGGTTATCGAATGTGCTGTGGTGGGTGTACCGGACGACAAGTGGGGCGAGAGTGTGCATGCCATCGTTCGCCTGCACGAAGGACAAAGCGTGTCAGAAGAAGAGCTGATGGCTTTCTGTCACACCCTGATCGCCGGCTTCAAATGTCCACGCAGTATTCTGTTCCGGGATGAACCGCTGCCTTTGTCGGGGGCTGGTAAAATTCTCAAGCGTGAATTGCGGGCACCCTATTGGGAAGGCCAGGACAAGCAAGTCCACTAAAGGATTTTGGTCATGAATAATGAAATTGTTCTGGCAGGCGGCAAACGCACGCCCTTTGGCGACTATGGTAAATCCCTGAAAGACATTGAAGGTAACAAGCTGGGCGAACACGCGGCGAGCGCCTGTCTGGAAGATGCCGGTCTCAAGGCCAGTGAAATTGACCATCTTGTTTGTGGCAATGTCTTGCCTGTGGACCAGGCGGGGTATTTTTCCGGTCGGGTGATTGCCCTGAACATTGGCATGGCGGAGGAAAGCCAGGCCCTGAATGTTTCACGCGCCTGTGGGTCCGGGACGCAAGCCATTGTCTCTGCGGCCGAGCAGATTATTTCCGGACATAGCCAGATGGCATTGGCCGGTGGCTTTGAAAACTTCTCCCGCGCACCTTATGTTTCCAATGACCTTCGTTGGGGTGCCAAGCGCGGTCCGCAAACCATGATCGACACTTTGGATTATGCCTATCGTGACCCCTTTAATCTGGAATTGATGGGTGAAACCGCCGAAAATCTGGCAGAAGATTTTCAGTATCAGCGCGACGAGATGGATGAATGGGCCTTGATGAGCCAGCAGCGCGCCGGCGCCGCCATCGACAGTGGCTTCCTTGCCCGCCAGATCAAACCCATTGAAGTTCGGGACGGCAAAAATATCCGTCTGATGGAACATGACGAATTTCCCCGCCCCGCGATCACGATGGAAAAACTGCAAAAACTCAATCCGGTATTCAGGGAAGGTGGCAAGGTTACGCCCGGTAATTCAAGTGGTGTCACAGACGGTGCGGCCTTTGTCGTTGTTGGCGACCGGACTGCGGTTGAAGGCCGAGGTGTTGATCCCGGTTTCAAACTGGTTGACTGGGCCGTTGTTGGCGTGCCGCCCCGGATCATGGGTGTGGGCCCCGTTCCCGCCATTCAGAAGTTGCTGGACCGGCAGTCCCTGAAGGTGTCGGACATTGACTATTATGAGATCAATGAGGCCTTCGCTGCGGTTAACTTGCATGCTGAAAAGCAACTGGGCATTTCGCGTGAAATCACCAATTTGTACGGCGGCGGTATATCCATTGGCCACCCGCCAGGTGCGACCGGGGTCCGCATGACCATTACAGCCATGCATCACCTGGAAGAAACAGCTGGTCGCTATGGTGTCATCAGCATGTGCCTGGGCGCGGGGCAGGGCATGGCCGTTTTGATTGAAAACCTGAAGCGGTAGCGGTTATGGCAGATGGGTTTCTGCGTCACCTGGTTTCCATTGCGGCCATTTGTTCATCACACCAGTAAACAGGTCTGAAGCCAGGTGTTTGTTCAACCAGGATTGCAATGGTTTCAAGTCCTGGGCATCGAACCAGTTACGATCTGTGTTGGCGAATTGGCGGATGAAGGGGAATATGGCGAAGTCAGCCAGGCACGCACGCTGGCCTGCCAGAAAGGGCTGATTATCCAGCATGACATCAAGTTTTTGCAGGAATTTCATACCTTCGGTCCGGTGAACGATTGGGTCCGCACCTTCATATCGGTTGGCGTATTTGTAGCGATCCAGATTCTCCTTGAAAGGGCCATCGCTTTCGGCAATCAGTGCCCGGACATTCTCAATCGTACCCGCTTCTGGGACAAGCCAGTTCTCGGGGTCGTTCAGGCCCAGGGCCCAGTCCATGATCTCCAGGCTTTGCTCAAGCACGGTTCCATCAGGCAACACCAGGACCGGTACGGTGGCTTTAGGGGAGGCTGTTATCATAGCCGCCGGTTTGTCGCGCAGGATCACTTCACGCAAAGCGTGGCTTTGGCCGCTTATGGCCAGCGACAGACGTGCCCGCATGGCATAGGGGCAGCGCCTGAAGGAATAAAGGATGGGGATATCCAGCGTTTCGATAGCGTCGGTCATGTCTGTTGATATAGCACGGATGGCGAAGAACCCAAGGCAACTTGATCGGTCGTGCATTTTCACGTTATGTGGCAAGCAGAAAAACAGGGAGAGACAGTATGGTTGAACAAAGTCTTGACGAAGACTATCTGGCGCGCTGGATTGGCAATGGTGAAACTATTGAAGATGTGGTCAGTGCCTCGCAGGCGGAAAAGCTTGCGGCCACCCTGGATATCAAAGATATGGACCTGAGGACAGGCGCTGCCCTGCCGCCTTTCTGGCACTGGATATATTTTTCCACGGCAGCTCCTGCTTCTGACCTGGGGCCGGATGGGCACCCGTTGACTGGCGATTTTTATCCACCGGTGGCGCTGCCCCGGCGCATGTGGGCGGGGGGGCGGCTGGAATCCGGTAAGCCCCTGGCCATTGGTGATCATGCCCGCAGGGATTCGCGGATCAAAGGCGTGAAGGTAAAGGAAGGACGCACCGGGACCTTGTGTTTTGTCGTCGTGCGGCACGAATTTTATGTGGGTGATGAACTTCGTGTAGCGGAAGAACACGACATTGTTTATCGCGCCGAAGCGGACCCCGGTACTGTGCCGCCAGAACCGCCCATGGCACCGGTTGATGCTGACTGGACGCAAGATATTGTGGCCGACCCGGTGACCCTTTTTCGCTACTCAGCCCTGACCTTCAACAGCCACCGCATCCACTATGACCGACGTTATTGTCGCGAAGTCGAAAATTATGAAGGCCTCGTTGTGCATGGCCCACTGACCACGACTTTACTGCTGGATTTTGTCCGCAAACAAATGCCAGACGCTGAGATCAGCGACTTCAGTTTCCGGGCCGTTAGCCCCTTGTTTGATACCGGGCCGGTCACCGTCGCAGGCAAGCTTGGCGATGGCCAGGTTGACCTTTGGGCCGCCAATGCCAAGGGCCAGCTTGCCATGCAGGCTACGGCAGTGCTGGCCTAAGACGGATTTAATCGGCGGCAGATAATCCGTGATCCAGGGCTGTGACAATTGTTGATACATTTTCGGCAGTCAGGATCAGCGGCGGGGACAGGATCACATTGTTGCCGGAAACCCGCACCATGACACCGGCCTCATAGGTTTTTTCAAAGACGTCAGCCATGACAGATTTTGCGACAGCAGTTTTGTTGGCGCGGTCCGCGACTAATTCAAGGCAGACCATCAAACCTTTGCCACGGACATCACCCACGCCTTCGTGTCGAGACATCAGGTCCTTGCAGCCAGCCAACAGCTCGTCTCCCCGTACCGCCGCATTGTCAGCCACATTCAGGCGTTTTGTTTCAGCCAGGGCTGCCAGGGCGGCGGCGGCCCCAACCGGGTGAGCGGAATAGGTATAGCCGTGGCCAATATTACCAAAGGCATCGTCATTATTTTCGAAGGTCTCAACAACTTTCTCTGAAATCATCACGGCCCCAAAAGGATAATAGCCATTTGTAATGGCTTTGGCCGTGCACATCAGGTCTGGTCGAACATTCCACAGGCGCGAACCGGTCCAGGCTCCGGTACGGCCAAAGGCAGTGATGACCTCATCGGCGATCAAAAGAATACCGTTGCGGTCGCAGATATCGCGTACCAGCGGCATAAAACTTTCATGCGGCGGTATCACGCCGCCGGCCCCCAGGACGGGCTCCATTATAAAGGCTGCAATGGTGTCAGGCCCCTGAAAAGCAATTTCATCCTCAAGGGCGGCGGCACAAAGCAAGGCCAGTTTTGCCGGATCGGTTTCGCCGAAGGGATTGCGATAGATATGCGGACAGGCAATTTGAAAACAACCCGCCAACATAGGTTCATAATTTCGCCGGAAGTTGGCGTTGCCGTTGACCGAGGCCCCACCAAAGTGCGTGCCGTGATAGCCTTTTTTCAGGCTGAGGAATTTGGTGCGGTCACGGTCGCCCCTGATTTTGTGGTACTGGCGGGCCAGACGCAGGGCGGTTTCCACTGAATCTGATCCCCCGGATGTAAAGAAGGAACGGGTTAATCCGTCTTCTTCAAACCACTGTCGTAATTCATATGACAGCTCGATTGCGGGACCGGTTGATGTGCCCCGGAAGGCTGAATAATAAGGCAACTCTGCCAGTTGATCCCGGATGGCGTCTTTAACCGGTTGACAGGAATAGCCCAGATTGACGTTCCACAAGCCGCCAACGGCATCCAGGGTTTTTTGGCCTTCCACATCTGTGACATGAACGCCTTCACCAGCGGTGATAACCTTGGGCGGTACGGCTTGCATTTCGGCCGGGTGCGCCATGGGGTGCCACATATGACGGGCATTGTTTTCGATCAGAAAATTGGTATCACGCATGTGAAGTCTCCTTGTTGGTCAGGCCCATCAGATTGAGGGCTTCGGCATATGATTGTTTTGGGTTTCTGACATCGAACGCAACAGTTTTCAGGCCGACAGACCGTGCGCCGACAACATTACGCATCTGGTCATCGACGAATACGCATTGCTCAGGGTTCAGGTCCAACTGCTGCAGGCAATCGAGATAGGCTTCAGGAGCTGGTTTCAAAACTTGTGTGTAGGTTGCATCAACGATCAAATCAAAATCAGTCAGAAATGAAAGCTTCTGGCGAAAAGACTGGCCGTAAAAAAGATCCAGCTCGTTCGACAGGATTGCCAGTTTGTAGCCCGCAGTTTTAACGGCGCTGATCGTCGCGAGAGCCTCAGGTCGGATGATTTCTTCCGACGCGTCGCCGCGTGCGGCTTGAACAAAATCCGACATGGCCGGCCAGTTTTTGCCCACCAGTTTGCCCACCTCGCCGGATCGAATTTGCCAATATTCACGTTCGGTTATCTGTTCGGCTTGCATGGATTGCCACAAGGGGTCCGCTTCAGGGGCAAACGGTCCTTGCCAGGTCAGAGACCCGGCAGGCAACCCCAGAGCTAATTCCGTGGCGGCATGGGTTTCGAACATAGTGCGGGTAATAACACCGCCAAAATCAAGGATCAGGGCTTTTGCCGGGGCGGTCATTGCAAATCAACCTTTTGACATTCATAAAAACCCCGGTCAGGTAGACCACCCAAAGCCTTGGTAATGTCGAGTGCAGCCTTGTAAACCGCGGCCTTTATCTGACGAGATGTCTCGGGGGTAATACGGGAAACTGGCGTGGCCACTGCAATGGCCCCGCTGGCCTGGGCATTGTGATCAAAAACGGGCGCGGCAATGCCGTGGACCTCATCTTCATAACTTTGGTCAGCAACGGCGATACCACATTCACGGGCCGCACCGATCAGTTCCCGCAAGCGAGTGGGGTCTATTTCGCTGTGCTTCGTTTGGGCCTTCAGGGGCTTTGCCAACAAGCGCTGGACAGTTTTCTCCGGGGCGAAGGCCAGCCAGGCGATGCCGGAAGCTGTGCAATGCAGCGGCAGGCGTTCGCCCGTTTCAAGACTGACGCGATTGGCGCGTGGACTTTCCGCGATCATCATCGTGGCCATGCTGTTTCCGGCCGCCAATGAAAAATGGGTTGTTTCGCCGGTTTCATCCCGCAATCCGTTCAGCAAGGGCAACACCAGATCTGTCACTGGAAATGTTGTTTCACGCACATGGGCGAGACGAAGCAACGCCGCGCCAAGCCTATATTTTTTTGTTTCTGGATCCTGTTCGACATAACCATGATTGCCCAGCGAAATGAGGAAGCGACGGGTTGTTGCCTTGTCGTATCCCGCCAGACGTGCCAGTTCGCTAAGTCCCGATTCCGGCATAGCCTCGGAAAAAAGGTCAAGCAATACCAAAGCCCTGTCGACCGTACTCAAATCAATTCACCCTGGTTGCCTTGCCCGTATCAGATGCAGGTGAAAAGCCGGGCTGAAGGCCCCTCCCGCAAATTATGATGCCTTATTTGACTTTGTCCTCCGTGAAATAGCAAGTCTTTAACTGAACCATTGGTTCATATAATGACCCATATATGAAGGTGGACTGCCGACCGGACGAATAGGCCTTTGCCAGTGTTCAAATAATAAGGGGCGCAAGATGATGACATGAGTACCCATGAGCATTGTATACTCATACATGCGAATTCAGCTTAATATCGCCTGTAAATCAATAATTTTGCATGTTTCTGTATACCAAAACTGATTCCTGTTCTATATTTTCTGAATATTTTCAGTGGCCATAAACTGATCAGAACAAACATTGTTATTTATAAGGATTCTTTCAAATGACTGTTTCAGCAGACAAGCGTGACACCCGTCTGAAAGGGCCGATGGAGGGGGTCCGGGTTATCGAATTGGGACAACTTTTGGCGGGTCCTTTTGCTGGATCCAGGCTCGCTGATTTTGGCGCTGAAGTCATCAAGGTTGAAGCACCGGTCAAGGGTGATCCCATGCGCGAGTGGGGCCATCATCGCTGGGAAGGCCATGCCCTGTGGTGGCCGGTTCTGGCGCGTAACAAAAAATCTGTTACAGCCAACTTAAGGGTTAAACGAGGTCAGGATTTGATCCGCGAACTGGTTGTTGACGCTGATGTACTGATCGAAAATTTCAAGCCGGGCACATTGGAAAAATGGGGCCTTGGACCGGCGGAATTACACAAGATCAATCCAGGCCTGGTGATCGCGCGCATTTCCGGATTTGGCCAGAGCGGCCCCTATTCCGAACGCCCCGGTTTTGCCAGTGTTGGCGAAGCCATGAGCGGCATGCGTTACATCAACGGCTATCCTGATCAGCCCCCGCCCCGGACCGGTCTGTCATTGGGCGATACGCTGACTGGCATGTTCGCGGCCCAGGGCATTATCATGGCTCTGTTCTGGCGTGATGGTGTGGGGAACGGCAAGGGCCAGGTCGTTGATGCCTCGATTACCGAAAGCTGCTTTGCATTGATGGAAAGCTCCTTGCCGGAATATGACAAGCTTGGCCTTGTTCGCCAGCCCAGCGGCACTGGTCTTGCCAATGTTTCACCCTCCAATATCTTCCCGACCAGCGATGACAAATTTGTTGTCATTGCGGCCAACATTGATCCCATGTTTGTTCGGCTGTGTGCCGCCATGGATCAGCCCGAACTGGCGGAGAATCCGCGTTACAGTTCCCATGTTGCCCGTGGTCAGCACGCGGATGAGCTGGATGGCCTGATCGCTGAATGGACCAAAACCATGACAGCGGATGAACTGGACAAGCGGATGGATGAATTCGGCGTCGTTGTCGGGCCGATCTACACCATTGCCGAAGTTGCCGCAGATCCTCACTTCCAGGACCGGGGCATGGTCCGCCGGGTGCAGGACGATACCTTTGGTGATCTTGCCGTACCAGGCTTTGCCCCTGTTCTGACCGAATCCCCAAGTGACGTCGCCTGGCTGGGTCCGCAAGAAGTTGGCGCGCATAATGCCGAAGTGTATGGTGGTATTCTGGGCAAAAGTGAAGATCAAATTGCGGAGTTGGAAAATGACGGCATCATCTGAATCAAACAAGGTCAGCATTTGCGATGTTGGCCCCCGGGATGGTCTGCAAAGTGAGAAACGGATATGGACCGTCGATGAACGGGTGGAGTTCATTAACAGGCTCTCGCGTACGGGTCTGGACCGTATTGAAGCCGTCAGCTTTGTGAACCCCAAACGGGTGCCACAGATGGCTGATGCAGAAAGCGTCATGGCCAAAATTGATCGCCCGGATGGTGTGCGATATGCGGGTTTGGCCCTGAACCTGAAGGGGGTTGAACGGGCGTTGGAGTCCGGCGTTGACGAAATCCGCTATGTCGTCGTGGCTTCCGAAACCTTCAATCAAAAAAATCAAGGTGCCAGCATTGAACAATCCATGTCGGCCTTTGATGGTATTGCCGAAACTGTGCGGGCTGCGGGCAAGCGTTTGTCCGGAACCATTGGTGTGACATTTGGCTGCCCCTTCGAGGGCGAAGTGCCTTTGGAACAAGTCTTGAAGATTGCCAAGCGCTATGTGGACGCCGGTGTGCACGAAATCGGTCTGGCCGATACCATCGGCTGTGCCGTGCCCAACCAGATCACTGAACGTGTCGGTGCCGTCATGGATGTTATCGGCAAGGACATTGATCTGACCTGTCATTTCCATAACACCCGCAATACCGGCATTGCCAATGCGGCCGCTGCTGTGATGGCGGGCGTACGACTGTTTGATGCGTCTCTGGGCGGCATCGGCGGCTGCCCGTTTGCGCCGCGGGCGACGGGCAACATTGCCTCTGAAGACCTCGCCTATATGCTCCGCAATATGGGATATGATACCGGTATTGATCTGAACGCCTTGCTGGATGTGGCAACCTGGCTGGAAGGTTTCTTCCCGGCACCGTTGCCAGGTCAGGTCATGAAGGCCGGACTGTTTCCTGAAGTTGCGCAAGCCTCTTGATCAAAGCGTTTCCGGGTTTCACGGAAACGTCCTAGCTGCCTTTTGGATCAGCCAGATAGGCATCAATAGCAGGGCGAATATCTTCCCAGCCTTGATAGCCCTGGGTTATTGCGCGATAGCCGTTTTCATTGTCTCCCGCCAACAGCGTCGGGAAGCCGGTTACATTGATACTACGGGAAAACTCGAAACCACGTTGTGTCGCTTTGTGGATTTCCTCCGCGTCAAAGGCAGCCAGGAAAGCACTGCGATCATGCCCCAGTTCTTCTGCGATGTCGGCCAGAACGTCAGATGATGTAACGTCTTTGTTCTCGGCATAAAAAGCCTTGTGGACTGATTTCAGAGCCGTTAATGATCCGTCCTGGGCCAGACTGTGCATGGCGATGATGGCGCGCGAAGGTGGTTCAGTATCATAGATAAATCCGTCGCGATCAAAAAAAGTCTGGTCAAATGGTTGGGCGGAACGCTCGTATACATGACCCCAATGTTCCTTGATGCTTTCCTTGGCTTTTTCCGTCAATGGTTTGGTATTGCCCGGTTGCAGGCCACCCAGAACCAGTAAAACCGGCAGGTCCTCGCCATAAGATTCCTGAATTTGGTCGACAACGGGCGAAAATCCCCAGCACCAGGAACACATGGGGTCGGCAAAATAGATCAACTGATCAGGCATAGTATTATTCCAAAATAGTAGACACCAGGACTATAGAAGGGTTTTGCAATTTGCAGGCACACGATCTGTTGAAGGGCCATTGGCAAAAAAAGAAAGGTTGCACTGTATTCAGGCTTGCATTGATTTGACAATATCTATGTCGCTGCATTTTTGCCTGAAAAGGGAAACCCCGCTGATATGCCAAAGATAAATGCTGAACGGCTAATTTCCAACCTTCGTGAACTACGCAGTATTGGCGCCGAGGGCACAGGCGTTGTCCGGCCTGCATTTTCAATAAAAGATATGGAAGCTCGCAACTGGCTGAAATCCCTTTACGAAGACGCTGGTCTCGAAGCGCAAATTGATGGCATTGGTAATGTTCTTGGGCGGTCCCGAAATTCCGGTCCCGCCTTGTTGATCGGCTCTCATTCTGACACCCAACCCACGGGTGGTTGGCTGGATGGTGCCCTGGGTGTGATCTATGGCCTTGAGGTGGCACGCGCTTTGGCAGAAGACCCGACAACCCGCCACCTAGCTGTGGATGCCATCGCCCTGCAGGATGAAGAATCAAGATTTCTGGGCTGTATGGGTAGTCATCACTATTGCGGTTTGCTTGAGCCCGGCTTCGAGCAAGGCGTCGTTGACAAAGATGGCATCTCTCTGGTCGACGCCATTCGTGAGGCTGGTTTGACGGAGGCGCCTCGACTACAGGTGGACAGGGAACGTTATATCGGATTTTTGGAAGCCCATATTGAACAGGGACCTCACCTGGAACAAGATGGCCTGCAGATCGGGGTTGTGGATGTCATCGTTGGATTGCGTGGCATTGTTTTCACGTTTGAAGGTCAGCAAAATCACGCCGGGACAACAATGATGGCCGGGCGTCGCGATGCGGCGACGGCTCTCTATGAAGTTGCCCACACGATCAATCAGGAATTTCCGAAGGTCGCCGGTGACCGGTCTGTCTGGACGATGGGTCGGGTGAATGTGTCGCCTGGTGCGCCTTCCATCGTTCCCGGCTATGCAGAACTTGAACTGCAATTCCGGGACCGCTCGGAAGATGTGTTGGACGCCTTTACGGCCCTGGCACACAAAATTGCTGAAGAGGTCAACAAGCGTGGTGGTGCCAGTGTTACGACAGAAAATTCACGGGTTAAAATATCCCCTGCGCTCATGGATGATAATCTGCAAAAACATCTGTCGGCTGCGGCGAAAGCTCATACAAGTGATCACTGGCAAACCATGCCCAGCGGCGCTTTTCATGACGCAGGTGTGATTTCAAACGTCTTGCCTTGTGGATTGATGTTCATTCCATCTATCGATGGCATTAGTCATGACTTCGCGGAAGACAGTTTTGAGGCAGATATCATTCGCGGCTGCGAGGTTTTTGCCGATGCCGCTGCTTCGATTTTGCTTGAAGCCACAACCGGATAACTTCAACCCCGGAGGAACAAGATGCTTAAGGTTGCCATACTCGACGACTATCAAAATGCGGCCATGGACGCGGCCGACTGGGGGCAGTTGTCAGATGTTGATTTGATGGTTTTTGACAAACATCTGGGTCATGATGAGCCTGCCATCGTTGCGGCATTGCAGCCTTTTGACATCATCGTTGCCATGCGGGAACGTACACGGTTTCCCCGTTCCGTATTCGAAGCCCTGCCAAATCTGAAAATGCTGGTCAGCGTTGGCATGCGCAATCTGGCTGTGGACGCACAGGCCGCGCGGGATTGCGGCATCGATGTTTGTGGAACAGATATGTTGGCCTATCCGGCCTTTGAACATGCCTGGGCCTTGATCCTGTCCCTGACCAAACAGATAACCGTCGAGGATCAAGTGATGAAAAATGGCGGGTGGCAACATGGATTTGGTGTCGGGTTGAACGGCAAGACTCTGGGCATACTGGGCCTGGGGCGGTTGGGCAAAAAAGTAGCCACCGTCGCAAAGGCCTTTGATATGAACGTCATCGCCTGGAGTGAGAATCTGACTTCAGAACGGGCAGCAGAGGCAGGCGTTGGATATGTTGATAAAGAAACCCTGTTCCGTGAGGCTGATATACTGAGTGTGCATTTGCTGATGAGCCCACGCTCAAAGGACATGGTTGGGGCCGCTGAACTGGCGCTCATGAAGCCGTCTGCCTATTTGGTCAACTCGGCACGCGGGCCCATTGTGAATGAAGCGGCCTTGCTAGACGCACTGGAAAACAAATTAATCGCTGGAGCGGCGCTGGATGTCTATGACGTGGAACCCCTGCCCGTGGATCACAAATTGCGAAAGCTGGATAATGTTATCCTGACCGGCCACACGGGGTTCGTTATTCGGGAATTTCATCAGCTGGTTTATCAACAGTCAGTGGAAGATATCCAGGCCTGGCAGACCGGCAATCCCTTGCGGCTGCTTAATCCGACGGCCTGAGGGAAAATAGCCCCTGAAGCCTGTCGACAAAGTACAAAGTATTAAGGTAGTTCCATGACGACAGATCAGGAAAATGATGCCGCTGTGCTTAGATTGCGTAATATCTGGGGGGCAGCCAGGCGGTTGCGACAGGTCTGGCAGGATGGTGTCCTATGCGCGCCGGTGCGAGATTTAATCGGGCTTGAAGATATCGAAGCCGCCTATGCCGTACAGTCCCTGAATACCGCCCAATGGCAGGCGGAGGGACGACATTTGATCGGGCGCAAAATTGGCGCGACGTCACAGGCCATCCAGGAAATGATGGGCGTCGATTACCCGGATTTTGGCATGCTGTTTATGGATATGCAGATTGAAAACGGGGCGACGGTTCCTGTTTCAAACTTGCATCAGCCCTTTGTGGAAGCGGAAATGGCCGTCGTTCTGAAATATGATCTGAACAAACCGGAAACAACTTTGGATGACATTACCGAGGCCATTGATTACGTGCTTCCTGCGATTGAAATCATTGGCTCGCGCGTTGAAGGCTGGGATTTGAAAATGCCGGATACGATTGCTGACAATGCCTCTTCCAGTCATTTTGTTATTGGATCAACGCCTGTTGGTGTTGAAGATGTTGATCTTTTCGGGGCCGCGACAACGACATATAAAAACAGTGAAATTGTGTCGCAAGGCACTGCCGAACTGTGTCTTGGCAGCCCACTGTTTTCCCTGATCTGGTTGGCGACCGAAGCCAGGCGTCAAGGCAAACCACTGAAGGCCGGGGAATTGATCCTGACCGGTGCCATGGGGCCAATTGTACCGGTCGAGGCGCTGGATGAAATCTATGTTCAGATTGATGGTCTGGAAGATCTCATCGTTTGTTTCGGGGCAGATTAACTTTGCTCAGGATTTCATTTCGAAGGCGTGATTTTCGCTGCTGACAATAACGGCGTAGGGCGCCTCGGTATTTGCTGATGGCCGAATTTGAACTTGCGCCTCGGTTGATTTGTTGGAGGTGCCGCTGGCTTGGCCAATTTCCATCGTCAGACCGTCCAGCGGGTATTCAAGGCCGCTGGACATTTCAAAAGTTACCTTGCCCAAAGGGAAAACTGAAACACGGCTGCCAATCGGCAGGGCCAGATTAACGGTGCCGCGTGTGACAAAAACCGTGTCCAGCATATCGATGAGGCGTATTGTTTTCTCGCTACAATATTTTGCCAATATATGCAACGCAGCCAGAGAGTGGTCGAACCGTTTGCCCAGAAACCCGAAGCCAACAAAGGCCGGTGCTGCAATCGAATAAAGACATTTTTCAAAATCCGTACTGTTCTGTTCGTCGATTTTGATGACTGTCGTACTTTGCGGAAAGTTCATCTGATCGCCGATAGAATCCAGATCACCAATGATCAAATCAGGTAAAATATTGTTTTTTATCAGTAGGTTGGTAGCGCCATCAGCCGCGATCACCGGATATCCACGATCCAGATAATCCTGCAAAACGGGCCAGTTTATATCACCGCCACCCACCAGAATGACGGGTCGGTCATTTGATTTTATTACCTTGCTCATGGCTTTGAGGCATAAACACTCTTGCCAGCAAAATCCAGCGTTCTATATTGAGACCGTCTCTCTGGGGTGCCCACCGAACAAATCTTTTTGATCTTTTTCGGGGGCTGAGAAAAAACCCATTGAACCTGAACCGGATTATGCCGGCGGAGGAAGTTGGAGACGAAGAGCCGTAGTCGTTACTCGCCTTATCACGTCGTACCCCGTTGTATTTGGCACTTTCAGCTTTTCGAAACCGTATTCACCGCCGCCCAAACAAACTGAAGGGCGTGCCAAATGAAACGTTTTATCTACCCGATATTATCAGCGGCGTTGATGTTATCAGCCACCGTTGCCCAAGCTGCTGACAAGCCAAAACTTGTTATTTATACCTACGATGCTTTTGCGGCGGACTGGGGTCCGGCCCCGGCTGTGAAAAAAGCTTTTGAGCCGATGTGCGATTGCGAAGTGCAATTTGTAACAGCGGACTCATCCATTGGAATTTTAAGAATAATCCAGCTTGAGGGTGCCTCAACCAAGGCGGATATTGCCCTGGGCCTGGATACAAACCTGACGGATATTGCACAAAAAACAGGCCTTTTTATCGAGCATAAAGCGGACATTTCGGAACTAAATCTGCCCATTAGATGGACAAATCCCGTGTTTTTGCCCTTCGATTATGGCTATTTTTCCTTCGTTTATGATTCAGAAAAAATAGCCACCGCCCCAACATCATTCGACGAACTTTTGGCGATGCCAGAGGATTTCAAGATCGTCATTCAGGATCCACGCTCCAGTACACCGGGTCTTGGATTGTTGCTTTGGGTGCGCCAGATTTATGGCAACAAGGCACCTGAAGTCTGGAAGAAACTCAAACCCCGAATTCTGACGATTACCAAAGGCTGGTCGGAAGCTTATGGTTTGTTTCTTAAAGGCGAAGCAGAAATGGTGCTGTCTTACACAACGTCTCCGGCCTATCACATGATCGCCGAGAAGGTGCATAAATATCGTGCCGCCGGTTTCACAGACGGTCATTACATGCAGGTCGAGGTTGCCGCCGTGGTCAAGGCCAGCAAGCAACAGGCCCTGGCCCGCAAATTCATGGCCTTCATGTTAACCCCGGCCTTCCAGGATATCATTCCGACGACTAACTGGATGTATCCCGTGGCAAAGGGTAAAGATTTGCCCGCCGGATTTGAGAAACTGCATCAACCGAACAAGGCCTTGTTGATGTCGGGTGCAGACGTTGCCAAAAACCGCAAGGCATGGGTGCAAGAGTGGCTGGACAACGTCAGCAAATAACACTGGCCCCAATCAGCGAGGTCAAATTGGTCAGTGACTGGTCCTGGCGACCAGGGGTGCTAGTCGCCCTTGGATTGCTGGGGCTGGTTGTTCTGGTTTTTGTCGCCATCCTTAATGTTGGCGACACGACATCCAGTTCCACTGAATTTGCGGGCATCGGTGATATTTTGCTTGTTACAACTGTTCAAGCCGGATTATCAACCCTGTTTTCCCTGTGCGTAGGCATCTTGCTGGCCTGGAGCCTGCGCCACAGACATCAGTTCCCTGGGCGGCGTATTTTATTGTCCCTGCTGTCAACCAGCATGGTATTGCCAACCCTTGTGGTGGCGCTGGGTTTGATCGGCGTCTTTGGCCGTCGGGGGTGGTGGAATGCGGTGCTGGGCGAAGGCGGCATAGACCTTCTTCACATTTCTGTCTACGGCCTCGGCGGGATTGTACTTGCACATACCTATATGGACGCGCCCTTCATGGCGCGCGGTATGTTGCACCGCCTGGAAAATATACCCGTCGAACATTTTAAGCTCGCGAGAGGGTTGGGCCTTTCGTCCTGGCAACGTTTTCGAACTGTCGAATGGCCTGCCCTGACACCCGTGATTCCCGGTCAGTGCCTCGTCGTTTTTCTGCTCAGCTTCACATCCTTCGCCATTGTTTTGATGCTGGGCGGGTCGCCCCGGTATAACACCCTGGAAGTTGCAATATTTGAAGCGGTGAAGCTGGAGTTTGATCTGCCGCGCGCTGTCATACTGGCGCTGGTTCAATTGGCCATCTGTGCCGGATTGGTGTTGATGGCCCAGGCCTTCAGGCCGGCATCGGCTGCACAGGCTGTTCAGCGTCTGACATTCATGTGGCCGGAATCGCGCGTTATCCTGATTATGCAGTGGACCATTATCGGATTGTTTTCGATCCTGTTTTTGGGACCGTTGCTGGCCGTATCGCTTGATGGCATGGGTGCCGATTTTTCACGCATCACAGCCACCGACACCTTTCGCAGAGCCTTTGTCAGCAGTCTGACGTTGGCGGCTATTTCGGCAGTTGTTGCGATCACTCTGGGCTTGTTGATGGCCCGCAGTCAGCGTCACTTTTCCTCAATTTTGCGATCCGGAAACCGATCCTCCAATAATATCTGGCTTGGCTTGCTCGGCTTTAGCGCCACGGTTTACCTGGCGGTGCCTGCCCTGGTTCTTGGCCTTGGTTTTTTCCTGTTGGCACGCGAATTATCCGCCGACCGTGCGATTGTCGCACCTGTTGCGCTGATTGCTGCCAATGTCATGATGGCGTTGCCGTTTATTCTGGTCATCTTGACACCGGCACTTGGCAAGGCCGCAGACAAATATGACCGCTTGGCGTTTTCGCTTGACCTGCGGGGCTGGACCCGTTGGCGTTTGATCGAGTGGCCTGTCCTGCGCCGGGATCTGGGATATCTTCTGGCCCTGGCCTTTTGCCTGTCCTTGGGCGATCTGGGTGTCATCGCCCTGTTCGGCAGTCAGGATTTTGCCACGCTGCCGTGGTTGCTCTACCAGCACATGGGCTCCTACCGCACCAGTGACGCAGCGGGCATTGCCCTGATCCTGCTGGCCCTGTGCCTCAGTGTATTCTTTATTGTCCCACGATTATTTGAAGGCCGCTCCCATGCTGAAACTTGAGGATTTGAGTTTTCACTACACCGGCAACCAGGACGGTGAAAGCGCGCAAGACTATTGTTTTGATCTTGAGGCGAACGCCGGTGAGATCGTTGGGCTGACCGGGCGCAGCGGCAGTGGCAAATCTACCTGCCTTGATTTGATCGCCGGTTTTCTGACACCGACAAAAGGGCGCGCCTTGATCAATGGCGATGACATATCCGCCCGCCCGCCAGGCCAGCGACCCGTGACAATCCTGTTCCAGAACAACAATTTGTTTGAACATCTGGGCACGGCTGACAACGTCGCCTTGGGGATCAATCCATCCCTGCGCCTGACGCCCACCCAAAAGGCACAAGTAAATGACGCTCTATTCAAAGTAGGCCTCGATGGCTTGGCAGAGCGCGCCGCAGCCAGATTATCCGGCGGGGAACAACAACGCGTCGCCCTGGCACGATCCCTGGTCGCACAAAAACCTGTTTTGTTGCTGGATGAGCCTTTCAGCGCCCTGGACATGGATACCCGCGACGACATGCTGGCCCTGGTGCGCCGGATCGTAACCGAACGCAACCTGACTTGCCTGATGGTGACCCACGACGTACGCGACTGCGATCGCGTCGCCGACCGGCGCTATCAGATGGTCGTCGACAATGGCAACCGCCGCGTGGAAGAAGTGCAAACATGAAGGAAATGGCGAAAGAGGGTGGGAGTTGAACCCACCAGGCACGTTGTACGCCCCTCACCGGATTTGAAGTCCGGGCGCCCCACCGGGGAACGATCCTCCTTCGAAGTTTTTCATCTTCTCTTCGTCATAGCCGGACTTGATCCGGCTATCTCAGTCAGGCTAACCGGCCCCCCTGGAAATGACAGAAACAAGCCAGTTTGTAACAGCCTTGGAGATTACCGGGTCAAGCCCGGTAATGACATATGGCGGCGGGATTTTTTTCTTTTCCACGCAGAATATCATACCTGCAATATTGTCAATTTTACCGACCCACTCAACTCCCGAAAATGTTTTTGGCCTCGGCGATCAGGGTTCGGGTGTTGCCGTCGCGTTTCGTCAGGCCGACGCTGTCGAAAAATTCCAGGACTTCGATGGCCAGGTTGCGGCCAATGCCGGTGCGGTCGCGGAAGGCGATGATGTCGATCTTGTTTTCATCCGATGCGTCGGCCAGCTCGCGTGCCAGGTTGGCCAGTTCCATCAAGGTTTCCGGCAGAAAATAACGGTTCCGGGCGACGCGAAAAACCCAGCCGGTGGCGGCGGCGCGGGTCAGGAATTTTTCGGTCTGGATCAGTTTAATTTGCAAGGCATCGGTCAATTCCCGCACCCGCAGGGGCCGCAAGCCGCCTTCCCGTAACAGAGGTTCAGTCTTTTCCCACAAGGCCAGGTCTTCTGGTTGTGGCTGGGCGCTGTGGCCGGGCAAATGGAATAAAGGGCCACGACAGACCAGGGCGTCGGCCTGGCGATGGTGGTGCAAGGCCGCCTTGATCAGGGCTTCTGCCGGGTGGTCCGGGATCGTTGAGATCAGCTCACGCGCAGAAGCGCCCAATACATGTGGATGGGTATTGTGCCAGGTCGCCATGGCCGCCAAGGCATCCACACATACGGTGTTCCAGCGGTCGGTCGACAGGCCCCACAGGCGTTTGCCGTCTTGCACCTGGATCAAACCCGATTGCGCGAACAGATTTTCACCTGCCAACGCGGACAGATTATGAGCAATGGCAAAGGCCCCAAGGTCCGTGCCGCCGGGCTGTACTTTCAACAGGGCCGCCAGGGCTGTTGCTGGATCAGCATTTTCCATGGCCGTGACGGCTGCGATGCGCGAAGGACGGGCGCGACCACGGGTGGGTGAAAATGGGTCAATAATCACACCGCCAGCAATAGTGCGTTTGGCGGACTGGTCGCGCAAGACAAAACGGTCGCCCTTCAGGGCCGCAATCGGTGCGTCTGTGACTAATTGCACGAGGGCAGCATCGCCTGGTGCGATAGTACCGCCTTCCAGCACGGCGACCCTGGCGGTGAAATCTCCGGCCCCCAGGTGCAGGTGGACAGGGCTCCAGTGTTTCAAGGCTTTGGCTTCACTGGCCGCAACTTGCAATCGGGCATCCAGGCGTTTCACCGGCGCATGGGCGGCGGGGGCCAGCAGCCAGTCGCCACGATGCAATGCTTCCTTGTCGACATCACCTGCAATGTTCACGGCACAACGCTGTCCGGCCTGGCCCACCTCGCTTTGCTGATCCTGCACATGCAAGCCGCGCACCCGAACTGGCTTGCCTGACGGCGATACCAGCAACTGATCGCCTATCTTGACCTGGCCAGATACAGCCGTGCCAGTGATGACCAGTCCAGCTCCCTTGATGCTGAAGGCCCTGTCGATGGACAAACGGAAATTGCCGGAAGTATCCCGGGTGCTGGTGTCGGCGGCGGCCTGTTGCAAACAATCCTGCAAGTCCGGCACACCCTCGCCGGTAATCGCAGACAGGGGAAAGACAGGTGCCGCGGCCAAAACCGTGTCGGACAACAGCGCTTTGATCTCGCCTTGTACCTCCACCAGGCGTTCGGGCGAAACCCGGTCGATTTTGTTCAGGGCAATGGCCCCTCGTGTCAGTCCCATAAAGCCCAGGATCGCTAGGTGTTCGCGGGTTTGTGGCATGGGGCCGTCATCGGCGGCAATAATGATCAGGGCGAAATCAATGCCACCCACGCCCGCCACCATATTACGCACGAACTTTTCATGGCCAGGCACGTCGATAAAACCAACCCGCGCGCCATTGTCCAGGGTCTGATAAGCAAATCCCAAATCAATCGTCAGGCCGCGTTTTTTTTCTTCCGGCAGGCGATCGGTGTCGGTGCCGGTCAGCGCTTTGATGAGCGCCGTCTTGCCGTGGTCGACATGGCCTGCGGTGGCAATAATCATGGTCAGGAATTATTCAGGCTACTGAGCTGTTCAACAAAGATGGTGCTGTCTTCCAGGCATCTGATATCGAACAGTAGCTGGTCTTCGTGAATGCGCCCGATGACGGGCACAGGTAAGGCGCGAAAGGCGGCGGCCAGGCGTTTCAACTGTCGGCCTACACTGCCGCCACTTGTGGGGGAAATCGCCAATGCCGCTGAGGGCAGAGTATCCACCGGCAAGGCCCCACTGCCGATCTGGCTAAAGCTGTCGATAACAGATACCTCCGCCTCCCCATCCAGTGCCGCCGCCAGGTGTGGGACCAGCGAGTTTGCCATGGCCCGGATTTCTTCCTGTGGTCGGGACAGCAGGCGCAGGGCCGGGATTTTTTGCGCCAAGTGATCCGGGTTCAGATAGAGCCTGAATATGGCTTCCAGGGCGGCTATGGTCATCTTGTCGACGCGCAAGGCGCGCTTCATGGGGTTCTTCTTGATTTTGGCAATCAGGTCGGCCCGTCCGGCAATAATGCCGCATTGCGGACCGCCCAACAATTTGTCACCGCTGAAAGTTACTACATCGGCCCCGTCAGCAAAGGATTGGTTCGGTGTGGGTTCCGCGGGCAGGCCAAAGCGCGTCAGGTCGGCCAGGGTGCCACTGCCCAGGTCGACCACAAAAGACAGGTCATGTTCATGGGCCAGGGTCGCCAGATCATGTTCGGGTACTTCGGCGGTAAAGCCCTGAACTTCGTAATTGCTGGTATGGACTTTCATTAACATGGCGGATTTGGGACTAATGGCAGCGGCAAAGTCTTTCAGATGCGTACGATTGGTGGTGCCGACCTCATGTAATTTACAGCCCGCCCGCGCCATGATGTCGGGAATACGAAAGGCCCCGCCGATCTCGATTAATTCACCGCGTGAGACAGCAACTTCCTTGCGGTTGGCCAGGCTGTTCAGGGTCAGCAAGACGGCAGCTGCATTGTTGTTGACGACCGTCGCCGCTTCCGCCCCCGTCAGGCGGCAAACCAGGCTTTCCAGATGATCGTCACGGTCACCGCGCTTGCCGCGGCCCAAATCAAATTCCAGATTGCTGGCCCCGGCGGCAACCCGGCTCATGGCCTCAATGGCTTCGGCGGGCAGAGGGGCGCGCCCCAGATTGGTATGCAAGACAGTACCGGTCAGATTAAAGACAGGCCTTAAGGACGGCTGGCTGATCTGGTCCAGCCGGCGGGCCAGTCGGCGAATGATGGCAGCTGTCGAGATGTCCGGTGATTTTTTGGCGACAGGTATTTCATCGCGCAAGGATTGCAAGGTTTCGCGAATAGAGTCCGTCACCAGGTCCCGGCCATGATCCACGATCAAGTCGGCCACAACATCCTGTTCCAGCAGGAAATGTACGGACGGCAGGTCGGATAGATCGGTTTTGGCAGTATCATTCATAGATGTGACCTTATCACAAAGCCGCGAAGGGCCACACTAGAGCGTTTGGAATTTCAGATGTTTATGCCAGGATACAGCCTTGAACAAACGAAAAGGACCGTAAATGGTTTCCATGAATAATTTGACGGAACATTATCAAAAGCTGTTGGGCGATCTTGAATGCCCAAATTTTGACAGTGAACCGTGGGTCAAACCGGTGCCGCTGTCGGAGCGTCGGGTGACCGTGATTTCTTCGGCTGGCATTCACGACCGGGATGAAGTCCCATTCAAAGGTGGTGATGTGGGCTATCGCACTATCCCCTCCAATGCAAATGCCAAAGATATTGTCATGAGCCACGTATCGGTCAATTTTGACCGTACGGCTTTTCAACAGGATTTGAACGCGATATTCCCCATTGATCATCTGAAAGACATGGCGGCGGACGGTACCATCGGCAGTGTGGCGACGGATCATTATTCCTTCATGGGCGCATCTGACCCTGTGAAAATGGAAGATGAAGTGCGCGAACTGGCGAAACGTTTGCTTGGCGACAAGGTTGATACTGCCGTTCTGATTCCTGTTTGACCGTTCTGCACACGCGCCGTGAGCGCGTTGGGACATTTTCTGGAAGAAGAAGGCATCGCCACAACCATCATCAGTCTGATCCGGGTGCACAGCGAAAAGGTGCGCCCACCACGCAGCCTGTTTGTGCCCTTCGAACTGGGCCGCCCCCTTGGCGCACCCAATGATCCGGCTATGCAAAAACAGGTGCTGAAGGCCGCCCTTGATTTGCTTGACCGTGACGATGGCCCAAGCTTCATCGAAGATTTCGATTATGATGGTGCTTATCAAGAGCCAACGGAAGATTGGCAAAATCCGGCGGCTGATATGGCGGTGGATACGGACGTGTCCGATATGGCTGCCGCCCGTGCCGCGGTTCGTACGGAAGTTGCGGCACTCAGGCCTTTATACGATAAAGCTGTTGCGCAAAGTGGCCGTGACCCTGTTGGCACGTCGGGGCTGGCTATGGAGCAGATCGCAGATTATGTGACAGCCTTTTTGGGTGAGCCACCGGAAAGCCCCCCTGACGGTGCAAGGGCAGATATCTCGGTCGCCATGATTTTGCGCTACGCCGCCGATGATCTGACCGCCTTTTATCTTCACGCCACCTCAGCCGGAAGCCTCACACGTGACCTCACGCCGTCCAGTGTTCAACAGACCGACTGGTTCTGGCAACAAACCGCTGCCGCCAAAGTCCTGATCGCGCTGCGTGCGAAATGGATGGACAGCGACAACACCGGCCTGAAAACCGTCTGCGGCAGATTCATGATTCCCCACATGCAGATACATGGTCTGGGGTTGTAAGTTTTAGAGTCTGTGATTTGTGGCGGGTATCGCTGAAGAGTTGAGGTTGGTTCGACCTCAGCTCTTCTTGCGCTCCCGCACATAAATATATAGCCCGCTGGCAATAATGATCGCGCTGCCGATCCAGCCTTGTGCAGTCGGGACATCGCCCCAGATGAAATAGCCCAGTAAAAACGCCCACAGTAACGTCGTGTACTGGAAGGGTGCGACGACATTGGCTTCGCAGATGCGGAAGGCATGATTGATACTGAAATGACCGGCCATGGCGACAAGGCCCAGGCCACACAGGAACAGGAAGTCGGGGAACGAAGGTGTGACCCAGTAAAAGGGCAGGGTTGCAGCCCCGGCGATGGCGACACCCACGGTTTGATAGGTGATCAGGGCCAGGCCATCCACGTCGGTCAGGATGCGGGTCATGACCATCATCAGAGCAAGGACCACGCTGCCGAGGATGGCGATCAGGGCGGGCAAGCTGAAGGAAGCCTGGCCCGGCCCTAAGATAATGATAACCCCCACAAAGCCAATCAGGATGGCGGACCAGCGATGCAGGCCCACACGTTCTCTCAACAGGGGGATGGAAAGCGCGGCGACAAAAATTGGCGCGGCCAGATAATACATGAAGGCGTCTGCCAGCGGGATATAGCGCACGGCCCAGTAAAAGCAGGCGACCTCTGAGGCCACCAGAACCATGCGCAACAGGTGCAGGCCCTTGCGTTCGGGTAATTTGCGCCAGATGTCCGGGCGGTTACGGATCAGGGGCATCAGGACAACAAGGGCGGCGACGCTGCGGATGAACAGCAGCTGGCCCACAGAATAATCCTGCACCAGCCATTTGCCGATGGCATCGTTCATGGTGAACAGCAACATGCCGACATTCATGAACAAGATGCCGGTGCGGGTATTATCAAGCGCCAAGATATAGTCCTCAATCTGGGTTCAGGCGGTCATAACCCGATTAAAGCATCGAGGGAAGTGCGGAAGGGGTGAGCCCTAAAGTGTGACGGAAGCAGCGACGCTCGTTTTTGGCTGGAACAGGGGCAGATCGGCCATAACCTTCAGCACATCCCGGCTCGAAACCATGCCGTGCAATTTACCTCGATTGGTGATGGGCAGATGCCGGATACCATATTCGGCCATCAGCCAGATGGCGGTCTGCGGGTCTTCCGTAACTTCGCAAACCACGACATTGTCCGACATATAATCGGCGACGGTTGCGCCTGACAGGGCCTGGCAGTCTTGATCGCAATTGTCGGCAACGGCGCGTGTGATATCACGTTCGGAAAGAATACCGACAGGGCGGCCACTTGCGTCGACAGCAACCACAACACCAATACCGTTGTCGCGCAGTATTTTTGCGGCTTCAACCAGTTGGGTGTCCGGTGTGATCGTGACCAGGCTTGCCTGACCGATGTTCAGCACGTCGCTTATTCGCATGGAAGTTTTCGCCCCGTTTATGAGGCTTGATATATATGCCAGGCATTGAATTCAGGCGATGTGACACGTCGACGCAGAGTATTCCAGGTCAGGCGTTTACATGTTCAGGCTTTTACCTGTTCTGTGAGGGCGACCAGCACAGCGTCGGTATCTTCCGCCTGGCCGATGCCTATCCGCAAGCAGCCGTCTTCATCGGGCCAGGGCAGGGATGAAATCATGATGTTTTTGGCGGCCAGGGCGTCAACATATTGGCTGGCCGGACCGATGGATCGCGCCATCAGGAAGTTGGCTTGTGATTCATAGGGTTTGAAACCCAAAGCACGCAGACCTTCAGCCAGGCGCTCTCGTTCGGCGATGACAGTCTCCAGGGTGTTGGCCAGGTATTCATCATCATCCAAAGCCGCCGCGGCCCCGGCCAGGGCGACCCGGTTAATGTTAAAGCCCGTGCGCAGGCTCCAGAATGAATTGCGCAATTCTTTGGTGCTGGTGAAAGCGTAGCCAATGCGCATACCGGCCAGGCCATAGGCCTTGGAAAAACTGCGGGTGACAATCCACGGAGCATCACGTCTCGCCAGGATGTCCAGCACGCCTTCACCAGGGACCGTTGCTGAAAACTCAAAATAGGCTTCGTCGACGACCAACAAACAATTCTTCGGGACTTCGGTGGCGGCCCGCTTCAGATCGTTGGCGCTGATCGCGGCACCGGTCGGGTTGTTGGGCGTGCAGAGATAAAAAATTCGGGTTTTGTCGCTCAATTTCTCCAGCATGGCCGGCACATCATTACCGCCATGTTGATCCACCGGCACATTGATGATTGAACCACCGGCCTGATTAATACCTGCGGCGCAGGCCGGAAAGGTCGGGGCAGGCAGGATAGCCTCGTCGCCAGGCTCGATCATCACCTGCGCGATGTGGGACAGGATTTCGGAACTGCCATTGCCAAAAGTAATACGGTCTTCGTGGATATTGTTTTTGGCCGACAAGCGACTGATCAGCGCCGTACAACCATGATCGGGATAGCGGGTAATCTCGGTCAAGGCTGTGGTCATGGCGGCTTGTGCCAGGGGTGACGGCGGCCAGGGCGATTCGTTCAGATTCAGGCGTCGAATGCCTGTGGCAAGGCGCGCCTCAGGCTCAGCGATTTCCGGCGCCTGGGAGGATTGTAAAATATTCAGGCGCGGTAGCGTAATTTGATCAGTCATATGCCGTTAGTCTCTGTGCCTGAGCTTAAGTGTGGTTCCAGTCGTCGGGATTTTCCGAATTGTTGGGGGACAGGCCAATGACGTCACCGGCGGTGCTGCAGCCCAGACCCAGGACGGTCCTGTTGGCATAATTGAAATAGGCCGAGACCTGGTTGATCTCCAGAATCTGACCATCATCATAGCCCACATCCCGCAGCTCCTGGATCGTGGCTTCTGTAACCTCCGTCGGATGCCGGGTCAGGGTCTGGGCATATTTCAGGGCCAGGCTTTCCTTGGCATCAAAGGGGCCACCATCGAGGCGGGCGTTATCCAGGGCCACGCGAATGGCGTCAGATTTTGCATCGTCATTGATCAGTCGGCGCATGCCCTGAAAGTGATGGTCGACACAATAGTCACAGGTGTTCAGCAGACTGACCCAGACACCGATGGCTTCCAAAAACCATTTTGGGATGGTGTTGCCGGTATGGTGCAGGACATACTTATAGATCGCCATATGCCCTTCCATGGTGTGTGGGCGCAGGCTGTGCGACATCATGATATTGTCGACATTATTATCCGGTCCCTTGACCCGATCATAAAGCTGTTTCAAACGGCCATCAGCTTCGTCATAGGGAACGGTTTTTATCCAGGTCATTTGTGGAACCTTTAATCGGGGGTCAGAATGTTTGCGGAAGGTCTTTCAGGCGGGGGTGGGCAGCATCTTTTTCCGACACCAGGGCGTCGTCGATTGAAACCGGCCAGTTGATATTCAAGGCAGGATCACACCACAACAGACCCTTGTAAAGGTCGGGGGTATAATGATCAGACATTTTGTAGGTGACTTCTGAATCATCTTCCAGGGTGCAAAAACCATGGGCGAAGCCATCCGGGATCAAGACACATTTTGGTTCAGCGGCGGAAAGTTCAAAGCTGATATGTTGTGCAAAGGTTGCTGAGTTCGCTCGCAAGTCAACGATGACATCAAAGACCCGACCGCGAATAACCCGTACGATTTTGCTTTGCGCGTGGGGTGGTAGCTGGAAATGCAGACCGCGCACGACGCCAGCCTTTGCCGAATGGGACCAGGAATCTTGCACAAAAACTGTGTCGATGCCCAAGGCTGCAAAGGACCTGGCATCAAATGTTTCGGCAAAACTGCCACGCCCGTCGGCAAAGACATCCAGATGGATGATTTTCACGCCTGACAGTTCTGTCTCCTCAACCTGCATTTTGTTCTTCTCCTGACAGGAACCGACGCACACCTTCCGCCAGGCGTACTTGTGGCTGCCAGCCCGGCAGCACAGGGCCTTCCCACGGCGGAGTGGGGGTGCGAGGCGGTACAGCATAAACGCCATAATTGGCCGTAATCGACTGGCCCTTTTCCTGCTCGAATGTTTTGATCACGTCGGCCAACGTTGAACGTAGCGGACTGCGGATCGCCCAGGGACCACCGTCGATGTTTTCCTGAACTGTGTGCAGCATGGCGTCGACAACGTCTTCGACAAAGACCAGGTCCATGATCGTATCAGCGGCGACCAGATCAAGTGGTTTGTTGGCGGCTTGGGCATCCCGGATCGCACCCATCAGCTTGGCCCGCCAGTCGCCAGGGCCATAAACGTCATACAGGATTAGCGTCGTTGAACTGATGCCATGGGCGTCGCTGTAATAATCGATAATTTTTTCAAAGGCCTGCTTGGTGGCGGCATAAAGATTGGTCGGCAGGTAACTGTCACTGTTGTGAAACTGAAAAAAGGTGCCGAGATTAATCAGCCGTTTGACGTCCGTTGCGCGCATGGCCTCCAGCAACTGTGTGCCAAACAATATGTTATCTGCGATCAGGTCAGAAATCTGTGCCGGGCTATGATCGCGCAAATAATTTGTTGCCAGATGAAAAACTGTCGATGGTTGGGCCTCGGCCACAATGTCGATCAGGTTTTCGCTGCTGCCGTCATGTTCATGAAAAACAGGCGTGCCGGGTAACCCATCAAGGCGGCTACGGTCGGAACCAGGCCGAACCACAATGTGAACGCTGGCCCCTTTGGCCAGCAGACGCGCAGCCAGACGGCGGCCCAGATAACTGGTACCGCCGGTGATCAAAACTCGGTCAGTGCTTGTCTGCAAGGGATTTAAAGACATCGAAGACATAATTCATTTGCTCTGCATCCAGCCCCTGGTGACAGCCCAGCAGAATACCGCCCTGCATAACCTGATCCGCATTGGGATAACCGGCAGGATCGGCCTTGTGTACGATGTTGGCAAAACCGGGCTGGCGCAGGATGTTGCCGGTGAACACGGTCCGGGTCTGGACGTTGTTGCTTTCGAAATGGATTTGCAATTCACGCCGGGTGAAGGGCGCGTCCGGGCGCACAATCAACGGCACCGCCAACCAGTTGGTTCGGGTCTCAGGTTGTTGGCGCGGCAGGATGAACCATTTTTCATATTCGGCAAAAAAGTTGCGCATGGCCGCAAAGTTATTTTGACGCCGTGAGCCATAATCATCCAGCCGATCCAGCTGCACCAGGCCAAAAGCTGCCGATATTTCAGACGGCTGAAAGTTGTAGCCGATATCACCAAAGACAAATTTTGAATCATATTCGATGCCATCGACCTGTACACCAAAGCGGTCTTCGATGGCCTCTGATTCGCCTACCAGGCTGGATTGGCGTCCCCAACCGCGCAATTGTTTGGCTTTGCGGTAGCAGTCGTCGTCGTTGAAACAAACCATGCCGCCAAAGCCAGCACCCGTCATGACGTGCGAGGCATAAAAGCTGGTGGTGGAGATATCAGACAAGGTGCCCGTGGGTTTTCCCTTGTACAAATTACCAATCGTATCGGCGCTGTCTTCGATGGTACGCAAGCCGTGTTTGTCGGCGATTTCTTTTATTCGCCCCCAGTTGGCCAGATTGCCGATCAGATTGGGGATCATCATGGCCTTTGTCTTGTCCGTGATCATGCGTTCGATCTGTTCCGGATCAATGACATAAGTGTCTGGTTCCACATCGACAAAAGCCGGGATCAAACCTTGCTGAACCAGCGGGGCGACGGTCGTCGAAAAAGTCAGGGCCGGGGTAATAACTTCGTCACCGGCATCCAGGCCCAAACTGGCCATGGCCAGGGTATTGGCGGAGGAGCCTGAATTCACCATCAAGCCGTTGGATTTACCAAATTTTTCGGAAACGCGTTGTTCGAATTGCTTGACCGAGGGGCCATCCATCAGGGTCAGGGATTTGTCCCGCAGAACCCTGGTTACAGCTTCAATTTCCTCATCGCCATAAATGGCTTCAGCATAATAAACGCGCACAAAGGGCCTCTTTTCAAATCGGGAATGTAACGTCGTATTGTGGCAGCAATTGCCAGCTGATAACATGTTTTCTTGTCCGCCAGCAAATGCATTTGCGCATAATTTGACAGGGACTGCAAAGGGCCGCCATGACCGCCCCGCAGCCCAGGGCGATTCCGGCTTAATCGGAATCGCTACAGTTTTGATATTTTGACTCATACCTTGGGTTTGAAGCAACGCCGCGTTTCCGTTAAACTCGGAAACGTTCTACCAACCCCGAATACAGGAATATATGAATGTCTGACTTGATTTTGCACCACTATGATGGCTCTCCTTTTGCGGAAAAGGTCCGCACCATGATGGGCCTCAAGGGCCTGGCCTGGCAGTCGGTGGACATTCCCATGATCATGCCCAAACCAGACCTCATGCCGCTAACCGGTGGCTATCGTAAAACGCCCGTCCTGCAAATCGGGGCTGATATCTATTGTGATACGCGCCTGATCGCGGACGTGCTGGAAGCCCACAAGCCTGACCCTTCCTTTTATGCCACGGGCGGTATCGGCCTGAACAAGGCGATTGAGACCTGGGCAGATGAGCACATGTTCTGGCCAGCCGTGGGCTTCATGCTGGGGTGTTTCGCTGACAAGCTGCCCATGGCCTTTCACGAAGACCGTGCTGCCATGCGCGGTGCCAAGCCGAATGTCGAGGCTGCCGTAAAAGCGGTTCCTGTGGCCATGGAGAAACTTCAGGCCCATCTTGCTTTGCTGGAAGACATGCTGGCGGACGGGCGGGATTATTTGTTGGGTGCCGCCGCTGGTCTGGCTGATCTGGCTGCCTATCATTGTGTCTGGTCTATCGGGCGGTCGGGCAAAACCCGTGTAGCCCTGGAACCTTTTCCAAAAACCGATGCCTGGCTGGCCCGCATGATGGACATCGGCCACGGTGACAAAACTGATCTGGACTCGAAAGCAGCCCTGGAAATTGCCGCCAAGGCAACGCCTGCCGACATTTCCCCGATTGATGCCGTTGCCGGACCTGCCCTTGGATCACAGGTTATGGTTGGCACCGAAGACCGGGTCCCTGAGCCGGTCGCCGGAGAACTGGTCATTTCAACCGGATCTGAAATCGCTGTGCGCCGCCAAACAGATGACCTGGGTGAGTTGGTCGTGCACTTCCCGCGTCTGGGTTATTACATCAAGGCGGTTTGAGGCGGCAATCGATCGCATTTTGGAAAGCCGGGACAGGAAATCGGAATTAAACTCTTCGTCACCCCGCACTTGATGCGGGGTCTACGCCTATGTTGCTATGCACAATGCATCTCAATTGAACCGAGGCATGGACCCCGCATCAAGTGCGGGGTGACGGAAAAATTTTGGTAAGGTCTACCGTAACTAACCGAAGCCTGAAGGCGAAATCAAACCAACTTGATTTGAGCTGTTCAGTGAAATCTGGCCCCCCCTAGCCCCCCGTTGCCACCAACACCACGCCGGTAAACACAAGCACAACTGTGATGACCTTGCTGAGGGTGATTTGTTCTCGTCGAAAGACAAAAATCGTCAGCAGCAAGGCAATGACCGGCGTGATTGAGGCAATGGGAATAACCTCGATGATCTGGCCCTCTTGCAGGGCTGCATTTATCGACAGGGCAGCGATGGCATTCAGGATACCCGCCAGTAAAAACCACCCCATGCCAGGGCTGCGCGGGTTAAACCTGTGTCCGCGGGCCTTGAAAAAAGTGACGGCAAGCACGCAGGAAACGGTCGCACTGACCAGGGCCGCGTAATAGGGACTTGAGACATCTTCATAGCCCAGCTTGACCATAAGATGGCCCAGGGCCCGGAAAAAGGCCGCACCCAGCGGCAATAACAAGGCCCACAAGGGCCATCCGGATACGACCTTGTCATGTTTCTTGAGAGTCTGGGACAGCAATCCACCGGCGATAAAACCGATGCCGATGGCCATGGGAACGGTAATCAGTTCTGACAGGAAAACCAGACCGAAAAAGGCCCCCCACAAGGGTGACGTGGACGCCAGGGCGCTGGACAGCGTTGGCCCCAACATTCTGACAGCATTGATTGACAGGTTGGCCGATATGAAAGGCCTGAACAAACCAACAAAGGCAAATATCAACGTGGCAGAGGTCAGAAACCATGCCGGGTCCAGATAAAACGGGGCCATGGCCCAATAGATGATCGCCGTAACCGTAATATGGATGGTAGAGCCTGCCATCGGGGCGCCATGCTTCAGCCCAAGATTGGTGAACTGAACCGAAATGGCAAACAGCGTAGCTGCCGTCAAGGCGAGCAATATGGGTTGATTATCGGCAAACAACGCTGGCACGGGCGGCTGGCTTCCACAAATAAACGGCGGGAAAATCAACATACTTTGTTTGATCATTTTCCGACAGGGGTTTGCCCCCTCGTGCTTCAAGGTCTTTAATGCAGGGATTGGAAAGTGCGAGGAAAAGTCATGAGAGATACAGACGTCATTGTCATCGGAGCCGGGAATGCTGCCTTGTGTGCCGCCCTGTCCGCTGCGGATCAGGGTGCCAGGGTTGTGGTTCTGGAACGGGCCCACGAAGACGAACGCGGTGGCAATTCACGCTTTACCGCCGGGGCCATGCGCGTTGTTTACAATGGCCTGGACGATCTGCTGGAACTGATGCCCGACCTGACAGAAGAAGACCGTCTGAATGAATTTGGCCAATACACCTCCGATCAGTTCTTTGACGACATGGGTCGGATCACGGATTATCGCGCCGATCCTGACCTGGTTGAAACCCTGGTGCATGGCAGTTATCCAGCCCTGAAATGGATGCACGGCAAGGGCGTGCGTTTCATGCCTATGTATGCCCGCCAGGCCTTCAAGACTGATGAGGGCCGCTTCCGGTTTTGGGGTGGGCTGACGGTTGAAGCCTGGGGGGGCGGCGAAGGTTTGGTTGAATCACTGCACAAGGCCGTCGCCAAACATAATATCGACGTGCGATATGGCGCCCGTGCGCTGTCCTTGTTGCAAGATGACAACGGCATTCATGGTGTACGTTTGAAGCAACTGGGCATTACGCAAGACTTGCGCGCCGGAGCAGTCGTCATTGCCGCTGGCGGATTTCAGGCCAACACCGAAATGCGCACGCGCTATCTGGGTCCGGGCTGGGATTTGGCCAAGGTGCGCGGTAGCCGCTTTAACACGGGCGATGGAATTAATATGGCGCTGGAGGCCGGGGCCATGCCCTTTGGCAACTGGTCCGGCTGTCATTCGGTGGGCTGGGACCGCAACGCACCAGCCTTTGGTGACCTCGCTGTTGGCGATGGTTTTCAAAAGCATTCCTATCCCTTTGGCATTATCGTCAATGCCAATGGTGAACGCTTCGTTGATGAAGGGGCTGATTTCCGCAACTACACCTACGCCAAATATGGCGGTGAAGTTCTGAAACAGCCCGGCCAGTTTGCCTGGCAAATATTCGACGCCAAATCAGAAAGCCTGCTGCGCGACGAATATCGCATTCGGGAAATCACCAAGGTGCAATCGGATACAATAGAAGGCCTCGCCGATCAGCTGGAAGGTGTGGACAAGGCCGGTTTCCTGAAAACGGTTGCCGACTATAACGCCGCTGTCGATCAAGCAACGCCTTTTGATCCGACGGTCAAGGATGGACGCGCAACGGAAGGCCTGGCCTTACCCAAATCGAACTGGGCCAATCCCCTGGATACACCGCCCTTCAAGGCCTTCGCCATTACCTGCGGTATTACCTTTACCTTCGGTGGCTTGAAGGTCAGCCCGGCTGGCCAGGTCATCGATACGGAAGGCGACGTCATTCGTGGTTTGTTCGCGGCTGGCGAACTGGTCGGTGGCTTGTTCTATGGCAACTATCCAGGTGGGTCAGGCCTGACATCGGGTGCTGTTTTTGGACGCGCCGCGGGGACATCTGCCGGGCACCTGGCGACGGGTGCCGGACTATGAAGATTTCAAAGATTGGCTTTATTGGCTTGGGCGTGATGGGTGAACCCATGTGTCGCAACCTGGCCCGTCAATGCGGCCTGCCGGTTATGGCTTTTGATCTCAACCCGGAACCTCTTGCCCGCGCGGCCCAGGATGGTGTGGTGACGGCAACGTCCATGGCTGACCTGGTTGGCAATGCTGATGTGATCTTCCTTTCCCTGCCAGGCGGCGAACAGTTGGAAACTGTGTGCCGGGGGGCGGACGGCCTGCTGGCGCATGTGCGGATGGGTCAAACCATTGTCGATACCAGTACGTCGCCGGTCTCCCTGACACGTGAGCTGGCCGCCGAATTTCAGACCAAAGGTGTGGGCTATGCCGACGCGCCCATCGCCCGCACCCGACAAGCGGCGCAGGATGGCACCCTCAGTATTATGGTCGGTGCATCAGTTGAGCTGTTTGACCGCCTGAAACCTCTGCTCGATTTCATGGGATCAGACGTGGCCCATTGTGGCGATGTGGGTTGTGGGCAAATCGTCAAGACGCTCAACAACATGGTGTTGATGGAAACGGTTCAGGCCTTGTCCGAAGCCCTGACCATTGGCCAGCGTGCCGGCATGGATGGCGAGGTTTTGTTCAAGACCTTGATGAACGGCTCTGCCGACAGCTTTGCTCTGCGTAACCATGGCATGAAGGCCATGCTGCCGGGTGTCTTTCCTGAAAAGGCCTTCTCTGTTGATTATGCCCTGAAGGATATGTCCTATGCCCTGGACCTGGCGCACGAGACAGGTGTGGCCGCAACCGGTGCTCTGAATGCAGACGCCAGCCTGCGCAAGGCGCAGGAACTGGGTTATGGCGACAATTATTGGCCGGTAATTGTAAAAGGAATTGCCAAAGCCATTGATGATAATCATTGAGCCTCAAGGGCTTTACCTTTTTGCCCAGACCCCGATAGGATTGACGGGTAACAAAAGGGAGTAGCTGGTGACGGATTATAATTACAAGGATTTCGAGATGGCGCGGGAGATGCCGCCCTTTGACGAATTTCGCAACAAATTGTTCGTGGGCGAAAAGGCCCCGGACTTTCCACTGGAGGATCTGACCACGGGCGAGACCGTGCAACTCAGTTCGCTCTGGAAAAAAGGCCCGGCCATTATCGAGTTTGGATCCTTCACCTGACCGTATTGCGCCATGGCGACCGCAGCGATGGATGACCTCGCTGCTCGCCTGGCAGATCGAACCGTGAGTTCGGCATTTATATACACTCGTGAAGCCCATCCCGGCGAAAACTATCGTCACCACACGACGATGGATGACAAACGCGCCAACGCCAAAGCCTATCAGGAACACTCAAGCGTTCAACGTCCGATCTTGCTGGATACCGTGGAAGGCGATTGCCACCAGGCCTACGGCATTTTACCCAACATGACCTGGATCATCGGACGCGGCGGCATCATTATCTACAAGGGTGCCTGGACTGGCGTCGAAGATGTGGAACAGGCCTTCGACGCCTACATGGACGGCAAAGACCGCCAGATCAAGGATCAATTGGTGCCGTTCTACTCCGAACGCTTTTCCTGGCGCACCCGCAACGAAGAAGGCTTCAACGAAGGCCTCGTTCGCGCTGGACCACAAGCCGTGTCGGATTTTTTTCCGGACAAAAAGGATTGAAACGGATGCAGGCCCGGCAAATAAATTCCCGGGCCTGCGTTTTTCAGACTAACCACTCAAGTCGTTTCATCACCGCACCGGATCGATATCCAGCCTTGAGACAATGCCTTCAAGATCAGCGCTCGGTGCGGCATACATCTTCCGCACCAGAGGATCGTGGCCGGGAATGATGTGATCTTCGGATGACGCCAGGTCGCGCATTTTACCGAAGCCATCGATCATGTCGGCGACGCTGTGCACGATGATAAAGGGGGAAGGGGTTTGCATGTTTTCATAGAAATGCGCGGCGTCTGAGGCCAGCACAACATCGCCGCGTTTTGTTTTGACCTTCACACATTGCACGCCCATGGTATGGCCGCCGATTAAATGAACGGAAATGCCAGGGGCGATTTCGCGGCTGCCATCATGCCAGGCAACCCGGCCTTCAAAGTTTTTGCGCACCAGGTTGCAAACGTGATCCGCCGAATAGGCATGACCCATGGGATCGGAACACATATGCCGACCGGTGGCGTAGTTCATTTCCTTTTCCTGCAGATGGAATTTCGCGGCGGGAAAGTCGTCCAGGGTGCCGGCATGGTCATAATGCATGTGACTGACGACAACGTCTTTCACCTTTTCTGCGTCTACTCCCAGCATGGCCAAGCCTTCGCGGGGCAAGCGGACCAGCTCGCGTCCCCGGCCCTTGGCTTCTTCGTGGTCAAAGCCTGTATCTACCACAATGGCGCGGTCTTCGTTGCGGATCAGCCAGACAAAATAATCCAGGGGCATGGGCTGGTCGTGATGAGGATCAGTAATGAAATTGTCGCGACGGAAGCGCAGGTCCATACTGCCATAGCGGATTGCATAAACTTCATAAATATCGTTGCCGGTCATGTTCGTCCCTCCCCGGGATTTACCAATTTATTTCTCATATGATGACTTGAAAGCCGGGAACGGGGAAGCCCACATTGTCCAACGCATTGCAAATTTCAAAAGGTATGTTTATATACGTTTTGAAATGATGGTATGCAACGGAGACTTTCATGTCGATTGAGACCCAGCCCCAGAAACAGTCATTACCACTGGCGGGGATCAGGGTGCTTGAGCTGGGTCATGTGGTCATGGGGGCCTGTTGTGGCCTGGTGTTGGCCGACATGGGGGCCGAGGTCATCAAGGTTGAACGTGCCCCGGAAGGCGATGATACCCGGCGCTTTGGCGGCTTTGGCCAGGGGCTGTTCCATTTTTTCAATCGTAATAAAAAAAGCCTCGCCATTGATCTGAAAAGCGACGCCGGCAAGGCGGTGTTCCGCCGGGCGTTAGAGAATACAGACGTGTTGATTGAGAACTTTGGCCCCGGTGCTGTTGAGCGCCTGGGGTTCGGTTATGAGGCGTGCAAAGAGATCAATCCGGGCCTGGTTTATTGCAGCCTGAAAGGCTTTATGCCGGGACCCTATGAACACCGCCCCAGCCTGGATAACCTGGTACAGATGATGGGGGGCCTCGCCTATATGACGGGCCCTACCGGACAGCCACTCAGGGCCGGGGCCTCAGTGACAGATATCCTTGGGGCGACTTACGGTGCCTTGGGCGTGGTTGCTGCCTTGCGTGAAAGAGACCAGACCGGACTTGGCCAGAATGTGCGGGCCTCGTTGTTTGAAGCCACCAGCTTTCTGGTCGGCCAACATATGTCCACCGCCGCCATCACAGACGCACCTGTGCCGCCCATGCCTGAAGGCGAAAACCCCTGGACGGTCTATGAATTATTCACGACGGCGGACGGGGATCAGGTTTGCATCGGCATTATCAGCGACAAACACTGGGCGGCTCTGTGCCGGGAAATGAAGCTTGGCCTTTTGGCGGCTGATGATCGTTTCACCCTGGAAAATGGCCGGCGCGAACATAAAGACGAAGTCCTGGGCAGTTTGCAAAAGGAAGTGGCCGCCCGCAGCACAAAAGAAGTTTTGGCCGCTTGCGATGCCGCCCGCATCCCCTTCGCGCCTGTAAATCGTCCCGATGAACTGGCTGACGATCCGCACCTCAATCAATCCGGTGCATTGGTTGAGACCGTCTTGCCGGACGGCCGCACGGCAAAACTGCCGAAGCTGCCTTTGCAGATGAAAGACCAGGGATTTGATTTACGCCATGAGCCGCCCACAATAGGCCAGGGCGGTGCAGATTTTTTACGCATCATCGGCTTGTCAGATCAGGAAATCGAAGATCTGTTTGAGCAACAGGTGATTGTCGAAAAGTAGGTGCCTTTAATTTCTGGGCTTGGGCCGGGGCTGGAAATTATTGCCGCCCAAAGCCTTTTGCGCCAGTTCCCGTACGAACACCAGGGCCAGGTCAACAAACAGACCGTTGGCGTGGTGACGGATGTAGTCCATGTAATCCTGGGCGCGGCCGGACTGACTGGCTTTTTCCCAGCGCCGGATCTCGGAAGCTTCGCGACGGGGCAGGGCATCGCCTGGAATAAAGCCTGGCTTGCCATTTTTGCGGGAAATGCGAAGCCAGCCGTTTCGACGTACCCAGCCTGTAACGCGGACCTCACGCCCGGATTTGATGATACCCGCGCGGGCGGCACCTGTGTTCGGGCGTTTATAGACAGTTATTTTGCGATTGGCGACAAAGCGGGTATCCAGGCGCTCGATGGCGCGATCACGCTTGGGGGGTGGCTGGGTTGGTTGCCACTTTGGTTGACTTTGGGGTTGTGGCTGCGGCTGGCGGGAGACGACCTGCGGCTGCGGCTGCGGCTGAGGTGGTGGGGTTGGTGCAACGATTACTTTTGGCGCAACCACGCGACCGTCCGTAATGGTTGGACGGTGCGGGCGACGAGCCGGATCGTATGAGGCCATCACCCGTAGGGGTGAGCCAGACAGGGAGGCATTTTGCTCCCGACCATAGGTGCGCCGGGCAATGCGGGTCATATGCTCGTCGAGGAAATCTTTCAGTTCTGCTGCATTGACCTTGCCATTGCTATCTTCGTCTGCCTCGCCATAGACACCACGCAGGAAATATTCTGTGAACAGTCCATGCTTTGATCGATGATCCCAGCTGGCCAACTGACTGGATGACGATGCTGTCAATATAGTCAAACCAGTTGTGCCCTTGATGGCTTTGGGTGAGACCAGAATACCAGAGGATGAAGGGAACAAGGTGCCGCCATCGCTGGTACCGGAAAAGCAGGCATCGATTAACAAGGTTGCCTTTTTGTAGATGCCCAGGTTTTTCACCAGACGGGAAAGCGGATAGCCGCTGAGCTCGACAAAGTCAGCCTCGGCATCTGTCGGCAGCAAATAGCTTTCGCGATCTTCAATACCGGGAATGCCATGGCCGGAATAAAACACCAGTATTTCACCATCTTTGGTCGGGTCGGCATAGCGCCACAATTTGCCACGCGGATTGTGTTCTGAACCAAAAGTTGCTTCCAGCTGGGCCTTGGTGGCATTGCGCAGATCAATGATATTGTCCGGGTCGACGTCGCGCACCGTGATCAGCCAGTGGCGGATGGCATCAGCATCATTTTTGGCATAGGACACTTCCGGTATGCCTTTGCCATAGTTGCTGTTGCCGATCACCACAGCAACGTCGTATCGCCCGGCCCAGGCCGCTGACGACACGATTGTCGCCATTCCCAAGAGGGCGAACAAGAAGGTTAGTGTTACGTTTTTCAACATATGTTCAGACATTAATCTATGGATCCGATCAGGCCATGTTACCCTGCATGGGCGAAAATTACAAAATATGCGTGCAACCAAAAAGCGCAAATGCGCAAAATTAAGTATCCTTGCGAAACTCTATCGCCTGTAATGTAGGGATTAGGGCTTTATTTTTGCATAATTGCATAAACAATTTGCAGGTCGTTGACTGACTGTGGGGGGTATATGTTCGATTTTATTGTAATCGGCGGTGGTTCGGCGGGTTGTGTGGTTGCAAGTCGGCTCACTGAAAATCCGGATGTATCGGTATGTTTGCTGGAAGCTGGCGGTCCGGACAGCAGCGTGCTGATCCATGCCCCCATGGGTGTTGCGGCCATGTTGCCGATCAAGTTTAACAACTGGGGTTTCAAAACAACGGCGCAAAAAGGCTTGAATGGTCGTCAGGGCTATCAGCCGCGTGGCCGGGTTATGGGTGGCTCCAGCTCCATCAATGCCATGCTGTATATTCGCGGTCACAAAAGTGACTACGATGACTGGGCAAATCAGGGCAATGACGGCTGGGCCTGGGATGACGTTTTGCCCTGGTTCAAACGCTGTGAAAACAATGAACGTGGTGGCGATGACCTGCATGGTGCCGGTGGTCCGCTGAACATTGCCGACCAGCGTTCACCGCGCAAAATTGGCAATGCCTTTATAGAAGCCGGGGCAGAAATTCAGGCCCGCCGCAACGATGATTTTAATGGTCCTGAACAGGAAGGCATCGGCTTTTATCAGGTCACGCAAAAAGATGGTGAACGCTATAGCGCGGCCAAGGCCTATTTGACGCCGCATCTGTCTCGACCCAATCTGACGGTCGTGACCAGGGCCCGCGTTGCCAAAATTCTGATCAAAGACAAGCGGGCTGTTGGTGTGGCCTATATCCATCAGGGCAAGCGGGTTGAGATCAAGGCAAAGCACGAAGTAATCGTCAGTGGCGGTGCCTTTGGCAGTCCGCAGACGTTGCTTCTTTCCGGTATTGGCCCAATGGATGAGTTGCAAAAACATGGCATTGACGTTGTGCATGAATTGCCCGGCGTCGGCCAAAACTTACAGGATCATATTGATTACACGGCGGCGTACAAATCACCGTCTAAAGATGTTCTCGGCGCATCACTGTCAGGCACGGTTGCGATCCTGAAAGGCATTATGGAATGGCGTCGCCAGCGCACCGGCGTCATCACAACACCTTTTGCGGAAGGCGGGGCCTTTCTGAAGACACTCGCTGATCTGGACCGACCTGATATCCAGCTGCATTTTGTTGTCGGGATTGTTGATGACCACAACCGCAAACCACATCTCGGCAATGGCTACAGCTGTCATATATGTGTGTTGCGACCCAAAAGCCGGGGGCGCGTTGGCCTCAACAGCAGCAACCCAAAACACGACCCCTTCATTGATCCCGGTTTTCTATCAGACGAGCACGATCTGGATACCCTGGCAGCAGGTGTGCGGATGACCCGACAGCTGCTGGAAGCCCCGGCCCTGGCGCCCTACCGAGGCAAGGAACTTTACAAGGTTGATCACAATGATGATCAGGCCCTGAAAAAAATGATCCGCGACCGGGCCGACACGGTTTACCATCCGGTCGGCACCTGCAAAATGGGGTCGGACGACATGGCCGTTGTGGATAACAAACTCCGGGTTCATGGCATAGACGGGCTGCGCGTGGTCGATGCCTCCATCATGCCGACCTTAATCGGCGGCAATACAAATGCCCCCACGATCATGATCGGCGAGCGGGCCGCTGACTTTATCCGCCAAGCGATGGCTTGAAGCCTGTTTCGATCACACCTAAAGTTCTGATCAGACCTGAAAAGGAATACACCTTTGTTTGCGGACTGGATTGAAGGACTAACCTTGAAACGCTTCTCCGTATTTTCGATGGTCTTGGCCATCATGACCCTGATGGCATCGACCAGTCCTGCCCTGGCCTATCTGGATCCCGGCACGGGCAGCATTCTGTTGCAGATGTTGCTGGGTGGTGTGGCGGGAGGATTAGTGGTTGCCCGGCTCTACTGGGCCCGGATCAAGGGCTGGTTCTCACCAGGCAAACCGCCCTCGGATAATGAACAAGGGCCTGGCGGCGCGTGAGCGTCGATAACAAACCCTTTGTTGATGCCGGCTCCTTTCGGGACCCGGCCGGTCAGGTGCTGCACCATAACAACCGAATGTTTCGAACCGTCAGTAAATCTGGCTGGACGGATTTTTCAAAGGTTGTTGATTCCGGTTTGATTGATGACCTGGCGACGGCTGGTATGTTGTTGCCGTTGTGGCCGGTTGATGCCGGGCAAGCTGGAAATCCGGAGGGTGCCGAGCGAATTTTCGGGACAGAAAAACTGGCCATGATTTCCTGGCCATACGAGTGGTCCTTTTCAGCTTTGAAAACTGCGGCTTTATTACATCTGGATGTTCATTTGGCCGCCCTGGAAAAGAAATTTACCCTCGCGGATGCCTCTGCCTACAACGTGCAATTCCGGGGGGCCGAGCCGGTCTTCATCGATCATCTTTCTTTGCGACCCTATGTGGACGGTGAAATCTGGGCCGGGCACCGACAGTTTTGCGAACAGTTTATCAATCCATTGGTTCTGGCCTCAAAGGTCGGCGTTATGCCCAATGCCTGGTACCGTGGCACCCAGGAAGGATTGCCGACAGCTGACGTCGCCCGGCTGATACCCCTGCGCCACAAATTCTCCTGGTCTGTCTTCATGCATGTCATCATGCAGGCGCGCCTCGACCGGGCGGCTGTTTCAGGTTCAGGTGACATTGATACCAAAGCCCACAGTACCCGACTTAATAGGATAAAGCCCTGAAGTGATTCATACTTTGAGATTCTCCGACCAAAGAAAGTCTCAAAATATGCAGCAATTA
>JABIFY010000110.1 GCA_018650465.1 Alphaproteobacteria bacterium
ACGCTTCCCAAAAATGGACGATGCCACTGCAAAACTGGAATTTGACATTGTCCCAACTCTCAATCTATTTTGAAGGCAGATTAGACGACGTGTTGGATATTTAAACTATGCCAGTGACACGGAATTCTGAACACCCTCACACGGAATTCTGAACACCCTCTCCGCAAAACCTTCCGGAGGGTTATTTGGTTTAACACAGCCCTGCATAGCAATTTTGATCTAGTTTTTCACAACGTATGGAGTGGTGGATTTTCTAACCACAGCTCGCATTTCCAACTCTGAAAGAAGATCTCTAACTTTCTGTTCTTGTTCGTTTTGGTCGTGGTGCGGACCTATAATTATTCGCTTGACTGGCATCGGGATATTCGGGTCTCCCCGGATTGTCAAAAATGGTCTTTGTGGATCAACAGTTTTCAAATATTCAACCTGTTTAAGTTTTGTCACCTGGTCGGGAACTTTTTCCAATGCTGCATCTAGTATTCGCTGAGATAGAGGAGCGGCTACCAAACGCACTTCGCTCTCTTCTGCAAATCCTTGGTGCTTGTACCTGGTCACCGCACTGATAAATGGAGTGTATATATCCCCCGCTATCGATGTTTTTCCAGCCAGTTCGTCTTCTATAAACTTACTAAACGCCTCCACAATGCCTTCAAATTCCGTGAACACCTCATCTTCCGTAGCATTATCATAAATGACCTGTCCTAAGCCAAGTTGGCCATAATCGAATGTGACTTCTTCACCAGCTTCTATCCATTTCCAGTATTCCTTTGTATCAATCTCTAATGCAAAACCGCCGTCCGGCCCATATCCACGCCACATGCTGAGAAGTCCATTTTCTTGAACATATTCGTCATCATCGGTGTGGGCGCAAAAGCTAACGATATATGGTTCGGAAAATGGTTCACGTCCGTCTTCAGGAGATATCGCAGCCCGGTAAAATGAATCCACCATATTGTTGGCGTACTCCTGTGACGCTTGGTGGAGACCTCCCGCCTTTTTGACCGTAACAGAATTGGCGTTACTTTCCTTCCTCCACTCGCGCAAACGATGATTAACTATCGAGAACGCTTTCCGGTTCAGTCGGTCTCGCATATGCTCCACTTCGGTTAGATCGTTCAATGACTGATAGTGAAACGCTCTGAAAGATTGGCTTCGAAGAATACCCTCCAATCCATTCCAGCCGGTATAGTGAAGAATTTTTATGGTCTTCCCAAATATTTGTCATTCACAATGCGCCTTCATTGTCGTCAAATGAGTTGTTGATCAGCCAATGCCACCGGGCGGGTGTGGGCCCCCCCCGTCCCGCACGCGTTAACCCGACAGGCCTTCTGCTACCGGTGCTGTTCAACGTATTCTTCTTGTTTGCGCCGGGTTTGGTTCTGCTGTTCCACAATTGCGGCATCCGGTTTGTCAGTGGGTTTGGTGATTCTTTCTATCTCCGCAGGCACTGTGACCAGCCCGATAACTAGAACCATCGCTGCGCTCAACACTCCCACAGCCAGATTTGCTCCTTCGACAATCGCTTCTGCGTCCATATCAGAATGCCTCCTTGGCTAATCCAAAGTGTGTTTGCTTAATGGCTGCGCCTGTATCGTTTAGTCTGTATTGTTCTACGCCACCGTCCGTATTGAGTGTATCTACCCAAATTGTACGCTCGTTCAAGTTTTGTAGTGTACTCTCTGTAATTGAATCTGTCACAGATAATTTCTCGGCCACCTCTCGGCAGATCATCCTTTCGTCTGGCTTCAGCGCGCTCATGGTGTTCGCCTTGACTTCGCCTTCATGCATGTAGCGCCTGGTGAAATCGTGGCCGTTTTTGGACAGCGTAAATATACGTCATAGATCCTTCTTACTCAGTTCCCATTCCAAAGATTAGTATTTGGCATGGCTTTGGAATAGAGATCGAACATGTTGATAGGCCCGGTATCGGGCCCTTCAATTAGGATTTAGCCAATACCTCATTTCCAATCCGAGGAGTGAATACCGTTCAACGCTGTCGAACAGCGGATTCCATATCCGCTGTTCGGAACTAAGGAAATAGAGCTACGGATACTGCATCCGCTGCTCTGCTTATCTCCATTCAGAAATCAGATTTTCAAAATATGATCGTAAAGGAATTTTTCGGCAAATCGGCCAAATCGGCCATGGCGGCCACCCTCCGTTAAACCTTCCGCAAAATATGGCCGCTATGGCCGCTATGGCCGGTTTGTTCTTGGAGTATTCTATCAAGAATGGCGGTTTTCTGCGGTTTACAGGCGGATTTGCGCAGGATTTCTAATCCGGTTGTCGCAGGTTCAAGTCCTGCCGGGGTCACCAATCTCCCATCGTTTCTCATCTTCTTCCTGATTTTATTGGCCGATGGTCGGTGGGGCGGAACCACCAGGTTCTACACCTCCAATCCTGCTACGTCACGCTCCAGCGGAATGAACTCAAGAACTTACTCAAACGGCCAATAGTCAGTTTTGTAGCACATATAAATCGATTGGTTTTTAGGTGAAAATTTGCTATCATGAGATGAAATACAGCATTTCTGTGTGCTTTATTTTTCATGAAAGGAGTTTCACATGCCTGTTGAATCAGCTGCTGCGTCAGCAAAGGACAGTTATATTAAAAAAGTGGATACTTCCGACCAGAGACGCCAATCTGCAAAGAATTCTGATATTGCTGCACGTGAAGATGTAAGCAATGGCGAGAGAGCCGACCGCCGTCAACGGGAGCAAGTCGCTGCTGAACGCCGCGGCGGCGTCGACGTCGACGCCTGAACGGATCAATTGTATCGATTTATTTCCTGGAATTTGAGATTGATCCAGGTTGACAAAATTTCTTTGCCGCACTTTTAGTAGTGCTGTTCCGCACCAACATCAGATGAACGAGCCGCAAGGCCTGAATCCTGTTTTCCAGTCACTATTTACGATGCCTAGGGTGCTGTAAGGCTGGCGAGTAATGGATTCATTAGCCTCGTCAGTGGAAAGTCGGATCTACTTCCTCGTCATGGTCATCATGCTCAACTTCAGCACAGCACATTGCCTGCGCAACCAGGGCGGCTCTTTCACGCAGGGCATTTTGCCCTTCGGCCAAAGTTTTTTCGATAACCTGCACCAGTCTTTTCGCAAGTTCGGTTTTCATCATACCCTCCTCAAACCAAAGACACTTTCTTGAGGTTTGGATATGGGGATCGAAACTGCAAGACGAAATGTGACAGTTCGCCACAGCTGAATTCACGAAGAAAAGCCCTTATCCTCTGCGACATCTGGGCGCATTCCAAAGCACTCATGAGATAATTAACTTTCCACTGTAGGGATCATGCGCATCTTCTCCCTGGGATCGCACGCCAAACCCTGTACATCCGGCGAGGTGCCGAATTATAGCACCTCGCCTTTTTTTGCCAGGCACCACAATGAAGGAAGTAAAAATGACCACGAATTATCCTGAGTTGGCGAACGACCTCAGCGCCTCAATTGCTCGTCTTAGAAAAGGCATCCCCGACACAATGAAGGGGTTCTCGATGATGGCTGCCGCGGCAACTGCCGATGGCACATTAGACCCTAAAATGAAGGAGTTGATTGCCACAGCGATAGGTGTTGCCGTTCGCTGCGACGGGTGTGTCGCATTCCACGCAAAGGCAGCGGAGAAGAATGGTGCAAGTCGTGAAGAAGTATTGGAAACCCTTGGCATGGCTGTCTATATGGGCGGTGGCCCTTCAATGGTCTATGCCGCGCAAGCCCTGGATGCATATGACCAGTTTGCGGACGGATCGAACGTCCAAAATTGATCCGCGACCATGGTCGTTTTTCCCAACCGGGCAAAGAAAACCAAACCGGCACGTGCCGGGGTACCTGTAATCACAATGGAACTTATTGGCCTTCCGGTGGGAGTATTTCAACAACGCAAATATCATCGATCAATTGCTCACGACGAATGTCTCTCAAGTGGGCTCGCTTTTCATCGTTGGTGAGATTTGCGCCAATACCCTGTGTCATGGTCAGCACAACGGATTTATCGGGTAGATCCATCCAGTAGCTGCGACGGACCAGTTTGCCGTTTTCGTCCCTGGCAAATGGATTATCGGGATTACGCCCAAGGTCCGGTTCAAAAAATCCTGGCATATTCTAACCTTTGTAGTTTGTTCTATCGATCGACCTGAAGGCTATAGACGGGATGCGTCTTCAGCACTATCGTCTGGTCCGATTAATTCACAGGAGCCATGCAGCAATATGACTGAACGCGGATTCAAACAAATGATGGCAGAGGCCAACGCCGTCATAGATACTATCTCTGTAGTTGATGCAATGAAACTGATTGATGACAAGACCGTTAGTTTCATCGATGTTCGAGAGAAGCATGAAAGAGAAGCAGCACACATCCCGGGTTCGTATCACGCAGCTCGTGGTTTCCTTGAACTGATTGCCGCCAAGGATGGGCCTATGCATCAAGAAGTATTTGCCAGCGGAAACCATCTTATCCTTTACTGTGGAACCGGTGGGCGTTCGGCGTTGTCTGCAAAAACTCTTCTCGACATGGGAATAAGAAACGTCTCCAGCATGGCAGGTGGTTTTGCTGCCTGGAAGGAACTAAACGAATAGCATTTCCAAAACGGCAGTATCAGACCTGTCATCTCTCCACGAAGTAGGTGCTGTTGTCCACGGACTGCGCGGTTCTCGGCATTGGACTTTGATTTGATCAGGATCAATGTCTTTACTCTCGCTTTGACAGGAAAATGCATGATGCCTTCCATTTTCCAGGTATTGAAACCCCGGTACGATAAATGATTGACCGACAAACGCGGCCACGATGGGCTATTTTCCTTGGAATATTCGTTGGGATATTTGGCCTCTTGACGCTCAAGTCAGGAGGGGAGGTTTTGTTCCTTGATGGAGCCGCGCGAGAAGCTGCAGGAGATTTCGTACCATTTGTTGTTTGGTTCAATTTTCTTGCCGGGTTTGTTTATATCCTTGTCGCTATTGGTCTGGTTCTCTGGCGGCCCTGGCTCTTTCCTTGGTCTGTCTGTGTTGTCGCCTTGACAGTTGTGGTTTCGATAGCCTTCGGTGTCCATATCGTGGCAGGAGGGGCGTATGAAGTCCGCACTGTTGGCGCAATGATCTTCAGGAGCCTCGTTTGGTTTGGTGTTGCGTTAGCTGTGCGCCAGAGCCGCTAACCAGGTCAGTCACATTCTTTCCACGCAGGTAGTTTGCAAACCGGTCAAAGCCACCGCAATATGCAGCGGCATCGTTTGCCGACAATTCTGCGTTTCCGTGAACCCCGGAAACGCTCTAATATCCAGGGAGCGTAGTGGACAATATGCCGAAAAATAGAAGCAGGGCCGGGCGTTATATTGTTCCCGAAATCAAAGTTCTGATTGATGACTGGGAGTGCGATGTTGTTAACGTGTCGGCCAGTGGGTTATTGCTTTTTTCCGAGTATTTGCAGTTTGAAGATGGCGATGACTTGCAGTTTACGATCAAATTTCCGACCAGTGTGCGGCCAGCCAATATCGTCATGAACGGGGTCGTCGTCCGGGGGGGCAAAGACGAGTTTGCCATAGAAAGCATTTCCCCGGCTATTACCTGGAAAAGGTTGCTGGCAAAACATGTTCGTGAAAGGGACAGTTTTTGATCGCGCGATTCCGGTCTAAATGAATTTGCGGCTGCATCACCGTCAATGTCGGAGATGCTCATGCACTATAATGACGCTTTGATCAGGTGCTTTCATCGCCACGTCTGTCTGGCCCTTCATAATGACCGTAAACACGCTGTGGCAGTCGCCTCCGACAGGGACCGATATAGGTCTCGGTTTTGATTTTTTGTGGTGGCTTTAACAACATGTTCTTGATGCTGACTCCCAGATCTTTTTGTGTCACCGGCTTGACCATATAGTGGTCAACACCCTGTTTGATGGCATAGGTCACGACCTCAAGTGATCGTTCCGTACTCATCATAATGATGGGAATATGAGCCGACGGGGTCGAGGCTGGATTTCTTAACTTGCGAACAAAATCCAGACCGTCGCCGCCATCCAGTTTGCTGTCCAGAATAACCATATCGACAGATGAGTTTTCAATTTCGTAATAACCATCGTCGCCGTTTTTAGCCATGGGTGTACTGCCAACGCCAAGATCGCGAAGCAGTCCGGTTATCAAATGTCGGAATTCCTGATCATTGTTGATGCACATGATCCGCAGGGCATGCCAGTCGAATTCTTCAGCGTCAGTCATAAAAATAAACTGCTATCAAAGTCCATGCGCCGCAATTGGGCAACAAAGGTGAAAATCAATATCGCGCACGATATTTCGAAGAAAAGAGATTAAATGTCAGCTGTGAAAGGAAATACAACTCTGCCTATGCGTATTATCGTGCACATTCAAGTGTGACTGCAAGGCCGTCAGTTCAAGTTTATTCAGCGTCAGATTTTCTGTCGGTGACAACAATAGGGTTTTCTGCGACGCCTTGGGGGACGGCGATCTCGTCTCTGGTCAGAGGTTCATAAAAAAAGGCGGGGATCAGGGCTGCGATACCAGCAAAGACAATAACAGCTTTCCAGTCGAGATCGGCTAACCGGAATCGCCGATGCAGCCGCGAGCCGCGACCCAGAACCAGCCCGCCAAAAACCACGACAAATGTGCCCAACCAGACAAGAAAACTTTCCATATGACCTCTGCTCCTGGATGTCAAACGAGCTAGAGCTATTCCGGTTTAGACGCAATAGCTTCTGTTCTTGTTATCGTTGCCCACAGTGAGTTTGCGGGAGCGCAGCGTTTCCTCCTTCGTCGGAAACGCGCTGAAATATTAGACCGTTTCGAACCGAAACGGAAACATAATATGGAATTTATCTCAGGAAGATGAACTGTAGAAGAACAAGGTCTTTTCGCGTCTGGACCTGTATTATATCCGTCTGAAAATAACGGAATAATTGTTAGCTGGCATGTCGATTATTTCTTCGAATTCGAGACTGCATTCCAATGCTGCTGCGATAACATCTTCGAGGTTTCTAACACCCCATGAATTGTCCTGCGATTTTAACCAGTCATCGAATTGCACATTGCTTTGCGCGGTGTGTTCACCACCCCGTCGATAGGGACCATAAAGAAACAGTGGTGCACCGGAAGGCAGAACAGATTGGGCCAGGGCCAACAGATTTTTCCCGGCTTGCCAGGGTGAAATATGAATCATGTTGGCATTGACCATGGCCGAAACATCTTCCATCGCTGGCACCGATTGCTGCGAAAATTGCAAAAGATCAATTTCCACGGCGGGCAACAGGTTGGCGGTGCTGCTATGTAGCCGCCAGGCTTCGATACTCTTGAGGGCTTTTGGGTCTTTGTCGCTGGGTTGCCATTTAAGGTGTGGCAAGCGCGGCGCATAGATCGCGCCATGCTCACCAGACCCACTGGCAACTTCCAGCACAGTGCCGGACGTCGGCAACAAGTCTTGCAGAACAGCAAAAATTGGTTCTGCATTGCGTGACGTTGAGTCAGCCTGGAACCTGTCTTCAGGTGTAATTTCAATATTTGTCATGGATCAGAGCTTTGCGCTGTTACAGGTCACTGAAGAAAGTCAGACTGGTCACTGAAGAAAGTCGATAAATTCACTGGCCGGGACAGCGACACCATATTTTTCACGACGTTGGCCCTTAATGGCCTTGAGATGGGCTGTGCCGACATGTAATCCGACAATCGACATTTGACCGTCTGATATCTGAAGAATTGGTGAACCAGAGTCACCTTCAACAGCGTCGCAATTATGGGCCAAAAGGTACCGCGTTTTGTTCAAACCAATTATGCGGCAGTCCGGGTTCAACGACAGTCGTTGGGCCATATCGTGACTGTATCCAGCTTGCAGGACAATTTGGGGATGTTCCGGAATTGCTGATATCTGGGCCGAAGTCAGGCTGACAACAGGAATAATGCCAAGAGATTCTTCAGCTGGGCGACGAAGATTGAGGATCGCCCAGTCATTATTGATATGTTTGGGGCCTGCACCACCTTTGGCCGGATATTTCGGGGCGAGAGTGTAGGAGACAATCGCGAAGCTTGAGACAGCGTCGCCGCGATAATATCCCGCCATAAAATGCAGCCAATTCGCTGGAATCCATTTGCTGTTTTTGGCATTCCAAAGACAATGAGCTGCGGTCAAGACACGCGTCGGGCTAATCAAAGTGCCGGTACAATGGGTACCATTGATAATGTTGACCCGACCAACAGCAGTCCAAGGTGCTTTACGCGAGTCAATCTTGACTCGATCGTCGCTGCCCATGATGCCGCCGGACGAGTTTGCCAGGGCGGGGGCTGAAGACAAAGACATCGTGAAAAGTGAGGCTGCGCCAAAAATCAGTGCAGCACAGACCAGCTTGGCGTGTGAAGCTGAATTGCCTTTATAGGGCGACAAGCGGTTTTGTGTGTTTCTGGTCAAAAGTCCTGTTCCCGAAGCTTGACTGGCATCTTGGGCACAACATACTGTACTGCGTTCAAGACGATAAGCTATATTTGCCAACAATCATTAAATCTCTCTTAATTTCTAATCGTTGGCTGCTTTTCCCATCAGCCGTGAAATTACCCGATGCGCCATTTTCAGGGCGGCTTCTCTGGGCATGCCAGCTTTCATGCGTTTGTCATATAAAGTACGCACCAGAACCTTGTCAATTTGCGAAAGCTCCTGGCGCTGTTCGCGGTCGTTAAACAACGAAGGGCTGACATAGGGACTGTCATTTGGCAGGCCGAGCGTTTGGGCCATTTCTTCCAGTAAGCAGTGACGAATATTGAAGTCTGGTAACTCAGCGTTCACCACAATCATTGCCTTCACCAGTTTTCCGTCCGGCATGTGGTAACTCAGGAAATAACATCTTCCTTTGGCCATATCTCGCAGCACAGATTCGTCTTTCTCCAGAAGGCGACCAGCTTTTAGCATACTGTCGGTTCGGACAAACATGAAAATAATATCTTCGCCCGGTACCTGGCCACCAATCTCGACAAATTTTGGGGCACCATATCGGGAAAGTGCCTTGCTATGACGGGCAATGACTTTTCGATATTTTTCTGCAGGTTTTTTCAGGCCGCCGATTTTGAACTTGATGACGGGGCCGGGCCATTTACGCAGGATGTACGATGCCCGGGTGGAAGCATATTCACTGCGAAAGACAATCTGGTCGAAATATTTTACATATTTTTCGACAGTTAGCGGGTCTCGGGCATGAGCTGGCAGTGGCGATATACTCAAGCCCAGGATCGCAATGACGACGGTGAGTTTCCCCACAAAATTCATGATGTCTCCCTTTGTCGGACGGCGGGTGAGATCGCTCACAATTACATTATTGACCCAGACTGTGCCTGTCGATGGCTACGGCCTTGATCAAGGCATGCACGATCAACCCTGGTTCCAGATTAAGATCCGCAGCGGAACGTCGTGTAATACGGGCCCACAGAGGGCAGGGATCAGCGCTGCCGGATGCTGCGATATCAATCAGTACATCCATCTGGGCCGTACCGGTTTCAGCCATCTCGAGGATGCGCCCTGGAAACACGTTCAGAATGCTGATGCCGTGGGGTGGGGTCAGGGCAATGGAAACATCACGGGCCCGCACCCGCACCCGTAAATCATGTCCGGCTGGCGCCTCAACTTGCGGGACCAACAGGGTTCCACCACTGAAATTCAAACTGCTAAGGCTATCGTCGTTGTCGTGATTGCCGACACGCACATTCAATACAGCACCGGCTTCATAGCGCCCCGTCAGGGGGCGCAAATCAAGCCGGCTCATGACTTCTTCCAATGGACCTGAAGCAACGGTCTTGCCGTCGGCAATCATCACAACGGTATCGGCGAGGCGAATGACCTCTTCTGTCGCGTGACTGACATAAATGACAGGAATACCAGTTGCATCACGCAGCTTTTCAATGAAGGGTAAAATTTCGCCGCGTCGTTCCAGATCAAGATTTACCAGCGGTTCGTCCATCAACACGACTTCCGGACCGGACAGCAAGGCCCGACCGATAGCCACTCGTTGTTTTTCGCCCCCCGAAAGATGGTGGGGCTGGCGGTCCAATAAAGAAGCGACCCCAAGCATCTCAACAACATCGTCAAAGTTCAGAATTGAATCTGAGGTCGTCGCGCGGGTGGCGCCATATAATAGATTACGCCGTACCGTCATGTGTGGGAACAGGCGGTCTTCCTGAAATACATAGCCGACACGGCGCGACTGCGGCGGCAGATCGATGCCTTTTGTCGAATCAAATAGCACATGTTCGCCAAGCGCAATTCGGCCTTTATCCGGTTTCGCCAGTCCGGCGATCATATTAACAATACTGGTTTTGCCCGAACCTGATCGACCATGCAGTGCCGTTATGCCACCCACATCACTTTCGAACCGGGCTTCGATTTGCATGTCACCCAATTGCTTCTGAATGTCGACGACCAGGCGGCTCATGGTGCCTCCCCGGTCAGACGACGGGCGACACGACGGGCCAACAGTTCCGAAATCAACAAAGCCAGCAAGGCAAGGGCAATGGAAATAACAACTATGCGAAGGGCCGCATCTTCACTGCCAGGAGCTTGCAGCAAGGAATAAAGTGCGATGGGTAATGTACGTGTTTCACCGGCAATGTTGGAGACAAAAGTTATGGTGGCGCCAAATTCCCCCAGCGCCCGCGCAAAGGCCAGAACGGCTCCGGTTAATATGCCGGGCGTGATCAGGGGCAAGGTAATGGTCAGGAAGACGCGTAAGGGCGATGCGCCCAGGGTGCGTGCTGCGGCTTCGATCCGCTGGTCGACACTGTCCAGCGACAAACGCATGGCCCGAACCATCAAGGGAAATGCCATGACCGCAGCTGCCAGTGCCGCCCCTTGCCAGGTGAAAACCAAAGTCAGCCCAAATACATCGTAGAGCCAACCACCCAGCAATCCCTGTCTGCCCAAAACCAGCAGCAGGATGTAGCCAACAGCAACAGGCGGAATGACAAGAGGTAAATGAACAATGCCATCCAACAAGAATCTGCCAGGAAACCGTCGGCGGGACAGTAAAAATGCCATGCCGATCCCGAAGGGCAAGCTGGTGAGCACGGCCCAGGTAGCAATTTTCAGGGAGAGGCGCAGAACCTCAATTTCGATATCGCTGATCATCAGTTCAAGGCGAGACCGGAGGTGAGAAACCGGCAGCCACGAATACTGGAAGGCGTTCTTGATCGCCAAGGTATTTCATCAACAGACCAGCCGTCTGGTTAGTGCTGTTGGTGATGGTCGCAATTTGATAACGGATTTTTGGGTATAGGTTTTGAGGGAAAACAGTGTGAACAGAAACTTTATCCGACAGCTGAGCATCTGTTTGATATGAGATCGCGGCACTGACTTCACCACGGGACAGCAGAGCGACGGCCGCAGGTGCACTGGCACTGCGGGCGAGGGCAGGGGATACCTCTGACCATAGTCCCAAGGCAGTTAACGCGGCTTTGCCATAAATGCCGGCGGGGACATGATCCGGGTCGGCCATGGCTATTCGACCAGATTTCAACGCGGCGTTCAGTGCCGGGACCATGTTGTTCGGCAGGCTTGTATTGGCGTGGCGCAGCAGCGCCAGCCGATTTCCGATCAGATCACGGCGACTTTTATTGTCGATCAAATTTCTGTCTTCGAGCCACTGCATCCAGGCAGGGTTGGCGAGCACGATGATATCCGCTGGTGCGCCCGAGGCGATTTGACGTGCCAGAACGGAAGAGGCCGCAGCTGAAATTCTGATGGTACGTCCCGTTTTCTCGGAAAATGTCGCGGCGAGTTTCTGGATAACCGGGGCCAGGCTGGCCGCGACAAACAAGGTTGTATTGTCCTTGGCCTGGGCGACAAATGTCCCTGCAATGACACTTATTGCCAGTAAAAAACTGCCAATTTGGCACAGCTTTTTTTGATACTTTTTTGTCATCCAGTGATGCTCAATCAATTGATTGGCCCTATTGTGACGGCTCAGTTCTGTCCGAGGGTTATATACGACCATATATAACGGGTCGAGTACAGAACCTGCAGACTGTCTCCTGGGCGATCAGGCGACAGGGCCATTTGTAAATTTGTTTTGTGGAGTAAATCGTGTCTGATATCCGCTATGGCGGCCAGGTCTACCAGGCCTCGCTGGGAGAAAATGTGTTGGATGTGTTGATACGGAACAAGGTCAACGTTCCTTATTCGTGCCGCAAGGGCGTTTGCATGAGTTGCATATCGCGTCTGGACGAAGGTCGACCCAGCCCCCAGTCACAGGACAATCTCAAAACAACACTTATTGAGCAAAATTATTTCCTTGCTTGCAAGGCAACGGTTACCGGCAATATGACAATTGCGGCACCGGATGACGCGACGCTTTATTCAAGGGCACGGGTCAAGTCCATAGAAAAGCTCTCAGGTGAAGTGACCCGTCTGGTCCTGCAGCCAGCTACTCCGCTTTATTATCATGCCGGGCAATATGTCACCCTGCGACGACCTGACGGTTTGGCAAGAAGTTATTCCCTGGCCAGCGTGCCATTTCTCGATACGGCCCTTGAGTTTCACATCCGTCACATGCCGGACGGGTTGATGAGCAACTGGATCGCAAAAGACCTGAAAGAGGGGGACACCCTTGATTTTCAGGGGCCGACCGGTAATTGCTTTTATGTTTCGGATGACCCGCATAAACCGATTTTGTTGATAGGGACAGGAACCGGGCTGGCTCCGCTTTTTGGCATTTTGCGCGATGCCCTGTTTAGTGGCCACAAAGGCGATATTCGGCTTTACCATGGCAGCCGTCTGGATGTTGGGCTCTATCTGAAGAAACGCTTGTTTGAAATTGCGGACCAGTATCGAAATTTCTGGTATCAGCCCTGTGTCTCATCTGGCGTCGCACCATCAGAATGTAAATCGGGACGAGCGGCAGACCTTGCCCTTGAAGACCTGGAGGACCTGTCTGGCTGGAGTGTTTATTTGTGTGGTGATCCGGGCATGGTCAAAGACACGCAGCGCAAGGCCTATCTCGCAGGTGCTGCGACCCGTGACATTCATTCGGATGCCTTCGAATACCGAAATATGCGGGAAAATAAATCCGATCCATACCCAAATGACCGGCGCAAGCGCTAAATTGATGCTTCAGGTATAGAGTTTGTCCGGGTCTATCAGGACCTCAGCAATTGTCTGCAATTCGTTGTCACGCCAGGCACGATAGAAACAGTCGCGGCGGCCGGTGTGACAGGCAACACCTTCTTGATCAACCTTTAACAATATCGTATCGCCATCACAATCGATCCGAAAATCGACCAGTTTCTGTATCTGATTTGAACTCTCTCCCTTGCGCCACAACTTGCCGCGAGAGCGCGAAAAATAGCATACGCGTCCGGTGGAGACCGTTTCCGTTACGGCCTCCTTGTTCATCCAGGCCATCATCAGGACCTCACCTGTGTCGTGCTGTTGGGCAATGGCAGCAACCAGGCCATCATCATTGAATTTGATCGCGTCGAGAAGGTCTGTTGTCTGGTCAGTCATGGTCGGGCTCCCGGTATGGACGCCATATTTTAGCGCAAGCGCAATCGAGTGGCGAGAGCCGTGCTGATGTGGCAAGCCATCTTCGGACAGACATCATGAGAGAAAGCCAATATCCAGCCTTGGGAAATTCATATAAAAGGCTGAAAACAAGGGCGAAATGTAATCTTGTGTAATTGTTGTCCGCTTGGACAAACTCTGTTACGGTCCGTTCCCTAACTGACGAAACGTCGTCAGTTAAGACAGTTTCTGTGAAGCTGAAAACAAGACTAACAGCGTGTATTGTCCCGTTTGTAATGTGATGAAAACAGTCGGACCTTCGCTTGTCCCCTGCTTGAACATATTCAAATTGGTATACGAAGCGCCAAAAAATACAGGGAAGGCTTAAAATGAAAGCTCTCAAACTACTTGCTGCAACAGCTGCTCTGGCAGTTGTTTCTACTGCTGCTTCGGCAGCAACTCTCGATGACGTCAAGAAAAAAGGCTTTATCCAGTGTGGTGTTACCACTGGTCTGGTCGGCTTTGCCTCACCTGATGACAAAGGTGTCTGGAAAGGCTTTGACGTAGATTTTTGCCGCGCCATGTCTGCGGCGATCTTCGGTGACCCAATGAAAGTCAAATTCACCCCAACCACTGGTAAAACCCGTTTTACCGCTTTGGCATCAGGTGAAATTGACGTTCTTGCCCGTAACACAACCTGGACCATGAGCCGTGATACTGATCTCGGTTTTGAGTTCATTGGTGTGAACTACTACGATGGTCAGGGCTTCATGATCCGCAAGTCTCTGGGTGTCAAATCAGCAACCGAGCTGAACGGCGCCAGCGTCTGCATCCAGACCGGTACAACCACCGAGCTGAACCTTGCTGACTATTTCCGCACCAACAAAATGAGCTTCACACCTGTTGTTGTTGAAGATGCAGCAGAAGCCCGTCAGAACTATGACAAAGGCGCATGTGACGTTTACACAACTGACCGTTCCGGTCTGGCTGCCCAGCGTTCTGTTCTGTCCGAGCCGGATGCACACATGGTTTTGCCTGAAATCATTTCCAAAGAGCCACTTGGCCCATTGGTTCGTCATGGCGACAACGCCTGGGGCGATCTTGCTCGCTGGACTTTGAACGTTCTGATTTCTGCTGAAGAGCTTGGTGTTACCATGGGCAACGCAGACAGCATGAAAACAGCCAACAATCCTGAAATCAAGCGTATGCTTGGTACAGAAGGTGATCTTGGTGCCATGCTGGGTCTGGGCAAAGACTGGGGTTACAACATCCTTAAGGCTGTTGGTAACTACAGTGAAGTCTATGAGCGTAACATTGGTACGAAAACAGCAGTTAACCTGGCCCGGGGCGTGAACGCGCTTTGGAACCAGGGCGGTATCCTTTATTCCGCACCGCTGCGTTAAATAAAACTGGAAGGGGCCGGGGGCAAAAATCCCCGGCCTTTTTCGCTTTAGGGTGCGAATGAATAATCGGCCCAATTAAAGGCCGGGGGGTGTCAGCCCTAAAAAATTGACAATCAATAATATTCGCACTCATTTGTATCGTATTGAATCGAAACAAACGGGGGGGGCGTCTCATGACAATTGAGACCGTCGATACCCAGCCAAAGCCAAATCTGTTGAATGACCCCAAATTCAGGGCCATCGCTGCGCAGATTGTCGTTGTTGTGCTGTTCGTATCATTTGTTGCCTACATCATCAGTAATACAGCCGTGAATCTGGAAAAACTTGGCATCAAAGCCGGTTTTGAATTTCTCGGTTTGCAGGCTGGTTTCATGCCAACCAGTCCAAACTTCAACCTGACAGACTTCGACGTCAACAAAGACACCCATATGGATGTTTTTTGGCTCGGGCTGGTCAATACGCTTTTGATTGCAGTGTTAGGTATTATTGCTGCAACCATTGTCGGTTTCGTGTTTGGTGTATTGCGGTTGTCCAAAAACCCATTAGTGAATTTCGTCGCTGCAGCTTATATCGAAGGCGTTCGTAATATTCCTTTGCTGTTGCAAATCCTTGTCTGGTATTTCGGAGTTCTATTGGCATTACCCATCGTCAAGCAATCGATTAATATGGGCGATCTGGTCTTCCTGAACAACCGTTATCTGGTCGCTCCGGCCCCGATATTCGAAGATGGATTTGGCTTTGTCACTATTGCCTTCATTATCGGCATCGTCGCCACTTTCTTTTTGGCTAGATGGGCGCACAAGAGGCAAGATACAACAGGTCAACAATTCCCGATCTTCTATTCCGCTCTGGGTTTAATTATCGGATTTCCGATTTTGGTGTTGCTGGCAATGGGTGTACCGTTGAACTGGAATATTCCAGAACTCAAAGGGTTCAACTTTGTTGGTGGTGTACAGATAACCTCGCAGTTGACGGCGCTTTTCCTTGCCCTGACATTTTACACAGGCTCATTCATCGCCGAGAATGTCCGTGCCGGTATTTTGGCTGTCAGTCATGGTCAAACAGAGGCTGCATATGCCCTTGGTCTACGTCCGAACCGAACGATGTCACTGATTGTAATACCGCAGGCCATGCGGGTTGTGGTGCCGCCGGTCACCAGTCAGTATCTGAACCTCACCAAGAACTCTTCTCTGGCAATTGCCATTGGCTATCCGGACATCGTGAACGTTTTTATGGGGATATCCCTGAACCAAACCGGCAAGGCCATTGAAATCATCGGCATGACGATGGGCGTGTATCTGACAATCTCGCTGCTCATTTCCATGTTCATGAACTGGTACAACAAGCGCGTCGCGCTGGTGGAGCGTTAAGTCATGAGCAAAGCATTTGTAAGGACTGAATTTCATCCTGACCTGCCACCTCCGGCGTCCGAACGGGGCGTTGTTGGCTGGCTTCGCCACAATCTGTTCAGCACCTGGTATAATTCGCTTGCGACGCTGGTCATTTTTTATCTGGCGTACCTGGCAATACCTCCAATCATTGACTGGACACTGATTTCAGCCGTCTGGGAAGCCAACGATTATAAGGAGTGCAAGGCCGCAGGTTCCGGAGCCTGTTGGGGCATGATTGACAAGCGTTTCAATCTCTTCATGTACGGCTTTTACAAGGCCGAACATTTCTGGCGTCCGAACCTCACTTTGATCATCTTTATCGTCGCCATGTTGCCGGTTCTGTTCGACAAGCTACCGGGCAAAAACATCTGTGCGCCTTTCCTGATATTAGGGTATCCGGCTGTCGCCCTTGCCTTGATCAGGGGCCCGATTGAAATGAGTTCTTTTCAATCTCCAATCGGGATTGCTGTCTGGGTAGCCTTGTTTGCCGGGTCTGTTTTCATGGGCCATAGAGGTGCCAAGACGGCGAATGCCGTGATGTCAGGCATCGGATATACCGCCGCCTACTTTATTCTGTTTATCGTCTTCGCGTCCTGGGGACTGGGGCTTGAGCCAACGGAAACAGATACATATGGCGGCTTGTTGCTTACCCTGATCCTTGCGGGTGTGGGTATCGCAGTGGCGTTACCGCTGGGTATTCTTTTGGCGTTGGGCCGTCGTGCCAGCAGCATGCCGATTATCCAGATGCTGTGTATTGGTTTCATTGAAATCATCCGCTCTGTGCCTCTGATTTCAGTGTTGTTCATGGCGCAGTTCATGTTGCCACTGTTCATGCCGGAGGGCATGAAGTTTGACAATGTCATGCGGGCGCTTGTTGGTTTCTCACTGTTTGCAGCGGCCTATATGGCAGAAGTTGTACGCGGTGGATTACAGGCCATTCCCAAGGGGCAGTTTGAAGCAGCCGACAGTCTTGGTCTCAATTTCTATCTGAACATGCGGCTTATTGTTTTGCCGCAAGCTCTGAAGATTGTGATTCCCGGTATCGTCAGCACCTTCATCGGTTTGTTCAAGGATACGTCACTTGTCAGCATCATCGGTCTTGCCGATCTGCTGTTGGTGGCAAAGCAGTCTTATACAGACGCGAACTGGCTGGGACTTGAGCATACGGCGTATGTCTATATCGCCGTTATCTACTTCTGCATTTGCTTCAGTATGTCGCGGTATTCGATGTACCTCGAACGGAAGCTTCATACTGGACACAAACGCTAAAGAGGGGCATGGAAAATGTCTGACACAAACACAGCAGCAGCCGACAATAGTGGACCTGCAATTACGATTAGCGCCATGCACAAGTGGTATGGTGACTTTCATGTCCTGAAGGATATCAACCTGACGGTGGAGCGCGGCGAACGTATCGTTGTTTGCGGTCCTTCCGGGTCCGGTAAATCAACAATGATCAGGTGTATTAACCGTCTGGAGGAGCACCAGAAGGGTAGTATCAATGTCAGTGGCATTGAACTGACGAACGATCTCAAGAACATTGATACGATCCGACGTGAAGTCGGCATGGTGTTCCAGCATTTCAATCTGTTCCCGCATTTAACGGTGTTGCAGAATTGCACGTTAGCCCCGATCTGGGTGCGCAAGATGCCCAAGGCCGAAGCCGAAGAAATAGCCATGAAATATCTTGAGCGGGTGAAAATTCCTGAACAGGCCCAGAAGTTTCCTGGACAATTATCAGGTGGTCAGCAACAGCGTGTGGCTATCGCTCGTAGCCTCTGTATGAATCCGGAGATCATGCTGTTTGACGAACCAACTTCAGCCCTTGATCCGGAGATGATCAAGGAAGTGCTGGACGTGATGGTTGATCTGGCCAAGGAGGGCATGACCATGCTGGTTGTCACCCACGAAATGGGTTTTGCCAAGCAGGTCGCTGATCGAGTGATCTTTATGGACGGCGGAGAGATCATTGAGCAGAATGAGCCCAATGAATTTTTCGACAACCCGCAAAGTGACCGAACCAAACTGTTCCTGAGCCAGATTTTGGGCCACAGTTAACAGGGCTGTCTTCGCAAAAATAATGCCCGGTGGAGAAATTCACCGGGCATTTTTTTCGGTCGCTATACTTAATCTACAATAAAAACTCGGTTTCGATCTTTTGATCATAAACGTCGAACCCGGCCTTTTGATACATAGGCAGAGCTCGCGGGTGATCCAGATCGCAGGTGTGAAGCCACACACGATCAGGGCCAAGGGACCAGGCATGACGGATGGTCCAATCAAGCAACCAGGGCCCCAGTTTGCGGCCAATGAAATGTGGCATGATGCCGAAATACAAAAGTTCGATGTCGTTGTCGGTGCGTCGGTCCAGTTGGGCGAGGCCAGCCGGTTCTCCATCCACATACAAGACAAACACATCGACTTTTTCATCTTGCAGAATGGCAGCAAGATCTTCGTCGCTCATCAAACGAACGTCGGTCCAGTTATAGTCTTCGCCAATGGTGTTAAAAAGGTAGCGGTAAAAGGCAACGCTGGTTTTGTCTGATCGCAACACTGCATGTTTGTCGGTGGGCGAGGGCAGGCGCGCGCGCTCCAAAGCCTGGGTCATCTGCAAATAAGTTACCGTCGACTCTACGGACCTTTTCACCGCGATATGCTCGCGACCATCCAGACGACGCGAGAGAACCTGAACCGGTTCCTGCACATAACCGAGCTTCTCATAGAACGCCTTGGCCACCATGTTGATGTCCCGCACGAGGAGTTCGACCTTCGGTAAATTGCGAACCGTCAACCAATCCTCTGCTGCCGTGACGATCTGGCGACCCAACCCCTGGCGTTGGTGATTGGGGGAGGTGGCCAGATAATAATACCAGCCCCGATGACCATCGTGCCCGACCATAACTGTAGCGACAAGGTTTCCACCCAGTTCGCCGACCAAAACGGTGCCATGTCCTGACTCCAGGCAAAGGGAAATATCCTGCGCCGGGTCGTTCAGCGGATTAACATCAAGGCCACATTCAGTCCAAAGTGCGATGACCTTTTCCAGATCATCGTTTTCAAAGGGCCGTATGTCCATCAAGGTTCTATCGGAAGATCGTCCCGGCCACCCCATTCGGACCACGAACCGTCATAAACGGCATTTTGGCGTTGACCAACAAGATGCAGGGCAAATACCAGCAACGATGCCGACACACCTGAGCCACAAGTGGCCACGATGGGCTTTTTCATATCCAGTCCAGCGGAAGCAAATGCCTGCTTGATGTCTGTGGCAGGCAGCATGGTTTTGTCGTCGTCGATGACTTCAATGTAGGGCACGCAGACGCTGCCGGGAATGTGACCACTGCGCATACCTTCACGGGGTTCCGGGGCAACGCCATCGAACCTGGCTTGTGCCCTGGCATCGACAACCTGTTCTTTTTTACTGTCGATGTTGGCTAGCATCTGATCCACATAGCGGATCATGGTGCTGTTCAGGCGGGCTGTGAAATGGCGCTCGCGCGGTGTCGGTGGCAAGTCCTCCAGGGCACGGCCTTCGGCTTTCCACTTGTTGAAACCGCCATCCAGAATGGCAACATCGTCATGGCCAAAGGTGCGCAACATCCACCAGGCGCGAGCGGCGGCCAACATGCTGCCGCCATCATAAACAACAACACGATTACCATCACCGATGCCCAGCTTTCGCATGCGGCTGGAAAATTTTTCCGGGCTTGGCATCATATGTGGCAGGTCACTGTCTGTATCGGAGATGTCGTTGATATCGAAACGCACAGCACCCGGAATATGCGCTTCGTCATATTCAGTGGCGGGATCGCGATTCTCGGCCGGCAGGTACCATGAGGCATCAACGACACGGACATCGGGCGCCGAAATGTGATTAGCGAGCCAGTCGGTCGTTACCAGGGATTGGGGATTTGCGTAGTCCATAAGTGGGTCCGTTGAAAAGTTATGATTTGTTATGTCAGTCGGCAAAGGCTACGGAAACACGACGGTTTTGGCGACCCTTTTTCTTGATTTTTGTGATCTCAACCCGGCCTATTTCACCGATGTTCGCAACATGTGTACCGCCGCAAGGCTGTAGATCCAGATCATTGATGCGGATCAGGCGAACGTGCCCGAACCCGGTGGGGGGCTGCACACTCATGGTCTTGACCAGTTCCGGTTTGGCCGCCAGTTCTTCGTCCGTGATCCATTCGATGGTCAAAGGCTGGTTTGTCGCAATCAACCGGTTCAGCTCTATCGTTAATTCTGTTTTGTCCAGCACGGCTTCCGGCAAGTCGAAATCCAGCCGCCCCTTACCATCGTTGATCTGACCACCTGTCACAGGGTAGGGCAATACTGCCGACAGAACATGCAGACAAGTGTGCATACGCATCAACCGATGCCGCCGGTCCCAATCCAGTTCAGCTGAAACCTTGTCGCCGACAATCAGGGTGGGGCCGTTGTCTGCAGCGATATGGATGACGCTGTCTGGGGCATCTCCCTTACGAGCGTCGACAATGCCAACTTCGCGTCCGTCACTGGTTTTCAACAAACCGGTATCCCCTGGCTGACCACCGCCGGCCGGGTAAAAAACGGTGCGATCAAGTGTGATGGCGTTGCCATCAACTGCTGTAACAGTCGCGTCACAGGATTTGGCGTAGGTGTCGTCTCGGTAGAGAGCTTCCATAATCAATCAGTTCCAAAGAGGGGGATGGCTATTCAAGCCAGGGGGCGACGGGCAAGCCCTTTTCGCGCAGAAAGTCAGGGTTAAACAGGCGACTGGCATAGCGGTCACCGGAATCGCAAAGCAATGTGACAATGGTATGACCAGGACCCAGTTCGCGGGCGATACGGACAGCGCCGGCAATGTTGATACCAGACGAGCCACCCAGTACCAGGCCTTCATGCTGGATCAGGTCAAAGACGGTTTGCACGACTTCTGTATCCGGAATCTGGTAAGGCATATCCACTTCCAGTTCGGTCAGGTTGGCCGTGATGCGGCCCTGGCCAATGCCTTCGGTAATGGATGATCCTTCGGATTTTAACTCGCCACTTTTGTAGTAATTGTAGAGCGCCGCACCATTTGGATCAGCGAGGCCAATTTTCACATCCGGGTTCTTTTCCTTCAGGGCCTTGGCAACACCGCCGAGAGAGCCACCGGAACCTACAGCACAGATGAAGGCATCGACCTTGCCATCGGTTTGGTTCCAGATTTCCGGGCCTGTGGTTTGATAGTGAATGTCGCGGTTGGCAACATTGTCAAACTGGTTGGCCCATATGGCACCAAATTCTTCCTGTTCGTTGATCTCGGCGGCAAGACGTCCGGAAAACTTCACATAATTGTTCGGATCTTTGTAGGGCAGCGCAGGCACCTGGCGTAATTCGGCCCCGCACATGCGGATCATGGCTTTTTTCTCTTCTGACTGGGTTTCCGGGATGACAATGATAGAGCGATACCCCAAGGCATCGCCAACAAGAGCAAGACCAATGCCGGTATTCCCTGCGGTCCCCTCGACAATGACACCACCAGGCTTTAGCGAGCCGTCAGCCTCTGCTGCCCGGATCATGCCCAAAGCTGCCCGGTCCTTGACCGATCCTCCAGGGTTCAGGAACTCCGCCTTGCCCAGTATTTCACAACCGGTTTCATCCGAGACCTTGCGAAGTCTGATCAGGGGAGTGTTACCTATGGTTTCAATCAATCCATTGCGGATATTCATATCTACGTGCCTGTCTTTTTATTGCGCCCTATGAGAAATCTAATCATCCCGGTTCGAACCTTCAAGTTACGCGGGTGTGATCAATCGAGCCAAACTTCTAGTTTTTACCGCGGATGGACTTTTCAATGATATCGAGCACAATATTTGTACCTTCCTCGACCAATAAAACTGCAGCGTCTTCGACAATAATACGCGCTGTTCCTGGTCGTGGTGGTGGCAGACTTTGTTCCAGTTCCGGCGGCAGATTTCGTTTCGCCAAACCGTGTGGTAGTGACTTGCGTTTGGCCAACCCTGGCGGTAGCTTTTTACGTTTTGCGAGACCTTTAGGCATCATTTTTGGCTTACCCTTGGCCTTTTTGTTTTTGCCTTTGGCACCTCGGCCCTTTTTCCCTTTTTTATCCTCTTTATCGCTAGCGCCAGCGTCATCATCGTCTTCATACCGTTTGGTAGATTGGGTTTCTCTAATCCAGTTTCGGATGAGGCGTTTTTCAATTTGAGAAAATATTACGCCTTCCAGTTGACTGGATGTTTGTGCTTTTGCCTCTTGTGTAAGAGAGGCAAAAGCCAATCCCAATAACAGAGATAAAAAAATGAAAAATTTGCGCATTGTGATCATCCTTTATTTGTACCAGAAAACTAAATTTATTTGACCCAGCTGCGTGTTACACGATCAATATTCAGTGCCAGCCATTGAAGGGCAATCACACTGAAGCCGGCCTGAATTCGGCCGTCTTCCATTGCTGCCATCACCTCGGACCGGTCCATGACGATAACACGAATATCCTCGCCTTCGTCATCTTTTCCGAAGATACCACCAGCTTGAGAGGCGTCCACCCGGCCACAAAATAACCAGAAAAATTCAGAACATCCGCCTGTCGTGGAATAGATGCCAGGGATTTCGATCAGATCGCTGATCACCAGATTGGCTTCTTCTTCAGCTTCTCGTCGCACCAGAGCATTGACGTCCTCGCCAGGCTCAACGATCCCGGCAACGATTTCCAGAGTCCACGGTTTTTGATCACCGGCGGCATAAACCCCCGGTCTGAACTGTTCGACCAACACAATTTGATCCAGGTCGGGGTCAAACAGAACCACAGCGGCAGCATTGCCCCGTTCAAAAACATCGCGTGTAATCTCCGGCGACCAATCGCCATTGAACAGCCGATGGCGGAGCGTGTAGCGATCAAGCTGAAAATAACTTTTTGCAACCATTTCATGCTTGATCAATTGCACATCTTCACGGGATTTTTTCATAAGTTCTTACAAAATTCAGGAGGATGGATCATCTGGCAACAGGCGTTTTATCAAGGGGCTGATCGTCAGGCCCTGGACGATGATTGAAAAGACAACGATCACATAACAGACCGTCATTAGCGTTTCTTTCCACGGCGTATCGGGCAGGGACAATACAAGGGCGACGGAAATGCCACCACGCAATCCACCCCAGGTCAGAATAGGAATGGCACCCTTGGTGAAGCTGCGCCGGAGCCCCAAAAGGGAGATCGGCAGGGCGACTGATACCAGACGGGCCGCCAGGGTCAGGGGAATGGCCAGAGCAGCAGCCAGCAACGTTGGCAGGGAGAAAGTCAAAGCCAGGACTTCAAGGCCGATTAACAAAAACAGGACGGCGTTAAGAACCTCATCAATCAATTCCCAGAACTTGTTCAAGTGGTCATGGGTGATTTCGCTCATGGCGTGACGGGTGCCGTAATTGCCGATCAGCAATCCAGCTATAACAACAGCAATGGGGCCAGAGGTGTGCAGGGAAATGGCAACACTATAGGTGATGGTGACCAAGGCCAGGGAAATCAGAACTTCCAACACATATTCGTCAATACTGCGCATGGCCAGAAAGGCGATACCACCTGTGATCAGGCCTAAAATCACGCCACCCACCGCTTCCTGTGCAAACAATATGGCAATATCTACGGCGGATGTGGCATGACCGCTGCCACTCGCCATGGACAGCAGGATGACGAAGACGACGACGGCGACACCATCATTGAACAGGCTTTCTCCGGCAATCTTGGCTTTCAGTGTCGTGGGCACTGAAACAGTTTTGAGAATGCCAAGCACGGCAATGGGGTCGGTAGGTGAAATTAATGAACCAAAAAGCAGGCAATAGATAAAGGGCACGTCCAGACCTGTAGCCTGGAAAATCAACCAGCTACCGCCACCAATCAAGGCAGTGGACAACAACAGGCCACCTGTCGCCATCGTTCCAATGGCAAATCGGCGGGCCTTGAGATCAGCAAGATTGACATGCATGGCCCCGGCGAACAGCAGAAAGCTCAGCATGCCAGTCATCAAGGTGTCGTGAAAATCAATCTGATCCAGTGTAGATCTCACTTTGATTGACACGCCGAGACCGGGGATGAGCACTTCAACTGCCAAAAGGACCAAAGAGGCAACAAGGGCCATAATGACAAGGCCAATTGTAGGTGGTAATTTGAGGAACCGATGGTTGAGGTAGCCAAACACAGCTGAGAGGCCGAGCAGGGCAGCGACTATATCAAGGAGACTTTGCATAGTTATTTGTGTCTCTTTGGTGCCGAACAATCAAGAGGGCTTGAAAAGCCGGTGACGACACATTAGATAATGCTAATATATAATGATAGCAGTTGGATCAGGTTGAAAAATGATGGCAAACAGACTTAAGAGACTCGGGGCAGCAGCTGTGTTGGCGGGCGCATCGACATTCCTGTTATTAATGATTTCGGCTGCAACTGCAGCTGAGTTTGCCGTCAAAATCAGTCAGGTAACCGACTTGAAAGCCGTGTTTGCCCGGGTTGAACCTGTGGATGTGGCTCTGGCCCGCTCGCGAATTGGCGGAACGATCGCAAAATTGTCAGTTGATGAAGGCAGCCAGGTTCGCAAAGGTCAGCGGCTGGCAGTTGTCGCTGACGCCAAGTTAAGCCTTGGAATTAAGGCGATGGACGCCCGTATTAAATCTCTGGAGGCGAGGCTGAAACTCGCCCGCGCAGATCTGAAGCGATCACGGCAGTTACGCAAATCCGGATCTCTCAGCCAGGCGCGGCTCGATCAGGCCATAAGCAATCATGAAGTTGTTGTTTCGGAGATTGCAGCGGCCGGGGCTGAACGGGCAGTTCTCGTGCAGAACCAGGCAGAGGGCGTTATCCTGGCTCCGTCTGCTGGTCGTGTGCTCAAGGTGAATGTGACAACAGGGATGGTGGTAATGCCAGGTGAAGCCATTGCACGGATTGCCGCTGAAAGTTTCATTTTGCGTTTGCGTTTGCCAGAACGTCACGCGCGTTTTCTGCGCCAGGGAGACAGCGCTATCGTCGGTGGCAGGGGCTTGGCTATTTCTGATAGCGGGGTGCGCAAGGGACGCGTACGACAGGTCTATCCCCAGCTTGAGCAGGGCCTGGTTGTGGCCGATGTCTCAGTTGACGGACTAGGCGATTTTTTTGTTGGTGAGCGCATCCGGGTCTGGGTACCAGCCGGAAAGCGCCCGGCGATGATTATCCCGAAATCATATTTGTATAAACGGTTTGGGGTCAGCTTTGTTCGTTTGCAAGACGGTACAGAAGTGGCCGTTCAGGAAGGGGCTGAAACCCCTGAAGGTGTCGAAATACTGGCGGGTCTTCAGGCGAATGATCTACTGGTGACACCATGAAGCCGGGTATCTCTGGTTGGCTGACCAAAACTTTCATTCAGTCACCCCTGACGCCATTGCTTTTATTGGCATCCATTGCCGTTGGTGCTTTGGCGCTGGCCGTCTTGCCGCGCGAAGAAGAGCCACAGATCAGTGTGCCTATGGTTGACGTCGTGGTGCAAACTGATGGATTGAGCGCCGCCGATGGTGCAGAACTTGTAACCAAACCCCTGGAAGACATCGTGCGCGGCATCGACAATGTCGAGCATGTTTATTCCGTGACTGAAGATGACATGGTGATCGTAACCGTGCGCTTTGATGTCGGGCATGATCCGGACCGGGCGATCCTGCGGGTGCATGAACAAATCCGCGCCAACATGCATCGCATTCCGATCGGTATCCCCGAGCCGCTGATTGTCGGCAAAGGCATTAACGATGTGCCGATCATGGTACTGACATTGTCACCAGTAAATGGGGGTAAAGGGCGTTGGGACGATAACAAACTTTTTGAAGTTGCAGAGGAATTGCAACACGAGTTGCGCAAGGTAAATGACGTCGGCCGCTCTTTCATCGCCGGTGGTCGCGCTACTCAAATTCGGATTGAACCAGACCCGGAACGTTTGTCATTATATGGGATTGCCTTGAATCAGCTTGTCGACAAAGTCAGGAATGCGAACCGGGCTTTTGCCGTCGGTGGTTTGCGCCAGAGCGGTCGGCACTTGCCAGTGGTTGCGGGACAAACGCTCAAAGGTGGTGCGGATGTTTCATTGCTGCTGATTACCTCCCACGATGGTCGACCCGTTTATCTGAAAGACGTTGCAGATGTTGTCTACGGTTCAGCCGAAAGCGAGCACAGAACCTGGCATCTGACGCCTGACGGCGATGGCAATCTGATCAAGCGACCCGCCGTCAGTTTGGCTCTGGCCAAACGCCAGGGCAGTAATGCTGTGACCATTGCCAATGATCTTCTGGCTCAACTGGAACGCATAAAAGGACGTCTGATCCCGGACGGGGTCGAGGTTATTGTAACCCGAAACTACGGTGAAACAGCGGCTGAAAAGGCGGACGAGTTATTGTTTCACCTTGTTCTGGCCTCGGTGTCCATTGTGGCCTTGCTGACCTTGTTCCTGGGTTGGCGCGAAGGTGTCGTGGTGCTGGTCGTCATCCCGACAACAATCTTGCTGACATTTTTCGCTGCCTGGTTAATGGATTACACCATCAACCGGGTCAGCATGTTTGCCTTGATATTCTCCATCGGCATTCTGGTTGATGACGCCATTGTCGTGGTTGAAAATATTGATCGCCATTGGAAAAAGCAGGGGCCAAAGGATGCCTTGCAGACTGCTATCAATGCGGTGGCAGAAGTTGGTAACCCGACAATCATCGCAACCTTCACCATTATCGCGGCCTTGCTGCCCATGCTGTTTGTGTCGGGTCTGATGGGCCCTTATATGAGTCCAATTCCGGTCAATGCTTCGGCGGCAATGTTGTTCTCGTTATTCGTTGCCATGGTGATTACGCCTTGGTTGATGTTCAAATTACGGCATAAACCAAAGCCGGGGTCCGAGGGCGAAGCCGTCGGGCAGGACCACGATGAAATCGGTTTCCTGGGTCGGATATATCTTTCGATTGCCCGACCGTTACTGGTAGGTCGGGTGCGATCGAAGGTGTTTTTGGCCGTTGTCACGGTCATGACCCTGGCCAGCCTGATACTTTTTTATACGCAGGACGTTGTGGTCAAACTTTTGCCCTTTGATAACAAATCGGAACTTTCCCTGGTTCTGGACATGCCACGGGGAACGACGCTGGAAGGCACAGAACGGGCGTTAATGTCAGCCGTAAAACGTCTGGAGGGTTTGCCCGAGCTGGTTGATGTTCAGGCCTATATCGGGACAGCAGCGCCGTTCAACTTTAATGGTCTGGTCCGGCATTACTATTTTCGCGCCCGACCTGATCAGGCTGAACTGCAAATGAACTTGCTGCCCAAACACGACCGGGACCGAGCCAGTCACGATATCGCCCTCGATGTTCGGGCACGGCTTGGCGGGCTGGAATTGCCTCCTGGTGCTTCATTGAAGGTAGTTGAGGTGCCGCCAGGGCCGCCTGTTTTGGCGACATTGTTGGCGGAAGTTTATGGCCCGGACCCACAATCTCGACGGGCGACAGCCATGAAACTCAAAGAAGCCTTCGAAGCGGTGGACTTCATCGTTGATGTTGATGACAGCTGGGGCGAAACCAGTCCACGCATGCGTTTCTCAATTGATCAAGAGAGTCTGGAGTTCCACAGGGTCGAGGAAGAGGCTGTTTATGACACTCTCAGGGCGTTGCTGGGCGGCGTTGCGGTTGGCTATTCCCATCAGGGCGGGGGTGCCAATCCGACCGGGATTGTTGTGGCTTTGCCCCGACGGGATTTGACACCTTCGGAGTATCTGTTGGCAACGCCGGTTCCGACGCTTGGTGGCGGGCATGTAGAACTGGGCGATGTTGTGTCGATGTCAGAAGAAGCGGCTTCATATCCCCTGTTCAGACGGGATGGGCGGTTTGCCGAGATGGTCATGGCGGAAATGGCTGGCAGTTTCGAGGCACCCATCTACGGCATGCTGGCGGTTCAGGAAAAGATTGATAGTTTGACATGGCCAAACGGCAGGCCGGAAGTATTCCTGCACGGACAACCGGTTGATGAAAGCAAGGTTTCCATCCTCTGGGACGGGGAATGGGAAATTACCTGGGTAACCTTCCGTGATATGGGCGGGGCCTTCATTGTTGCCATTCTTGGCATCTATCTTCTTGTCGTGGCCCAGTTCGGCAGCTTCAAGGTCCCATTGGTCGTTTTGGTGCCAGTTCCTTTAACGCTGATCGGCATAATGGCCGGGCATTGGTTGTTCTCAGCAGCCTTCACAGCGACGTCTATGATCGGTTTTATCGCCCTTGCCGGAATTGTTGTGCGAAACTCAATTCTGCTGATCGATTTTATCAAGGCCCGTCAGGATGACACGACGCCATTGAGGCAAGTTTTATTGGAAGCCGGGGCAATCCGGTTTAAACCCATTTTCCTGACTGCTCTGGCTGCCATGCTTGGGGCAGCTGTCATTCTTGCTGATCCGATTTTCCAGGGATTGGCCATTTCGATGCTATTTGGTCTCGCCTCGTCCACAGCACTAACTTTGTTGGTTATTCCGGCTATTTACGTCTGGCTCAGAGATGATGGGCGGCCCGCTGCCTGAGTATTTGCAGATCTGTTTCGTACCCACATAGCTTGATATTCTTTACGCTAAAGCTAATAATCCGTGTAAAGATTTAGGTGGAACGGTGGGTGAATTGAGCAAACAGCCAGAAACGGGGTGCGGGCAGATAACGCGCACCCCTCCAATTGCCTTCAGTCGCCGGGCGATGATGATGCCGATTGGCGAGCGAAAAAAATGTTAGTTGGTTCGCTTGCTGTGATCGCGGCATTACTGGCAACCGGAATAGTCTTCTTGATTACGCGGTCAATGATTGTCCTTCGCAGAGAGAATGAAGGCGCAGTCAGAGCGCTGGAAGCAAGCGAGCAGCGTTTACGGGACTTTACCGAAAATTCTTCCGATTGGCTGTGGGAAATGGGAGCTGATCTTCGATTCAGTTTCTTTTCGGTAGAATATCTCTATTCAGGAACCGTTTTATCTTCTTCCCTGATCGGACTCACCCGGGAAGAATTGGTGAATAAAAATTCTCCAGATATCGAGAGTATTGAGGCTCATCTTCAGGATTTACGAGATCGAAAGCCCTTTCGAAATTTCGCCTATAATCTGACTACTTCAAATGGTGATTTTATCCGCATGGTTACCAGTGGTGTTCCATCGTTTGACCGGGATGGAAAGTTTTCTGGTTATCGCGGAACGGCGACGGACAAGACGCAGGAATATCTGATAGAGCGTAAAGTTGCGGAGCTTCATGAACAACTCGTGCTTGCCATCAACGCCTTAACCGGTGGTTTTGTTGTCTACAGTCCGGATGGTAAATTACTGATTTGTAACGATAAACTGAAAGATCTTTTTCCAGAATCAGCCGATCTACAAGTGCCTGGCGCGCGATATGAAGATCTTTGCCGTGTCGACATGGCAGTGCGCAACTCCACTGTAATGAATCACAGCAAGGATATCTGGAATGATATCCGTGCGGAACTCACGGTCGGAATTCTTCGCTCAACAGAGTTAAAAATGAACGATGGTCGATGGATCCTTTATGCTGACCGACTAACTGAGTCTGGTCACATAGTCGGCATCAGGGAAGATATCACCGGTCGCAAAAAGGAATTCGATTTCCTCCAGGAGAATTTCGAACATTTCCGATCTCTGATTGAAGACGGTGTGGACATGATTTCCGTCGTAAATGAATCTGGTGTTTCATTATATGAAAACCCGTCTGCCATCCGTTTCCTTGGTGCAAAGGCCATCGGTCAATCGACAATCCTTCGTGTCGCGGAGTGTGACAGGGAAAGAGTACGCAAATCCTTTCGAAAGGTATTATCGGATTCGACTGTCTCGGAGTTAGTCGATGCGAAGGTGCTCACAAAGGATGGCACGGTTAGAGATGTTGAATACAGCATGAGTAACCTGATGCACAATCCAGCTGTGAACGGCGTTGTTATAATCAGCCGTGACATTACGAAGCAAAAATCTGCTGATGCAGTGAACCGGTCCCTGCAAATGCGCCTGGCAACCATTCTGGACAGCGCACCGATGATGATTTGGTCCGTTAATGAATATGGAAAGTTTACGATGGCGGAAGGAAGCGTCTTGTCCTCTTTGGGCACTGATACGACATCTCTGGTCGGCCAATCTGCCTATGATTTTTTCGGGGAATCACCCAGCGCGATTTTCGGTATTCGCGAAGCGCTGAAGGCTCAGCCGTCGACAACGTCTATGACGATAAAAGGAATTACATTTGATACCTGGTATATGCCCCAATCAAATGATGAAGGCAGGATCAGCGAAGTGCTTGGGGTGTCCATTGACGTTTCTTCCCGACACCTGGCCGAAGTTGCCTTACGCCAGATTGCCGAAGGAACTTCGGGGAATACTGATCAAGACTTTTTCAGCACCATGATGGCATCCATCGCAGAAGCGACGATGGCTCACCATGCCTTTATTGGTGAAATAACCAATGATGGCCGCTCAATCCGCACATTGGCGCGACATCTGGGCGGTGATTTGGCCGACAACATCAGTTATGACCTGTCGGGAACGCCCTGTGAATTGGTGGTCGGAAAGAATATGCAAATATTTGAATCCGGTTTGGCTGAACATTTTCCTGCGGACGAAGCCCTGGTTAATATGGGGCTGGATTCCTATATCGGCATGCCAATCATGACGTCAAAGGGGCGACCGCTCGGGTTAATTGCGGTTATGTACAAGGAGTCTCTGGAAGACACGGGGACTGCCGAGGCTTTGTTACCAATATATGCCTCAAGGGCTGCGGCCGAGATGGAGCGTCAGAACGCGCACGAAGCCATGTTACATGCAGTGGAGGAGGCCGAATTTGCCAGCCGGGCCAAATCAGAATTTCTGGCTAATATGAGCCACGAGTTACGCACGCCCCTGAACGCGATCATTGGTTTTTCAGATATGCTCAGGGCAGGGTATTTAGGCAAACTGCAAGACAAACAACAATCCTATATTTTCGATATAAAGGAATCTGGAGAGCATTTGCTGAATCTGGTCAATGACATTCTGGACCTGTCAAAAATTGAGGCCGGTAAACAGCAATTGAGCGAAAGCCACTTTGAACTGGAAACAACTATTGCGGCCTCGGTCCGGACTATTGCGGAAATTGCACATGCAGGCGGGTTGGAAGTGCAAACCAATATTCCACTGGGTTTGCCACATCTGTATGCCGATGAGCGAAAGTTGCGGCAGATATTGATCAACCTGCTATCAAATGCAGTCAAGTTCACTGGCACTGGTGGTCGTATTGACCTGAAGGTAATAAGCGATTCAGAAAAGGGATTGAGTATATCTGTCACTGATACCGGAATTGGTATGCGGGATGAAGATGTCAAAAAGGCGCTGGAGCCATTTGGTCAGGTTGAGAGTGTTTTCGAAGGGAAATATGCTGGCACTGGTCTTGGATTGACCTTGGTGAAGGCCCTTGCGGAAATGCACGACGCCAAATTCATTCTGGAGAGCGAGGTTGAAAAAGGGACGGTGGCGACAATTATATTTCCTGCCGAGAGACTACATATCATCCAGTAACGCTTTCACGCCAGGATAAAAGCCACTTTATTCTACAGCCGCGTCGGTACTGATCCCCTTCAGATAATCAAGGGCAAGTTGGCGACGGGATGGGTCTTTGATACGCGAGAACGTTCGCACAAGATCAAGCGTTTCAACCGCTGTCAGTTCACCATCTTCACTAACGGAGGTTGTCGCAAGGCTGTCACGATTACGCCTGCTGAGGGCGAAGTCTACTATATTGCTGGCCATGATCGAATCATACACCTCATTAAATGTAGAACCTAAAGTCAGTAAAACTGTCAACTACAAAAACAAATCAGATGATCAAAGTTCAAGTCTGATGCCAACTTCTGGTTGCTGGCATATTTGAATTTTTTCAGCCAATAGTCAATAGGAAATTTCCTATTAACGCGTAAAAGGTGTGGGTCTGTTGTCGCAGTATCACGCTTGTCTGGCTGGTATGAGGCGAACTGGCATGAGGCAAAAAGGACGGTTCCAGCTTAATTGAATGCGACTGGAAATTAGTCCCTGGCTCTTTCGTTAAAGCGACACTGCGTTTACGCCAAAACCTGCAATGAGCTCTTTGAATAGAAAACAACGCATAATGTTGTTGAAACGCGTAATGTTGTTAAAGAGAGTGGATCAGCCTTTTACAAGCCAGTTCAGGGAGATTCCCGTGGTGGCAGAGATCGTATCCAGTTCCGCTATTGTCGGGTCGTCATCACCTTTTTCAAGTACGATGTATCGCGAAACAGGTATTTCAGCCCGCAGCGCAAATTTTGCCTGGGAATAATAGCCGGCTTTTTGACGGGCTGCTGACAGACGCTGGGCAAATCCCCTGAGGTCAATTCGACAGGAGGGGGTCAGCGAGGCTGTTTCATCATCTTCCTGAAAAGGGTCTGCAAGATGGTTAACACCACCCAAGGCGGTCTCATTTATGCTGAGTAGTCGGGCAAGGCCATGTCTTATTTCTTCAGGCAAGACGCGTGGGCTGCCTCGCTTAACAAACTGTTGTAAATAAGCCGGGTTTTTACCGAGCGAACTGGAAAGCCTCGCGAGGCTCGTGCCATTTTCTCGTGCTGCAGAAAGCAAGTTAGACCGAACGACATCCAGTTGATCAATATCTTTTTCGGTTGGTGCCATAAAGAATTCAAAATCCGGTAAATTACAGAAACAACAGCGTATTCAAATTATTCCGAATAGCCCCGTCTCATACTTCCATTACATTTCGATACTTGGTCGCCATCCTGTGTATTGGGACGAGACCGAAACACATTGGCAAAATAGCGTTTATATTCAGTATCATTTATATCACCCTAAGCTGTATTCTAGCAAGAACGAACAATTGTCAGATTATCGAAACTGCTTGGCATCGCGCGCCAAATTGCCATACCCGGTTTTGGCAAAAATGTAGCGCTGCGCGAACCAGGAAGCAGGTAACCGCATAAGTGCAGCAGGGGTTTCGTCAAAATTTAACCGTTTCGTCTCGCGCATATATTGTTTCAGAAATTTTACAGCAACCCAGGATCATGAGGTGAAGCTGGAGGGCTTCAAAAAATCAACTATAGGGTGTGTAGGTTTTTTTGATGATCAATGCAAATATACTTTTATGGCAAAAATTAGCCATGTTTTGAAGATTTGGTGGTTTTGCCCTGTTAACCTATGCGCTGGATACTTTACTGTTCTCTTATGGCAGTGGAGCAAGAATTAATTTTCGCTTTTGAGTAATTCAGTGGGTAAGAGGCACAGTACCCGACTCTTTTCATAACACCAACTCTATCAACGGTTTCCGAGGAATGTTTGGTTTGAATAAAGCCATCATATAGTCGCGGATTTCCAATTCAGACATTTTGACCATGGCTTTTCTGAAGGCATTGAG
>JABIFY010000111.1 GCA_018650465.1 Alphaproteobacteria bacterium
CAAAGGGGGATGTGCTCTCCTAACGGTGTGGATAAGGCCTTGCCAAGTAATTGCTGCATATTTTGAGACTTTCTTTGGTCGGAGAATCTCAAAGTATGAATCACTTCAGGGCTTTATCCTATTAAGTCGGGTACTGTGACCAGCCCGCAAAGGTTGATATCAAGACCAAGTAGTCTCAAGACTCATCAAACTGCCGTCAACTCAGCCAGGCAATATATTTGTTCTTGATCCCGAAAACATATCAGGCCGGATACCACCACAGGTGTTGCGTCACAACCTGTGGTCGTTAATCCGACCTGATGTTAAGCGTGTAACTATTTGGAGTTAGCTATGATGTAAGCAATAACGTTTGCACGCTGCTTCTCTTTCCGGAGGCCGGCAAAACCCATTTTGGTTTTCTTGACCATCTTTTTTGGCTTGATCAGGAACTCATCCATGGTTTTCTCGTCCCAGACAATTCCGGAGCCTTTCATGGCTTTTGAGTATTTTTTGTAGCCATCTGCGGTTCCAGCCTTGCGGCCCATGATACCAGCCAGGTTCGGGCCAACCTTGTGTTTGCCACCTGGCTTGAGGGTATGGCAGGCTTTGCATTTGTTAAAAACTTTTTTTCCTTTACCGGCATCACCGGCGGCCAATGCAGAGGCGCTGGAAAGGGCGATAAGGCAGGCAGTTGTTACGCCCAAAACTTTTTTAAACGACATTCGGTATTCTCCTGTGGGTGGTTCTTGGTAAATTTCTCAGTTTCTGATGTGGATTTGAAGCCAACATCGGACACGTCGCAATATGTGCCTCCCCGAACATATTGCGGGCGCGTAAATAGCATAATCCAGAGTGAAATGTAAGTCGCGTGACTTTGATCAAGTCATTTTCGCAATTTTGGTACAATTTATGAGTTTCGTCGACGGTAAACGTGTCTCAGGGCATGGCATAACAAGCTGCGGCCCTGTCATTGCTGACAAGGCCGCGGGCGCAGAACAATTTGATTTATTAAACGCCTCTCTTCAATGCCTTACTTCTTCCGGCAGGAAGAACATGTGGTCCTGATCCTCCATCGAGGCGTGGCACTCGATACAAAAAGCAACATTCGCGCTGCCTTTACCATTCGTGACGCCTAATGTTGAACCGTTGGGCATAATCATCGAATAGCGCCAGTCACCACTCGGTTTATTAAATCCAGCGGCCATCTTTTGCATGATGAACAAGGGACCCGGTGAAACCTTGCCATTGGGATGTGCCATAAAGCTGTCTTTGGCCAAGACAGCCCCCACCGGCATTTTCCCGGATTCTTCATATTTGCCATAAGATTTGGCAACCGCATTGGCATAGTTATTGGCATAGCGATCACCATGCGTTGCCGACTGGTAAGGCGCGGTCGCGTAGTTTACCCAGGTTGGATAAGCCTTGGCGACCTGATCACCGGATTTGGCATAGGCGGCTTGCAGGGGTGCTTTCAGGCAATTATATGCCACGACAGGTTCCTCGCCTTGCAACTCAGCTGCGGCGGCGGGTGCACATGGATTCGCTGCACATGGATTCGCGGCGCATGGGTTCTTCGCTGCGCAAGGGTTCTTCGCTGCGCAGGGGTTTTTGGCTGCACAAGGGTTGCAGCCCTTGGGGGCGCAGGGGTTTTTGGCTGCACAAGGGTTGCAGCCCTTGGGGGCGCAGGGGTTTTTGGCTGCACAAGGATTACAGCCCTTGGGGGCGCAGGGGTTTTTGGCTGCACATGGATTACAGCCCTTGGGTGCACATGGATTTTTGGCTGCGCAAGGATTTGCCATTGCCATTTTCAGTCGCGGCACAGCACATTTTTCCAGCGATGCAGACTTGGCACCGCAGGGACTGCATAGTGAGCACGCATTTCTGGCAGCACAAGGGTTACACGATTTCGCAGCACAGGGATTTTTCGCAGCGCATGGGTTCTTCGCGGCGCAAGGATTTTTCGCTGCACAGGGACTGCAGGCTGATTTCTTGACAGCGCACGGATTTGCCGAACACGCACTTTTGGGGGCACAGGCCGCCAAAAGCACGGTCGGCAGTGCAACCGTTGCCATGGACGCGACGCCAACCTTGATCATGAACGGCATGACTGACGAGGCGAGCAATTTACTTTTAAGTGGTTGCATCTATGTATTCCTCAGAGTGTTTCAGTTTCTTGCTGAAACACAGGTTTGCTGGGAGGCATTGGCAAGCAATGCAGATATGAAACGAGGCGATTCGGATTAAACCGAATACGCTTTAGCTCTTTTTTGCGGCGCAAGGATTTTTCGCTGCGCAAGGGTTTTTGGCGGCACATGGATTGCAGGCACCACATTGCTTTTTAACAGCGCAGGGGTTTTTTGCCGCGCAAGGGTTTTTGGCTGCACAAGGATTGGCTTTGCAAGGGCTTTTGGCGGAGCATGAAGCATAGGTTGGTGTTGGGTTCAGAACCGTGCCAACTGTTGCGATGCCCAGGCCCAATACCAACGGACCAAGCATAAGTGGAAGCATTGTAGAGGAGAGGAGCCTGTTTTTTAACGGTTTCATTGTATTTTGTCCTTCATGGTGCAATTGAGTTCTGAGACCTGGTGTTTTTCTGTCATCGAATTTGGATTGCGACCAGGTTTCACTAACGGGTGACAGGATTAACCTATGGTCTTTTGCAGGTTGTGCCGAATAACATCACCTCAAGTGTTTGTGAGCGTTCGTCATCTCAGGTGATGTGACAGGTGAAATATTCGTCACCAATTTGAGAGTAGTTATTGTTCAGACAGGAACCGGGTATGCAAAAATTGAAAACAGGATCGTTGTCTGGACCGAGGCTGTTCACGACCATGATCGTGATGGTTTTGATCCAGGCTTCTCTGACGTTCCAGGCTTCTCTGACAATGGCAAATGCCCTGGAAGTTGCTGATGTCCCCGGCATCGTCACAGTCAGGGCCGGATCTTTCATTGTCGGCTCAGATAAGGCGGAACGTGAGGCGGGCTATCGGCTTGATGAACAGGCCTATGGCCACAGTGTGACCCGCAAGCAGGGGTGGTATGACCGTGAACGAAACCGGCAACGTGTTCAGCTCGGGGCCTTTTCTATTACAAAAACCCCTGTCACAAATGCGCAATATGCTTCTTTTATTCGGGACTCAGGCCATCCGGCACCAGATGTCGATCGCTTGACGTGGGACGCCTGGGGATTGATTCACAAATATTCCGAAACCCGACGATTTGCCTGGGTTGGCGGTAAGCCACCGGTTGGACGTGAAGATCACCCGGTTGTGTTGATCTCATATGCCGATGCAAAGGCTTACGCCTTGTGGCTGGGGCGGCAAACCAAAAGCAGCTGGCGATTACCAACCGAATCTGAGTGGGAAAAGGCAGCCAGGGGTCCGGATGGAGCCCGTTTTCCCTGGGGCGACGTCTATGATGCCACATTGTTGAACTCGGCGGATCAAGGACCATTTGATACCATGTCCGTCGGTAGTTTCCCGGCCGGTGCCAGTGTGGAAGGATTGTTGGATGTGGCCGGTCAGGTGTTTGAATGGACGGCGACGCGCTCAGGCAAAGGGCATTATATCGTCAAGGGTGGTTCGTGGGATGACAAGGGCTGTGGTGTCTGCCGGCCTGCGGCCCGACACGCACGACCTGTCGGTCTGAAGCATATTCTGATTGGATTTCGCCTTGTAAATGATGCCCACTGAAATCACTTTAGTCATACACTCCGCAACTTTATTAACTTGCCCAGATTTGAAAACATGACATTGGACCTATCAGAACTCTCTGTTGAACGCCGTCAGAAAATGCTTGCCGCAGGCGAGGATGTTCTTGAATGTTATCGCGTGATGAAAAAGGGCGGTTTGAACATTGTTGGGGAAATCCTGAAAGACCAGGGCACATTTTACGAATGGAACCATTATCCGGATGCGGATGTCTATGACCCGGATACCCATGGCCAATATTATTATCACAACCATCGGGAAGGGGAGCACGGTCACTTCCATTTGTTCCTTAGAAAAAAAGGTATGATCAAGGGTACTAAACCTGTGCCCTACAAGGGTAAGGAAAAATGGCCACGCGGCAATGACGCCTTGAGCCACCTGGTGGCGATTTCCATGGATGACTTTGGCTTTCCCATAGGATTGTTTACCACCAACCGTTGGGTAACAGCCGAATGCTGGTACAAGGCCGATGATGTAATTTCCATGCTGGATCACTTTGAAATCGACCATGCTTTTCCGTCCTGGCCGGTAAATCGATGGCTGACCGGCATGGTTGCCTTGTTCCAGCCGCAAATAACCGACCTGATTCGCAAGCGAGATCAGGTTGTTGCCCAGTGGCAGTTAACCCATGCAGGCCAGGATGTATTTGAGGATCGCGATCTGGAACTGACATCCGAAATGAATGTTTCGGTTGATGATCAGATGTCGCTCTTGCGGTCTTCGCTCGCGAGTTCCTGATCATCTGTCTGGTCCTCAGGATCGGCAGTTGTGATGGTTCGGGCGCGCCAGCCACCTTTTTGTGGCTGGATGGTCAATCTGGGTTTGCCAAACAATCGATAAGTTAATTCCGGCGGAAGTTGTCGTCCGTAAACTGCCCGCCACAAGGCCTGCCAGCCTCCACTTTTGAGCATCTGGTAAACGCTTTTGACGTCCCCGGTGCGGGTTAGCGCAATGCGCAACAATCGACGTGCGACCACCAGCCATAGCGGGCTTATGATCAGGCTGAAGGCTGTCACTGTGATAACCAACTGAAAGTCTTCCGGTCCGATCATCCCCATTTGCAAACCCAGTGCACCAAGGACAAAAGAAAACTCCCCCACTTGCGCCAGCATCAAACCGGAAATCAAGGCATGGGGCCAGGGCTCGCGCAAGATCAGCAGAATGCCAATGTTTATCGCTGACTTTCCAACCGTGACAATCAACAGGATCAACACGACTTCCAGCAAATGTTCACGCACATAGGACAGGTCGATCAGCAGACCGATGGAAACAAAAAAGACCATAACCAGAATATTCTGCAAGGGCTGGACGCCTCGTCGGATGACGCCCCGCATGCGACTGTTGCCCACCAGTAAACCGGCCAGAAAAGCGCCATAGACAGTCGAAAGCCCCAGCAATCCTGTTATGGTCGCTGCGCCAAAACAAACGGCGGTACCATATAGCGGCCTGAGTTCCGGTGAGCGGGCAACTGAGCGTGCGAACGGCAGGTTGATCTTTGACCGGCGGCTGAGGATTGCAACCAGGCCCGCCAGGACCAGGGCCGAGATGACCACCTTGCCGATGCCCGCCCAGGTGCTGACATCGCCATCGCCCGCGATGTGACCAAGGATCAGCATCATGGGAATGATGGCCAGGTCCTGGGCGATCAGTACGGCAACTGTCAACTGACCCAACTGCGTGCGCAGCAGGTTCATATCTTCCAGCATCTTGATGGCCACAGCCGTACTACTGAGGGCGATAACAAAGCCCAGCAATACTGCGGCCCCCGTCGACCAGCCAAACAAATATGAAAGAACCCACATCACAAAAACCGCAATGGCGGCCTGCAGGATCGCTGTCGTGACAGCTATTTTCCAGATGGCTCGAAAACTACGCAGGCTGAGTTCCATGCCCACAAAAAACAGCAGGAGCAAAACGCCAAGGTCGGCCAGGAAAGAAACATATTCCCGGGTTTCAACCAGGGCAAACCCACTGGGTCCGAGGATGAGGCCGGTCAGCAAATAGCCGACAAGGGCAGGCTGTCGCAGGCGCGCAAGTATGGCACCCGTTATAAGAGCGACCAGGATGACAACAGCTAATGGCAGCATCTGGTCGTTAACGTGCATTCAATCCCCCCGAACCTGATGTTCCAAATCCAATAATAAACAGGTAAGCCATCGCTTTGCCAGGTTCTTTACCAAGTTCCAGTCTTTATCCAGACCACGACCCTGTTAAGATGTTGTCCGTTGCATGTTGCAACGGGGCAGCAATAAAAATTGGTTCAGGGGAATATTATCTATGACAAGCAAACCAACACTCGGCTATCTGGGTCTCGGCCTGATGGGCTCGCAAATGTGCAAAAGACTGGTAGAAAATGGGTACCAGGTCACTGGTTTTGATCCTCAATCTGAAAAAGTTGATGCTGCTGTTGCTCATGGTGCTCTCGCAGCTGACAGTCCGCGCGCTGTTGCCCAGGCAAGTGATATCGTATTGGCCTGTGTCATCACAACGCCGGCGCTGACCGAGGCCATGTTTGGCCCAGACGGTATTGTCGAAGGCGCAGCTGAGGGGAAAATTTTTCTTGATCATTCCACCACCATTGCAGATAAAACCCGTGACATGGCGGCGAGACTGAAATCCGAAACCGGCATGGGCTGGGTGGATGCACCCGTTTCGGGGGGGCCACCTGCTGCAGGAACCGGCGGCCTCGCGATCATGGTTGGTGGCGATAAATCGGATGTTACCGCCGTCAAACCAGTGTTGGATATTCTGGGTCAAAATACGCACATGGGACCATTGGGGGCCGGGCAGGTCACCAAGATGGTCAACCAGGTGTTGGTTCTGAATAACTTTGCCTTGATGGCGGAAGCCGTGACCTTGGCGATAAATGCAGGTATTGATCCTGCCATGGTGCCGGAAGCCCTGTCCGGTGGTTATGCGGACAGTCCCATGTTCCGCAAATTTTTTCCCAAGATGATCGAGCGCGACTTCGAACCTGCTGGATATGCCCGCCAGATCATGAAGGATTTGGATATGATTTTGGATCTGGCCCAACAAACAAAAACACCTGTGCCCATGTCCAACACGGCGGCCAGCCTTTACCGCGTATTGATTGCCAAAGGTCACAGTGAACTGGATGCGATTTCAGTTCTGAAAGTCTATGACAACGAACCGATGTGAGGTCTCTAAAGTCGGTAAATCCGCACGGCGTTGTCGTGGAACATCATGTTACGATCTTCGTCGCTGAAATCTTTGGTGATGGTTTTGAAGCCGTTGAAGATGGTGTCGAAGTCGGCAACGACACTGTCGACGGGGAAGTTGCTGGCAAACATACATCGGTCGGGACCAAAGACCTCGATAGTATCCAGCACGATTTGACGGTTGCTCTCGACAGTCCAGGGTTGCTCCTTGACGCCAATGCCGGAAATCTTGATGGCAATGTTCGGCAGCATCGCGGCAACCTTGATGGCGTTTCTCCAACCGTTTAGCCCGGCCTCACTTCGATCTGAGGGCAGGCCTGTATGGTTGACAATGATCTGGGTCGCGGGAAAATCTGTTGCAAGTTCGGCGGCCTCATGTAAATGCCACCAGGGAATTTGCAAGTCGTAGGACAGGCCGTGTTCCTGCAATAAGGCGTATCCTTCACGGAATTTTGGATCCATCATTGACCCCGGCATGTTGGGCACATAGTCATCGGGGGTAGGGGCAGCTTTTGGCTTTTGACGGATACCTCGCACCAGGGGAAAGGCGGCATGACCCGCAAGCACATCTTCCACATCGTCGCGATCAAGCCAGGCCTGGGCCACGAAGGCACCGGGCAAACCTTGCGCCTGCGATAATTTAGTTAGCCAGCGACTTTCGGCAACCGGGTCAACCGGGTTCCACTCCGCTTCCATATGCACTGTGTTGACGATGTTGTGGTTCGCAGTGCAAGCGCGGTAATCTGCAACCAGAAAATCCTTCTTGATGGCACTGTAATCGCCATAGCGAAAGGGGATGTTTTCATTTGATGTCAGCCACGGCAAGTCGCAGGTTTGTAAATCCCAAAAATGCTGATGGGCGTCAATTATCTTCATTGGGTCCATCTAGAACATGCCCGCGTTTTGATCGGGGGCCAGCTTGTTCCAGGTGCCGTCCGAAGCAAATTTCAGGAACCGCCCCAGGGTCAGGTTGAAGGCTTCGCTTTCTTCCAGGTTCAGCATGTGACCGGACCGGGGCAGCATGAACAATCCCGCCGTTGGAATGGCGCGTTTCAGATATAGCGTGCCTTCAATGGCCGGAGCATCATCGTCTCCGGCAATCAGCAATACGGGCACCGTCATGGCTTGCAGGTCTTCAAGGATATCGGGAAAGGCGGGACGGACCATTTGCACCTTACGCATGGTGCGGGCAGAACCCACACCCGAATGTCCGGCCAGGCGTTCCAGGAATGCAGCATGGGCTTGTGGTTCCTTGATGGCAAAGGAGCGTCGATAGGGACCGTTGCCATAATCAGGGGCCACAACACCCCAGCCGTCTGTCTCCAGCTTATCGGCAGCAGTGGCTATCTCTGCATGGAATGTTGCCCGGTCGCCACCTACGGCACCATAACCTGTGCTGGCGATGGTGAGTGATAAGGCACGATCAGCATGAGCGATACCAAAAAGCAGCGTCGTCGTTGATCCCATGGAGAGACCAACGATATGCGCTTTGGCCAGCCCCAAATGGTCCATCAGGTCGACAATATCAGCGACCTGGCGATCTTGAGAATAAGCAGTGGGATCTTCAGGCACATCCGACGGTGGCCAACCGCGTGCATTGAAGGCAACACAGCGATAGTCATTTTTGAAGGCATCGAATTGTGCGTACCAGGTTTCGACTTCCGCAGCGAATTCATGGGCAAAAATTATGGCCTCAATGCTCTCTCCACCTGTATCTTCAAAGAAAATATTTACGCCATCTTTTGCCGCGAATTTCATTTTATCAACGTCCCTTGAATACAGGTTTGCGTTTTTCCATGAAGGCCGTGCGGCCTTCGACATAATCTTCACTGGCGAAACAATCGTCGACCAGTTGTTCGCAATAATCAAAGTCGATGGGGCCATCCTTGCGCGTAATTTGGGCCACCATTTGTTTGACGGAATTTATGGTCATAGGCGCATTTTCAGCGATGCGGCTGCAATAATCATCCACACCTGCCTGCAGATCTTCAGGGGTAAAGACCCGGTTGATCAGGCCCATGGTGATGGCTTCCTGGGCGTCGAAAGTACGCGCTGTATAAAAAATCTCTTTGGCAAAGGAAGGGCCGACCAGGTCGACCAGTTTGGCAATACCTGCCACGCGATATCCAAGCCCCAGTTTCACCGCCGGAATACCAAATTTGCTTTTGTCCGACGCCATGCGAATGTCACAGGCAACAGCAATTCCGGCACCACCACCGATGCAGTAACCATTGATCATGGCGATAGTGGGCTTGCTGCATTTCGAGATTCTAAGCATGCCGCCATCGGCTGCATTTTCGTAATTTTTGGTGCTTTCAGGGGTTGAGCGCACCTCTTCGAATTCCGAAATATCAGCACCGGACACAAAGGATTTTTCACCCGCACCTTTCAGGACGATAACTTTGATATCGTCGTCAGCCTCGAAAGCCTCGATGACTGTTGGTATGGCATCCCACATGGCCAGTTTGACAGCGTTGTGTCGTTCCGGATTGTTGAAGATCACGTAACCGACGGCCCCAACTTTTTCGCCAATCAAAAATTCCGTCTCAAGTTGTACACGCTCGTTGCTCATGTTGTGTTCCTGGTAAATCAAAAAAGGTTAAATCGTGTTGTTTTTGCGTAAAACAGCAATAGCGTCTTCACCATAGCCACAGTCGCGAAGAATTTGATCGTTGTGCTCACCCTGTTCGGGCGTGGCGCTGCGCACCTTGAACGGGGACCGGCTGAGTTTGACGCCCTGGCCGACAATTTGAATGTCGCCAAGCTTGTCATGGTGGACCGCTGCCGCCATGCCCAGATGCTGAACCTGAGGATCTTCAAAAACTTCTTGAATGTTATTGATAGGGCCGCAGGGTACACCGGCTTCATTCAGGATTTCGACCCATTGGGCCGAGGTTTTTGTTGCAGTGACGTCCCCTATGCGCTCATTCAAGGCATCACGGTTTTCAAGTCGCGCCTTGTCGCCAATGTAATCTGGATGTTGTGACAGATCTGGCGCGCCCATGGCATCGCATAAGCGATCAAACATCTTGTCACCCGCAGCAGCAATATTGATGTGCCCATCCGATGTCGGAAACACACCGGTTGGAATGCTGGTGGGGTGATTGTTTCCAGCCTGGCCTGGCACCTCTTTGTTCATCAACCACTTGGCAGCCTGGAAATCCAACATGGAAATCTGTGCCTGTAACAGGGATGCCTGAACCCATTGCCCTTCACCGGAAACTTCACGTTCCAGCAAAGCCGTCAAAATACCGATGGCGCAATATAGTCCTGAGGTTAAATCAGCGATGGGAATGCCAACCCGCACCGGACCCTGGCCCGGTAATCCTGTAATAGACATCAAACCGCCCATGCCTTGTGCGATCTGGTCGACGCCTGGACGCTTCACATAGGGGCCGTCCTGGCCGAAGCCTGAGATACTGGCATAAACCAGACGAGGGTTGATAATCTTCAGGCTTTCATAATCGATACCCAGCCGGTTTTTCACATCAGGGCGATAGTTTTCCACGACGACATCTGCGTCGGCAGCCAGCTTATTAAAAACTTCGATGCCGTCTGCATGTTTCAGGTTCAGGGTCAGGCTTCGCTTGTTGCGATGCAGGTTTTGAAAATCGAAGCCATGCCGTGGTCCCCCCATGCTTTGCTGACCCTCTGCACTGGTGGCCGGGGCTTCAATTTTAATCACATCGGCCCCCCAGTCAGCCAACTGCCGAACCGCCGTCGGGCCAGCCCGAACGCGGGTCAAGTCCAGAACCTTGAAACGGGCCAGAGGAAGACCGGAATTGGTTTGCGTCGTCATGAGAATACTTCCACGATTGGGAATTCAGGCCTGCAAGCAAAGATGATAATTTGGCCAAAGTCTAGCCCACGTAGCCAGAACAGTGTAAGTCTGGTAGTGAAAAAAATAGCATTTATCAGACCAAATACCACACATATGCGACCAAGAGGGAGACCAGTTATGCCATATGTTATTCAAACCGTGGACAACCCGGAACGCAGCCATCTACGCGTCGACGTGCGCGATGAACATGTTGCCTGGCTGAAAGACAACGTAGCGAAGCTTCTGGCTGGTGGAGCACTGCTGGCCGACGATGGCGGGCAGGGCAGCGGTGGTTTGATCATTCTCGATACCGAAGACCGGGCAGAAGCCGAAGCCTTCATTGCAGAAGACCCCTTTTCCAAAGCCGGGTTGTTTCAGGATGTGATGATAACGCGTTGGCGCAAAGGGTTTTTCAATGGTGAAGCCCTGATTTAAGGGACACTTTGATCAATGAAGATGTTGGGTTTGATAAAGAAAGCCAACAGCAAACAGCCATCCGGGGCGTGGGCCTCATGGCGGCTGCCGGAGGGACGCCAGACAAAATTTCCGGCGGTTGCTTCGCCTTCTTCATCCACCAGTCGACCTTCCAGAATGTAGGATTGTTCAATCTCAACATGCTCGTGCAAGGGCAATATTGATCCCGGTGCCCAGCGGAACAAGGCGGTTAACAAACCAGAGGTCTTGTCTTCCATCAGTACCTTTATTTCGACGCCTTCATAAGGGCTTGGTTGCCAGGGCAGGTTTTCGACGTCAACATAGCGGGAGGCCAACGGGGCAAGCAGGTCCTGCAACGGCAGGTCTGGTGTTTCAGCGGTCATGACAGGGTCTCCGGCAAATTTGGGTAAATGAACGATGAGTGACGATAACAAAAAAAGCGGTATGGAAAAAGCATTGACCAATTATGGTGATGCCGGATTCTCCCTGTTTTTGCGCAAGGCCTTCATCAAGGCTATGGGCTATTCCGAAGACGCCCTGAACCGCACGATTGTGGGCATAGCCGATACGGGCAGTGGCTATAACGCCTGCCACCGGAATGCACCGGAACTGATCGAGGCGGTCAAGCGCGGTGTCATGCTGCAAGGCGGTTTGCCAATCGATTTCCCGACGATCTCATTGCATGAATCCTTTTCCCATCCCACCTCCATGTTCCTGCGAAACCTGATGGCCATGGATACGGAAGAAATGATCAAGGCTCAGCCCATGGATGCTGTCGTTCTGATTGGCGGCTGTGACAAAACTGTGCCGGCCCAGCTGATGGCGGCGGCCAGCGCCAATGTGCCGGCTATTCAGGTTGTCACCGGTCCCATGATGACGGGTAGCCACAAGGGCGAACGCCTGGGGGCTTGCACCGATTGCCGACGTTTCTGGGGCATGTACCGGGCCGGCGAAATAGATGAAGCGGAAATTGAAGAAGTTGGCGATAAACTGGCACCCACGGCAGGCACCTGCATGGTCATGGGCACGGCCAGTACAATGGCCTGCATGACCGAAGCACTGGGCATGATGTTGCCTGGCGGGGCGGCGATACCGGCGGTTGCGGCGGACCGTTTGCGGCATGGTGAAGCGGCCGGAGCGCGGGCTGTTTATCTAGCAAAAGAGGGGCTGACACCGGACAAAATCATGACACCCGAAGCCATTGCGAACGCTTTTCGGATCCTGTTGGCTATTGGTGGCTCGACAAACGGCCTGGTTCACATGACGGCGATTGCCAGACGTTTGGGCATCGATGTCGATCTGGAGGCACTGGATGCCATGGGTCGGGAAACGCCGGTTCTGGTCGATCTGAAGCCCTCCGGCCAGCATTATATGGAAGACCTGCAACGGGCTGGTGGTCTGGTCACCGTGCTGCGCGAATTGAGGCCGTTACTCAATCTGGATTGCCTGACCGTCACCGGCAAAACTCTGGGTGAAAATATTGACGCCGCCCCGCCTGCCTGGCCGCAGGACGTGGTTCGCACTTTTGATAAACCGTTGAATGCGGAAGGCGGGATCGCTGTCTTGCGGGGCAACCTGGCGCCGGACGGTGCCATCATCAAGGTTTCGGCTGCGTCACCCGAATTGATGCAGGTTGAGGGCCGCGCCGTTGTTTTTGATTCGCTGCCTGATTTGGCTGACCGCATCGATGATGATGATCTGGACGTGAAGGCAGACGATATTCTGGTCTTGCGCAACGCTGGCCCCAAGGGCGCTCCTGGCATGCCGGAATCAGGTTACATCCCCATCCCGAAAAAACTGGCGATGGCCGGGGTCAAGGATATGGTGCGCATGTCTGATGCCCGCATGAGCGGCACAGCTTTTGGTTCTATTGTTTTGCACATCACGCCGGAAGCCGCCATCGGTGGACCGCTGGCCCTGGTGCAAAATGGCGACCGGATCAAACTGGACGTCGAAGGCCGAAAACTTGAATTGCTGGTGGATGAGGACGAGCTGGAAAGGCGCCGTGCTGCCTGGACACCACCGCCCGCTCATGAGGGATCGGACCGCGGCTACCTGAAGCTATATCTTGAAAATGTGAACCAGGCACCGGACGGTGTCGATTTTGATTTCCTGTGCCCGCCGCTGGATGGCCGGACCACCCCCTAAATCTATAAGTGAGCTTATGATGAGTGAAATCCGATATCGCGTTGAAGACATGAAGACCTTCGCGGCCCAACTTCTGATCAAGACCGGCATGGACGACGACAAGGCTTTGGTCGTCGCCGAAGTTCTGCTGGAGGGTGACCTGATGGGTCACACCACACATGGCTACCAATTGCTGGCCCCTTATCTTGGCGCGCTGGAAGCAGGCACCTTGACCGGTACTGGCCAACCTGAAACCCTGAATGATACAGGACCGGCTATTGCCTGGGATGGTCGGTCTTTGCCCGGCACATGGCTGGTGGATCAAGGGCTGGAACTGGCCGTCGAACGCGCCCGCAAATATGGCCTGGCGGCGATTTCCATTCGCAAAAGTCATCACATTGCAACACTTGCAGCTTATCTCAAAAAAGTCACCGATCAGGGCATGATGGTGTTGGTTTACACATCCGATCCGGCCTTCGCCACGGTTGCTCCCTTCGGCGGATTGCGCGGTGCCTATACGCCCGACCCCATTGGTATTGGCATCCCGACGGCAGGCGATCCCATCCTGATCGACATCAGCATGTCGATCACCACCAACGGCATGACGGATCGTTTGCACCGCGAAGGCGGCAAGTTTCCGCATCCGTGGATTCAGGACAACAAGGGTAACGCAAGTAACGATCCGGCTGACTTCCATTCGGACCCGCAAGGCACAATCCTGCCCATCGGCGGCAAAGACCACGGCCACAAGGGCTTTGCCCTGGGGTTATATGTGGAAGCGATGACCTGTGGCCTGAACGGCTATGGCCGCAAGGACAAACCGACGACCTGGGGCGGCTCCGTCTTCATGCAGGTCTATGATCCGGAAGCTTTTGGTGGCCGTGAAAATTTCGAAGCCGAAACCGCCTGGCTGGTCGACGACTGCATCAACAACCCGGTACCACAAGGCGCACCAGCCGTCCGCATCCCCGGTGCCAGTGGCCTTAAAAAACGCGCTGATAATATGGCCAACGGCATTGCCTTCCATGCAGGCATTGTTGAGGCCCTGGAGCCCTGGTCGACAAAAACCGGAGTCGCCATGCCTGTGGCGATGAAGAATTAAATGGTGAAGAATTAAATGGTGCCTGGCACTATTTAATCGCTGGCACTAATTAATCGTCATACTGGCGAAAGCCAGTATCCATGAAGCTTGCGAAATCAAGGGAAGCGTTTGGCGATTGCTAACCCAACGGCTCCACCTCGTCACGAGCAACCCAGGTGAAGGTCTTGGTGATAATTTGCCAACGGCCATCCAGATGGATCAGGGTCAAATAATCGGTAAACATCTTTTCGCCCAGGGCAATGTAGACCTTGGCGAAGGCGCATTCCGGGCCGGATTGGTCGATGGTCAGAATTCCGTCTTCGCGTTTGTCACCACGGTCTGACGGTTTGATGCGAGCAACGACACGGCCATAAACAGCCTCCATATCGCTGTCCATGAAGTCGCCGCCAGTGGCGGCGTAGAGATGACAGGCGGGGTGAAAAATTTGTTTCAGCTTGTCGGTGTCACCCTCGTAAAAGCCGTCAAAATAAACACCCAGGGCGGCGCTGATATCGGCGTGGTTTCCGGTCATGGTTTCATTCCTTTAGAATTAATTTGGGCGTACGAGTATTTTGCCGTTGCGGCCTTCACGGGCTGCATGTGCAAGAGCGTCCTTGATGTCGGCAATATCGTAGCTGGCTTCGACACTGACGGACAGGCTGCCGTCGGATACCTGGCTAGACAATTCGCCATAGAGCTTTTCCGCGTCGCTTCTGGACATGCTGCCCAGGTCTTTGGCCAGCCAGAAACCGGTCAGGTCGATGCCTTTGAACACGACCTGGTCGGGCATGATTTTGCAAGGCTCGCCACTGAGCATACCGTAATTCACCAGCTTTGCATTTTCACCCAGGCATTCAGCGACACGTAGCGATGTATCACCGGCAACCGCATCAATGCCGAGGCGGATATTGCCATTGTCGGTGGCCGCAGCCACACGTTCAGTCAGGCCATCGCCATCCAGCACAAGGACATCTGCCCCCATGGCCGTCAGGGGGGCAATCAGCTCTTCCCGCCGCACGACGTTTACAGTTTTAACGCCCATGGATTTGGCGAGGCGGATGACGGAGTTTCCGACGCCGGAATTCGCTGCATCCTGGATCACCCAGTCACCGGGCTTCAAATCAATATAATTGCGCAGCATCAACAAAGCCGTGGCCGGGTTCACTTTCAGCATGGCTTGTTGCAGCACGTCACCATCCGGCGCGACCTTGATAACTTCGCTTGCCTTGGCAACACGCTTTTGCACCCAGTTTTCGCGGGTCAGCATGATCACGCGATCACCCACCACGATATCGGAAACAGCACTGCCAACAGCGCGGACCGTGCCCACACCTTCGGCCCCTGGAGTAGCGGGCAGGGGTGGCTTGATGGCGTACTTGCCTTCAATGGTCAAAAGATCAGCCGGATTAATGGGAAAGGCGGCAATATCAACGATTACTTCGTCGGAGGCAGGTCCTTGTGGGTCGGCGACTTCGACGCAGGCAGACACGTCGTGGGCCGGGCCGAAGCGATCAAACTGGACAATTTTCATTTGGTATTCATTCCTGATCAGGCAGCCGCCAGGGCTGCGTTAAGGTCGTCGTCACCAAGACCGACATTCCGGGCGGCTTCCATGATCGAGGCCCAGGTTTCATCGGGCAATTCGATCCCGTTTGCGCCGCGATCCTTGCGTTTGGCTTGCTCGGGTTCACCCGGCATTAACACCGGCTGGTCCGGGTCTGCCGGTTTGGTGTCGGAAAAGAATTCCAGATACTGACGAACTTCAGCCGAGAAAGCGTCTGCGGAGCCAAATTGTTCGATGGACAAATAAATCGACAACATACCGTTCTGAATTTTCGGCTTGTCAGGCCCGGCACAGCCACCACCCGTCAGGGCACCGGCGAGGATTTCACACATCAGCGCCAGACCTGATCCCTTGTGATCGCCCATGGCCCGAATGGCCCCTTCGCCCGCACGATTGTCATAGGCTCTGATGGCATCACCTTCACCATAGAGAGCTTTGGGGTCACCAGTGACCACGCCATCTGGCCCGACAAGAGCGTTATCGGGCAGGGCCTTGCCGCCTTTCGAGGCCACCAGCACCTTGCCTTCAGCCACGATGGAGGTGGCGAAATCCAGAATCAACGGCGGCTCGTCGCCGCGCGGGACACCAATGGTCACCGGGTTGGTCGACATACGCCGTTCAATGCCGCCAAATGGGGCCACCAGCAAACTGCCCGCCACATTGACAAAATGAAGGGAGATCAATCCGGCATCAACCGCCATTTCAGCCCAATCGCCGATGCGGCCCAGGTGACCGGCATTGCGCAAGCCAATGATGCCAACGCCATGTTCCTTTGCTTTGTCGATGCCGTATTGCACAGCCTGTTCGCCAACGGACTGGCCGAATCCATTATGACCATCCAGCACAGCAATGGTGCCATTGTCCGAGACAACAGAAACGTTCTGGCCTCTGACCAGCGTCCCGTCCAGCAGCCAGTTTACATATCTGGGCACGCGGATGACGCCGTGGCTGTCATGCCCTGTCAGATTGGCGCTAACGAGGCGACGACCAATCCGTTCGCTTTCTTCCGCGCTGACGCCGTTCTTTTCAAAGATTTTGGCAACAAACAAACTGAGTGATTTTGCTGGAATTATCACGGTTTTCCCCTGTTTTATCTGGTGCGACTGTGACGACAGCCGACTTTTATTTTATATTGTATGACAAATTAGCCCGGCATCTGGCATTAGCCAAGCAGCCAGAGCCAATCAAAGAACATTCTGGGGAGACAATCTGTGAAAATCGGTTTTATTGGACTTGGCTTGATGGGGCAGCCCATGGCCGGACATTTGTTGAAAGCCGGGTACGAGTTACATGTTCACGACGTCGTGGCAGCCTCAAAGCAGGCCCTTGTTGATCTGGGCGCTGTCGAATGTATCGATAACAAGGCTGTGGCCGAAGCGTCGGATATTATTATCACCATGGTGCCGGACACACCGGATGTCCAAGCGGCATTGTTCTCAGACGATGGCGTCGCTGCAGGTTTGTCGCCGGGCAAGATCGTGGTGGACATGAGTTCGATTTCTCCAACCGCGACGACCGGATTTGCGGAACGTATCGAAGCCTTGGGTTGTTTCTATCTTGATGCCCCGGTTTCAGGCGGGCCCTTCGGGGCCATCAATGCGGCGCTGACGATCATGGTTGGCGGGCCGCAGGAGACCTTTGACAAGGTGCTGCCGGTATTTGAGGCCATGGGTAAAACCGTGACCCTGATCGGGAACCGCAACGGCGATGGCCAGGTGGCGAAGGTGGCCAATCAGATCATTGTTGGCATTACCGTGGAAGCTGTGGCCGAGGCCTTGCTGTTTGCCTCCAAAGCCGGGGCCGATCCGCAAATTGTGCGCCAGGCCTTGATGGGTGGTGCCGCCAATTCGATCATCCTGGAAAACCATGGCGGGCGCATGCTGGATCGAAATTTCGAGCCTGGCTTCCGGGCGGAACTGCAACAGAAAGACCTGAACCTGGCCATGCAGTCGGCCCGCGAGTTGGGTCTGTTCCTGCCTGCGGCCTCAGCGGCACACGATATGTACAACGCCACCCGTGCCAACGGCATGGACAAGGACGATCATACATCGGTGCTGCGGGTTCTCGAATCCATGGCCAATCATCAGACAAGTGACGGAAAAAAATCATGACTTCGAATAACCAGCCGACGCTGGGATTGGTGCTGGGGGATCGAAACGGCATCGGGCCCGAAATTGCCGCGAAACTGTTGGCCGAGGGTGCGGGAGATACAGCCCGCGCGGTTGTTATCGGTGATCCACATGTGCTGGCACGTGGCTGTGAAATTGCGGGTGTGACCTTGCAGACCACAACAATCGCAGGTCCTGGCGAGATTAGAAGCGAGATTTCCAGCGCTGACGGCATCACCATCCTGCCCCACGGCACCAGCAGCGATCAGTTCACGCCTGGCGAAGTCAGTGGTGCCGCTGGGACTGAATGCCTTGATAACCTCGCCTTTGCCGCCAAGCTGGCGGCCACTGGTGTGCTTGATGGCATGGTCTTCGCGCCTTTGAACAAGGCATCCCTGCATGCCGGTGGTATGCAGCATGAAGACGAAACCCGGTATTTACAGGATGTCCTGGGCTATGGCGGGGCCGTTGGTGAGCTCAATGTTTCCAACGGTCTGTGGACCAGCCGGGTGACCAGTCATGTGCCCCTGAAAGATGTCTCGGGATATATCAACGAAGCAACAATCGTCGAAGCTGTTGAATTGTTGCACAAGGCTGTTCAGGCCTCAGGTGTGACAAGCCCCAGGTTGGGTTTGTGCGCCCTTAATCCGCATGCCGGTGATGGCGGTAATTTTGGCCGTGAGGAAATCGAGGTGCTTGAACCGGCCATCAAGGTTATTCAGTCACGTGGTATGGACGTGACCGGACCGTGGCCCAGTGACACGGTTTTTGTGCGGGCCCAAAAGGGTGAATTTGACGGTGTGGTCACGATGTATCATGACCAGGGGCAAATCGCCATGAAGCTGATGGGCTTCTCCACGGGTGTCACAGTCGCGGGTGGCTTGCCCATTCCTGTGACCACCTGCGCCCACGGCACTGCCTTTGATATTGCCGGGCAAGGTATTGCCGGAACAGGTTCAATTGCGGCTGCCTGGGACCTCTGTGCCCGCATGGCGATAGCGTAATACTGGACGTTTATTCGGCGGCCTTGCGCCTGCTTTCAAAAGCGTTGGGCCAGGTCTTGGGCAGGCTGCGCTGATATTGCGGTGGGTAGTCGATCTCAACGCCCAGGGCTTCGGCGGCATGCCAGGGAAAGCGCGGGTCGTACAACATGCCGCGCGCCATGGCGACCATATCGGCCCGTCCATCGGCAATCACAGATTCAGCGAAATGCGGATCATTGATGTAGCCGACGCCAATGGTTGGCATGCCGACTTCTGCCTTGATGCGTTCGGCGGCAGGCAGTTGGTATCCAGGTGTGCCGGGTCCCACAGGCGGGCGTTCTGGTGAATTTCCGCCACTTGAAAGATGCACCATGTCACAGCCAGCGTCTTTCAGGGCGCGGGCAAATTCGACGGAATCATCGACCGACCAGCCTTCTTCTACCCAGTCCGTGCCATTGAAGCGGACACATAAAACCCGGTCTTCAGGCCAGATTTTGCGCACCGCTGCAACGACCTCAAGGGCAAAACGCATACGATTTTCCAGCGATCCGCCATAGTTGTCGTCGCGCTTGTTGGCCAAGGGGGACAAAAAGGAACTGAGCAAATAGCCATGTGCCGCGTGCAGTTCAAGAACATCAAAGCCCAAGCGTTTGGCACGAATGGCGGAAGCAACAAAAGCGTCCCGCACGTCATTGATATCCGCCAGCGACATTTGTGTTGGTGTTGTCCAATCCGGCGTGAATGGAATGGCCGACGGGCCAATGGTTTGCCAGCCACTGTCTTCGTCGGGTGAAATAGAGGTGCTGCCATCCCAGGGCGCACGGGCCGATGCCTTGCGACCGGCGTGGCCCAGCTGGATACCCAGTTTGCCGTGACCGTGTTGGCGGCAGAAATTTATAATGCGACGGAAGGCTTCTTCCTGTTCGTCATTCCATAACCCGGGACAGCCCGGCGTAATTGGCGCCCGGGGCTCAACGCCCGTTGCTTCCACAAAAATCAGACCGGCGCCGGAAACAGCGAAATTTCCCAAATGCATCAAATGCCAGTCACCCGGCACACCATCGACGCAGCTATATTGGCACATGGGGGCCACGACAAGGCGATTGTCAAAAGTGACCTCCCCAACCGTCAGAGGAGAGAATAGAGCACTGGTCATGAATAAGTTCCTGTTAACGGGGCAGTAATTCGTCTGCCATTGAAGCGAAGATGGAAGATTTGCTGAAGGCAGCGGGCTTGGCAATGTAGGTCAGGGGATGACCGTTGTACATTGTCTCGCCTCGTGGAAAACCGACCAGGTCCTGGGCGGCAATATCAAAGCCGGCTATGCCAAGGCGATCCAAAATCGACCAGGATGTGTCTCCACCTACCGTCACCAGATGGGCGATTGGTAATCTGTCCATCAAATGGTGCGTTGTTTCTGCGAGGTTTGAAGCGGCTTCACGGCGCGTTACCACGGTTGTTCCGCGAACGATCCGCATCACAATAATGGACTGGTCGAGTGAAGCGATATCCTCTTCCGAGAGGTTACCATTGGCTGCCTCAACAACCACAACACCCTGACGCGTGGACTTCAGCATTTGTATTTGACCACTGATTTCGGGTTGGGTTGAACCAATGACAATCAGCAATGTTTTTCTGCCGGAAGAAGCAGTCTTTTGAGGCTTTTTTCGGGCGCGTATCGGGGGCACCAGAAATCGGGCGAAGGCATGTGCCAGACCAGCAGACCCAACTGGTAAAATCCGGTTTCCCTGGGCAATTATCCATCTGGCGATGCGGGTCAGATCTTCTTCCTGTGAAACATCTGGCAGATAGACACCGGCGGGCGGGTTTTCAGGCAACTTGTCAGTCGACAGACCATTAAAAATCAGGACATCATCGAAAGCATCCCGAACGGCTGATGGAATATCTCGCGGTGGCGGAGAGGGTTGCCTCGCAAAGCTGGTATCGCGCAACGGGATACCATCGACAAAAATACCGCCTTTGGAAACCGTCCTTTTCTGGGATGGGTGGGCCGATATTATGACTGTCCGTTCGAGACCGAGCTCATTCAATATGGCCAATGTTTCCGGCAAAACCTGGCCTCGAAACGTTGAGTCTATTTTTTTCAGGATTAGTCTTGGATTTAACGCGGCCAGCTGGCGGGCGAGTGAGACAACAATTCCCGTACTTTCGCTTTGCGGCAAGTTGCGTGTCCCGGTATTAAAGGCAACAACATCATAATTAGCGATATCCGCGTGTGACCAATTTGACACATCAGCAATTACCCGGGTTCTGAAACCCTGACGCGCGAAGGCGGTTGTACTGTCAGCAGCCCCTGTCAGGTCGTCCGCAATGATCAGAACTGTATGGTTGGACAATACGACCACGTGGAGACTACCAGTTCTGACAAGTGTTCATTTTATTTAGCGACCGGGAACAGGCGTTATGTTGCCGCCGCCCAGATATTGTTCCGTCGGGGTCATCTCAATCAGGCCGACGTTAACTCGCCAGGGTGCGTCGGCGGCATACATGATGGCGTCGGATATGTCTTCCGGTTGCATGATGTTAAAACCCTTGGTGAATTTTGCCTTTGCTTCGTCGTCGTCAAAGGCGGTTTCGAAAAATTCAGTCTCAATTCGGCCTGGGCAAATTTCGGTGACCCTGATCCCGGTGCCCGCCAGTTCAACCCGCAAATTCTGGCTCATCAAATGAACGGCACCCTTGCTGGCACCGTAAACCGCCGAGTTAACGGGATAAAGTCCGGCAACCGAGCCGATGTTAAAGATATGGCCGCGTTGGCGTTCCTTCATGCCACCCACGCAGGCCCGGACCACATGCAAGGCCGCCAGGACATTCACCTGGATGGTGACGTCAATGTCAGCGGCGGGCGTTGTGGTAAAGTCTTCAAATCCGCGCCCAAGACCAGCATTATTGATTAATATGTCGACATCCAGCGCGCCCAGGGTGTCATAAAGCGCCGCCTGATCCCGCAGATCAAGTACATGGGGAATACATCCAGTTTCAGCAGCCAAAGCATCCAGCCGGTCCTGACGTCGAGCAACGGCATGAACTTTCTTGCCAGCGGCGCATAATGCCCGGACAACTGCCGCCCCGATTCCGCTGGAAGCCCCCGTTACCAACGCTGTTTCATAGTCCTGTAACGCCATCTATCTGCACCTTGTTTCGGTATTTCGTTCGAACTTGATCATAATGCCGTGCCAGCCCTTTTCAGGGAAGCCAGGGAAGGCCAGTTTTCTGCTGTCAAAGCCCCCTGGAACCCTGAACAGCCGAATTAGATAATAGTTGTCTTGCTTATTATATTCATGGTGACTAAATTATTTGTTCCTGAAACGGGTAATTTGGTCAGCATGGAAGACGACAAGCAGAATTTTGGCATTTTGCTGCACGATGTTGCGCGTATGATGCGTGTTGGCTATGACCGGCGCATGAAACCGCTTGGTTTGACGCGGTCGCAGTGGTGGGTTTTGAACCGTCTCTATTTTCTTGAAGGCGCCTGGCAGTCCGAACTGGCGTCCGAACTGGATATTGAAAAGGCGACGCTTGGCCGATTGTTGGATCGCCTGGAAGACAAGGGCTGGGTAGTTCGAAAACCCGATCCAAAAGACCGCAGAGCCAAACGGGTTTACCTGACAGAAAATGTTGAGCCCACTATGCGGATCATGCGTGATCAAGCGGCTGATACAAATGCCGAGGCGCTGGCAAGCTTAAGCCTGGATGAAAAAGAAAAAATGATTGAGTTATTGCTCAAGGTGCGGGGCGATCTGGCGCATTTATATGCCCCTGTGTACGCACCTGGTGGAAAATCTGACCATGACTGAAGACGCCACCATTTATCCCTCTGCTTCCCGGCGTTTGACGGGTTTCATTCTGCGCCTGTTTTTTCTATTGGGCGTGCCCGCAATCGCAGCGGTTGCCGGCCTGCATTATTATGCGGGCACAGGACGCCATATCACGACTGAAAATGCCTATGTAAAAGCGCGGAAAACAGCTATCAGCGCCAATATCTCTGCCCGTGTCCTGGCCGTTCACGTCACCGAGAATCGTATGGTGAAAAAGGGTGATTTGTTATTGGAGCTGGATCGTTCCGCGCTGGAAGCAGAAATGAAAGAAGCTGAGGCCGATCTTGAGGTTGTTCGTCTGGATATTGCCAAACAGCGGGCAGCCCTGAAACGGGCGCGTGTCGATATTGGCGTTGTCAAAGAAGACCTGCGCTATGCCGAAGTTGAATATTTCCGCCAGGCAAAGCTGGCCGAAACCGGATCGGGTAGGGCGATTAATCTCGATAGCGCTATTCATGAGGTGGAAACTGCCCGACAGGAATTTCGCCTGGTCGAGGCAGATATTCGTGAATTGATTACCGGCCTGGGTGGCAAGGAAAACACACCGGATCAAGACATGCCAGCCTGGAAACAGGCCATGGCCGTCGTTAACCGGGTCAAGTTGTCCCTTAGCTGGACCAGCGTTTTGGCACCTTCGGATGGTATTGTCGTCAAGGCAACGGTGCGGCCCGGCGAATTTGTCACCCGCGGCAAAGCGATTTTTGTCCTGGTTGATCAGCAACACCCATGGCTGGAAGCCAATTTGAAAGAAACTCAGTTGGAACGCCTGACGATCGGCATGCCAGGGACCATCGTTCTGGATGCCTGGCCTGACCACATCTTGCAAGCCCGCGTGGTGTCAGTTGCCCCGGCGACAGGCGCGGAATTTGCTTTGTTACCCCCCCAAAATGCCTCGGGAAACTGGGTCAAGGTTGTGCAACGCTTGCCGGTTCGTCTGGAAATCCTGCCGTCGACAAACGGACCCGAGTTGCGGGCTGGCATGACAGCCGAGGTTCGTCTTGATACCGGGCAGGAACGTGTCTTGCACCCCCGGCTTGAGCAATTGATAGCGCTGACCGGCGGGCGGTAGTGAGTACGGCCGCGGATACTGTGGAGCCAGCGAGCGAAGAGGGCGGCCTGACGCTCTGGCATATTACCGTTCTGCTGATACTTACATTTGTGACTATTCTCTATTCCATGACGGTCACCATAGCCAATGTGGCCTTGCCTGAGATCCGTGGTGCCTTGTCGGCTACCCAGGATCAGATTACCTGGATCGTTACGGCAAACATTGTGGCAACAGCGGTAGCCACTCCAATGGCGGGGTGGTGTGCGACCCGCTTTGGTGTACGACCGGTTCTGCTGGTCGCCGTTGCCGGTTTTACGTTGTCGTCCGTCCTGTGTGGGGCCGCGACTTCCCTGATGGCGCTGGTTGCCTTTCGTGTAGGCCAGGGTTTGTTCGGGGCAGCCATGGTACCTGTTTCCCAAGCCTTTTTGCTGCGAAGTTTCCCCAGGCATCTTCACAATGCAGCCATGTCCATTTGGGCAATGGGTGCCGTTCTTGGACCAATAATCGCACCGACCGTCGGCGGCTATTTAAGCGAAGCCTATGGCTGGCGCTGGGTCTTTTTTATGATCGTGCCTTTTGGTTTAATCGCCTTGCTGGGCGTTGCACTGGTGATCAGGGAGAACGTTGAACAAAGCAAAACCCGGCTGGACTGGACCGGCTTCCTGCTTCTGTCGCTGGCGATTACGGCTTTGCAATTTCTGGTCGACAGGGGAGAGCGGAACGGTTGGTTCGACGCAACAGAAACATGGATCGAAGCCATTATTGTTGGCGGGGCACTCTATATTTTTGTTGTGCATACCTTCACCGCGAAAAACTCGTTTGTGAACCCAAGACTGTTCCTGGATCGCAACTATAATCTCGGCCTCTTGCTGGTGCTGTCCTTTGGCATGCTGAACTTCACGCCAATGGTTCTGTTCCCACCCTTGCTTCAGGAACTGCGTGGTTATCCCCAATCAATCATTGGCCTGCTGCTGGCAGCGCGTGGTGTGGGCACCCTGATCGCCTTTACGTCGATGTTTTTCCTCGGACGAGTGGACCCCCGCATTCCTATGGCCTTCGGATTCATATTGCAGGGTTTATCCGGGTATTATATGGCGCAATTCGACGTCAACCTGACGACCTGGGGCGTTGGCTGGACAGGGTTTGTCCAGGGTATCGGCGTCGGTTTCTCGTGGATTCCGCTTAGTGTGATCGCCTTTGCGACTTTGAGCCCGCAAATGATGAACCAGGGCGCGGCGTTTTTTCATCTTTTGCGCAATATCGGCAGCAGCATCTATATTTCAGTGTCTGTTGTTGTATTGCTGCATACGGCAAAGGTTCATTATGCTATTTCGACAGAATGGGTCTCGATCTACAACAAGATTTTCGACATGTCATTTGTCACCGGCTTGTGGAACCACTCGACAGAGACTGGTTTGGCGGCCCTGTCGGGTGAGATTCAGCGCCAGGGGTTGATGATTGGATACATCAACGCTTTTAACCTGTTTGCCGTGACGTCATTTTTGACTGTGCCCTTTATCTTTTTTCTGCGCGTACCAAAGAAGAAAAAATAACGATAATTCTTTCTGACGGCGATGGTTTTTTTGTTTTACAATTGAACGAATTGACCTCTGACGTAATCAAATCCATCGAGGAGACTTGTTTGAATGATAGACTTGGAAAAACGACTGGAGGCCTGTTATGCCAGTGCCGTGCATGATGTTCTGCGCGGCATGGGCCGCGACAATTGTGTGTTGCCGCCTGAAATTATTTCCCTGAAGCCTGGTCAAAAACTGGCTGGGGAAATTTATACGATCTCGGGTCATGTCGACCGCACCTTGACCCGACATGAAAGTCTACTGGCCTGGACCCAGGTTCTGTCGCGGGTGCCAGGTGGCAAGGTTCTGGTTTGTCAGCCCAATACCAAAGAGATCGCATTGATGGGTGAATTGTCAGCCCGCGCCTTGATGGTAAAGGATACATTGGGTTACGTCGTAGATGGTCGTTGCCGGGACGCCGACTTCATTCTGGATATCGATTTTCCGGTATTTTGTGACCTTAATACACCGGCCGATATTGTTGAGCGCTGGACCTATGACCGCCTCGGTGAAGCCATCACTATTGGCACGGTTACAATTTGCAGCGGCGACTGGCTGATTGCAGACCGGGATGGCGTGGTCATTATTCCCGCCGATATCGCCGAAGAAGTCGTTACGGAAACCGAAGTTGTGATGTCGACCGAAAGTGAAATGCGCGATGCCATTCTGGGCGGCATGGATCCTGAAAAAGCCTATCTGAAATACGGGAAGTTCTGATGAGCAAAAGTGGAATGGCAAATGTCATTTTGTTGTCAGCCGCAGACAATGTTGTCGTGGCCTGTGAACAAATTAACGCAGGCGCATCCTTCGAAGTTGGTGATGCTGTCATCCCGGTTCAAAGTGATGTTGCCCTTGGTCACAAAATCGCCCGCCAGGATATTGGTGTTGACGACAAAATACTGAAATACGGTGCCCCTATCGGGCGCGCCACTGCGGCCATCCCCATGGGCGGGCATGTGCACATCCACAACATTGAAAGTGATTACCTGCACAGTCACACTGAACGGCAAGGTTTGGAGGACGAGGCATGAAGGGTTATTTGCGCCAGGATGGTCGAAAGGGCATTCGCAATACTGTGGTCGTCGCCTATTTGATTGAATGTGCGCGTCATGTCAGCAATGAGATTGCGCTCGAATTCAGGGGCCAGGACGTTCACGTCATTGGTTTTCCCGGATGCTTTCCCAACAGTTATGCCTTCGACATGATGTCGAAGCTGTGTACTCACCCAAATGTCGGGTCGGTTTTGCTGGTATCTCTGGGCTGTGAAGGTTTTAACCGGGAAGGGCTGGCGGAAGTGATTTCTGCCTCGGGGCGGCCTGTGGAAACCCTGGTCATCCAGCAGAATGGCGGTACGGCCCGAACGATTGAAAAAGGCTGTGCCTGGGTCGGACAAGAACTATCCGCCCTGCAAGGTCAGCAGCCTGTCGATATGGCGATCAGCGAACTTGTGATCGGGACCATATGCGGGGGCTCTGATGGTACCAGTGGTATGACAGCAAATCCGGCCATGGGACGGGCTTTTGATTTACTGATCGCAGAAGGCGCCGCCGGTATATTCGAAGAAACCGGCGAGTTAATTGGCTGTGAACATTATATGGCAGACCGGGCCGCAACACCGGCCCTGGGTACTGAAATTATTCGCTGTGTCGACAAAGCCCGAAGCTATTACGAAACCATGGGCTATGGCAGCTTCTCACCGGGCAATGCGGATGGCGGTCTCAGCACCATTGAGGAAAAGTCCATGGGAGCTTATGCCAAGTCAGGCGCATCAGAAATTGTTGGCCTGATCAAACCCGGGGATGAGCCACCGACCGGGGGGTTGTATTTACTGGATGTCATTCCGGACGGTGAAGTCCGACATGGCTTTCCAAACATTAACGATAACGCAGAAATAGCCGAATTGATGGCTTGTGGCGCTCACCTTAACCTGTTTTCAACGGGACGGGGGTCTGTGGTGGGATCGGCCATATCACCCGTTATCAAGGTTTGCGGAAATCCCGAGACCTTTCGCAACATGGGCGATGATATGGATGTCGATGCCGGGCGAATTCTGGAAGGCCGGGCCGATCTCGATGAGGTTGGACGCGAGGTCCGCGACCTGGTTCTTGCCGTTGCCGCTGGCGAGAAGAGTAAATCGGAGATGCTGGGGCATCGGGAATTTATTTTGGGTTATAAAAGCTTTGATCCTATCGGACCCGCCTGCCTGCCAAATGTCGCTTAATCAAACAAAAAACGGGGTGGTCAATATCTGACCACCCCGTCATTTTTAATATCTTGCCTTTTGATCAAGCACCCTGGACCCAGGGCGCGACCATGCCAAGGTGGTCTTCGACAGAAGCGACACCATCAACAGTTTCAACAGCGATGAGCAAGGCTTTGCGTTCGTCCTCTGAATTTACCCAGCCCCATAATTCCACGTTACCGGACGTGACAATGACGTTCAGCGCGCCATGGCTGATCCAGTTTTCGTGTTCCAGTTTGGCAAGAATATTTTTTCTGAGCTGACGATCATCAACAGAAGGTGCAGCAGGTCCGCTGGATTTTGAGGCGGCAAGCCCGTGCAATAGATTGGCGCGGCTAACGATGCCAACAAGTTTGCCGTCACGCAGAACGGGCACACGCTTGATACGTCGTTTTTCAAGTAACTGGGCGATATCGCCGACGGTTGTATCTTCACTGACAGAGACGATGTTGTCGGTCATGACCTGAGCTGCGGTCCTGCCGTGCGTTTTGGAATATTCCCGTGCTTCGTCTTCGCTGCTGGTGAACAGGCTGAGCCAGGAGGAGTGCCGTTTTTCAGTCTGATTTTCATGCCGTCGCAATAGATCGCCTTCACTGACGATGCCAAGGACAGTGCCGTTATCATCGATTACCGGAACGGCGCTTATGCCTTTTTCGAGCAAGACACGGGCGATCTCATCGACTTTTAGATCCGCTGATACCGTTACCACTTTGGTGGTCATGATGTCGCTGGCTTGCATGGTTCACTCCTGCTTTCTAATGCTGTTTACACTATAGAGTTTGAATTAGTTTTGTTGTTATTCAAGCGGCTTTCCCTGCGGCATATTGACGTAGTGCCGGACGATAGAAAGGGTGCGCACTGAATAACGTAGCCAGAGCAGGCTGAGAATTATTAAAAAATATTTGTCGATACTCTCAAGACCAGCCTGTAAGCCATCAAAATAGAAATTCATAAAGGCGGCAATAGGTGCTGTCAGGCAGACCCATGCGGCCCATCTCGCCTTGCCCCGCCACATAGACAGGGCACCGGCAATAACGGCGGAAGAATATATTGCAATGAATATGGCGGATGTCTCGCCGCCCTTGGCCCAGCGACTGAGGGCGACAAGTTCACCAGCGAGGAAGATGATTATCAGGAAGCAGGCATAAACAAAAAGTTCATTGTTTGCCTGCTTCCTGGTTAATCTTTTGACGCTGCGGAAGTAGGGCGTCTTTTCATCGTCCCAGACATATTTCTTGACGAAATCCTGAAGGTCCATCGTATTAGTCGCCTGGGGTTAGTGAGATGAGTTAATTGGATCAGGTATAGCCTTTTTTCTCTTCTTCCAGATCCATTTTCAATTTACCGGAATGAACATCTTCCGGCCATTGGAGTGTCATCAGCTTGAAACGAAAATCCTTCGGTCCAAACAACACAACATATGTTTGCAGCCAGATGGCAACGCCAGAGAAAAATGCAGAAATCAATCCAAAGACAAACACGGATTTAATAATCCAGCGATTGGGTAGTCCAACCAGAGATGCTGAAACTTCCTGCATGACATAGCTATCATGGGCATATTTGGAAGCAAAGTAGACCATCACGGCGCAATAGGGGATCATCAAGGTATTTACGCCGATAAACTCAATCCAGGCCTGTGCGCGAAGACCCAGGTGTTCGCGTACAAGATCAACGCGAACATGACGGTTGTGGATGTAGCCATAACCCAATACGAGCGCGAAAAGGGCCGTGTGAAAATGCCATTCCATTTCCTGCATCAGGGTAGAAGAAAAGAAATCACTGACATGTTCAACGAGGAAAACTTGCATCCAGATGGCTTTTCTGGATATTACGTCCCACATGGTGACCAGGACCAGGGGGATCACAAAGAATGATCCCCATTTGCCGATATTATCCACGTATTTCTGGATGATCAGCATCACAGTGATCATGCCAGGTACCTGTTCGGACTCACTTACTGTATTCGTTGTCATTTGCTAATCCTCTTAGTCGTAAACCTGGCGTGGTAACCACAGGGCAATTTCCGGTTGGTAGACCACCAGACTTAATACCGAAGCCTGAATGAACACAAAGGGAATGATACCCCTGTAAATGCTGAGTGTTTTCACCTCCGCTGGCGCGATACTCTTGAGATAGAAAAGAGCGTAGCCAAATGGCGGGGTCAGGAACGACGTTTGTAAATTAATGGCAACCAGGATTGTAAACCAGAAGATCATCTCTTCATGGGCGACATGGTCACCAAAATCCAGCTCAACAACCATCGGCGCAAACACCGGCAAAATGATCAGCGTAATTTCGATCCAGTCGAGGAAAAAGCCGAGGACAAAGACGATACCCATGATCAGGAACAACAGGCCCCAGGAATCCAGTTCGGCTTCCAGGATCAAGCCCTCAACCACATCATCACCACCCAGCGAGCGGAAAACGTAAGCGAAGGCCGTGGCGCACATAATGATGAAGAAAATCATGGCGATGGTCATCCCGGCGGAATGACAGACACCTTTCATGATCTCCCACTTAACCCGTCCTTTGACCCAGCCAAGGAACAAAGCACCGAAAGCACCCACAGCACCGGCTTCACTTGGCGTTGCAAAGCCCAGCAAAATGGAACTTTTGATGAAAGCAATCAGAAAAACCGGTGGCACAAAACTGCGCAGCAACAAAGCGGGCATTTCCCCTGGAGGTACATAAAGGAGTTCTGGTGGCAGCGATGGAGCCACTTCCGGTTTGATCGTGGAAATCGTTGCGATATAGACCAGGTAGACTGATGCCAGGAACAAGCCCGGTGCCAGTGCTGCCATGAACAAAGTGCCGACCGAAACCGATAGCAGGTCGGCCATGATGATCAGCATGATGCTTGGCGGGATCAAAATTCCCAATGTTCCCGAGGCCGCGATACAACCCGTGGCCAGGGCATGACTGTAGTTCTGACGCAACATTGTCGGCAGGGCCAGGGCCGTCATCATTGTCACCGAGGCACCAATGATACCGGTCATGGCTGCAAGGATCGTTCCCATAACGGTCACAGCCAAAGCCAGACTGCCGGGAACCCTGCGCAGCAAAACCTGACAGCAATAAAGCATGTCATTGGCAATACCGCTTCGTTCCATCATCACGCCCATAAAGACGAATGTTGGCAAGGCAACCAGTACAAGGTTTTCCGCCGCACCGCCCCAGACACGTGGGACGAAGTTGAAAAACTCAATCAGCGAGAACATGCCGAAACTATAACCAATCAAGCCATAGGCGATTGAAAGGCCGCCCAGCAGAAACGCAACCGGATAGCCACTAAAAAGCAGCAGGGCCAGGGTTGCGAACATAAACACCGGCATATAGTCGGTGAAAATTTCAATTAACTCCATTTGATCGCCTTCACTCGTTCAGAATAATTTTTCTGACCCATCAGAACTCCTGAGCGACACATATGCCGCCTGGTAAATCCAGGGCCTCCCCTTGTCGTACGGGACGTTGTCCCTTTGCCTCTGGCGTTTCTTGCGAACGCTTCTAAATTTTCTAACAAATACAGGTGCAAGGCTTTGCCGGCCCGGCATTTCGCATATTTTGAATATAATTGGGTTGAAAATAATTGGGTTGAATATAATTGGGAATTATTGGTTCTATTTTATTTCCAGGAACAAATCACAAAACGTATTCCTGACTTCTGTCGGAAAGAAAGCCGGAACCCGAATTAGGGTTCCGGCAATCCTGTTTTCAGATGATAACATCTGAAATCCTTGTATACCCTACTTCAGGTATGCCCGGTCACCCCAGACTTTGTATTTCGTCCGGAATGCGGAGTAGCTTGCGTAAGCCGTTGCAAACAATGGGTCTTTTGCAACTTCTTCTTTAACCACAGCGTCCCAGCCAGCTTTAAATTTGGCAATGAACTCAGGTGACCAATCGTGCAAAGTAACACCTTTGCCCTGCATCCAGGCCATGGCGTCAGCCTGAATGGCATCAGAGCGGATCAGAGACCATGCAATAGAAGCATCACAAGCTGTTTTGATGATTGTCTGCTGTTGCTTGTTCAAAGCTTCCCATTTTCCCTTGTTCATCAACAGCTCAAGAATTGAGGATTGCTGATGCCAACCGGGGAAATAGTTGTGCTTGGCGATTTGATAGAAACCAAGGTTTTTATCAATCGACGGCATGGAGAATTCAGTCGCCTGAATAACGCCACGCTCAAGGGCCGGGTAGATGTCAGCCGCTGACAGCAACTGGGTTGAAGCACCCAGCTTGGTCATGACCTTGGCACCCATGCCGAAGAAACGCATCTTCAGACCTTTGAGCTGATCCGTAGATGTGATCGGCTCCTTGAACCAGCCTGATGTCTCAGGCGCGATAATGCCACAGTTAAAGGCTTTCAGACCGTTGTCGTCCATAACCTTGTCTTTAATCGCGGCACCACCACCATACTCCATCCAGCCCAGTAGCTCGCTTGCTCGGGGGCCGAAAGGCACAGCTGTAAACAATGACATCGCAGGTATTTTGCCAGCGTGGTAACCCGCTGTGCCCCAAACGGCGTCAACGGAACCAGCTTTGGCAGCATCGAAGCCTTCGAGAGACGGTACAAGGGCACCAGGCTCGAAAAATTTGATGTTCATATCGCCGCCGGATAATTCCTTGACGAGATTTTCGAAGTGTTTTCCGGTTTCACCGAGGATCGACAGCTTGCTGCCGAACGTGCTCTGCATTTTCCAGCGAACCTTGGCATCTGCATCGCTGCCGATGGCCATTGAAGTCAGACCGACAAGTCCGGCGAGTGCAGTAGTTTGAAGAAGTTTAGTCAAACGCATATTAATTCCTCCCAATGCGTTAAAGCCTACCTGACGCATTTATTGCGCCTTTTATCTGGTCTGGTGAAACGGCGAGATCGTGGTGTCGTCATATCCCAGACTTTCCTTTTGTGTGGTTCATCTTACACACCTGATCCCAAGACGCAAAAGATAATAGTCATACAATATAGTTCTTTTTGATTATTTATGGATTTAGTTGGCCCTCAGTTGTTTCAGTTCGGCCTCGGCGATGTCCAGTCTTACGGTCTCTTTTTGTGTCATTATCTGAGCAATACGGTCGATTTCGGTGCCCTTTGCGCCTGCCATCAGCGCAATATTTTGCGCATGCAACGCCATATGGCCTTTTTGCACCCCAACTGTCGCCAAGGCCTTCAAAGCGGCAAAATTCTGACAAAGCCCAACCGCCGCCGTTATTCGTTGAAGTTTTTCTGCCGATTTCACGTCCATGATATCCAGGCAGGCGCGGGCCGTGGGGTGGGCCTTGGTGGCACCACCGATGATCCCCATGGCCAAGGGCATTTCCAGGCTGCCCACCAGATTGCCGTCGCCGTCAATTTCCCACCGGGTGAGGGGCGTATACTGCCCGCTTTGCGCAGCAAATGCATGGGCCCCGGCTTCGATGGCGCGCGTGTCGTTGCCGGTGGCCAGGGTCACCGCCGAGATTCCGTTCATGATACCTTTATTGTGTGTCGTCGCACGGTAGGGATCAGCAGCAGCAAAATGATAGGCCGCCAGCATGCCGTCACGGACCTTCTTGCCCGGCATATTCTGTTTTCCCAGGCCTTTGACCGCAATGGCCGAAGGCTTCCATACGGCCCGGGCCCTCGCCAGTCGCCGGTCCGCCAAATTCGAGAGAATACGCAAATATGTTTTACCGCCGGTCCATCGGGCAATATAAGGTGCCAGCCGTTCCGCCATAGTGTTGACCGCATTGGCCCCCATGGCATCGCGTGTATCGACAATCAAATGACTGATCACCATGGGCCCGCCCTGCGTTTGCAAAACCCGCACCTCAAGATCACGAAAGCCGCCGCCCAGCTCGATCAGGATCGGGTCTGCCCCATCACAGATTTCTGCAATCTCGGATTTGTGCTCAAGGATTTTCAGGCGCGCAGCTTCCGGGTCTGAAACCTCCACCAACTGGATCTGGGCAATCATCAGGGCACCCGAGGTCGAAGCTGTAATGCCGCCGGTGTTCCGACATTGCCGGGCCGCATTGCACACTGCCGCCACGACCGAGCTTTCTTCCGTCGCCATGGGCACCAACAATTCCTCCCCATCGACGATCAGGTTGGTGGCCACGCCGATGGGCACGTTCATGGTGCCGATGACATTTTCAATAAGCCGTTCCGCCAGCTCTCCCGGCAGATTGCCGGTGCTCTGGAACTGTTTCTGCGTTTTACTATCCAGTCCGGCAAATTCAGCCACCGCCGCCAGGCGCTCAACCCGGCCCAGCGCATGGAACCCGGATATGCGTGACGACTTTTTGCCTGTTGGCTTTTTCACCCGCCTCTTTGTATTGCTCTTTTTTATACCCGCACTCATGTCACTGCTCCGCCATCAACGTTGTTCCAGATTAAATGATCATTATCAAACCAGACGCTTTCAACCACTCAGGTGTCAATGAAAGCGCTCTGGTTATTTTGTCTGATCAGTATAGAACCTAAAAACGGACCTGCCTCATTTTGTGGATTAAAATTCCTGCCATGGGAGGCGATGCACATTTGGGGCGCGCGAGGTTAAAGAGGAACGGGATCTGGATATAATCGTCGGGCCATTGATCCAGCGCATCCTTCGTCGCGTGGCGGGCTCAAGGCGCGTTGGGTTTCGTCCTGGAGAAGGTCAACTTGACCCCCTGTCCGGTTTAGTCGCGAATTTGCATGCTGGGATCAAAGTCGTTCAGGGTTTCATAGAAGGTGTCGGCAAAACCGACTATTCCCGAATCCGGCTGAAGGTTAACTTCCAGGTCAGATTCCGGATAGTCCAGGCCGGAAAGAAAATGCCGCATACAGTTCAACCGGGCACGCTTTTTGTCGTCTGAGCGTACAACTGTCCACGGGCAATCGGCGGTGTGTGTATTGAAGAACATGGCCTCTTTGGCTTCAGAATAATCATCCCACAGATCCAGTGATTCAAGATCAATGGGGCTTAGTTTCCAGTGTTTCAAAGGATCATTCTGGCGCGATAGAAATCGCCTTCGCTGTTCATCACGGCTTACCGAGAACCAGAACTTGTAAATATGAATGCCACTTCTGACCAGCATGCGTTCAAACTCGGGGACCTGGCGCATGAATTCCATGTATTCCGCAGGTGAGCAAAAGCCCATAACCCGTTCGACACCAGCTCGATTGTACCAGGACCGATCAAAGAAAACCATTTCTCCTCGCGTAGGGAGTTGTTCCGTATAGCGCTGGAAATACCACTGACCGCGTTCTTCTTCCGTCGGTTTTTCCAAGGCGACGACGCGCGAACCACGTGGGTTCAAATGCTCGGTAAATCGTTTGATGGTGCCACCTTTACCCGCTGCATCACGACCCTCGAAGATACACAGAATGCGCTGACCGGTATCCTTTACCCAGTTCTGAACCTTAAGCAGTTCAATCTGTAACTCCTGTTTGCGAATCTCGTACGTCGCCCGTGACATCCGTTTTTTGTAGGGATAATTATTTGGCAGTGGCGCAGAGCGCCCCTTCTTTTCCTGAACTTCGTGCCTGATTAAGGCATGACTCTTTAGTTCTTCTGCTGACAGATTTTCAGTTTTGCCGCGTTTCTTCGTAACAACCTTTACCGCCTTTACCGCCTTTGTGTTTTTGGCCGTTTTCACCGGCTTTTTTCTGGCCGGGATTTTTTTCTTGGGGGACGGTTTTCTGGCTACGTCAGCGGTAGCGGATTTACTTTTTTTTGTCATGACAAATTTCCGTTCACAATTCCGGTAACGACCATCAAGTCACTTGACCCCCGGATACTATTCAACATATTTCGGATAAGTGGAAAGCGGCCGAGCGGTCTCTTGAACCGCCTCTGCCAAAACTCTCCAGAAGACTTGATTGTAATCGGCGAGGGAGCACGAACAAGGGCGTCTTGTTTGCCCACAAAAGCCCTTGTCAGGTTAGGTGTGAGTTATTTTTTTTTGCTCGATTTCTTGGCCTTTTCTTTCTTTATTTTTTTGCTCTCTTTCTTGAGAATTTTTCTCTTTTCTTCCTTTAGTTTCTTGATTTTCTTTTTCAGCTTTTTGATCTTGTCTTTTCCGTCTGATGCTGACATTTTTTTTCCCGTTTCTGATGAGTTAGTGGAAGGTTTTTTTGAAGTCTTGCGAATTGGTTTCGCTTTTGCTTTGTCCGTCGACGCTGCCTTTGTCTTGGCCTTTGCAGTGGTCGCTTTTGTCGCGACTTTCACGGCTGGCA
>JABIFY010000112.1 GCA_018650465.1 Alphaproteobacteria bacterium
ATCGAGCCGATCTCACCCGACTTGATGGCCCGTTCTATTTCTGCCACCGCCCGACACTGGGACTGGGCAAAATTCACAATATTCTTTGTGCCGGTTTCTTCCAGCCGAGCCACAAAGGCTTCGCTATCGGCCAGATCAATGCCCAACGGTTTTTCACAATAAACCGGCTTGCCCGCATCCATGGCCAAGTCCGCATATTCGCGATGCCAGTGCGGCGGGCAAGCGATGTAGATAAGGTCAGTTATGTCTGAAGCAATTAACTCCGCTGCCGACGCCACAATATTCAAACCTGGTGCCGCACCTTGCGCCGCCGTGCAGGCTTCAGCCAGTGGGTCCCAGGCGGCGGTCACTTCGAAAGATGCATGGCCCTGCATATTCGTCAACATACGCTGGCCCATAACGCCGAGGCCGATGATACCGACGCGGATGATTTTGTCTGTCATTTGAAGTCCGTGAACTGGAGGGGAATTTGGTGCGGAGGCTAACATCACCCTGACTAGTCTACAAGAAGAAGTCCCTGGCCTTTCGTCATGCGCGGGCCAAGCCCGCGCATGACGAATCATCAGGGATGATCACAAATATTTCCATTCGTTCCAACCTCCCCACCTCTCGACAACACCTTTTACCTGGTGCACCATCGCGCCTCCCCTCCTCTATCCAACAGGAAAAATTCACGTGCATAATCTCTTTTCAGTTGCGGACAAGATCGCCCTTGTGACCGGTGGCAGCCGGGGTATTGGTCTGATGATCGCCCGGGCCTATGTCGAAGGTGGCGCCACAGTTTATATCTCCTCACGCAAAGCTGATGTTTGTGATGCCGTCGCGGCTGATCTGTCAAAATATGGCACTTGTTATTCCCTGCCTGCGGATATCTCCACTATGGAAGGTGTCGAGTATCTGGCGGCGGAGGTTGCCAAGCGTGAGGACAAGCTGGATATTCTGGTGAACAATGCCGGGGTCGCCTGGGGCGCGCCCGTTGACGATTTCCCGGAACAGGGTTGGGACAAAGTCATGGACCTGAATGTTAAATCGCTATTTTTCCTAACCCAAAAATTGTTGCCGCTGTTGCGTGCTGCTGCCAGTGCTGAAGACCCGGCCCGCATCATCAATATCGGCTCCGTTGATGGGCTGTCGAACACATTGATGGAAACCTGGTCCTATCCGGCATCCAAGGCCGCCGTGCATCACCTGACCCGCGCCATGGCACATCGTTTTGCCCAAGATAACATCAACGCAAACGCCATCGCCCCTGGCCCCTTTGTCAGTCAAATGACCGAGGTCATGCTGGAACAACACGGCGACAAAATGGCCGAAACAATTCCCTGCGGTCGCATTGGCTCGCCCGATGATATGGCTGGCACGGCGATTTATTTGGCATCAAAGGCGTCGGCCTATGTCACCGGCCATGTCATTCCCCTGGATGGCGGTTTGGTGAATGCGACTTAGGGAATAATGAGCCGTACCGGTTGTTCTCCTCGCAACAATTATAAAAACCAAACGAGACACCATGCCTGATCAATCCAATCTGCCGCCTTTCATGCACCTGAACCGACCGGACGCCGCCGCTGATGTGACCCATCTCGATGATGGCTCGATCATCATGACTTGCCCGCGTCCGCTGCCGCCACACCCGGACAGCCTGATTGAGCATTTGCTCGACAATGCCCGCGACGTGCCGGACAGGACATTCCTGGCGGAGCGCGAGAACAATAAGGGCGACTGGATTCACATGACCTGGGGTCAGTGTCTGGCGCGCGCCGATGCCGTCGCACAATGGCTGCTGGACCAGGGTTTTGGGCCGAACAAGCCAGTCATGATCCTGTCGGAAAACAGCCTGGCCCAGGCCGCCATGATGTTCGGGGCCATGTCGGTCTCAGCCCCGCTGGTTCAGGTTTCACCGGCCTATTCCTTGCTGAGCACCGATTACGACAAACTGAAATACATCTATGACCTGACCGATCCGGCCCTGATCATGGTCGAGGATGGCACACGCTTTGCCAAAGCCCTGGCCGCTTTGCCTTTGGGTGATACACCCGTGGTCTGCGTCAAGGATCACTTGCCCAATAGCATCGATTTTGCTGAGCTGCTGGCCACGCCCAAAACTGCGGCCGTTGATGATGCCCGCGCCAAAATCACCCTGGATACGGTCGCCAAAATTCTCTTTACCTCTGGCTCCACCGGCATGCCCAAGGGCGTGATCAACACCCATCGCATGATGTTAGTCGTGCAGTCCATGCTGGAAGATATCCGCGATGCCGGAAACGAAGATGCTGTGACGGTGGTGCTGGATTGGCTGCCCTGGCATCATACCTTTGGTGGCAACGCAACCATGAATTCGATTTTGCGCAATGCGGGCACGTTGTATATCGACAGTGGCCGTCCGGTGCCGGGCCTGTTTGAACAGACCATCAATAATTTGCGTGAGATCAATCCAACCTTTTTCTCCTGCGTACCTGGGGCCTACACCATGTTGGCCGAAGCCCTGGAAGACGACGCGGATTTACGTAAATTTTTCTTCAGTCGCCTGACCGGCATGTCCTATGGCGGGGCCGCCCTGCCCCAGGCCTTGTACGAGCGTATGCAGAAACTGGCCATCGCCGAAATCGGCCAGCGCATCAATATATCCACCGGCTATGGCGCCACTGAAACAGGTGCCTTGAACACCGCTGTCTATTGGACCACTGCCCGCATGGGTATGCTCGGTCTGCCCATGGCCGAGGTGCAACTGAAACTGATTCCGCTGGGCCAGACCGACACGGCAGAAAAGTTCGAGCTGCACGTCAAAGGCCCGCAGATCACGCCGGGCTATTACAAGCGCCCGGACCTGGATGCAGATGCCTTCGATGGAGAGGGCTGGTTCAAGACCGGCGACGCCGTAACCTGGGTTGATGAAAGTGATCCTCTGCAAAGCCTCTCCTTTGCGGGGCGCGTGACAGAAGATTTCAAGCTGACCTCCGGCACCTGGGTGCATACGGGCTCGCTACGCGTCGAGGTCCTCGCCGCTCTCAGCCCGTTGGCTGGTGATGCCTTGATCTGTGGCCACAACCGCGATCACATGGCCCTGGCCATCTGGCCCAACCCCTCGGCCCTGAAGGCCCTGGCACCGGATGCCGACCCGGCCACCTACGCCGGCGACCCCGCCGTCCTTTCCGCCCTGAAAGAAAAGATCGACGCCTGGAACCAGGCCAACCCTGGCAACAGCCGCCGTATCCACCGCGCTTTGTTCATGCTGACCCCGCCGTCCATCGACGCCGGCGAGATCACAGACAAACGCTACATCAACCAGCGCGTCGCCCTGGACATCCGCGCGGCAGAGGTGGAACGGTTATATGCGGATGAAATAGATGCAGGGGTTGTGAGCGGTTAATCAGGTATCTCTTCAACACCCCTACATCATCAAAGATGAGGAAAAATAACGAAAAAAACTGTCAGTACGAAGCCGGTCAGATCACTATACCTGCCCTTAAAAAACAATGGAAAAGTGGCATTACGGCAATTACCGACACCTGATTGAACACGCGTTTGAATTTCGTCCCCATCCAATCTCTCGCTCCAGCCCCCAATCATTGCATCCATTTCATTCAATAGACGATCATAATAATCGTTCAGCAAAAAGACTTTCAGCAATAACCTGATCAAATACAAAACAAATTGGGCACTGGCGAAAACCGTAATCCAGATATTGATCGTACGCAGCTCCAATTGCGGCATCGTCGCCAGAAGATCAATACCGTCAAACCAGTGTCTCTCTTTTTCTATAGCCAGCAAGACAAATACTGCTATCCCAAGCCAGAACAGACCTTCAAGAGCCCTTATCATTCTCAGTAGGACACGAATATTCCTTAGCTCGTCCAGCCGTTTTGAAATGGCATCAGTTTCAGGTTTATCTGAATCAGAGGTAACCATCAGTCAACTCTGTGCCGTCAATATGTATGCGACCACAGCAATTGCTGCAGAAGCTGTCCTGAACGCCCTGATGCTGTACGTACCAGTAAGAAATGATGGGCCTTCAAATTCTGTATAAGTAAATACAAAATTCATCGCGGCTTTCAATTCAGTACGTATTCCGGGTTTCGACAAACGCTCTCTGATCGTCTTGAACACAGGAACAGCCATCTTGTATATCTTGCTGTGTAAAATCTGGGTCGATACAAGCAACATCGAAAAAGCAACAAGCATATCGGGCACCATCCCAAAAATGGGGGCTCCATTTAATTTTGCCACCAAAATGGAAATCAACAAGATGCTGAAAAGAAACGACGCGGTTTCAAATAATTGAAATATTCGAAGTAGAGCCGCTGCAACCTTGACCTGCAGATCAGCCGGAAAATATTGACCAATAACCATAGTTAGCTCTGTCTCCTCACCATAAAGTCGATCTTGGCGACACATTCTGAATTCTTTTGCTGAACAGTGTCAGCGCCCACGGCACTCACTTTTGGAACCCGGCCACGAAAATTGGTGCCCAGTTTCGGTTCACCACAGGCCATCACAAAGTCATACCGGGCTTCCCCGATGGCCTCGCAAATCCGTTTGCCATATTCACCTTCAGGCCCATAATATGCTGCGATCTCATCTTCATCTACTGACCAAAGGTCGTACTTGTTTACGACTGTTAAAATCGAATTGATCTTGTCGTGCATTCCCCGGCGCTTCATCAGCCACCTCTCAAGAAAGACAAGATCTTTCTCTCTCTGGGATTCCAGATAGCTACTGTTAATCTCTCCATCGCTATCGGGCAGATAAGCTTGGGGAGAATCGTCTTCCGGCCGAATACTGTATGAATCGTTGTAGCCGTAGCTGACGACATTGACGATCCCGAGGAAATGTTTTGTCGGCAATTTGTCGAGGGCTTCTTCCAGGACTTCAAAAAATGCTTCGTTTCCGGGCGTGTCAGCGACCAGAAAAGGAACGCCCGGGCGGTCTGCCATATATTCAACAATGTCCTTTGTTGATTTAAATTTTGCTTCCGCATGCTTTCGTCCCGCAATCACATTTTCGACCAGTGCCGTTTTTCCTGTGCCAGTATTCCCGACGACCAAAACTCTGGACTTCTTCAATTCGATGAAAAAAATCTTGATCATCTCATGAACCGTCGGAACTACATCCGAAGCGGTGTTGATGACTTTTTTCAAAACGCCGACACCTGAAGATATATCCATAAAGTATCCTAACAAACCATTATTATTAGAATTTTTTTCATCATCACTATTCATGCCATACTCCTGTATGCGTTTGGATTCTAAATGGTGTTATCTTTACTATTATATATACTATTAGTTTAGTTGTCTTTCAATAAGCTCTTTTGACGTGAATCAAATTTAAAATTGCGCCAATCCCATGGAGCTTCCGATCTGCGTGACAGTTTGACTTTTGGCTTAGCCACAAATGGCCTAAGGTTTCAGGATGAATGCTTTGCTCTCCAAAACACCCTCACAAAAGTTGCCCGCCTCCATGTGTGCCGCCTGTGGGGCGCAGCTGTTGTCTATGTGTGCGTCGCTGGACAGGGCGGGCCGGGATGAGCTGGAGGCGTTGTTGGAGCCAGTGTCACTGGCGTCGGGGGATGTGTTGTTTGAGGAAGGCGCGCCCGCAACACGATCCTTTAATCTGATTGAGGGCTGCCTCAAGCTTTACAAATTGTTGCCGGACGGGCGGCGGCTGGTGACGGATTTTTTGTATCCGGGCGATTTTCTCGGACTGGCGGACAAGGACCATTATACCTGCACGGCTGAAGCTGTCGGGGCGGCTACCCTGTGCCGGTTTGAACGCTCGGCCCTCGATGATCTGGTTCAGCGTCAGTCCTGTCTGGAAGGGCATTTGCTGGATCGGGCACGGGCCGAACTGGCTGACGGGCGGTCGCAGTTATTGTTGTTGGGCCACAAGACAGCACGGGAGCGGGTGGCGTCGTTTATTTTGACTCAATCGGCGCGGGCCGTGCAGCGGGGATTATCGGCATCGCCCGTGGAAACGCCCATGCGCCGGGTGGATATTGCCGATCATCTGGGCCTGACCACGGAAACTGTAAGCCGCACCCTGACAGGTCTGACCGCGGACGGCATGATCGGGGTGGAGGCCGGGCGGCGCATTATCATTCGGGAAACGGATCAACTTGCAGCATTGGCTGCCGGGCACAAATTCCACAAATTCATCAAAAATTGATCCAGATCAACGCGGTTGATCATAATCATTGCTATGAAACCTATAGGTAAACATTCAATTTCTGGAGGATTTTGTGATGATGATCGGTGTACTGATGGCAATTGTTTTTGGTGGCTTCATGGCTGCTTTGTTGTGGGGTCAGCTGAATTCGAAGGGTGATTTCGAGTAGGCTGCGTGACCACTTGAGAGAAAGGCCGCCCTTTTGATTTTACTTCGGGGGGGCCTTTTTTACGTCCAGAACCCAGTGTCTTTATTAACGCTGAAACAATTTCAGGATCAGCCCTGGACCGGAATTGGCGATGGACAGGGCCTGAATACCGAGTTGCAGTTTGATCTGCAGGGCGACCAGATTGGCGCTTTCTTCGGCCAGGTCGGCGTCGACGAGGTTGCCGACCCCTGCTTTCATGGCATCGACAAGTTGACTGGTGAAATCTGTCTGGATTTCGATGCGCCGGGCGGCGGACCCGAATGACGCCAACGAACTGGCCACACTGTCGATGGCTGAGTTGATCTGGGTAAGGGCTGTGGCAGCACCGGAGGCACTGAAAAGACTTGCGGTCTGGATGCCAAGCGATGTGGTGTCCATGGAGCGGCTGTTAACGCTGATGGTCGCACCCTGGACACTACCCAGGACCTCAAGGTTTGAGGCACCGGATGTGATCAGGTTTTTGCCATTGAATTGAGCCGTCTGAACAATTGTGCTGAGCTGGTCCCGCAATGCCGTAAAGTCATTTTGCAATGCGTTACGCGAGGCCGTATCCAGACCCGCCTGATTGGCCTGCACCACCTTGGCTTTCATTTCGGTGAGCAAGTCGGCCACGGCTTTGCCGCCCATGATGGCAACGCTGAGGGTACTGTCACCGGCGGCAAGGGCTGTTTTAACGGCTCCCATGCCGGCAATGTCGCCGCGCATGCGCTGGGCAATGGCATAGGTAGAGGGATCGTCTTTTGGGCCGTTGACCCGCAGGCCCGTGGTGATGCGAAGCTGTGTTTGCTCCAGCATGCGCTGCGTCGCCCCCAGATGCCGCAAGGCAACCATGGCACTGACATTTGTATTGACCGAAAACGACATGGATTTCTTCCATAAGACTGGCTGCCAGACGAGGCATTACCTATGGGGTGAATTCGCAATTGCCGTGCCAACAACCACAGCGCCGAATAGGTGGGGTTATCTGCAAAATTGCAAGCAACCGATCCGGGGCACACTGCAAAGCAGGCAATATCTGCCCCCATTCATCGAAAATGGCTGATTACGGCCAAATTCGCCCAACCAAAACAGGCAATTATTGCCGAATCGACCGGATATTCGCCCTATTGCAGCCTGTACACCCGATCAAGGCGGCAATAATTGCCGCAACGTCATTTTACTTGTGTTGAGCGCAGCAAAACCCTAGAACATGCGCCATGAACAAATTTTCCCCGACAGAAGCGGTACCAGGTCCCCACACCGGTCGCCGTAGCGAACTTTTGATGCCTGCAGGCTCGCTCGACAAGCTGAAAATCGCTGTGCTTTATGGGGCCGACGCGGTTTATCTGGGCACGCCCGATCTGTCGCTGCGGTCCAAGTCGGAATTCACCCTGGAAGAGGTTGTTGAAGGCATCGAATTCGCCCACAGCCACGGCAAGCGCGTGTACCTCACCCTGAACCTGTTTTCCCACAACAAGGACATCGACAAGCTGCCGGACTATGTGGAAACGGTGCGCAAAGTTAAGCCCGACGGCCTGATCGTCGCCGACCCAGGTGTCTTTATGTTCGTCAAACAACAAGCCCCTGAGCTGGAACTGCATGTCTCCACCCAGGCCAATGTATGTTCCTGGCAGTCGGTACAGTTCTGGCAAAACCAGGGCGCTTCCCTTTGCGTGCTGGGCCGCGAAGTATCCTTTGCCGAGCTGACCGAAATTCGCGAAAAATGCCCTGATATCAAACTGGAAGCCTTTGTGCATGGCGCCATGTGCATGACCTATTCCGGGCGCTGTTTGTTATCGAATTTCATGGCGGAACGGGGTGCCAACCAGGGGGCTTGTGCCAACAGTTGTCGCTGGAAGTACAAGGTGCACATGCAGTTGAAAGACGGCACCACAAAAGAGCTGAAGCTGACCGAAGAAAATCTCGAGCTGTTTGATTTTCTGCTGGAAGAAGAAATGCGCCCAGGCGACATGATGCCCATCGAAGAAGATGATCGTGGGTCTTATATTCTGAATTCCAAAGACCTGTGCATCATGCCGAAGCTGGATGACTATTTGCGTATCGGTGTTGATAGCCTGAAGGTCGAGGGACGTGGCAAGAGCGTCTATTACGCGGCCCTTGTCGCCCGCGCCTATCGCATGGCCATTGATGACTGGTATGACGATCCGAAAAACTGGAACGCCGACGATTACATGGCCGAACTGCTGACCGTGCCCAGTCGCGGTTATACCTATGCCTTCCATGAGGGCCGCCTGACCAACCATTCACACGGCTACGAGAACACCGGCACCCTGGCAGACTGGGAATATGCCGGCACGGTCATGTCCGTGGAAGACGACGCCTTTTTTATCGAAGCCAAGAACAAACTGGAAGCCGGTGACGTACTGGAATTTGTGCCACCTCTGACCGCCAGTTCAGGGGGCCGCGAAACCATCTTGCTCAGGATTTATGAATTTGAGCGCGTCAAAACCGGCAAGGTCGTCGAGGTCATCAATCCCGGCCACGAGACCCTGTTCCGCCTGCCGTTCTCAGCCTTTGACCAGGAAGACATCGCCACCTTGCGCAATCGTATTCCGGCCAACACCATCATCCGCAAGGAACGCTCCCTCACCCCGGAACAGTGGGATCGCCTGAAGCTGGATACCGAGACCCGCCTGATCGAAGCCGACAAGGGATCAGACGAAGCCTATGCGGCACGGCGCGAAAATCTGCAAACGTCCCAAGCCGAAGCCGACAGCACCCGCCGCCCCCGCACCCCACGTCTTGGTGTCGAAGGTTGTTGCGGCAAGGGCTGTAACGGCTGCCTCGTCTTCTGGCACGACCCGGTCTATGAAAAAGCCCGGACTTTGCTCGCCAAAAAGAAACAAGGCGAAATGTTCGACCGCGACATGCGCGATGATGTGGTCGATCAAATCGAACAAGCGGCCAGCTAACACACTCCGTCACCCCGCACTTGATGCGGGGTCTACGCCTGTAAGGTGAAGGTATCCCTCCTGGCGTAAGCATGGATCCCGCATCAAGTGCGGGATGACATTTCTACTAACCCTTCGCCGCCGTGGCTTCGATCTCGATTAACATGTCGGGTGAAGCCAGGCCGTTGACGATCAGCAAAGTTGACGCAGGTACCGTGGCATCGCCAATGACCTTTTTACGGGCGGCGCGATATTCGGCAATGTGGCGACTGTCGGTCAAAAAGACGGTGAACTTCACCAGATCCTTTTTGGCCATGCCCCCATCTTTCAGACAGGCAAGAATATTGCGAAAGACCTGCTCCGCCTGCTTGCGGATGCCCGGCTGCAATTTACCTTTGGCATCCAGACCGACCTGACCTGAAATCACCAGCCAGTTGGCACCGGCGGGCACGGCCACAGTGTGGCTATAGGCCCCAAGGGGCGTGGCGACGGTTTTTGGATTGCTGGCTTTGTTCATGATTTCCACTCCTGTAAACGTTGATTTCCCCCAGATTAGAGAAAAATTCACTCAGAAACATCCCGGAAACCTTTTTAGTGCGCAGACAAGGCATATTCCTTTCAACAGCACCCAAGCAAACAAACGAGGAAATCATGTCAAAACCAATCACAAAATCTCCGTGGGCCAAACTGGCCGCAAATGTTGCCATCGTTCTGGCCGTCTCCGTCATCGCCTCAGTGTCATGGCGTCAACACATCATGGCCAGCATCCAGGCACCAACCATGGAACAGATCGAAATGTTCACGGACATGGACGAAGCCGATTATGAAGCCGAAGACGCAATCATAGAGGTCGAAAACCCACCGGTTTACGCCACACACTAAATCCGGATCACGCACTCACCATCGGCCTGCGATCCACCCAGGGCCGGGCCTGTTCCAGTTGTCCGGCGAGGCGAAATAAAGTGGCTTCGTCCGCATAACGACCGATGATTTGCATGCCTAACGGCAAACCATTTTCACTCCATTGCAAGGGCAAGGTCATGGCGGGCTGCCCGGTGGCGTTGAACATGGAGGTAAAGCCGGAATATTGGCCCAGTCTGCGAATATGTTCGTCGCGGGCCTCCGCCGTGAAGGCAAAATATCCCAGCGGGGCCGGATCGCGGCACAAGGTCGGCGTTAGCCAGACATCAAATGTATTGAACAAAAGTGCTATATCGCGGCTCATGGCTTGCAGGTCTTCGATGGCGGCAAGGTACTCCGCTGCACTGACACGCTGGTTGCTTTGATACATGCGCCAGGTCACGCCTTCAAAATCGGCCTCGGTGGCACTGCGACCCAGCTTTTTCTCCCAGGACTTTACAGCCCAGCCCAACATGCCAACCCAGACCCGGCCAAAGGCCTTCAAGGCACGGGGACGATCCAGTGTGGGTTGTGCCTCTTCCACTGTATGGCCCAGGCTTTCGCATAATTTCGCCGTATCTTCCAAAGCTGCACGTACTTCGTCGGTCACAGCCACACCCGTTAGCGGCAAACTGGAAAAGGCGATGCGCAATTTGCCCGGATCGCGCCGGACTTCTTGTGCATAAGGGCGTTCGGGCGGGGCTGGAAAATAAGGATCACCGGGCATCGCACCGTGGGTAGCATCGAGTAACGCGGCACTGTCCCGCACCGTACGACTGACCACATGTTGGGCCACAATGCCGTTGGCCATATCACCAGCCGGGGCCATTGAATTGCGCCCGCGTGTCGGTTTCAGCCCCACCAAACCACAGGCCGACGCGGGAATGCGAATGGAACCACCGCCGTCATTGGCATGAGCCACCGGCACGATGCCAGCCGCCACGGCAGCACAGGCCCCCCCGGAGGAGCCACCCGAACCCAGTTCGGGGTTCCAGGGGTTTCGCGTTACTCCATAAAGTTCCGGCTCCGTCGTCGGCAGCAGGCCAAATTCCGGGGTGTTGGTCTTGCCCATGATATTCAGACCGGCACGTTTAAACCGCGCTGTCAGTTCGCTGTCTTCTGGTGAGACATAGCCCCGCATAAAACGGGAGCCCTCTTCCATCTTCACCCCGGCCAGTTCTGCGCCGATGTCTTTCATCAAGAAGGGCACACCCCTGAACGGTCCATCTGGCAAATCTTTGCTGGCTTCGCGGGCAAGATCATACAACGGATTAATGATGGCATTGATTTCAGGATTGAGCTGCTCGGCACGCTCGATGGCACCTTCCAGCAGCTCTATGGGGCTGATTTCGCCCTTTTGCACCAGCTCAGCCTGGGCCGTGGCATCCATCCAGGCGATGTTGTCTTCCTGTGTGCTCATGATTTCAATTCCTTTTTCGCGTCTTTTATTTTCCGTGGCATTTCACAAAGCCTCATCTGACCTTTAGCATAGGCCCAATTCGCCAAAGGGGAGAAGACTTTGTCTGTACAAAATAGCACCATACTCATCACCAATGTCACCAGTTTTGTCGGTAAGCCGGGTTGTCAGGCCCTGCTGGACGGCGGGGCCAATATCATGGTCCACGACCGCAGTTTCGCCGAAGCTGAGGGTCGTGCGGCCTTCGAAGCTGAAGTGCCGGGCGTGCATGCACTGGCCGCACAAACACCGGAAGAAATTGTGGCCGAAGCTGAAGCCCTGGCCCCTGTGGACGTACTGATCAACAATGATGACGGGGCCGCCAAGCGGGCAAAAATTGAAGACGCTGACCCGGCTGATTTACGTGAGGCCCTGGAAAGCATGGTCGTCTGGCCTTTTGTTTTGACCGGTGCCATGACCCCGGCCATGAAGGCACGCAAATCCGGCAAGATCATCTTTGTGACCTCCGCCACGCCACTGCGTGGTTTGCCCAATTATTCCATGTATGTGACGGCGCGGGGGGCGACAAACTCCCTTACCCTGTCCCTGGCCCACGAACTGGCGGGACATAACATCCAGGTCAATGCCCTGGCCCCCAACTTCGTCGAAAGCGAGGCATATTTCCCAAAGGTATTGAGAGATAATCCCGAAACCCTGGCGAAGATCACGAAAAACATCCCGCTCGGTCGCCTGGCCAAACCGGAAGAAGTCGGCAAGGTGCTGGCGTTCCTGTCGGGTGATGGTTCTGATTTCATCACGGGCATGGTCATGCCTTATGCCGGCGGTTGGGCTTGACCCATACCGCCCATCAAACAAACTGGTTGGGCTTGACCCATATCGCCCATCAAACAAACTGGTTGGGCTTGAAGCGCGCGTTGATTTATTTCTCCAAACACTGAAAGAAACTAAATGTCTGACAAAATTTTTGATCTGACCGGCAAGGTAGCCGTCATCACGGGTTCGACCAAAGGCATTGGCAAGGCCATCGCTGAACAGATGTCTCGCGCCGGGGCCAAAGTTGTCATCTCGTCCCGTAAAGCAGGTCCCTGTGACGACGTCGCGGCGGAAATCAATGCAGCCGGTGGCGAGGCTGTGGCCATACCTTGTCATATCGGCGACAAGGACCAGTGCAAAAACCTGATCGACAGCACGATTGAAAAATGGGGCAAGATCGACATTCTGGTCTGCAACGCCGCTGTCAATCCGTATTACGGATCCATGAGCGACATTCCCGACGATCTTTTCGACAAGACCATGTCAACCAACATCAAATCCAACGCCTGGCTGGCAACGATGGCCGCACCACAAATGCGGGCGCGTAAAGATGGCGTCATCATCATTACGTCATCCATTGGCGGTTTGATAGGCGACGCTAATATCGGCGTTTACTCCATCTCGAAGGCCGCCGATATGCAGCTGGCCCGCAACCTGGCCGTGGAATGGGGCCCGGACAATATCCGCGTCAACTGCATCGCCCCCGGCCTGGTGCGGACAGATATGGCCAAGGCCTTGTGGGAAAATCCCGACATCTACAAACGCGTGACGTCCAGCGCACCTCTGCGACGCATTGGCGAGCCCAATGAAATCGCCGGAGCCGCCGTCTACCTGGCTTCAAGTGCCGGCAGTTTCACGACCGGCCAGACCATGGTCATTGATGGCGGCGTCACTATCGCAGGTTCGCCGCCTGTGGAGTGACAAGAAACATACTGGTGAAATAGAAAAAGGGTGACAGTCACGATCAATGTGACTGTCACCCTTTTTTGAAGAAGTATCGTGGTTATTCTGTTTTGGTTTTGGTTTCGCTTGCTTCGGGCTTTTTGGGTTCGGCTTTGATTTCCTCGCCCTTTTCGTCGAAGCGTTTGATTTTTGCGGATTGGCGCAGAGTTGTCATCAGTTCAACCGAAGCTTTTTGTGCTTCGCGTGAGCGAATTTCCGGCATGGTTTCTTCGAAGGTTGGCTTTTTGCCGGGGCGGCGGGCTTCGACCTTGATAACATGAAAACCGAATTCGGTTTTTACGGCTACCTTCGAATATTCCCCAACCTTGATGGCAAAGGCTGCGGCGGCGAAGGCCGGGACCATGGTCTTTTTCTCGAAGAACCCGAGGTCACCGCCACGTGGGCCGGAAGGACCGGTTGATTTGGATTTGGCCAGTTCAACAAAATCGCCGCCCTTGTCCAGTTCCGCGATCACGGCCTTGGCTTCGTCTTCGGTTTTCAACAGGATATGCCGGGCATGGACTTCGTCCTCGGCTTCGTGTTTGGCAGCTTCTTCTTCATAGATTTTCAGCAGCTTGTCTTCAGTCAGAACCTTGGCGATATGTTGGCCGATATACATGTCCTGGAGAATACTATCACGCGTGAAGATCAGGCGTCGGGCGACCTTGGGGTCCTTCAACATGCCTTCTTTTTCGGCAATCTGAGAGACAATTTTGCGATCAATAATGGCGTCAACCAATTGCGGGAACAGCATCTGCATGGGCATGCGTTTGTACTGGTCCGGCAAGCTTTGATACATCATGGCGACTTCAGAATTATAGACCGGCATGCCGTTTACAGTGGCAATCACATCATCCGTTTTATCCGCCTTGTTTGCCGTATCCTCGGCGGCAGCTGGTAGCGACAGCATCGCCGCAAGCATGGTCGCCGCAACAGTGGCGACAAATCTGGTTCTCATAACACTTCTCCTGAACGTAATCGGGCTATGCGCCCCGTTTACTAGTTATGCCCGCTGATGTCAGCGTGCAAGGGTTTGGTTTCTTCAAATTTCTGTTTCTGTTCGTCACTGGCGCCGACCTGATGTTTGTTTTTCCAATCATCATATGGCATGCCGTAAACGGCTTCCCGCGCATCGTCATAGGACATCTCAATGCCGCGGGTTTCCGCTTCGGCACGCATCCATTTAGACAGGCAATTGCGGCAAAATCCGGCCAGGTTCATGATATCAATATTCTGGGCATCGGTGCGTTTTTGCAAATGCGCCACCAGGCCACGAAAGGCGGCGGCTTCTATTTCAGTTCTCGATTTTTGATCGATGTCTTCGATTTTCATGATTCGGATCCAGCAAGAATTTGGTTCAGGATTTATTCTACAGCGTTATCACCAACAAAGGGATTAGTCGCCCGTTCTTCACCAAAAGTTGACAGGGGACCGTGGCCGGAAATAAAGGTCACGTCATCACCCAGGGGCCAAAGTCGTTCACGGATCGAACGTAACAAGTCATCGTGATTTCCCTTGGGAAAATCCGTGCGGCCAATTGATCCTTTGAACAAAACATCGCCCACCATGGCAACCTGCGAGCCCTCGTGGAAAAAAATCACATGGCCCGGCGTGTGGCCTGGGCAATGGCGAACTTCCAGTTCAACCTGGCCAAAGGATACTGTATCGCCTTCATCCAGCCAGCGGTCCGGCTCAAAGGCACGGGCACCTTCGATGCCGTATTTGGCACCGGCTTCGGCAATATCATCAATCCAGAATTTATCGTCGATATGCGGGCCTTCAATGGGCACACCCATGCGTTCTGAAAGCTCGGCGGCGCCCCCTGCATGGTCCATGTGACCGTGCGTTATCAGGATACGCTCCAGCTCAAGGCCCTGTTCTTTCAGGGCTTCGACAATGCGGTCAACTTCGCCACCAGGATCAACAACAGCGGCTTTTTTGCTGGCATCACACCAAAGGATGGAGCAGTTCTGCTGAAAGGGCGTGACGGGCATAATCGCCGCTTTCATGGCGCTTAGGCGCGAGGGGGTAATGTTACTGTCAGTCATGCCCCAGAACATACTTCCGACGCCGCCAGTTGCAAGCGTTTATGCGGATTTTTTGCCTTAAGAACAGTCCAGATCAAAGGTAACTTTGGCCATACTTTGGCCATTAATCTGCAATTCCAGAAAATGCTCGCCCGAATAGTAGACCCGCGTCGTAATAGGCTTGATCGCGTGTTTCTTTTGCGCCGAGACCGTCGCCCCCGATTTCAGATTAATCGTCTTCCATTTGAAGACCTTTGGCGTGGTTGACCCATTGGCCTTGCGGTGGTGGATGACAAAATCAATCATCAAGGGCTGATCCTGGTCTGACGAGGAGGTCAATTCCAGATCAAAGATCAGGTGCTGTCCAAGGGATATGGCATTTGCCTGAATGTCGAAACTGTCGACTGTCAGGCTCACATCACCATAACCAAAGGCTGACAAGGCACCCTGGTGGCCCTGCTTTAACAAGGTGCGGCATGCATGGCGGACCATGCGCTGTTCGTCCTTGCTGGCACCCTTTAACCAGTGGGTTGCCGTCTCTGCCACCAGATCCGGGTGGTGTTTGGCGATGTCGTTCAGGTTATTGGCCACGGACCGGCGCACATATTCTTCCCCATCGTGGCGCAACGCTTCCAGCAAGGGCAGGATCAGGGACGGGTCCTCGACAAAGGTCTGGATTTTCGGCGACCAGGGCAACAACGGCCGTGAGCCTTCCGACACCAGACGGCGCACATGGCGGTTCTTGTCTTTTGTCCAGGGCTTGATGGCCTTAAGGGTCTTTTTGGGGTTCTCAAGGAAAAAATGGCGTATGGCCGATTCAGATGTAAAGCGGCTGGTCATTTCTTTCAGCAGGTTCAGGGACAGGTCAAAATCCTGCTGGCCGTACAATCCGACATACTCCCCCATGGGCATGATGGCCCAACCGGCAAGTCCGGCATCAGTTACGGCAATGCCATAAAGATCATCCGGTGGGTCGGGATGCAAACTGGCCAGCATGATCTTTGCGGCGGCTGGAAAATTATCTGGTAGATATTTTGCCATGCCCTCGACGATCTTGTTGGACCGTTCCTTCAATTCCAGCTTGTCGAAGTCTTTCAGGACAAAACGGGCAAAGGCCTTTTGATCCAGTTTTTTGTCGTGCCGGGCGAAATGTGTTGCCATGCCCTGAACCAGGGCTTTGTTGAACAGGTTTTTGAAGGGCTCCATCCGGCGGTTGGCTCAGGTCTTCAGCACGGTTAAGCGTTGAATGTTGATCTCGTCGATCATCGGCTTGCCGTCCCGACCGAAGGCGGCGTAATGGGGCGTCTCAAGATGGGTATTGAAGGCATTCTCATCGGCATAGACTTCGTACAGCACAATGGTTTCCGCATCACTTTGATCATGCAGAACCTGAAATTGATGGCAGCCCGGCTCGTCGCGCACCGAAGCCTCGGCGTTTTCAATCATGATCGGGTTGAAGGCCTGGGCGGAACCCGGCTTCAGTTTGAAGGTCACAACAACTGCAAACATCTCATCATCCTATATCTGAATTGAAAAACCACCATCGACCGGAATAGCCGTGCCGGTCAAAAAGTCCGAACCGGACGATGCCAGAAAAACAGCGATGCCCTGGAAATCATCCGGCGTGCCCCAACGGTTTTGTGGGGTGCGCTCGATAATCTTGTCATGCAAGCCATCGACCTGCTTGCGGGCGTTGCGCGTCAGGTCCGTATCGACCCAACCCGGCAGGATGGCATTGACCTGAATATTGTCCGCTGCCCAGGCAGATGCCAGGCCTTTTGTCATTTGCACCACACCGCCTTTGGAGGTGCCATAGGGCACGGCAAAGGATGCGCCAAAGATCGAGAGCATAGAGCCGATATTGATAATCTTGCCGCCCCCTGCCCGCTGGAAGGCCGGATAGATGGCCTGGCAACAAACAAAGACGCTGTTGAGATTGGTATCAATGATCTTGCGCCATTCGCTTAAACTATAATCCTGCGGTGGTTTGCGGTCGTTAATGCCCGCATTGTTGACCAGGATATCGACCCGGCCAAATCGTTTTTCGGCCGACTCAACCATGGCATGGCATGAGGCCTCGTCGACCACATCAACCGCGATGAATTGTGCTTCAACACCTAATGACGTCAGATGATCCACAGCTTCGCGGGATTTTTTTTCATCGCGTGCAGCAACCACAATATTGGCACCGGCGCGGGCTATGCCTTCGGCCATGCCAAGGCCTAAACCCCGGTTGCCGCCGGTAATAATTGCCACCTTACCCGTTAGATCAAATAGTTTCATTCTGTGCCCCCCGCGTGATATCTGGACTAGCTTTGAGCTGCCTTGGCCTCGCGTCGACGGGCGTGCAAAATTGGCTCGGTATATCCGCTGGGCTGTTCACGTCCCTTGAAGACCAGATCGCAAGCGGCCTGAAAGGCAATGCTGGCGTCAAAGTCAGGCGCCATGTTGCGATAGGTCGGATCACCGGCATTTTGCCGATCCACCACTGCCGCCATGCGTTGCAGGGTCTCAATGACCTGTTCTTCGGTGCAAATGCCATGGTGTAACCAGTTGGCAATATGTTGCGATGAAATGCGCAAGGTCGCACGATCTTCCATCAATCCAACATCATTGAAATCGGGCACCTTGGAACAGCCGACACCAGCATCAACCCAGCGCACAACATAGCCCAAAAGACCCTGGGCGTTATTATCCAGTTCCTCAGCGACGTCCTGGGCCGACAAGTTTTGCCCGGCCATCAAAGGCACAGTCAGAATGTCATCCAGGTTGGCTTTCGCCCGCGATTTCAACTCGTCCTGGACAGCGGACACCTTGACCTGGTGGTAATGCATGACATGCAGGGTTGCTGCCGTGGGCGATGGTACCCAGGCACAGTTGGCCCCGGCTTTTGGGTGGCCTATCTTGGCCTCCAACATCTTGGCCATTTCGTCCGGCATGGCCCACATGCCCTTGCCGATTTGGGCCTTGCCCTGAAGACCCGCAGCCAGACCGGTATCAACATTCCAGTCCTCATAGGCAGCGATCCAGGGTTCACCCTTGATGGCATCTTTACGCAGGAACGCCCCGGCTTCCATGCTGGTATGAATTTCATCGCCTGTCCGATCCAGGAAGCCCGTGTTGATGAACACCAGGCGATCTTTGGCTGCGCGAATGCATTCCTTCAGATTAACGGTAGTCCGGCGTTCCTCATCCATCACGCCGACTTTCAGCGTATTGCGCGGCAGGTTGATGGCGTCTTCTACGGCGGTGAACAAATCAGCCGTAAAAGCCACTTCTTCGGGGCCGTGCATTTTTGGCTTCACGATATAGACACTGCCAGATTTGCTGTTATTGCCCGCGCCGTCGGCAAGATCATGTTTGGCGCACAGGCTGGTCATCAGGCCGTCCAAAATACCTTCCGGAATTTCATTGCCGCCGCTGTCCAACACTGCATCGGTTGTCATTAGATGCCCCACGTTGCGGACCAGCAACAGACTGCGGCCTTTCAGCGTAAGGTCACTGCCATCAGCACCAGTGTAGGTCCGATCCGGGTTCAGGGTGCGCACCAGCTGTTTGCCACCTTTTTCAAAGGCGTCTTCAAGGTCGCCCTTCATCAGGCCCAGCCAGTTGCTGTAGACAATTGTTTTGTCCTCGGCATCCACAGCGGCGACGGAATCTTCACAATCCTGAATGGTGGTAATGGCCGATTCCAAAAGGATATCTTTTTTACCAGCCGGATCATCCTTGCCGACGGCATGGTCCCGATCAATCTGGATTTCCGCGTGAAGATTGTTGTTTTTCAGCAATATCGCCGTGACGGGATCAGCGCCGAGGAAACCAACAAACTTTTGTGGTTCAGCCAGAGCCGTTTCAGTGCCATCAGCCAGGGCAATGACAAGTGCGCCGTCTTTAACATTATAAGACGTCACGTCCGCATGACCGCCAGCCGCGAGTGGCGCGATCTGATCGAGGAAGCCGTTGGCGAAGGCGATGACTTTACCGCCACGCACCGGGTTATAGCCGCCACTACGTTCCGCACCACCGTCTTCGGAAATGGCGTCTGTGCCATACAAGGCGTCGTACAGGCTGCCCCATCGGGCGTTGGCGGCGTTCAGGGCATAGCGCGCATTCATTACCGGCACGACCAGTTGGGGCCCGGCGATGACGGCAACTTCCGGGTCTACATTTGTGGTGCCGATGGCAAAGTCATCACCCTCGGACACCAGATAGCCGATATCGGTCAGGAACTGTTTATATTCAGCTGCATCGTGGGCCTGGCCCTTGCGCGCTAAATGCCAGGCGTCGATTTCGGCCTGCAGGCTATCGCGTTTTTCCAGCAAGGCCTTGTTGCGTGGTGCCAGTGCCGCAAGAATGTCGGCCAGGGCAGACCAGACGTCATCAGCCGACATGCCGGTACCTGGAGCCATCTTTGTTTCGACCAGGGTGTGGAGAACTTCAGCGACCTGCAGGCCAGACTTTTCAATACGCTTTGTCATGATTCAAACGTTGCCTTTATTGAATATTGAATTGTTGCAAGAATTTGCGATGCATTGCCAGGAAAGGCTTTAACAGAATATCTACTTTGGAATATATCAAATATGACATCTGACGACCATAGGGCAAGCGCGCACTGCGTCCAAAACCTGCTTAATCAAATTTGCACTGGACGCCAGTAGCTACAACCGGCAAATTACAGCTCAACAACATTGAAACATTTGGCAGGAATATTCGGGAAATGATTACCAAAGGCATCAAGGAATTATGCGCTGAAGCAGAAGAGATCGTTGAAACCTGGACGGTCGCGCAAGCCATGGAACAGTACGGCAACGACGATGTGACTTTTGTGGATATCCGCGATGTGCGTGAATTGTGGCGCGAAGGGGCCATCCCCGGTGCCTTGCACGCCCCGCGTGGTATGCTGGAATTCTGGGTTGATCCCGCCAGCCCCTATGCCAAAGAGGTTTTTCAGTCGGGCAAACGCTTCGCCTTTTTCTGTGCCGGTGGCATGCGCTCGGCTTTGGCGGCCAAAGCTGTGCACGAAATGGGTCTGGCCCCGGTTTGTCATATAGAAGGTGGATTTGCGGCCTGGAAAGCGGCTGAAGGGACTATCGAGGCAGTCGAGAAAAAATAGCGGTCAAAGAAACGCGCCGAAATGCACAGCCAACCCGAGCACCACTGAAGACAGCAGATAGCAGGACAACGTATAGGCCCGGTTCCAGACCAGGCCCACGGTGGCCCCACTGACATTATTCAGGTTGCCGATGGTCAGGGTCGACATGGCGACGGGCGATGAGCCCACGGTCATGCCCCAGGCCGCGAGGTAACTTGTCGCCAGAACAACTGGCGCCACCCCAAAAGAAGTTGGGTCTGGTAAGGCACTACCCAGGATCATCACCGTGATAATGGCGTTCAAGCCCATTAGTCCGCCTGAAATAATGAGACCGATGACAATGGCCGGCACCAAAAAGGCCGGTGCCCCCGTCCACGCCAGGGCAGAGGAAATCATTTGCGGTTCCAGAAAATGAGCGATGATGGCCCCGGCAAACCCGGCCGTGGACAAAATCGTCAATTCCATACGGTAGCGCGGGACAGTTTCACGCACAAAGCGGCCCAGATTTCTCATGACATGGGCCGAAGTGGAAACTGATGGCCGCTGTCTGCCCTGGACGACAAGCCATAATAAGGTCACCAAAGGCGCACCCGTCATGACCCCGGTGGCCAGGGTAATATCAAACTGACTTTCCAGGCCTGAGCCGATGGCAAAAATGGTCAACAACAAACAGGTTGGGTACAGAAATACCATCCAGCTTTCGCTTGACTGGGGGGGTGCGACCGTAACGGCGGACCGGGGATAAGCAAGGCGATCCAGAAACCAGCCCAGGGACATCTGCAACAGGGCGATGACCGCCCCCGTCGACAATACATATGGCCAGCGGGCACCCGGCAAGGCCTGAAGCACAATCGCCAGAGAGATCGACATCGGCGACCACAGCAGACTGGAGGTAAAGCCCCTGAGCAGTGCCAGCATGGAACGTTTGGCCCGGATCAGACGGATACGTTCATCACCACCGACGGAGGCCAGGGTGTTTGCTGAATTGATCATGGGGCCAAACATGCTCAGGCTGCCGATGCTGATGATGGCTCCAAACAAGGTGCCGCCCGTCCAGAAGGCGGTGTAGCGTTTGCCTGGTTTTTGCGAAAGAAGCAAACTGCCGCAGCGACGAACAATCTCCGAGCCATCTGCTGCGGCCCGGATAATGCCGAGGAATAACAAAAATGTGCACATAAAGACGCTGCGTTCCAGGCCCTGGATGATCAAACCGAGCGGATCCTCCGTCGCCAGGGCAACACCGATCAACAGCACGGCGCCAATGGCCAGAGCCTTGCCCGCAACCGGCAATTCAGACCATTGGGCAATAATGTAAAAAGCCACGGCCACAGCACCAACAGCCCCAAGTACCGGATTGCCGAGATATTCGGCGAACAGGGTCAGTCCTGCCGCACACATGACCAGAATGCCGATGAAGGCCGGAGGTATTTTATTCATGAAACTCTTAAGCTTGAATAGACAAGGTCATTTGGCTTGATCGCCAGACCAGCGGCGGAACAGGTTATGTTCAATACCGAACTGATCCAGTGCCTTGCCGATGCTTTGGTTGATAATATCCTGAATGGTTTCCGGCCTATGATAAAAGGCGGGCACAGGCGGCAGGATGATCGCGCCCAGATCAGCCGCACGTGACATCAGATCAAGATGCCCTTTATGCAGGGGCGTTTCGCGAACCATCAACACCAGGGTGCGCCGTTCCTTCAGGGAAACATCGGCGGCGCGGGTAATCAGGTTGTCGTTATAGGAATTGGCGATGCCGGACAGAGATTTGATGCTGCACGGGGCAACAACCATGCCTCGGGTCTGGAATGAGCCGCTGGAAACAGATGCCGCCAGGTCCTTGTTGGCATACACGACCTCGGCCATGTCTTTTACTTCGCTGACGGTCAGATCCATTTCGATTTGCAGGTTACGCCCGGCTGATGAGCTGAGGATCAGATGCGCCGGACAGTCCGTTGTCTGCAAGGCACGCAGCATCTCAACGCCATAAATGACGCCTGAGGCACCTGAAATTGCAACAACCAAGGGTTTGGACATATTCTTCCCGTTTGAAATGGTGACGATCACCTTGCGTATCTAACTATGAATTCGTTGATCTGTCATGCCCCTCAAGCGACAACGAGACAAGATGTTATCTCGACATTGCCCAAAGTGATGATCATAATCCGCCTTCTTTTCAACAACTTCCGGCTTCCGAATGTATTTTGTTTTCTCTGTCCTTATTACTGTCACCCTGCTGATCAGCGCCCCTGCATACGCCAAACCTTTGACGTTTAGCGTCGAACAGGTGTTTGTTGATGAGGACAATCACGACTTGCGTCGCGTCGGGGAGCTTGAGTTCATCAGTGGCATTTCTGTCACCAGCGACAACAAACGCTTTGGTGGATTATCGGACCTGCATGTCAACCCGGATGGCCAAATGATCGCCATAACAGACAAGGGGAACAGATTGGCTGCCCAACTGGTGTTTGACCGCCACGGCAGCCTGGTTGGCCTGACCAATGGGGATATTACAAAGCTTCAAACTCCAAAAGGCAAAAAGCTGAAAGGCAAGAAAAAGTCCGATGCCGAAGGACTGACCCGGACAAAAGACGGTTGGTTTGTCAGCTTTGAACATAAACAGCGCATCTGGTTTTTTCCGGGCACTGATCCGGCAGTAGTCGCGGCGACAAAAATTTCTCCACCCAAGGGCCTGAAAGACATGCCTGCCAATGGCGGGCTGGAAAGCCTTGTTGAACTGGTCGACGGCCGACTGCTGACCTTCAGCGAAGATCTGGAAAATGCGCCAAGCCAAACCCAGGGCTGGTTGCGAACTGGCAAGGCTTGGGAAAATATATATCTCAGTCGCTCCGATGACTTCGCCCCTACGGGCATGACCCGTTTGGCGTCCGGCGACATTTTGGTATTGGAACGCAGCTTTAGTATTATGAAAGGTCCAGCCGCCCGGATCAGATTGATCGACCAGACGGATATCAAACCCGACGCCCTGCTTATGGGTCGCGAAATCGCCCGACTGTCCGGATCACAAACTGTGGATAATATGGAAGGCATCAGCGCCGTTATGACGCTACATGGAGAGCGGATTTATTTGATTTCAGATGACAATTTTAATCCCTTGCAACGAAACCTGATTTTCATGTTTCGCTTTGCGGAGTAGGCAAATAACGACAGGCCTATTCTCACAACACTCCGTCACCCCGCACTTGATGCGGGGTCTACGCCTGTGTCGTTATGTTCAATGCCTCCCAATTGGTTCGCCGCATGGATCCCGCATCAAGTGCGGGATGACGTGGGAGAGGACACCGCTCACCATCACCCCTCAAATTCAAGTATCTGTTTGAAGCCAAACGAAACGGCATTGTCGATCCACGTAATGGACAAGGGCCGAAAGCGATAAAGCGATGTTTTTTCCATGCGCTCAGCGCCCGGCCCGGATGCGAATTCCTTCATGAAGGCGTATTTGGCATTCAGGGCATCAAGACCGGTCTGGCGCTCACTTGTCTCGACCAGTTCCTCGCCCACACCCTGCAACTGCAAGCCTTGAATTAATTTGTAGTCGTCAACATTGTCCGCGATCGTCCCGGCACAGCCCACACCCATGGCGAGGTCCCGGGAATGGCGTGTGGAATTTTCCGAGAACCAGAACAGGTCAAAATGACGCCTGGCGTAAAAAACTGAGGCTGCATGAGCACCGTTCGGTCCGCTGGTTGCCAGGTTCAGGACCGTGTGGCTGTCAAGATAAGCAGCAATGACTTCTGACAGTTCTGTGTCATTCACAATACGACCTCCGATGATTTCCGGAGAAGTCTAACAGAATCAGATCGTCGTTTCACCGTAATAAAGGTTCACCACATGTTTGGCCTCGGCAAAGAACAGCCAACGCTCGGCAACCATGCCGACCATCATCAGCAAGGCGGCCAGGCAACTGAACAGCACAGCCGGTACACCACTTGCCAATCCGGCGAGAATGACCAGCAAGGCTGGCAATACAAATCCGAATATAATGGCAATACGGCGCAGCTTGGCGGCATGTTTGCGGGCCACCTTGAAGCCCATTTCGGTATTCAGATAATTGGCTGAGGTATTCGGGGTTTCCAGCAGCCGGACTTCACCCAAGTCGCCAAGCCCGGTGGCGGTTCCCGAAGTGGACGTGACCGGGGCGTGATCTATTTGCCGCCAGAAGCGAACTTTTGCAGCCAGGCCAAACACCAGCAAGACGACTGCCATGACGCTTACTTGCATCGACGGCAGGCTGAAAATATTCAACAGAGCCAAAAACCAGACTGCGCCCGTCATAAGCGCCAGAATAACATAATTCACCGGCACGATGGTCTGATGCCATGCTGGAATGGTCTTCAGCGAGGCGTAAATCTTGCCCGTGCAATAAACCGTCACCAGCGACAGAACAGCCACGGCAATTGCTGCCAGAGCAATACTGCCAGAAATCTGTTCATAGAAAACCCAGGCAATGCCCAGCACGGCAGCGGGCACATAGGTCAGCAAAGCCAGCACCCCTTCCCGCGCCAGCCACGACGAGCGCCATTGGCTAACAGCCCGCCAGGCGCGCTCCGGACGACCCAGATGAAAAGTGGAGCTCAACAAACCAAAGGTAATGGCGGCAAGGGCCAGGCCCAACCCCCAGAAGCCCAACCAACGATCTGCTGGCAACAGGCCAAGGCTGGCAAACACACCAATAAAGACAAGCAGGCCATAACCCAAGCCAGAGGCCGTGGTGAAAAAGATAACGGAATAGGCCGGGTTCATCGCACGTCTCCTGTCGTAGATAACAACCGGTCAACCCAACCCAGAAAACCGCCCTCGGGTGAAGCATCCTCTAGCGATGTGGCTGAGGTAATGGCGCCGTCCTCGTCCCGTCGGGGCCGTGGTGGCAGATACTTATTTGTAGGACGGGTTTGCATTTCCGGCATCAGATCATAGCCTTCACGTGCGGCTACCAGACGCGACACATCTGAGGCCGGATCGCCCAAGTCTCCAAAGTGACGTGCCCCGGCCGGACAGGTCGCCACACAAGCTGGCACCCGATCCACGGCTTCCATATTCTGGTTATAAATCCGGTCGACACAAAGCGTGCATTTTTTCATCACACCGACATCGGCATCAAATTCCCGCGCTCCATAAGGACAAGACCAGGAACAGAGCTTGCAGCCAATGCACATATCTTCATCGACCAGAACAATACCGTCTTCAGTGCGTTTATAGGATGCGCCGGTCGGGCAAACGGTGACACAAGGCGCGTCTTCACAATGCAGGCACGAGCGTGGGAAATGGACCGTGCGGCCCGCATGTCCTTCCCCCACTTCAAAGGCATGCACACGGTTGAACCAGACGCCAGTTGGATCAGTACCATAAGGGTCGCTGTCCGTCAGGGGGGCATGATAGCCGCCCGTATTCCATTCCTTGCAATTGACGGCGCAGGCGTGGCAGCCAACACAAATATCCAGATCAATAACAAGGCCCAGTTTGGTGGGCGACGGATTGGCGGGCAACGACGTCATGTTACTTGCCTCCCTTGCGGAAGTTGGCACCAAAACGCGAAACCTTCGGCGGTTCAGGCATATTGGGTGGTGTCGACAAGACCGGGAATTGCGGCAGGGTTTCTTCTGTGCCTGCACTGGCCTTTTCGATTTTCACCCGCACATCATACCAGGCCGCCTGCCCGGTCACCGGATCGGAGTTGGACAACTGCGTGCCGGTTTTGGTGGGCAGTAATTCGTCGATCAAATGGTTCATCAAAAAGCCGTCTTTGACTTCGGATGATTTGGGATCGATGCGCCAGGCCCCACCGCGCTTGCCAATGGCATTCCAGGTCCAGACCGTATTGGTCTCAACGCCATCCATCAACTTGACCTGAACCTTGATCCGACCGGATCGACTGGTCAGCCAGGCCCAGTCATCGTCGACCAGGTCGTGCTTGGCGCCCAGATCACGGGAAATATACAAGGCGTTTTGGCCATGGATTTGCCGCAGCCAGGCATTTTGTGTGCCCCAGGAATGGTACATGACCATGGGTCGCTGAGTGATCGCATAAAGCGGGAATTCCTCAACCCCTTCGACGCGGGCCTCGAAAGTCGAATACCAGGTCGGCAGCGGATCAAAAGCCTCGTGGATACGGTCCCGGCGGTTATCCGGGGGCTGGATATCACCATGGCCGTCAGCGGCGAGACGAAACTTTTGCATTTCCTCGGAATATAGCTGGGCGATAATAGGTTCTTCGTTAACGATGAAGCCCTTTTTATGCGCGTATTCCAGATAGTCCTTGTTGACGTGTTTGTAGTACTGAATGTTGGCCGGGAATTCCTCCTGCCAGAAACACTGGTGCTTGATGTATTCCTCAATCTGGTGGGCGTTGGGCTCGCCGGTGCCGGTGTCTTTGCCGTCGCGCCCGCGCCAGCCCGCCAGCAAACCAATGCCGGGGCGGCGTTCGTGATAGGTAATGTAGTCGCGATAACCATCCGGGTATTTCGGCGTCCCGTCTTCATTGACCATGCCGTTCAGTCCCAGACGTGCGCCCAGGTCCAGCAAGACACTTTGAAAGGGCCGCACATCCCGGTCAGGTTCCATGACAGGCTGGCGGATGGCATCGCCTGCCGCGTGGGCCGTGCCGATGGGCCGATCCAGCATGGAGATACAGTCCCAGCGTTCCAGATAGGTCGTATCCGGCAGGATCAAGTCTGCATAGGCCACGGTTTCTGAATAATAGGCATCGGAATAAATAATGCGCGGAATTTTGTATTCGCCCGTATCCGCGTCCACATCCGTCAGCATCTTGATGGTTTCATCCGTGTTCATGGAAGAATTCCAGGCCATGTTGGCCATATACATGAACAGGGTATCAATCTTGTAGGGATCGCCCTTCCAGGCATTATTGATGACCATATGCATCATGCCGTGGGCGGCCATGGGGGCATCCCAGGAAAAGGCCTTGTCGATGCGCTGGGGCTTGCCGTCATCGTCGATCAGCAGATCTTCAGGGCCGCGCGAAAAACCAAGATGCGGCCCGCGCAAAGGTGTATTGGGTGATACCTGATCTGGGCGTCCCGAGGGGCGCGGCAAGCTGTCGAGCCCTTTGGGATAAGGTGCCTTGAAACGCCAGCCACCGGGACAATCAACCGAGCCCAAAAGCAATTGCAGGATATGGATCGACCGGCACGTGTGAAAACCATTGGTGTGGGCCGATATGCCGCGCATGGCATGCATGCTGACCGGTCGGCCAATCATGGTTTCGTGTTTACGCCCGGTCCAGTCGGTCCAGGGTTGTTCGATAACGATTTCTTCTTCGAAGGCGACGTGGGCCAGTTCTGTGGCAATGCGCTTGATCGTTGCCGCAGACACGCCGCATTGGTCTTCGACGGTCTCAGGTGCGTAACAATCATCAAGATAGCGTTCGGCCAGAATTTCGAAAGACGGTTTGACCTTGCGGCCATCCGGCAATTCATAATGACCGTTCAGCGCCCCGTCGGCATCAGCCGAGGCCGGATCACCAAGGGCCCCTGTTGTACGGTCCCAGCATTGTGGCTTGCCATCTTCATCGCGGGCAAACAGACCATCATCAGCCGTACCAGGCGCATCAAACACCAGCCAGGAAGCATTGGTGTAGCGTTGGAGGTACCCCGCATCCACCTTGCCCGCCCGCAGCAATTCATGCACCAGCGACAATATAAACAAACCATCTGTTCCGGGTCGAATGCCAATCCATTCGTCGGCAATGGCGGAATAGCCGGTCTTGACCGGATTAACCGAAATATATTTGGCCCCGCGGGTCTTCAGTTTGCCAAGACCCCGCTTGATGGGATTGGAATCATGATCCTCGGCAACGCCAAACATCATGAAATATTTGGTCTGATCCCAGTCCGGCTCGCCAAATTCCCAAAAGGCCGAGCCCATGGTGTAGAGACCAGCCGCCGCCATATTAACTGAACAAAAGCCGCCATGGGCAGCGTAATTGGGGGTGCCAAATTGCTGGGCCCACCAGGATGTCAGGGACTGGCTCTGGTCACGGCCGGTAAAGAAAGCGAGCTTGCGAGGATTGGTGGCACGGGCGCGGGCCAGCCAGGCTGTGGCAATATCCAGCGCTTCTTCCCAGTCGATTTCCTTGAATTCACCTGAGCCACGCGGGCCAACGCGTTTCAAAGGCTTTTTCAGGCGGGCCGGGGAATTGTGCTGCATAATCCCGGCAGCACCCTTGCCGCACAACACACCCTGATTCACGGGGTGATTACGGTTGCCTTCAATATACTTTATTTCGTTGTCCTTGATGTGGACCTTGATGCCGCAACGACAGGCGCACATATAGCACGTGGTATATTTGATTTCGTCTGCGCCCTCAGGCGATAGCTCAATATTATGGTCTTGCATTTGAACCTGTGACGTCCCCGGTGTTGGCATGAACGAGAATGGCAATAATGGCGGGCTTTTTGAAGTCGACAACGCACATATATTACATTTTGCTTATATAAAGCAAATTCATTCCGTTATTTTTTGGAATTACTTCAACTCAGCCCTAATAACCGCAAAAGCGAGGTGCCTGATTTATCGGCGGCAAATGGCGGTGGCCTGGGTTTTTCCCATGCTGGCCAGTTTCACCGTCACTGTCGCCTTATTGCCAACAATTTCCCAGAATTCGGTGCCCCGGATCGGGCAAACCAGACGGGCCACTTCGCCCTTGTCCATGGCACTCAAGCTATTCAGTTTGTTGGCTGCCGTGGCGCTGTACATATCGACGAGGATATCCAGCTTGCCTTTACCAATGACGGAGACTTCCTGGATTTTCCAGCCACTGTTCACAGGGACCTGCAGGTTTTCCTGCAACCAGGCAGCACCCTTGTCCGTCGCCTCGTCGTCCCCGCACGAGGAAAGAAAACCGGCGACAATGAGCAATATGGCGAGTTTCAAGGAGAATCGAATATTGCCGGACATAACAGGGCCTCATTTATTGTTCGGTAAACTTCTTTTCTGAACAGCAATCATAACTGCCTAAAGGTTTCAGGACGGTAAAGCGTCGTCAATTACAGGTGCCACGAAATTACAGGTTCAGCAGGGCTTCAATCAAGCCGTAATCCACTTGTCGTTGCCTGTGCAGACGCCCTTCTTGCGGGGTTTGGCGGACTGGCTTTCGATAATCGTTTTGCGCAGGCGCTTCAGATTGCCCTCATTGAATTTCAGGATCTTGCGCGAGCCTTCATTGGGGGCATATGACCGGGCCCAACGCATATGACTGACCGCCTTATCGATCAGCGGCACCACTAACGTTGCCGGGGCCCGATCCAGATGCCCGCCGTAGTCCTGCCTCAGTTTCTGCAATTTATGGGCAGCGACCAGACTTTGTTGTTGGTGCAGGTTATACAGCCGGTTTGTGGCCTCGACTTCATTGGCCGACACCGGTCCGGTCCACAAGGCTAATCCAAATGACATTGCCGCCAGCAAAGACAAAACAATCAAGCGCCCAAAAATGCTTCCGGTTCGAAATTGCGTTTTACCAGTCATATTTCATCCGACATTATTTTCTCTAAATTCAGCCCACACCTGCAGGCGAGCCCACGGTTTGATAATAGTATACTAAAACACTTTGGACTGTCTGCAAATTTCCCTCTGAGAAAAACCGCTCTGATCACTGCATATGACTATGCAGAGTATGTGTTCACCAAAGAGGCAGCCAAATGATCATGGATAAATCCAGCCAATACCCGAAAAACATCGCTTCACCTGTAACCATTGATCTGCTGGCAGCCCGAAGTAGCTACCGGGATTTTGGCGCAGCGGAAATATTTGTCGACCGGATCGACACCCAACTCATCGAAGTTTCGCCGGAAACAGCTGCTGCCAAACTGATCGTCGACTTGCTGTTGTTGTTGCCCCGGCTGGCCCCGCTCACCCGCTCACAGATCATCAGGCAGCGCCACCAGATCGTAGAGCCGATCAGATTGTTAATCACCCCACTGATCTCGGGCGAAACGCCCTATCTGGAAGGTACAACAACCCCGGAACAAATGTTCATCAGCATGCTGAACTGGCTGAACAAAAATGGCCACACGCGACGGCCTGAGAATAATAATATGTGCCGGGCGGGGATCGATGGACAAAGCTTTGCCTTTGATAAGGGCGTTCTTGCAGTCTATCTGACACTGGATGTTTTGCTGGACGGGGCAGACCTGCGCCAGGCCCTGAACGGTAGTGTCAAACTGAATATGCCGCAAATGTTCAACTGCCTGTGCCACTTGCTGCTCAGGTTTTCAGTCTGGCAGGAAATCGACAATATGGACATTCTGGATATCGCCGAAGCCCGCAGGAAACTGTTGTCTGACTGTTTGCGTCAACTGCATGACGATCGTGTCACACGCATGGATCCAGATCCCGCCTTGCCTGTCAGCCATAGCCCTGGAAAACCTTTACACTAGAGCGAGTTCGGATCAATCCGAACCGCATCTGTTCATATCTGCCTTGCATTGCAAGAAGTTAAGGACACCCTGTATTTTAAATAGAAGTTAAACCACCCTAATTAACCTGAAAGAATCTTTGCAAGTTATCTGGTATCACGTCCGCAAATCAGCCAACCTGTTAAAAATGAATTGATGGTTTGGGAGGTTGAAGGTGAGTTGGGAGTCAGCAATTGAGGAACTGCGCAGGCGCGAGGGTCTCGCCCGCCGCATGGGCGAACAGGTCAAAGTCGACCGTCATCATAATGCCGGTAAACTTGACGTCCGGCAACGCATCGATGCCTTGCTGGACAAGGGCTCCTTTCACGAAACAGGCTCGATTTCCGGCAAAGCTGAATATGACGAAGATGGTAACCTGGTCGACCTTCGTGCCTCCAATTTCATCATGGGTCGCGGCAAGATCAATGACCGGGTTGTCGTTGTCGCCGGAGACGACTTCACCGTACGTGGTGGTGCCGCTGATGCCTCCATTCGGGAAAAGCCGATCTTCGCCGAACAAATGGCCAATGAATATCGCTTGCCCATCGTGCGTCTGATTGATGGCACCGGCGGTGGTGGTTCCGTAAAATCGCTGGAGATGGACGGCAGAACCTATATCCCTGCCAATCCGGGTTGGGAATGGGTCGTGCGCAATCTGTCGACCGTGCCGGTTGTGGGTCTCGCCCTTGGTTCTGTTGCCGGTCTTGGTGCTGCCCGCGCTGTCACCAGTCATTATTCCCTGATGGTCAAAGGTCTTTCACAGATGTTCGTGGCCGGGCCGGTCGTGGTCGCCAGGGTCAGTGGCCCGATTACCAAGGAAGAACTTGGCGGATCAGAAATTCACACACGCAATGGCGCCATTGATGACGAAGTGACAAGCGAAGCCGAAGCTTTTGAGCGCACCGCCCGGTTCTTGTCCTACCTGCCCTCCTCCGTACACGAGCTGCCACCCCGTGGGCCGGTCACCGATGATGTTAATCGCCGCGAAGAAAGCCTGATTTCAGCGGTACCAGTGAACAAGCGCAAAGTTTACAAGATGCGCAAGATCATCAATAGCGTCGTCGACGAAGACAGCTTCTTTGAAATCGGACGCCAGCATGGCAAATCGGCCATCACCGGCTTCGCCCGGCTTGACGGCTGGCCTGTCGCGATCCTTGCCAATGATCCCTATATCTATGGTGGTTCGTGGACAGCGGACGCCTCCCACAAGGTCACGCGGTTCATCGATCTTGCCAATACCTTTCATTTGCCTGTTGTGCATCTGGTGGATAATCCAGGCTTCCTGATCGGCCTTGAAAGCGAAAAGGCAGGCACTATTCGTCACGGTGCCCACGCACTGGCAGCGTTGTATCAGGCGGATGTGCCCTGGTGCACGGTCATTGTGCGCAAGGCCTTTGGCGTGGCCGGCGCTGGCAACAGCAATCACAGCAAACTCTTTTTCCGTTATGCCTGGCCTTCGGCGGATACCGGCTCTTTGCCCATCGCCGGTGGTCTGGAAGCAGCCTACAAGTCTGATCTGGAAGCCTCGGATGATCCGGACGCCTTGCTGGCTGACATCGAAGAACGGTTAACCCGTGTTTGTTCCCCCTTCCGCACAGCAGAAGCTTTTCGCATTGAGGAAATCATCGACCCCCGTGATACCCGTCCGTTGCTTTGTGAATTTGCCAATCTGGCAGCACCTTTGCGCAAACCAGGACCAGCCACGGCCCCCTACCGTCCCTGATTGCCATCAAATCATCTAATTGAATCCCAATACAGGAGGCCCGCTTGGCCCGCAAAGAAATTAAATCAGAAGTCGCCGGCACCGTCTGGCTGGTCGAAACAGAAGTCGGCGCAAAAGTAGCTGAAGACGATACCTTGATCGTGCTCGAATCCATGAAAATGGAGATTCCGGTTGATGCGCCACAGGCGGGTATCGTTGTGGAAATCCTCGTCGCGAAGGACGATCCGATTGAAGAAGGCCAAGCCGTCGCTATTATCGAAACGATTTAGGTGCTGCGCCTGCGGGCCAATTTTTGCACCAGGTTATCAGCGACACCAGGACGGCTCCAGGGGCAGACGGTTGTGCAGATTGAACAGCCGAGATGTTCATTGAAATAGGGAATGCATTTGTCGAAATCTACCGACCAGCGTTCCACGCCACGCACATGAACCTTGCCAGAGCGTATTGCCCCAGGCACGCAGGCCTTTTCGCAAATTTTGCAATTGGCACAAAAATCATCGACGCCGAATTCATCACTTTTTTGCGCCACCAACGGCATATCTGTCAGCACAGCACTGAGGCGAAAATTAGAGCCCAGGCGGCGGTTGATAATGGAGCCATGCTTGCCTAATTCACCAAAGCCACATTCAAGGGCAGGCGGTATCTGCACAAACTTTGCATGAGTGGGTGAGCCAAAGGGTTCGGCATGATACCCCTGTTCGCGGATCCAGCTGGACAGGGTGCGAGCCGTTTCAAGGACTTTGCCATAGATATTCAATACTTCAGCACCGGCGATCTGGCCCGGTACATTCAGCATTTTTTCAAAATCTTGTTCACCACCGATCATGATCACCCAGGGGTCGGCAGGTGGGTCAAAGCGGTCATAGGTCCAGTCCGGATCAAAGGCCGTGATGCCCACAAGGTCTGCACCCCGATCCAGCGCTGCGGCCTCGACCAACTTTGCCCAGACATCCGGTTCATTTTCGACTGGCGTATCAGCCACATCGGACATAGGCGTATCAAAAATAACCTGTCGCCGTTGCAGGGCATCCAATACATCAACAATCAGGTCCTGGCTGCCAAACCACTTCTGCATTTTTCCGTGGGCGATTGAATCCGGTTCCTGCCAATAGACCGGAGAGGGTCGGCGAAATCCGACTTCACCAACCCCGTTGATATCGTTGCCCGAAACATCCGGCACCAACGCCATCAAATCTTCATTGGGTGTATATTCATGGTCGATATCAGGTGAACGGGTTTTCATGGTGTGTTCGCCTATCTGTTATCCAGAACAAAACTTTATCAAGCAGGCTCCCCAGGTGCAAACGATTGCCTTACATGGCAGCGATGTTAGCCATAACGGCAGTGAACATAGGTTCCAGTTGATCATAATTCCGTTCGATTTCCGGCCAATCATCGGACTTACCCGCCGCCTCAAGCCTGGCACATATATCCGCCAGACCGTCCGCACCAATAGATCGGGAAGCCGATTTCAGCTTATGCCCGGCAGCACCAATCTGGGCCGCGTCTTTTGCCTCATAGGCAGCATCGATTTCACCGACGGTCTCCCCGGCTGGACCAACGTAATCCTGCATGATTTCGCGGATTGTTTCTTCATCATCACCAAAAGTTTCACGCAAAAACTTTGGATCGACGACACCTGAACGAGTGTTTACATCCGCTTGTGCAGAAGGATTACTCTCATCCGTCTTCACCGCCGGGGGCGCCACGCCTGCCTGGGCTGCAGGCATCCACTTGCGCAAGGTGTTTTTCAAATCCACCATGGCCAGGGGCTTGGACAAATAGTCATCCATACCGGCGGCAATACAGCGCTCGGCCTCCCCTTCCAGGGCATTGGCGGTCACGGCAACGATGGGCGCACGGCGATTACCATTTTTTTCGTCCGCGCGGACAGCCGCTGTCAATTCGAAGCCATCCATATAAGGCATGTGGCAATCTGTCAGTAAAAGCGCATATTGCTTGCTGCGCCACGCAGCCAGGGCCAGCTTACCGTCGTCAGCCATCTCGCAAACATAGCCCAGCTTGTTCAACTGCCGACCGATAACCTGGCGGTTGGTCGGATTGTCTTCGGCCAAAAGGATCAGGGTGCCCGCGGCCAGCGCCTGCGCTGTCGTTGGCAATTCAACCTCGGCAATTTGCGTGTCTTCTGCCTCAGGCCTGGCCAGGGGGCTGGCACGTCCTGCTGCCACGGCAACTGCCTTCACAAGCCGGCCGCGATAAAGCGGATGGCCATCCAGATTGACGGTGTTACTGTTTTCAATGCGCGCACTTCTGCGTCGGCCCCGGGCCAACAAAACGCACTTCATACTTGTCGCCGACAAATTCTCTGACAATTTGCCATCCATATTAAGAACCGGATCAACATCCACAACGACGACATCAAAAGGTTTGCCGGAAAAGGTTTTTTGTTCCAGGGCTTCCAAGGCCTGTTGCATGGAAATTGCGACCACACAGTTAGCATTTTCTTTTTCCAGATAGCTACGCATCACCTGCGGCATCATGGAACTGTTGGTTACAAGTAAAATGTCGAGCCCCGAAAGATCTTCCCTGTTCCTGGTACTCTGTTGGTCTGGTTTTTTCAGAGAGACCTCAACACTGAAGGTCGAGCCACTGCCGATCTCACTGTCGACACTGATCTTGCCGCCCATCAAATCGGTAATGTGTCGGCATATGGTCAAGCCCAGACCGGTTCCGCCAAAACGGCGAGTCGTCGAGTTTTCCGCTTGCGAAAAGGCCTCGAACAATCCTTCCAGGGCATCTTTGGAAATACCAATGCCCTGGTCCACGACTGACAATCGAATTGTGACCGCGTTGTCATCTTCAGAAACCCGGTCGGCGCGGACGATAACCTCGCCCTGTTCGGAGAATTTGACCGCATTGCCGGTCAGATTAAAAACAATCTGGCGCAAACGCACGGGATCGCCCAGCAAAGTCGCCGGCAAATCGGGATCAACATAACTGACAATACGAACACCCTTGCGATCAGCACCCGGTGCAATGGTCGCAGAAGCGCCTTCAATGATATCTTCCAGCGCCAGCGGAATGCTTTCAATGGTAAGCTTTCCAGCCTCAATTTTGGAAAAATCAAGGATGTCATTGATAATCGTCAGCAGACTGTTACCTGAATCGCGAATGGTATCCAGAATTTGGGTTTGGTCATCATCCAGTGTGGTTTGAGAAAGCAGATCAGCCATCCCCAGAACACCGTTCATGGGGGTGCGAATTTCGTGGCTCATGGAGGCCAGAAAGTTTGCTTTTGCATCTGATGCTGCTTCAGCGGCATCAAGGGCGCGTCTTAACTCCTGCTCCGCCGCCTTGCGTTCGGTAATATCAGTGTAGGTGCTGACAAAACCGCCACCCGGTATCGGTCCGCCCCGGACTTCGATGTAATTGCCATCCGGTCTTTGCCGTTCAAAAGCATGAGGTTCGAACAGTCGGGCACGTGCTATTTGTTTGCTAACATCATATTCCGGTGAACCTTTGTCAAATTCGTGATGTTCGACATCATATTTCATGAAATCTTCAAAATCGGTGCCGACCCGGGCCAGTTCTTTCGGGTAACCTCTGATTTCAAGAAAATGGTCATTCCAGACCTGAAGCTTCAGATCATCACTAAAAGCGACAATCCCTTGTGCCATGGACCCCATGACTGCATGCAACATTCTTGTTTGCTCTTCCAGATCCGTTTCTGCCAATTTCAAATCTGTAACATCCGTGCGAATTGTAACCACACCACCATCCGCAAGAGGATAGTTGTTGTCCATCAACCAACGGCCATTCACATCATGAACCGCCCCCTGGTCCCGCGCGCGCAAACGCAAAAGGCGCTCTTTCACCCATTCGTCAATGGTTTCGCCGGTCTTCTCATGGGCATTAGTCCGCTGGCATCCCTCACGCAGGATTTCTTCATAATTCCGACCGGGAAACAGAAGTTCAGATACGGCCGAATACATTTGCGCGTAACGTTGGTTATGAATGACGAGACATTCGTCGCTGTCATACATGGCAAATCCAACCTCCAGCGCCTCAATGGCATCCCGTAATCTGCCGCGTTCACGTTCAACCGCATCGCGCGACTGCTTGATTTCGGCTTCCCACTCAGAGCGATAGGTAATGTCATGGAAGATGGCAATCACTGATCCGTCAGAGGCGCGTTTACGGATAACCTCAAATACCTGCTCACCGAACCGCTCCTCTACTGAATCCGTTTCCAATGTTCGATAAAACTCAAGACGATTGGCGACCAGCTGTTTGATGTCGATGTCAACGTCACCGTAGTCACCCCGTTCGGCGCGATAGATTAAATGGTCATGCATGGAAGCGCCGGGTGCGGACAGCCGGGCAGGTAAATCGGCAAGAACCCGAAGGCGTTCACTGAAAGCAACAAACTTCATATTCGGATCAAGAATGAAGAAGCCGTCTCCGGTTGAATCAAGCGCCTTGGTCAGGTACTCCCCGACAGCACTAACGCTGTTGTTACCGCCGCTCTTGTCTGTCCCAAACCTGATCAACAAATAGATAATCAGGAGGGATAATCCGGCGCTCAGAGCCAGAATAATATGGCGGAACCAATCCGTTTCAGGCGCACCAGAACGGTCAAATGATCCCGTTATTGACCATAAAACGAGTGTCAGGCCAAAGACCAAAAGTCCGACTGCAATTGATCCCCACTTTGGCATTCATTGGCCTTTTTCTTTTTTCCAATACCGCATCACCTCGCGATTATACTACTACAAGTAGGCTTTACGGCAAAACCTATCCGCCCTAGCCATCAGCATTAATTTTTCCGATCAACTCACCCAACACCTCAACGGCCTTGTCATTTTCAACCTGGCAGGTGCCTGCTGCCTTGTGGCCACCGCCGCCATAAGTCAGGCAAAGTTCACCCACATCTGTTTCGGAAGAGCGATCCAGGATGGATTTGCCTATCGCGTATACTGTGTTCTGCTGTTTCAGCCCCCACAGCGCGTGAATGGAAATATTGCAATCCGGATAAACAGCGTAAATCACAAACCGGTTTCCGGCATAGATGACTTCTTCGTCACGCAAGTCCAGGACAACCAGATTGCCGTGCACTGTACCGCATCGGTCCAACTGATCCTTGAATAATTCATCATGTTCCATGTAAAGATCAACGCGTTCCTTTACATCCGGCAAATCCAGAATCTGTGCAATTGTGTGTTCCCGGCAATAGTCAATTAATTCCATCATCAGGTCATAGTTCGATACCCGGAATTCCCGGAAGCGCCCCAGGCCGGTGCGCGAATCCATCAGGAAGTTCAACAGGTCCCAATCGTTGGGATTCAATATTTCACGTTTGTTGAACTGCGCGGCATCGCCCTTGTCTACGGCCGCCATCAAATCAACGTCGACCGAAGCAAAGCCATCCTTGCCGCCATAATGGTCATAGACCACCCGGGCCGCAGAGGCTGCATCAGGATCAATAATATGATTTTCGGGCAGGGCCCCGCCACCCCTTGTGACTTCACTTGAATGGTGATCAAAGGCCAGGTGACAACCAGCGACATAGGGCAGGTTAGTCGTAATATCGTTGTCGGTAATTTCGATCTTGCCATCCTGCATGTCCTTTGGATGGACAAACTTGATCTCGTCAATCAGGCCTTTTTCTTTCAGCAAAACGGCACAGACCAAGCCATCAAAATCACTACGGGTAACAAGGCGAAATTTGTTCTCGGACAAGGTAACCTCCCAATCATTTTCTTAAAAGATATCCAGCACTTGGTGGCCGGTTTTCAAAACTATACTAAGGCTATTTGCACAGGAGAATCCAGATGCCGATGCACCTTTGATTTTATGAGTTTTTGTCAGCAAAGGCTCATCCGGTTTAAACGAAATTGCTGCTGCCTCGATTATTAACGCCCACCCTGATTTATATGAAACGCAAGGTTTCCGACAAAGCAGGAATCGCACTAATATTTTGGCAGCGGGTCCAGACTTGTGGTGGGGTTTGTGGTCCGGGGGCCGCCTCCGGCGTTTGCCAGAAATTCATGATTTCCTCTGATCTTTGGACCATAAAAACATTTTCTCCGGCACCTTTATCTGAAGCAGGAATTTTGTAGCGAAAAGCATGGCGATCATAGCTACCGGTCATTGACGTACCACCTGGCGTCACAATTTGTGGCCCATTAATCTTCAAATGTCGGCCAGCATTACACCAGTCACCGTCGATGGCATCGGCAAATGCGGGACTGGAAAATCCGGCCAGTAACAATATGAAAACAAGAAACTTCACAGCGACATGGCTCATTTTCAAGACCTTTCTGCCCATCGACATCATTGTTTGACCGACTATGTCACATTTATGTCTTGCAGGTCTTTTGACAAGTTCGTTACTGAAAGCCGATTGCCGCCGTCAAAGACCGGGGATCAATCCGAAGTCGCGGATTGCTGACCCTGAACGGTGAAGAAAGAGGCCGATTTTGGTTGCGCGGGCAATTCTACTTCCAGCGGGATCATGCGGGCGACCGGACTGGCCACGCCGTTTACAATCAGACCCTCAAAGCGCGACGGCATGGGGTTCCGCGCAATCGGCACCGCATCCGCCGCCGAGTAAACACAGATATAAAGGGTTCTGGAGCGGGCAGATTTGTTGGCTCGGGAACTGTGCTGCAATCGGGTATGCATCAGGCAGACGCTGCCTGCCTTGCCCATGACAGGTACTTCCTGCCGCGCCAGTTCTCTGGTTGTTTCTTCGTCAACCGTGCCGGTAAAAACACCGTCCTGAAACAAGGAATTCACGGCCCCGCGATGGGTGCCGGGTGCAACAAGCAGACAACCATTTTCCTCAGTGACATCGTCCAGCATCAGCAGCGCTGTAACAACATCATCGTTCGTATGCGGCGTATAGGGAAAATCCTGATGCCAGTGAACAACCGTATTGTTACCGGGCAATTTCGAGTTAATCTTGCAATGATGATACTTGATGTTGGGGCCAATGAGATCAGCCACCATCCCGACAACAGCCGACCCGCGCATGACTTCCATGTAAGTGTCGGATATCTCTGACGGGTTATTGACCCGTCGCAAGGCCGGGTTCCCGGATGTATGTTCAGCGCCGATGTCGAACCGTGGCCGGTTATCTACGGTTGGCGTTCCCCACGGTTCAGTATGGCCGCGACTTTCAGCCACCCAGTCAGTGAACTCACCCTGCAGCCGCTTCAGTTCTTCGTCTGTTACGGCATTTTCAACGGTTACATAGCCTTCTTGCCAGAAGGTAGCGATATCCGCATCAGAAAGTATGTTGGTTTTGCTATTCATAAGCTGACAGTAAATCTATTTACGCGACCAATGCAAATAACACTCTTTTCCTTCACAGCGGCCAATACTCATCAGCTCTCGGCCTTTTTGCGCTGGACCGTGCGTTCTGGTGGGAATGACAACAAGACTGTTGTTCCAAGGCCCACCTGGCTTTCAAGGGTCAGGGTACCACCGTGCATTTCCATAAACCGCCTCGCCAGAGGCAACCCAAGGCCCGTACCTTCGTGAGAAACTTCCGAGCTTTCCCGCACCTGGCCAAAGGGTTCAAAAACCCGATCCAGATCCTTGACATCGATGCCCGGTCCGTTGTCACGAATTGAAATTGTCAGCCCCATATCTTCTTGAAGTTTTGTCGATATGGAAATGCGACCGTTTTCTTCCGTAAATTTAACGGCATTGCCCAAGAGATTGATCAGAATTTGTTTCAGGATGCGTTCATCGGCATGTATTTCTGCCACATCCGGATCAAGTTGAACGTCGGGATAGATATATTTCCCGCGGGCCTTTCCACCGATCAGTCGCAAGCATGCACTGATTGTACCTTCAACATTGACGATACTCTCGTCCAGTTCAAATTCGCCTGCTTCAACCTTTGAGACATCCAGAATATCTGTAATCAGGGACAAAAGATGGCCACTTGCAGCGTTGATATCGCTGGCATAGTCGACATATCTTTGATTGTTTAGTTTACCAAACATCTCGTCTTTTAATATCTGGGAAAATCCGTTGATGGCGTTCAGGGGCGTACGAAGTTCGTGGCTCATATTTGCCAGAAACTCGGTTTTCGCAAAACTGGCGTGCTCCGCCCGTTCCTTTTCTGCTTGCAAGGACATGGTGCGTTCCAGAACCCGTGACTCCAGGGTGCGGTTTAACTGTTTGAGTTCCTCGCGCGCCTGATAGATCAAGGTAATATCAGAACCTGTGCCCCGGTAGCCAAGAAACTTGCCGTGAACATCGAAGGAAGGAACGCCATTGACTGAAAGCCATCTTGGCCTCCCGTCCCGCCCCATAACTTCATACTCGAAATCGCGAAATGGTTGATGCAGTTCCAGTCTTTGTTGATGACGCTGCCATTGCCGTTCACTGCCCGTTGGGTTGAAATATTCGACGTCCAAACGTGTTTTACCGATGATGTCCTCAGGCTCTATCTGCACGATTTCAAAAAATCGTTTGCTGATTCGACTAAACTTGTATGCGTCGTCATATTCCCAAAACCAGTCAGCCGCAGATTCCGCAAATTTCACGAGTTCTTCTTCGCTGTGTTTCAGGGCATTCACCGCCTCTTCACGTTCCTGCATGATGCGGGCCAAAACGTCGCGGCTTGTTTTCATCTGATCACTCAGCCCCTCCCGTTCCAGCCGGGTTTGCCGGCCAGCAGCGTGAAACAGCCAAATCCCCATGCCAAGTGCCGCCGTCATGATCGCAAGGGCAAACCTGGTCAAAAATTCGAAGCGAGACCAGTTTTTCTGGTTATTGCCAACAGCAATCTTATCGGCAATGCTCCGACGCTCAATCAACTGTCGGACCATCGTCAACGCAGCAACCATTCCTGGCGTCAGTTGATCAAGGTCTGCCTGGCCAGGTTGATCAAACAAGGAAATTTTCTGACTTGTAATTTCTATCTGCCTGGTGATTTTCCGTACTTCGCCAATATTCAGTTCCGGATATTGTTCATTCAAACGTATCAGGTCGCGCAAACGCCCCAGCAGTTTTCCACGCACCTGGTCCAGTTTTCGCCTTTGCTCAAGATCGTTTAATTTAATGAAGTCGCCGACCTGACGATTGAAATTCTCAACGTCAAATACCAGAAAACTGAGATCGGCTGCCGCGATTTGACGCTGCGGGGCCAGATCTTGCCTGATTTCAGACTTCGAATATTCAGCATAAGTCCATGTCGCCGTACCCGCCAGAAAAGCAGATACGACAATCAGGATCATCACCCCTGATTTCGTGAACCTGCTTTCATCGAACAGCGTCATTTCTGCTCCTTGAACTTGCAATCAACTAACTAGAGCGATTCCGTTTAAGCAGGAATCGCCCTGGTCTGAACCTGATCTGAACCCGGTCCGAACCTGATCAGACAAAGTATGAGCCCTTGAAGCAATATACCAAACTTTACAAAACTTAAAACCTCAAGAGGTTCAAGCACACTTGGCGAAAGCCATTATTTCACATATTGCACTGCCCCGGGATTATTTGTTTGCGCTGCCTGGCACACATCTAGTCGTCCCACGGTGCCAACGTCTGGTCATTACCTGCAATTAAGATAGTCTGACGCCATGAAAAATTCCAAACCACCTCGCCGCCCGACATTGTGACAAATCGCCAGACTTTTTCAGTCGCTGTTGGCGGCATGATCGCCATGGCTGCGGCCATGGGAATTGGCCGCTTTGTATATACCCCGATCCTGCCCTTCATGGAATCGGCTCTGGCCTTGTCAAAATCTGATGCTGGACTAATCGCTACGGCAAATTTCGCCGGGTATCTCACCGGTGCCCTTTTGGCATCTTCGCCAGTATTGAAAGGCAGCCGTCGTCTGTGGTGTATTGGCATGTTGGCCGTCAGTGCAGTACCGACCGGTATGATGGCGGCAACAGTTTCCATCGAATTCTTTATGGCGTTGCGATTTGCTGGCGGGTTTGCCAGCGCATTTGTTCTTGTTTTTGGTTCTGCTCTGGTACTGGAAACCCTGGCCCGACAACACAGAGCAGATTTATCTGCTTTGCATTTTGGTGGTGTCGGTATTGGCATCGCCTTTTCAGCCGTCCTGGTGGCCCAAATTGACGGACTGGGATTTGACTGGCGTGCCCAGTGGCTTGCCTGCGCCTTTGTGACATTGGTGGCCGCAATTGCTGTCATGTTTTTGATCAAGCCCGAAATGGATGTTGCTCCCCCCGCCGCGAACAAAGTTGATATTATCCCGGCCCAGGATCAGTCCGCGCCACGTTTGTGGCCCCTGGTGCTGGCCTACGGCTTGTTTGGTTTTGGTTACGTGATCACGGCAACGTTCATTTCAACCATGGTCAGGACACAAACAGAAATCCAGTTCCTGGAGCCATATATCTGGTTGATTGTCGGGCTGGCAGGCGTGCCGTCCGTTTTTATCTGGACAATCGTTGCCAGGCGCTTTGGCACGTCCCAGGGTTTTGCCATGGCCTGCCTGGTCGAAGCCATTGCTGTGGCGCTGAGTGTGCTGGCATCGGGACCTGTGGCCATGGTTACAGCGGCAATTTTTCTGGGTGGAACCTTTATGGGAATCACAGCCCTTGGTTTGATGCGGGCACGTGAGATCAATACCGGAGATTCACGCCGCATGCTGGGGCTGATGACCGCCGCGTTCGGGGTTGGCCAGATGATCGGCCCCAGCTTTGCCGGATACGCCTGGCAGTTTGGCAACAGCTTCCTGTTCCCATCAATGACGGCGGCACTCGGTCTTGCCATCGCAGCCGCCCTGACCATCAAGCCGATAAAACCAGGTCGCCCGGCATAAGCGATTCCGGATTAGATGGAAACGTTCTGGAATTTAGCCTGTCGGGGAGAGGACGTGAATAATACGATCCGCGATCATTTCTTTTGAGCGCGCACCATAGTCTTTCATATGCGGCGAAACGGCATGGGCCATCAGTGCAGCAAGACTTTCCCATTTTTCGATGACGACAAATGTGTCTTCGCCAAAGGCGGTCTGAAATGGCCCGACATCCGCGGTGTCGATAGTTGCACCATATTCAATACAGCCATCTTCGGCATGAACTGCGGGTACATTTGCGTTGAACATTTCCAGCAAAGCAGTCCGCTGGCCGGGTTTCGCCGTGATAACAGCCACAACATTGACCATTTCCATTTATTATCTCTCCTGAGTGTCAGATTTTACTGTTTCTGTGATATTTGATCCGCAACATCAGTTCCGGGCCAAGCGACAAGCGCCTATACTAGAGTGAAACTGTATGTGACGGAAACTCTCAATCAATGAAAATTTGCCCTGCGAGCCCCAAAAAACATATTATTAACAAGTCCCTGTCACATTGCAGAAACAATTCTCCCTTAAGTTCATCGCCTTTAGTTGTTTAAAAAAATTTGTGAAAGCCAGTCTAAATGAATCCTCTGCAAATCCAGCTCGTCCAGGACTCTTTCAAAGCCGTTATCCCGATACAGGCCCAGGCCGCTGATCTGTTTTATGACCGGTTGTTTGAGCTGGACCCTTCCCTGCGCGGGATGTTCAAGGGCGACATCGTTGAACAGGGTCGCAAGTTGATGAAGGCTCTGGCCACGGTGGTCAGAGGACTGAACACAACATCCAGTATTGTGCCGACTATTCGAGACCTGGGTGCGCGTCATCTCGATTTTGGTGTGACGGACGACCAATATGATACGGTGGGTGCCGCCCTGATCTGGACCCTGGAGCAAGGTTTGGGCGAGGCATTCACGACAGATGTCATGAATGCCTGGATTGAAGCCTATACCCTGATTTCCAACACCATGATCGAGGGGGCCAATGCAAGCAGAAAATCGGCGCCCCCTGCCCCATCCAGAGTTCCCCCGCCTGCAACAATGCATACACCGGAACCTGAGGTATCAACCGCGAACGATGCCATGAAAGAAAAACTTCTGGAAGAGATCAAGGATTTACGGAACGAGATCGAGCGGGTCGGTAACGTTGCCGGGGAAATTGGCGATATCGCAAAGCAAACCAATCTTTTGGCCTTGAACGCCACCATTGAGGCTGCCCGCGCGGGCGAACAGGGCAAGGGTTTCGCCGTTGTCGCGGGTGAGGTAAAAGTGCTGTCAGGTCAGACTGCCGAGGCAACAAAGGAAATTTCTGAAGTCGTGACGCGCTTGAGAAAACGGGCTGATACAATTGCCGAATTGTTTTAGCCCCCTGGCATTTGCCTCATTTCATCGCCCGGAAACAAACCAGATAAGAAATAAACCGGATATTATGACAACAACAGAGTAGTAAGCCCATGACTTCACAAAATTCTGACTCGACAAAAACCTTTGATTTGGCGAGCGCCAACAAGGAGCTTCTTCATGAAAATCTGGAAGAAGCATTGGATCAGACACGAGCACTTGACGGCATTCTGGATGATATTGATGCCGGTCGAAAATTTTCCGGTGATCTGGTTTTTGCTATTTCCGGTCTGAACGGTCTGTTGAACCGCATCGCTGTAACTGATGGCTATCAGGTTCTCGGGATCATCAGCCATCGCCTTGATGATTATTTCAGTTCCATCAAAGATCTACCAGCGAACGTTATGGCTGACCTGAGGAAGTTTGTTGAAGTCCTGGAAGACCTGCTGGACAGTCCCGAAACAATTCCAGGCGACGCATCAGAGATTGTTCGCATGCTGCCAGCCAAAGGTGGCTTCGACGGAAACGACATCGAAGTTCGCAGTATTGAAGTCATGCTGGTTATGCTGCCAGGCACGGCCACACGATTTGTGGAGCGGGAATTGCAGCAATGCGGCTATCGGGTCACGCGGGTGTCCAGTGTCTTTGAAGCGTTACCAACGATCGTCCGCACCAAACCTGATCTCGTTGTTATCTCCGGCGTCATGCAGGAACTGAACGGCATCGACCTTGCCATCGGTCTGTCGGCCATGCCTGCGACACGCAACGTGCCCATCGCCCTGATTACAGCCTTGGGAGAAGACGACAGTTATCTCAGTCTGCTGCCAGAAAATGTCCCGGTCATTCACAAGGGCGCATCCTTCGCAGATGACCTCTTCAAAGCCCTGGACGATATGTTCCTGATTTAGAAAAACCTGTTTTGTTGCGATGTCGCCGTGCTCGCGCTTGACACACCGGTGTCCGGTTTAATTGTCAGCCTGCAAGAAGATGTGGTTGTGCTTGTTTCCAACCGACACTAACAATTTACGACTGGAATCTGCCAACAACAACTCCGTCACCCCGTACCTGGTACGGGGTCTACGCCTACAAAGTAAAGGTATCCCTCTTGGTGTAAGCACGGATGCCGGATCAAGTCCGGCATCACGGCGTGTATAGGTGCCAGAATTACCTAAATAGCCAGGTATTCGTGGCGTAGTTCCTTGTTGTCCAGCACTTCAGCCGCTGTGCCATCGAAGGCAACCTGGCCCATATCTAGGATGATGGCGCGGTCGGCCAGATGCAGGGCGGCGATGGCATTTTGTTCGACAATGATTGTCGTCATGCCATGCTCCTTGATCTCTTCAAGGGTTCGCTCAATTTCCTGTACAATGACCGGTGCCAGCCCTTCATAAGGCTCATCCAGCAACAACAGCTTCACATCGCGGGCAAGGGCGCGGGCCACGGCCAGCATCTGTTGCTCGCCGCCTGAAAGCGTGATGCCTTCCTGTGTGCGACGTTCAGCCAGGCGGGGGAACAATTCAAACAGGCGTTCCTTGGACCAACCTTTCGGTGGCGCGATTTGTGCGATATCGATATTTTCTTCCACTGTCAGACCCGGAATGATACGCCGGTCTTCGGGCACCAGGCCAACGCCATTGCGGGCGGCCTGATGGACTTTCATGTCATGCAGCGGTTGGTGATCAAGCCAGATCTCACCGTGCTTCAGGGCAGGATCATCCAGCCGGGCAATGGCCCGCAGGGTTGACGTTTTGCCCGCCCCGTTGCGTCCCAGCAAGGCAACGATTTCGCCTTCACGCACATCAAAGCTGACACCCTGAACAATGTAACTTTCACCGTAATAGGCATGCATGTCCCAGACGGACAGAAAGGCCGGTTGTGTGCCCTTGGCGGGAATCGGCCTCACGCCGGGGGCTGCACCCTTGAATTGAGCGTCACCCAGCAACGAGCCCGGATCATCTTCTTCACTGACACTCAGTGTATGTATTTCAGCCGAGGTCATAGATGTGCTCCTCCAAGATAGGCTTCCTGCACTTTGGCATTGCCTTTAATTTCTTCCGGCAGACCTTCAACAATGGGCGTACCTTGCGCCATTACCGTGATCTTGTCAGCAAGAGAAAATACCACGTGCATGTCGTGCTCAATAACGACCATTGTTATGCCCTGCGCCGCAATGCCTTTCAGCAAATCAACGGTTGCGTTTGTATCCGCCCGGGCCATGCCTGCTGTGGGTTCGTCCAGCAGCAACAATTTCGGCTCTTGCACAAGACACATGGCCAGTTCCAGCCGCCGCTTGTCGCCCCGTGACAGCGTTGCCGCTGTAATCTTCAGTTTATCACCAATGCCCAAATCCGACAGCATGGACACGGCCTTGTCCCTGATATCACCTTCGCGTCGTAAATCCGGCCATGCGTTCAGGGTAAAAGCACCATCCCTTTTGGCAAAAGCCGGGATCATGACATTTTCCAGCAGGGTCAGGTCACCAAAGATCTCTGGTGTCTGAAATACCCGGCTGACCCCGGCCTGATTAATCTCGTGCGGCGAAATGCCCAACAAGGATGTGCCATCAAACATGACCGTGCCGGTATCCGGCTTGAGCCGCCCGACAAAGCAGTTCAACAAAGTCGATTTCCCGGCACCGTTGGGTCCGATAATGGCGTGCACGGTTGATTGTTCAATATCCAGATTGACATCCGCCAGAGCGGCCAGTCCACCGAAGCGTTTGTTAACATTCTTGACCTGTAAGATACCCATGATACGCCCCTATTCCGCCGGTGTGGCGAATTTGGCCGCCGCATCTTTTTTGCCATCACCACCGCCACCGCGGCGGAACAATTTTCCGATCCTGCTTAGACCTTCCATCAACCCGCCCGGCAGGAAGACAACAATGATCACAAACAGCGCACCCAGTGTCAGGTGCCAGCCTTCGCCCACGAACAAACCAGCGACCGCAGTGGCCGCATGTTGCAGAGGTTCAGGCATGAAGCTGAAAAAGCCCATGAGGATATTGTCGTTCAGCGAGGAAAAGATATTTTCAAAATATTTGATGGTGACCGCGCCCAGCACCGGACCGATCAAGGTACCCGCGCCGCCAAGGATCGTCATCAATACGACTTCGCCACCAACTGTCCACTGCATGCGCTCGGCACCTGCCAGAGGATCAGTCACTGCCATCAAACCGCCAGCCAAACCTGCGAACATGCCGGAAATGACAAAGGCCGCCAGAGTATAAGGTCGAGTGTTGAGACCGGTATAGCTCATGCGTTCCTGGTTTGATTTCACTGCCCGCAACATAACGCCAAAGGGCGAACGGAAGATACGCAGGGAGACATAGAAACAGATGATCAATATCACGGCACAGAAATAGAACCCGGAGAAACCTGACATGGACAGGCCGAAAAAGGTCGTCGACGGCAAACTGGTCTCAACTGAACTGGTTAAAAAATTGTCCAGATATCTTGGATCATGCAGCCTCAGTTGCAGACCCGTTTCACCGTTGGTGATCGGCGTCAGAACTGAATAGGCCAGGTTGTAGGCCATCTGCGCGAAAGCCAGTGTCAGGATCGAAAAATAAATGCCCGAGCGACGCAAGCTGACAACGCCGATCAACAAGGCAAACAGGCCACCCATAAGGGTCGACAGAAAGATCGCTGGCACCACATTCATGGTCAACAGTTTAAAGGTCCAGACCGCTGTGTATGAGCCGACACCCAGGAAGGCAGCATGGCCAAATGACAGATAACCGGTGAGGCCAAAAAGGATGTTAAAGCCAATGGCAAAAATGCCAAAGATGGCAAATTTTTGCAAAAGGTCAGGGTAACCTGCACCGAGGGGATTCATAATTATCGGAGCCAGCAAGACGACGACGATGAAACCCAAAAATAATGGCAGGTCACGTTTGTTGATCAAATTATGCATCATGGTCTAGCTTTCCATCACGCCTTTGCGACCCATCAACCCACGGGGGCGAACAAGCAGCGTGACGACGGCAACAAGGTAAATAATGATCTGATCAATACCCGGGAAAATGTTTTTAACCTCATTCAACGAGGCAAAGGATTGCAGGATGCCTAGCAGGAACCCGGCTAAAATCGCCCCTGGTAAACTGCCCATGCCGCCAACGACAACCACCACAAAAGACAGCACGAGGAAGTCCATGCCCATATGATAATCTGGCGACAGGATCGGCGTGTACATCACCCCGGCCATGCCAGCGACAATGGCCGCGAGGCCAAAGACAATCGTAAAGCGACGGTCTATATCGATGCCCATCAAGCCAACCGTTTCCCGGTCCGCCATGCCGGCACGGACGACCATACCAAAGGTGGTAAACTGCAAGAAGCAAAAGACAGCGGCAATAACGAAGGCGGAAAAAGCCAGGTAAACCATGCGCCACCAAGGGTAGACAACCGACCCGGCCTTGAGACCAAGCCAGGATCCCACATCGGCGGAACCAGCAAAAATTTCAGGAGCCGGTTGCGGAATTGGGTTGGCACCAAAAATGGCTTTAATAATTTCCTGCATGACAATGGCCAGGCCAAAAGTCACCAGAATCTGATCAGCGTGGGGGCGTTTGTAAAAATGTTTAATCAGGCCGCGTTCAATCACCACGCCAATAAGCAGCATGATTGGTATGGCGAGGAGAATGGACACCGGTACAGAATATTCCAGCAGCACCGCGCCAAAGTCACCGAACCAGGCTTCGACGTAGGGCGTCTTGATTTCCAGCGGTGTGCCCCAGGCCGTTTTTTTGGTCGGGTCCAGCGCGATCATTTGCATGCTGAGGACCGATTTCACGGTCACAGCACAAAAAGCACCCAGCATGAACAAAGCACCATGGGCAAAGTTCACAATACCCAACGTGCCAAATGTCAGCGTCAGACCGAGGGCGATCAGGGCATAAGCCCCGCCCTTGTCCAGTCCGTTCAACAATTGCAGCAGAATAACGTCCACAGCGGGCCCCTTGTGCTTAATAAATGGTACTTCGGTAATGTCTCGGTCAGGAAATTTCTTCCTGCATATACAGGTAATCAGTGATCAAGGATATCTAATTGCCTGAACAAAAGAACCGGCCGCCCGGATGACCCGAGCGACCGGCACTTGTTGCTTCTTACGCTTTACCTGCGTTACAGGCGCCGAGGTTACCGCCAAAGATTTTGGGGTCATACTCAACCTGGCTACGCGGGGTGACTTCCACAACTTCGAGAATATCGAACTGTGAAGTCGGGTTTTCGTTACCCTTCACAACCAGTACATCCTTGAAGCACTGGTGATCGTCGGCACGATATTCGGTTGCACCGTTACCGGCACCATCGAACTTGTGGCCTTCCAGGGCTTCAACAACACCACATGGGTTGAAGGTACCGGCGCGCTCGCAGGCATCCGCATACATGATGGTCTGTACATAACATGTGTGTGCAGCCTGTGATGGCGGGAAGCCATATTCCTGACCGAAGGACTTAACAAAGGCTTTTGAGCCTGCGTCCTGCAGCGACCAGTGCCAGTTTGTTGAACCAAAGATGCCCTTAACGTTCTTGCCGGCACCTTGAGCCATCAGACGAGAATACAACGGCACAACAATGGTGAAGTCCTTGCCGTTCACAACCTTGTCACGCAGGCCAAACTGAACGGCCTGTGTCAGGGAGTTGATCATATCCTTGCCATAGTGGTTCAGGATCAACACATCAGCGCCCGAGTTCAACACAGGTGTGATGTACTGCGAGAAATCACCGGCACCCAAAGGTGTGCGCACAGCGTTAACCGTGTTCCAGCCAATGGCTTCCGTGGAGTTCTTGATTGATTCTTCCTGTGTCCAGCCCCAGGTGTAATCAGCTGTCAGGTGATAAGCGTTACGGTCAGCGCCATAGTTCTTTTTCAGCACAGGGGCCAGAGCCGCACCAGACATATAGGCGTTGAAGAAGTGACGGAAACCGTTGCGCTTCTTGTCCTTGCCTGTGGTGTCGTTGGAGTGGGTCAAACCAGCCATGAAGATAACGCCAGCTTCCTGACACAGACCTTGTGTGGCGATAGCAACACCAGAGGATGAACCACCGGTAATCATCAGGGCACCATCTTTTTCGATCATGCGCTTGGCAGAAGCACGGGCAGCATCAGACTTGGTCTGGGTGTCACCTGTTACGTAGGCTACTTTCTTGCCGAGGATACCGTTCCCTTTAAGGGACAATGGCTTGATGGTGTTCAGCATGCCGCCGTCACCTTCGCCATTCAGATGTTTTACGGCAAGTTTGTAGGCGCGCAACTCATCGCCGCCTTCATCAGCATAAGCGCCTGTTTGCGGCACGTTGAAACCAAGGGTCACCGAGCCACCGGTCGGGGCGTTGGTAAAGTTGGCTGCATAGGCTTTGCTGTGGAAAAATGTTGGCATGGCCAGACCGGCTGCTGCCGCTGTAGTGCCCTTCAAAACTGTACGACGATTGACTGATAGTTTCTTCATCAAGAAGTCTCCCATATGATTTTTTGTCTGAAGCGCTCCCGACCGTGTGTCGGTAATAAATTCTCAAATTGCCTCCAGCCCTGCATCCTCTGTAAATTTTCTCTGTCACCTTTTCAATAATTACTTGAAAATGCTGATGTTTCTTGTCAATAATTGGATTGAAAATTATACAGTTTTGTAAATTTCTCGTTTCCCCCTGAATTTCCCGGTATTTTCCCGTATTTGCAGGACGTTGTTCATGGCCCGTATCCCCCTTGGCCCCAAGATCAGATCCCGGCGCAAAGACCAGGGGTTGACCCAGGCAGCGCTGGCCAGCGCAATCGGTATATCTGCGTCTTACATGAATTTGATTGAGCAAGACAAACGCCAGATCGGTGGTGCCTTGCTTAATCGTATCGCCGAAAAGCTGGTCAGTTCACCGGAAGATTTGACTGGGGAAGCCGAACGCCACGTGATCGATGATCTGGAAGAATTGATCGCCGATCCCCTGCTTCGTCCCCTGATGATTGATCCTCGATCTGCCGCTGATCTGGCAGCAAAAAACCCTGAGTGGGCCCGGGCTCTGGTGACGCTCTACCGGGCCTGGCTGGATCAGTCCCGATCTGTGATGGCCCTGACAGATCGCTTGCAACAGGATCCCTTTCTGGCAGAGAGCATTCACGCCATGCTCAGCCACGTCACTGCCATTCGTTCAACATCTGAAATTCTCGATCAGGAAAAAGACCTTCCCGCCGAACAAGCAGCCCGTTTTCACAGCATCCTGTCCAGCGAAAGTGAAAAACTGTCTGACGTCAGTATGACGCTGAATACCTGGTTCGATGCCAGCAACATCAACACCCGGTCTGAAACGCCTGCGGAAGAAGTCGAAGACCTGTTCTCATCGCACAACAATTATTTTGCAGAACTGGAAACAGCGGCGACATCCCTCGCTGAAAAAATTACCCGCGGGGATCGAGTGCTGGAAGGTGATATGTCCGACTATGCCCGGCATAAACTGGGTGTGTTGATCCATCATGAAGCTGAACTCCCGGCGGCAGTAGAGCGGCTGGGGAAACTATCGGCCTGGGACCCGGAAACCAGAACCCTGACTTTGTTGAGCACCGCCGCCCCGGCAAACCGGCGCTTTCTGGTGGCCCGTCTGATCGTCGAGCTCAGTTTGCACGACTTGATCGATGATTTGGTGCGCCCGGAACCTGTTTTGTCATCAGATGCCTCCCGCGAGCGGGCTGGACACGCGCTCTCCGCTTATGCCGCAAGTGCCATGTTGTTACCCTATGACAGTTTCCTCGAGACCGCCCGGCAAGTACGCTTCGATATTGATGCCCTGTGCCAGCAATTTTCCGTCAGCTATGAACAGGTCTGCCAACGCCTGGTCGCCCTGCGTCGCGCGGGCGATGAAGGCGTGCCTTTCGCCCTGATGCAAACCGATCCGTCCGGGTCAACAACAAAACGCTTCCCGTTACCGCAACTTCCCCTGCCCCGGCATGGCAGCGCCTGCCCCCTTTGGGCGATCTACAGCGCTTTTCAGACACCTGGCAGAACCGTGCGCCAGATCGTGCGCTTCCCGGACCGGAGTCGGTTCGTATTTGTAGCCCGCAGCATCGGCAAACTGTCGATGACATTTCACGAACCGGAATTCATGCACTCAATGATGCTGGCCTATGATGTGCTGTATGCGGATGAGGTTGTTTACTCGGATGGCCTTGATCTGACCCATGCAGATAATGTCACTGACGTCGGCCCCAATTGCCGCTTATGTCCGCGTGAAGATTGTCAGTTCCGCCAGGTTGACCCGATCCTCGAACGTCAAGTGGAATAGTCAGCCCGGATTGATAGCCGGGGTTATTTCTACTAACATCTAACCACAGACGATCTCTCGCGACGATTTTTAGCACGCATTTTTTACTGTCGACAGGTATGAATATTGTGAGCAACAGCGAAGGCGCAGGCAAGGGAACCAGCATACTGATTGCTGAGGACGAGCCCAATATTGTGGAATCGCTGTCCTTTTTGCTGGAGCGTGAAGGCTATGCCGTCAGTGCTGTCAGTGATGGAGATACGGCCCTGCGCATCCTGCAACAAGCACCACCCGGCCTGTTGATCCTTGACGTTATGCTGCCGGGTCGCAACGGTTTTGAAATCCTCAAAGCCATCCGCAGTGATGGCAGTTTGACGAAACTGCCGGTGATCGTCCTGACGGCCAAAGGCCAGGAAAAGGATCGAAAGACAGCCCTTGATCTGGGTGCCAATGCTTTCATCACCAAACCCTTTTCAAACCAGGACCTGGTCGAACAGGTCAACCGGATCTCCTCTGGTATAGCCTGATCGCTATGGATCGACTGAAGCAAAAATTCAGCGATATGCAAGCTGTTGTGACTGTGCTGGCTGTCTTGCTGATGATGCCGCCGATCATTCTGATTTTTAATAATGCAGGTATTGTCGGGCAAATTCCGGTCGTGGTTGCCTTTATCTTCGGGGCCTGGCTTGTGTTGATCCTGGTGACATGGTGGCTGGTTCGCGTCTCCAATAATATGTCCCCCGAGAAGCCAGAAGAAAAGCCGGAACAGATAAACAACCACACACCACTCGTTGGGACGGACATATAATGCTGTCTTCCCAGCTTGTACTTACGACATCATTTCTTTATGTAGCTTTCCTCTTTCTGATCGCCTTTCTCAGTGACCGGGCTTCAAAATCTGGCTCAACAGGTCTGCTTCAGTCGCCGCTGGTCTACACCTTGTCGATCTCGATCTATTGCACCTCCTGGACCTTCTACGGAGCGGTGGGGTCAGCCGGTCGCAACGGTCTGGAATTTGTGGCCATTTACCTGGGCCCAACCATGGTCTTTGTCGGCTGGTGGTGGTTCTTGCGCAAACTGGTCAAGATTGGGCGCAGCCAGCGCGTCACTTCCATCGCCGATTTGATTTCATCGCGCTATGGCAAAAGCACCACTCTGGCCGTGCTGGCAACCCTGATCGCCGTCATCGGCACCACACCCTATATCGCCCTGCAATTGAAGGCCGTGATTTCCAGCCTTGAAGTTATTACCGGTGCCACTGAAACCTTTGCGACAACGGCAGAACATTATGACTCCCGTATCCGCACTGCTTTCTGGGTGGCGACAGGCATGGCCATTTTCACCATCCTGTTTGGGACGCGCAATGTTGATGCCAATGAACGTCATCACGGCGTTGTCGCCGCCATCGCCGTTGAAGCCGTGGTCAAGCTGGTGGCTTTGCTGGCGGTTGGCATGTATGTGGTCTTTGCCATCGCCGACGGACCGGGTGAATTGCTTTCCAATCCCCGCATCACCGAAGTCATGGCCACCAAGAATATTTTTGGCGAACGCTGGATTACCCTGACCTTTTTGGCGGCCGCCGCGATCATCTGTTTGCCGCGACAGTTCCACGTTACTGTCGTTGAAAATTCCGACGACAATCAGCTGAAAACTGCCGCCTGGATGTTTCCGCTGTACCTCTTTTTGATCAGCCTGTTCATCCTGCCCATTGCCGCTGCCGGTCTGATCTTTCTGCCGGAAAATGCCAACCCGGATATGTTTGTGCTGACCCTGCCCCTGTCGCAGGGCCAGGGCAACCTTGCCCTGCTCGCCTTTATCGGTGGCTTTTCCAGCGCCACATCCATGGTTGTAGTTGCTTCCATCGCCCTGTCGACCATGGTTTCAAACCACATCGTCATGCCCATCGCTTTGCGCCTGCCCTGGTTGCCTCTGGATGCCAGCGGTGACGTCAAACGCCTGATCCTGATGAGCCGACGCTTCAGCATCTGCCTTATTCTGGGACTTGGTTTTCTATATTACCTTTTCAGTCACGAAGGCGGTGCTCTGGCTTCTATGGGATTAATCGCCTTTGCAGGTGTGGCCCAGTTCCTGCCCAGTGTTATTGGCGGCCTGTTCTGGCGCAACGCCACTGCCCGCGGGGCCATTCTTGGCCTGGTGGGTGGGTTTGCTGCCTGGGCCTATACGCTCTTTCTGCCCAGTCTGGCGGGCACAGCTGAATTGACAGAGTCCCTGATTGCCAACGGCCCCTGGGGAATCAGCTGGTTGCGACCGGAAGCTTTGTTCGGACTGGAAGGCGTCGACCCGTTGGTTCACGCTGTCGCATGGAGCATGAGCATCAATGCATTTCTGTTTGTCATGGGCTCACTGTTTTCTGAGGCCCGTCCACTGGAAAGACTTCAAGCCGCCTTGTTCGTCGATGTCTTCAAACGCGACGGTGGGCCGGAAACGCAGTTTATTGAACGCTCCGCCAGCACCAGCGATCTGTTTTCCCTGGCCCAAAGGGTGCTTGGTCGGGACGAAGCCAGCAAGATGTTTGCGACTGATGAAGCCAGCAACAACAATAACGAAACCTCCCTGATTTCCAGTCCTGAATTCATTGCCCGGCTGGAACGACGTTTCGCCGGAAACGTGGGCGCGGCCTCTGCGCGGGCCCTGATATCCCGAGTGGTCACCGGCGAGCGCATTACCTTTGACGCCGTGATGAAGATCGTTGACGAAGCCCAGCAGGTCATTGAATACAGTCATCAACTGGAACAAAAATCCACCGAACTGGAACAGACCGCCAGCCAGCTGCGTGATGCCAACGAACAGCTCACTCAAATTGACCAGCAGAAAGACGATTTCCTTAGCCAGGTTAGCCACGAGATGCGCACCCCCATGACGTCCATTCGCTCCTTCAGTGATATCCTCAGTAACGCCGAAGACCTGGGCGATAACCAGTCGCGTCGCTATCTCGGTATTATCTCTAACGAAAGTGAACGCCTGACCCGCCTGCTGGACGAAATCCTGGAGGCCAACAGACTCGAACGTGGTGAGCTGACACTGAATATCGAAACGGTGCTGGCAGACGCCGTACTCGCCCGCGGCATTGATACCTGCCAGGGCCTGGCCAACCAGTCCGGCGTGACCATCAACCGAACCGGCGAAACAGACCACGTCATGGTCAAGGCAGACCCGGATCGATTATGTCAAATCTTCATCAACATTCTCAGTAACGCCATTAAATACAACGCCTCGGATAATCCCGTTGTCGACATCAACAGCCGGACAGCTGACGGCAACTATATCGTTGAATTCACAGACAACGGCCCCGGCGTGCCGGCTGCCGATGGCGAACGAATTTTCGGCAAATTCACCCGCCTTGAGGCCTCCGCCAGCAATCGCCCCGGCTCTGGCCTTGGCCTCTCCATCGGCCGCGAACTGGCCCGCAAATTCGGTGGCGACCTGCGCCTGGTCTCAGGCGGCGAAACCGGCGCCCGTTTTGTCTTGACCGTGCCGGTGGTTTAAACGCTTACCGTCAAGCCCGCGCATGACGGTAGATCTACAAACTCCTTGAGGTGCACCATATGGCGCATCGTTTTCTCAAATCACAAATAGCCTTTCACCTCGCGGCTCATGACGACTTTGCCTTCGCGCCACAGGGCTTCGTGGTTGGCCTCTATAGTGCGCAGGTCATAGAGGTAATTGACCATGATGCCACTGGACTGGGCATGGCCACGGGATGATGTGTCACCCATCCAGTTGATGCGCTCCAGCCTCGCCCCGTTCCCAAGGTGAAAACGGGCGACCGGGTCCAGAGGTAAATCTCCACGTTTTTCCTTCGCCAGATATTGCGCACAGCTTTGCATGAGATTCTTGCGGGCGTTGTCGTCGGCATCTGCGGCGGAGACCTCATCAAGATCATTGGCCTTGCGCCAGTGGTTGAAGCCAGGCACTGGCGATAATGTCGAGAACATTTTCAGGTGAGGCAGTTCAGCCTTTAGTTCTGCGGCGACCTGTTTAATCAGGAAATTGCCAAATGAAATGCCTTTCAGACCTGCCTGACAATTGCTGATGGAATAGAAAATCGCTGTGTCGGCCTGTTTCTGGCGCATCCCCGCACCTTCGGCTTCGTCCTGTAACAAGGTTTGCACAGAACTCGCCAAGCCTTTGGTCAGGGCAACCTCAACAAAAATCAATGGATCTGCCGGCAGGGCCGGATGGAAAAAGGCATAGCAGCGTCGGTCTGCTTCCAGACGTCGCCTGAGATCATCCCAACCGGTGATGGCATGCACGGCTTCATAGGCAATCAGTTTTTCAAGGATCGCCGCCGGGGTGTCCCACGAGATTTGCTCGAGATGCAAAAAGCCCCGGTTAAACCAGGATTTGAACAGATGTACAAAGTCCGCATCCACGACCTTCAGGGACGGGTCATCCTTCACATAGGCTTGCAGGTCTTTACGCATCTGGACCAGGGCCACGGTACCATCGGGGGCCATATTCAGGGCGCGTATCAAATGCTGGCGGGGTGTTTCGACAACCCGTTCAAGTTTCAACCGGTTTTCCGCACTTGAGTTTGCCAGAAAGACTTGAATAGCATCCCGCAGTTTTTCAGAGTCCGGCTCGAATTTGCCCTTCAGCGTCTGAAAAAACCAGGCCTTATCCTCGTCCGAATATCCCTGATAGCGATCCAGGACTTCACGGGCCAGAGCTGTCCCCAGGGCCTCGCCCTTTTGGCCCAGCAAACTGTGGCACAGTTCCAGCATTGTGGACTTGCTTTGCAATAACGGTTTGCGCCCGCCATATAATAATTCACGCCCCGCATCCGCAATGGACGTGACCATACTTTCAAACATTCAGAGCCTCATAAATCAGCAAGTGTTTCGAGAACTTCTATATAGGCAGCTTTAGCATTTTTCCCATGGCTTGTTCAGGCAAGCTTTATGATTATTAAACAATCGTTATACTGCGCGTGATCGACTTTCCTTTCTTTCCTTTGAGTATTTCCATGAACCAAAACCTGTATGCCCTGATCCAGAGCCGCTTTCCGGCTGACACGTCAAAACCATTCTTGATCCTGCCCACAGGCCGGACGATATCTTATACCGAGGCAGATCAAGGCGCCGCACGTTTTGCCGCTGTGTTGGCAGATGCCGGGGTCACGCCCGGTGACCGGGTAATGGTGCAAACGGACAAGTCCCCGGAAGCCGTGATGCTGTATCTCGCCTGTTTGCGTCTCGGCAGCATCTACATCCCCCTGAATACGGCCTACACGCCCACGGAAGTTGACTATTTTCTGAATGATGCCGAACCGACTGTTCTGGTTTGTCGCCCCAAATCGCTGGTTGCCCTGTCAGCCATCGCGGCCAGGGCGGGCGTTACAAAAACATTTGTCATGGACGTTGACGGCAGCGGCAGCATCACCGATGCAGCAAACACAGCGACACCGCTTGAGGCGATTGCCAACTGTGACAGTGATGACCTCGCCGCAATCCTTTATACCTCGGGCACCACCGGGCGCTCCAAGGGGGCCATGCTGAGCCATCAGAACCTCTCATCCAATGCGCTGACCCTGCATGAAATATGGGCCTTTGAAGACGGCGATATTTTGTTGCACGCCTTGCCGATCTATCATGTGCATGGATTATTCGTCGCCCTGCATTGCGCGCTGATGAACGGCTCTTCCATCCATTTCCTCGACAAGTTTGATCCAGACACTGTGATTAGCCTTTTATCACAATCGACCGTGATGATGGGTGTGCCAACTTTTTATACACGCCTGCTGGCTGAAACCGCCTTTACATCCGAAGTCAGCAAAAATATCCGGCTGTTTGTTTCAGGCTCGGCCCCCATGCTGGCCGAAACCCATGTTCAGTTCACCGAACGCACCGGCCACAAAATCCTGGAGCGCTATGGCATGACCGAAGGCGGCATGATCACCTCCAACCCTTATGATGGAGATCGAGTGCCCGGCACCGTCGGCCCGGCTCTGCCCGATGTCGAGGTCAGGATTTGTGCCAAAGACGGCACACCCGTGGCCGCCGGTGAAATCGGCGTGCTCGAATATAAAGGCCCGAACTTGTTCAAGGGTTACTGGGGCATGCCGGAAAAGACCGCTGAAGAGTTTCGCAGTGACGGTTTTTTCATCTCTGGCGATAATGCCATCATGGACATTGACGGTCGCGTATCGATTGTCGGTCGCGACAAGGATCTGATCATCACTGGCGGCTATAATGTTTATCCAAAAGAGATCGAAATCGAAATCGATCAGATGGATGGGGTTATCGAAAGTGCCGTGATCGGATTACCGCACAAGGATTTTGGTGAAGGTGTCACCGCGGTTGTCGTGGCAAAAGATGATGGCGGCGTGACGGAAGACGCCATAATCGATGCCTTGAAGGACAAACTTGCCCGCTTCAAGCAACCGAAAAAGGTTTATTTTGTCCCGGAATTGCCACGCAATGCCATGGGTAAAGTGCAGAAGAATGCCTTGCGCGAAACCTATTCAGGAACCTATGATTCCTGATCTGGCGTGTCATCGTCTGAGGCCAGTTCCGTCACCAACTCTTCAAAGCTCTCCTGGATATCTTCGGCGTCAACGTCGCTTGCAGCCAGGACTTCTTCCAGTTCCAGTTCAGGATTTAAGTTCGCGCTCATGGGTGTCGGCGACATAATCACAAAGTCACTTGTGTCTTCGGCAGCCAACGCTTGGCGTTGCGTTACCCGCCATAGTCCAAAGAAAAAGAGTGTGGCCAGGGAAAGTCCGATCACCTGGAAAAATGCCTGATCCCCCAGATAGTCCATGGCAAATGCCGTTATGGGTGCGCCAAGGCTGGAGCCAATGCTGGTGGCCAGCACCAGGGTGCCACTGGCAGCAACCATCTGCCCCGGATTGAGATAGTCATTTGTATGGGCAATGCACAAGGCATAAAGAGGTGTTGAGACCCCCCCAATCAGAGCGATATAGAAATAGAGCAGCCAGCCCGTGCCTTCATGGCGGCTTGCAAGCACAGCAACAACAATCCCGATTGCACAGGTGCTGATGATCACCTGGCGTCGTCCTATGATGTCGGACATGCGGCCAATGGGAAATTGCAAAACAGCGCCGCCCAGAACCAGCGCGCCCATGAAAAATGAAACCTCCGACACGGACAAACCAATGTTGGTGGCATAGACCGCCCCCATGCCAAAAATCGCACCCATGGTCAAACCATTGATCAGCATGCCAAAAACGCCCAGTGGCGACACCTGATAGAGCTGAAACAGATTCACCGATTCCGAGGTCTCGAACTCTGGTGCCTTGCTGACCGACAACAAAATCGGAATAACGGCGAAACTCACCAATACCGAGATCAGCACAAACAGCTCGTAACTGGAGGGACTGGCAATATTCAACATGAACTGACCGCCCGCCAGACCGCCCAGCGAAATCAGCATATAAAAACTGAGTAATTGCCCACGGGTGTTATTTTCCGAGGCATCGTTCAGCCAGCTCTCCGCCACGATATAAAGCCCGGCATAAGCAAAGCCCGTGACAAAGCGCATGGCCCACCACATCCAGGGATCAATGACAATGACATGAATCAGGATCGACGTTGACGCCAGCGAGGCCATGGCCCCGAAACTGCGGATATGGCCAACCCGCGCCACAATCCCCGGCACTATCGTCGAACCCGCCAAAAGACCGACAAAATAGCCCGACATCACCAACCCGGTCGCGGTGATACCAAAGCCTTCCATAGACGCCCGCAAACCCAGAAGTGAGCCTTGCAGACCATTGCCCAGCATGATCAATGCCAGGCCCAGAAACAACGCCCAGCTGTTGGATATTACCTTGATCAATTCGTTCGACTTTCGGAATATTTCCCTAAAAATCGCTTATGCCTGATGATGCAACCCCGCACAAGCAGGAATATGCATCTGAACATTCGCAGTTGATTGTAACCCTCCAAAAAGAAGGGTAATTTTTCTGTCATACTCCCAAAATCAACATCCCAAACCGGACAAAAGAATGACCATGCCGAAGAACAAAAACACCCCCCCTGAATATGACCTGGCAATTGTCGGTGGCGACGGCATTGGCCCCGAAGTTTGCGCCGCAGCCCTTCAGGTCATCAAGGCCGCCGTTGGATCTGAACGCACCTTGAATTGTGTGGAATATGAAGCCGGCGCGAATTGTTTTACCAGGACAGGCATTGCGTTCCCGGAAAAAACGCTTGAGGGCTGTCGACAAGCGGATGCCGTTTTGCATGGCGCCGCCGGTTTGCCAGGCGTGCTTTATCCGGATGGCACCGAGGCTGGGCAGGATTTCTCTCTGCAACTGCGTATGGCGCTGGATCTTTATGCCAATGTCCGACCGATCAAATTGTATGATGGTGTTCGTTCGACCTTGGTCGGGCGGCAACCGGGCGATATCGACTATGTCATTGTTCGGGAAAATACCGAAGGTCTCTATGCCTCGCGCGGTGGCGGTGTTGTCCTGGGTGACGAGGTTGCAACAGACACACTGATGATCACCAGAAAAGGTGTCGAGCGTATCGTTCGCTTTGCCGCCGAATTGGCCCGCACCCGAAACGGTGCCCCGGCGGATGGTGTGCGGCGGGTCACCATTGTCGACAAGTCAAACGTCCTGAGAAGCTTCGCATTTTTCCGCAAAGTCGCTGACCAGGTCATGCTGGACTATCCCGATATTGAAGTCGATTATGCCCTGACCGATGCCATGGCCGTTTATATGATTGAGCGCCCGGATACTTTTGATGTGGTCGTTTGTGAGAACTTTGTCGGCGACCTGCTGTCTGACCTGGGGGCGGCAACAATAGGTGGCATGGGCATGGCAGCTGCAGCGGAAATTGGCGACCGCTATGGATATTTTCAGGCCTCCCACGGCACCGCGCCTGACATTGCCGGAAAAGGCATTGCCAATCCGGTTGCGACAATTCTCTCAGGGGCCTGGATGCTGGAATGGCTGGGGCAAAAACATAGCGATGATTTCATGATCGCCGCTGCGGCGCGTATCAGGAGGGCCACGACGGATGCCTTGACGTCGGGAGCTGCCCTGACCACAGATACGGGCGGCAAGGCCCGGACCAGCGATTGTGTCGATGCCATTTGCCAGGCCCTTGTCGAAGATGCGTGATCACGGACGTTCACGTCGCGGCAGATATTATTGTCGCAGTATCATTTTCCGGCCCAAAACTTCATAGGAGCCAAGGCGGTCGAGAAAGGACATGCCCAGCAAAGATCCATTCATGTCGGCCTGGTTGATAGTCACAGCAACATCCCTGAATTCGATGGGTCCGATAGACAGAGTGTCGAGACGCCAGGGTGCCCCCCGCCCCCGCCCGTTCGCTGTTTCAAAAATGCGGGTATATTCCAGTCTCGAAAGATCGATGCCAATGCGACTGGCATCTGCGGGACTTAAAGCGATGCCCGTGGCACCGGTATCGATCAGAAAATTGATCCGCGATCCATTGGCCAGACCCGTGACATGAAAATGCCGGTCACTGCCTTTGGTCAAGGTAATCACTCCTTCACCATGTACTGATGGCTGCCCTGGCAGTAGCTCCGATTTTACCCTGACGGCTGCAACCCCGATTTCCTCCTGATAGCTGTAGCCGAGGATCAACACAAATGCGACGCCAATCCAGATGGCAATGTTTCGCCCGACGTTATTGAACTCAATACGCCGACTGAACAAAAGCCCGCTGGAAATCAATGCCAACAAGGCAATGCCATGGACAAAGCTCATCTGGTTGTCCTGCGATCCAAGGCTGCCGGGGAAATAGCTGAACAACCCCCACAAACCGACACCTGCAGCGACGGCCAGCAGCAACCAGACGGCCATACCAACGTGAAAATCCGCACGCTTGCGAGGCAACGGATCACGCCAAGGGCTCTTGTTTTCGGGTTTTTCCACAATGATGCCTATGTTATCCTGATATATCTGTATTTTGATGACGGTATTAAACGAAGAAATACAACCAATCTTTGGACTCTTTCTTTTGCTTGTTCTATATATGGTTGCTGAAGTATCCTGGCGAGCGAAATGGTTCAAAATCCAGATTATAATAACATGCCGATAAATGCTGCAGGCGGCCTTTCCCGTGTTCGGGACAGGCTGGAGCGCGTTAACGAGGCCGTGGATTGGTCGCGATTTGACAAATATTTGCATTGGCTGAAATCTGATTTTGCTGCGAATGAAGGGTTTGAGCCTGTCTTGCTCTTCAAAGCCATGCTGGTTCTTCACTGGCATGCCTTCACAGCACCCGAATTTGACCACGCAATCGAAGACAGTGTCACCATCCGCAGCTTCGTCGGGATAAAACCCCGTGATCCAGGACCACGCCATCTGACAGTCAACGCCTTTCGCCGCTTTCTTGTTGACCGGGGCACAGCGACTGATGCCCTGGCGGAACTGCATCGCCAGCTATCTGAAACCGGATTCCTGGCGGTTGATCACAAGGAAATAGAAACAGAGGAAAACTCGATACCGGACGAGCTGTACAGCCTGGCCAATGATGTCCGGCTAACGCGACCTTCAAGGTGGGTATCCATTGAAAAGGACTTTGTCGATTTCTGGAAGGAATATTGCCACGACGGAAAAATTCCCGTGATGCAAACAACGAGATACGACTCCATTCCTGGCCGTCTGCTTCGACAATTTGTTGTTTTGGATATTGACGACACGGAATTCCGCTTTGCTTTTGCGGGCAGCGCAATCACGGCCCAAAACAAGGGAGATCTTGTCAAAGCCTCTGTCGTCCCAAAGCATAAACAATCTGCTTCAGCAATAAGCCATATGGGAGTCCAGGACGAGTTGATATCGATCTGCCGTGCTGCCACGGACCGTCAGCAACCCGTCGCCACGTCGACCAGTTTTATCAATGGCAATGGCGACAGAAAAAACCTTTGGGCAATCCTGGCGCCCGTAATCGACAGCGACTCAGAAGAAACCCGTTTGGCAGGCGCCGTCCTGATCACCGACACGGACGATGCAGTTTCAGAGAAAACCGGTGCAACTGCGGCAAAGATGTCGATGTTGCCAGCAGAAATTGACCCCTTTTCCCTGGAGACCGATTTTCGCACATTGGGGCCACCGGAATGGCTGGCCATGGAAAATGCCTTCCTGACTTATTGGAATCTGCAACGGGGCATTCATAAAACCCCAATGACCTCCAATATGAAACTGACTGATTTGCCCGAGCTCGAACCTTATTTGACTCTGATACGGGTATTGAAAGACAAGGGCTTTCAGTACGAACTGATCGGCGATCACATCCAAATTCAGAACGAAGGCGATGCGACAGGACAGTTTATTGCTGAAAAACAGGATTTCAATCTCAGGGAATATGGCCACGGTGGTTTGCAGGACGAACTGGGCTCGATCTTCTCCCGCGCTGTTGCACAGCTCCAGCCCATCGGCACGAATACTTACTATGTCAACTCCGGGGGTGCGCGTTGCCAGATGTGGACCATCCACGCCCCCCTGTCAGACGAGTTTGGTGAGGTTTGCATGCTCATCGGTGTGACCCTGATCAAAAAGGTTTCGGTTAATTAATCCCGGCATTATCGGTCAACCTCAGGCGGCAAGTGCCAGGGGCTCAGCCGCCAGCCAGTTCCGCATCAGATCGATTGTTTGATCCGCTTGTTCCATGGTCATCATGTGGGCCGCGCCATCAATGGCGTGGAATATCCCCTGGGGTATCGATTTTGCCATGCACCGCTGCACCGAAGGCCTGGTGACGATATCCTGTTTTCCAGCCAACACCAGGGTTGGGCAGGTTATATTGGGAAGTAGATTTCGATAGTTGCTGCGGTTTGTAGCGGCCTTTTGATGCTGGAAAAAAGCTGTTTGACCAACTTCAAAAGCCTGTTTCTCCATCAACTTTTCAACCTCTTGGCCACGTTCATTTTTGACCACAAACCTTGGCGTGCTGGCTCTGATCATGGCCAAAAAACCCTGCTTTTCTGCGTCTTCATTCATGACAGCGCGACGTTGGCTAACCTGCGCTGTTTCCGGATCACAGGTTGTGCTGAACAGGCCCATTTGCAAAATTCGATGCGGGGCAAGCCTGAACAACTCGAAACACAGATAGCCGCCCAGAGAATGGCCTGCAACGGCGAATTTCTCTGGTGCATTTGCAAGGATTTCTCTTGCCATTTTTTCAAGGTCATCGTAGGCCGGTAAGGGCGTAACCCAGCAATCGGCGATGTCTGCAAGGCCCTGTATCTGGGCTTCCCACATCAGACGTGTGCTGACCAATCCGGGAATGAGAAGCAAGGGGATTCTGTTCGTCACGGGCATTCCTCCAAAATTCATTCGCACGTATTGCGCAAATTTCGAAGGTATAGTGCCTCTTTTAGGAGATCAAATCGACAAGCTTTCGCCTTAGGGAATTTTCCACTTCACCGGATCAGTCTTGGCTCGTTGAGACAGCTCCTGCTTGTGTCATCAATTGCTCCAGTGCTTCATATTGCTGGGCCCCGACAACACCATAGCCACCCGCGACAAAGGTTGGCACACCTGTGACCCCATAGGACCTGGATTTTTCCCAGTCTTTATCAATAGCGTCCTTGAAGCTGCGGGTTTGCAGAACCACCGCCGCTTCGTCGCGAGGCAAACCGGCAGCCTCGACGATTTCCAACAAGGTATCTTCATCTGCGATATTTTTGCCATCGACAAAATAAGCCCTGTTCATGGCGTCATGAATGACTTCGCCGCCGTCGAGGGTTTCGGCCCACGCCCCCAATTCCTGGGCAAAGCGGCTGTTATAGGTGTGGGTGCGCTGGCCATAGTCCAGACCTTCTTCAGCCATCCTGGCTTTCATTTGAGCAAACATGGCATCAAGGTCCATGCCACGACCCGCAAATAATTGCTCGAGGGATTGCCCTTCAAGGGGCGTTTCCGGATGCAAGGGGAAATGAACCCAACGCACCTCAATATCGAAATTCCGCTTTAGTTTTTCTATACGCCCGGTACAGAGATAACACCACGGTCAAACGTAATCGGAAAAAATTTCCAGAACGACAGGTTCAGACATTCCTGCTCCTTGTAAAAAGTGGACGTTAATTATTTGAGGAATCATGTCACGCAGCAAAGTGGGCCACAAGGCGCCAACGATCACATTGTTGGTATTTTGTTCGGAATTACCCGGTAAGTGTTCAAACCTGGCAAGTCTTCAAACACTGTCGCCAGGCCGGCGGGGAATGCGCACATCGCGGTGGACGTAGACGCTGATCAACAGACCAAATCCGATCAGGATTGTCATCATGGCTGTGCCGCCATAGGAAATCAGCGGCAAGGGCACGCCGACGACCGGCACCAGGCCGGTGACCATGGCAATATTGATAAAGACATAGAGGAAAAATGTCACCGTGATGCCCATGGCCACAAGGCGGCCAAAGTGGTTGCGGGAACGCAGGGCTATGGCGATTCCGTAGATGATAATCACGACATAGAGGCTGAGCAAAACCAGTGCCCCGGTCAGGCCAAATTCTTCTGCCAGTGACGTGAAGATAAAGTCTGTCTGTTTTTCTGGCAGAAAATTCAGGTAACTTTGTGTGCCCTGCATATAGCCCCGTCCCGCTAGGCCACCTGAACCCAGGGCGATCTTTGATTGCAGAATATGATAGCCCGCCCCCAAAGGATCACGTTCCGGATTGAGGAAAGTAAGAATACGGGCTTTTTGATAGGTGTGAAGGTAAGACCAGGCAAAGGGTGCCGCCGCGCCAACGGCTGCAAAGACCACACCAAACAACCACATGCGTACACCAGCCATCAGAAATATCGCGCCGGACCCCATGACGATCAACAAAGCCGTGCCAAGGTCTGGTTGGCGTAACACGAGGGCGACGGGCGCCAACATCATCAGTAAGGGCGGCATGAGCCAGCGAAAACGTTCCACTTCATCCAGTGACAAACCATGGAAATATCGAGACAGCGCAAGGACCATGGCGATCTTCATGACTTCGGAAGGCTGAAGCTGGAAAAAGCCGAGATCAACCCAGCGCTGCGCACCCATCCCGACCGAGCCAATGAATTCAACGGCGATTAACAGAGCCAGTGCAATGGCATAAATGCCATAGGCATAGCGCATCCAGAAACGCACATCGACCAGGGCCACAAGGAACATTAATATCAGGCCCATGCCAAAGCGTGTCATCTGGCGCTTGACCCAGGGATCCATGCTGCCACCAGCGACGGAATAGAGCATGGCGAAACCCACAGCCGCCGTTGCTGAAATCAACAAGACCAGCATCCAGTTTATATTCCAGATCTTCTGCCCCAGAGTCAGCTGGACGTCCGTCAGACCGGGGCCATCATGGATCAACATAAGCACACAACCATGTCAGCCCTTCCCCTTGTCCTGGTTTCGCACGGCCGCGACCCCCATCGGGGGCGTGCGCGCCGGGTCCCGCTTTTGTGTGGCTTCAAGAATATCCCGTGCAATGGGACCGGCAACAGACGAGCCACCACCCCCATGTTCCACAACCACGGATATGGCATAGCGTGGTGTCTCAACCGGTGCAAAAGCAACAAACAAGGCATGATCACGTTCACGCCATGCCCGTTCCTTGTTTTTCAAAACCCGCGTGTCGCGTTCGTATTTACTGATCCGCCGAACCTGAGCAGTCCCTGATTTGCCCGACATGGCCATAGCCGGGTCCTTGATACGTGCCCTGAAGGCGGTACCGGTGGGTGAATTTGTAACCCGCCGCATGCCTTCGAGCACGATCGACAAGGCATGCTCGGACAGTCCGAGGGACTGATTTTGCTCCGGGACCGCAGGCTCTTTATCAGCCGTTTTGCCGTCCGTCTCTTTTTCGGCATCCAGCGAATACATCAGACGAGGTCGAACCCGCTTGCCGCCATTGGCCAACTGCGCCGTCATCATGGCCAACTGCAAAGGCGTTGTCAGTACATGCCCCTGACCGATGCCCACATTCAGGGTTTCGCCTCCCTGCCAGGGTTCGCCAATAGTTGCCAGCTTCCATTCTTTGGTGGGCACCAGGCCGGAACGCTCACCACCGACGCCGATACCGGTTATGTCGCCCAGGCCAAAGCGCTCGGCCATGGCGGCAATACGGTTGATGCCGGTTTTGCGCGCAATTTCATAAAAATAAACATCACAGGAATGCTCGATGGCACTGACCATATCCTGCAAACCATGGCCATGTTTTTTCCAGCAGTGGAACGTATGATTTCCATACTTCAATTTTCCACTGCAAAAAGTCTGAAAGTCTTCTGTAACAGCGCCGGATTCCAGTGCCGCCAGAGCGACGATCATCTTGAAAGTGGATCCAGGCGGGTACTGACCCCGCAGGGGTTTATTGATCAATGGTTTGCGCGGGTCATCCAGCAACTCTTTCCAGTCAGCGTGATTAATACCCAGATTAAACGAGTTGGGATCAAATCCAGGTGTAGAGACCATGGAAATGACATCACCCGTATGCACATCCATCACAACAACTGAAGCGCTTTCATTGCCCAGACGATCCATGACCATCATTTGTAGTTCGGCATCAATCGTCAGCACGACATCTTCGCCGGGATCACCATCAACCCGGTTCAGTTGCTTGATGACCCGCCCCAGGGCATTTACTTCGATCTGGCTGTTACCGGCCGTTCCCCTGAGGACAGATTCGCGGGCTTTTTCGACACCACTTTTACCGATGCGGAAACCAGGTAATTCCAGAAGTGGCTCACCCGTCAGTTCTTTTTCTGCCACAACACCGACATATCCCACTAAATGGGCGAAGGCGGTGCCCAGTGGATAGCTGCGGCTTTCGCCTACATCTGGCTGAATACCCGGCAAGTCCGGCAAATGGACATTGACCCGGCTAAACTCTTCCCAAGACAGGTTTTCCAGAACTGTTACCGGCATAAATTTTCTGTTGCGGCGAATTTCGCGCTCAATCCGTCGGCGGTCATATTCGTCAATTTCAACCAGGCTGGACAGCGCATCCAGTGTTTCTGCGATACCGTCCTTGGCGTGTTCCGGCACGAACATGATACGAAAGTTTTGCTGGTTGTTGGCCAACTCTGTTGCTTGCCTGTCCAGGATACGCCCACGCTTTGGCGGCAATAATCGCATGCTGATACGGTTGTCGTCCGCCATGGTGCGGTAGTCATCCGCCCGGATAACCTGGAGATAATAAAGCCGACCGGCGAGCACCGTCATCAACACAGCCTGCACGCCGCCAACGATAGCAGCGCGTCGTGTGAAGGATTTGTACCGGCTTCGGGCTAGTTGCAGCATCAGACGGCTCGCAAGCCTCTGGCAGCCAGGGAAAACAAACGGGTGACAAGCGGGTAAATGGCGACTGTCAACAAAGCCTGCACAACAAAGGCGCGACTATCGATCAAGGTCGTAAAATAGATACTGGCCACTGCCCAGGCAAACAGGATGGCACCCACCGTCACAAGGCCAAAGCCCCACCATTCCACCTGAAAGGTTTTGCCCAAAAAGACCCCCCGTTGGGACACGCCCACCCCGTGCACCAAAACCAGAACCAGGGCCAACAAGCCGACAGGGCCACCGATCAGCACGTCCTGTAACAATCCGGCCAGAAAAACAACAACGACAGGAATCAGGTCGGGCCGGTAGATGCTCCAGTAATAGACTGCCATCAGGGACAGGAAAGGTGTGACGTCAGACAGATAAGGCAGTCCCATGGGGACCGAGGCAATAAAGATGCAAAGCAGCAAGGTAATGCCAGGTATTGTCGCCCTGAGGCCACGACCGAGATAGATTCTCAGGGGAACATCCGTCACGGTTTAATTCCCTTGCGCACCTCGTCAGGCTGCGGAAAGGCATAACGAATGATGCGGACAAACTCCAGTCGGTCATAATCAACAAAGGGCTGCACACGCAGGGCACCTCCCTTGGCAGATGACACCACACCGACAGGCAGGCCTGGCGGAAAAACGCCACCGTGGCCGGAGGTGACGACCTTGTCACCGGGCGATAGTTTGGCGGCGGCAGCCAGAAAATTCAGGTGCATGGTATCGGAGTTATCACCCTCCAGAACAGCGCGATAACGCGATCCTTCGATAACAACGGGCACACGAGAGTTCAGGTCGGTTAGCAACAATATTCTGGAGGCATGTCTGCCAGTTTCTATGACCCGACCCGCCAGGCCTCTGGATGTCACAGCCGCCAGACCATTGACCAGTCCGTCCTTCAGGCCTGCATTTATCAAGGCTGTCCGAATAAAAGGTCCGCCGGCATCGCCGATGACACGGGCAGATACAAAATAGCTTTGTGGTTCGTTTCGAACTGAAACCTGAGATCGGAAAACGGCATTCTCTTGCTCAAGATTTTGCGCCACGGTATGCCATTGACGCAGGCGTTCATTTTCTTCGCGCAAACGCATATTTTCATCGCGCAGGAAAATCAATTCGCGGATTTCGTCCACGGCCTGGTTCACGGCGACAGCCGGTTGCGACAGAACTTCGAGAACCGGCGTTGCCACTTCAAAGATCGCACTTCGCATGCGTTCAATCCCGAGATTTCCTGTTTTGCTGAGCACCAACAGCGTCAAGGCCGCCCCGATCAAAAGAACGAAGGCAAACCTCTGGACCATCCCCCGAAGAGGTGAGGCAACTCTTTCAACGCCGCCAAGTGGTCTCACGTACTCAACCTCTCAATTCAAAAAAACGGATCTCAGCTTTCCTGAGTGGACAGAACATGTTTCAAAGTCTTCATTTCTTCCAACGCCCGCCCGGTGCCAAGGGCCACACAAGAGAGCGGTTCATCAGCAATGGAGACCGGAAGCCCGGTTGCTTCACGCAATACCTGATCCAGTTCACCCAAGAGACCACCGCCACCGGTCAGGACAATGCCCTTGTCGACAATATCTGCCGCCAGTTCAGGGGCGGTATGTTCCAGGGCAACTTTTACGGCTTCGATAATGGCGCCGACAGGTTCTGCCAGACTTTCAGCGATCTGGCGCTGGTGGATCATCAATTCCTTGGGCACGCCGTTCATCAGGTCGCGGCCTTTGACTTCCATCGACTTACCGTTGCCATCTTCTGGTGGCTTGGCTGTACCGATTTCTTTTTTGATGCGCTCCGCACTGGATTCACCGACCAGCAAATTATGATTGCGGCGGATGTAACTGATGATAGCTTCATCCATCTTGTCGCCACCAACACGGACCGAACGGGCATAAACAATGCCACCGAGTGACAGAACAGCGACTTCCGTCGTGCCGCCGCCAATATCAACGACCATGGAACCGGTTGGTTCGGTCACCGGCAAGCCGGCACCAATGGCCGCGGCCATGGGCTCTTCAATCAGGAACACCCGGCGTGCGCCGGCACTTTCTGCTGATTCGCGAATAGCCCGGCGTTCCACAGCAGTGGAGCCTGAGGGCACGCATATAATAACCTGGGGTGATGCAAAGGCCCGACGATTGTGCACCTTGCGAATAAAGTGCTTGATCATTTCCTCGGCAATGGAAAAATCAGCGATCACACCGTCCCGCAAAGGCCGGATGGCTTCAATGTTTCCAGGTGTACGACCCAGCATCATCTTGGCTTCGTCGCCAACAGCCAGAACCTGCTTTTTTCCACCAATGCTGACAATGGCCACAACAGACGGTTCATTCAGAACAATGCCCCGGCCCTTGACGTATACAAGCGTATTCGCGGTTCCGAGGTCGATGGCCATATCTGCCGACAAAAAGCCGAGAAGCGTGTTAAACATGTGGGTTTGGTTCCCCTGATCCTTAAGTTCAAATTCCAGGAAACGGGGGCACAAGCCCCCGCCCCGTTTCAGTCATTTAGTCAGGCGGACAACGCTTGGGGCGCTGTTTTTTCCCGCTTGACCATTAATTTATTCAAGGCATTGATATATGCCTTGGCCGAAGCCACCAAAGTATCGGTATCGGCACCGGCGCCGTTTACTGTTTTGCCGTCTTCCGCCAAACGCACGGTGACATCGGCCTGGGCGTCTGTGCCTTCTGTAACCGCGTGAACCTGGTACAACTGCAACACAGCTGTATGCGGGAACAGGGCTTTCAAGGCATTGAACGTGGCATCAACCGGACCATCGCCTGTTGCCTTGTTCTGAACCTGTTCGCCATCCACATCCAGCACCAGATCGGCCGAAGCCACGACGTTTGAGCCGCAGACGATATTCAAAGACACAAATTTGATGTGATCGTTCCCGCGGATTTGATCATCGACCAACGCGACGATGTCTTCGTCGAAAACATCCTTTTTCTTGTCGGCCAAATCCTTGAAGCGACGGAAGGCGTCGTGCAAGGCATTGTCGCCCAACTCGAAGCCCATTTCCTGTAACTTCTTGCGGAAGGCGTGGCGACCGGAATGTTTGCCCATCACCAATGAAGATTCTTTCAGGCCCACAGATTCCGGTGTCATGATTTCATAGGTCCCGGCGTGCTTCAGCATGCCGTCCTGGTGGATACCCGCCTCATGGGCAAAGGCATTGGCCCCCACGATGGCCTTGTTGTTCTGAACGGCAAAACCGGTCACTTGGGAAACCATACGTGACAGTTTGGTGATGTTGGTGGTGTCAATGTTGGTATCGTACGGGGCCAGATCATTGCGCGTGCGAATGGCCATGATGATCTCTTCCAGGGCTGCGTTCCCTGCCCGCTCACCCAGGCCATTGATCGTGCATTCTATCTGACGGGCACCGGCTTCCACGCCAGCCAGTGAATTGGCCACAGCCAAACCCAGATCATTGTGGCAGTGCGTCGAGAAGACCGCCTTGTGGGCGTTTGGCACGCGTTCCATCACCATGCGGAACATGGCGGCATGCTCATTGGGCATGGCATAACCAACGGTGTCCGGGATATTGATTGTCGTGGCACCTGCCTTGATGGCGGCTTCCACTGTGCGGCACAAATAATCATGATCCGTGCGGGTGCCGTCTTCGGCGCTCCATTCCACATCATCGGTATATTTGCGGGCGTGGGTCACACTGTCGATTACGGCCTGCAAAACATCTTCCGGTGACATTTGCAATTTGTACTTCATGTGCAAATCGCTGGTAGAGATAAATGTATGAATGCGTTTGCGCTTGGCCGGGGCCAGGGCTTCGGCGGCGCGTTCGATATCGGCCAGACCTGAACGGGCCAGGCTGCAAACAATCGATTCGCCGATGATCTTGGAAACCTCGTTAACCGCTTCAAAATCACCGTTCGAGGCGATCGCAAAACCGGCTTCGATAATATCGACGCCCATACCTTCCAGGGCTTCGGCGATGCGCAACTTTTCTTCCAGATTCATGGAGGCGCCGGGCGACTGTTCGCCATCACGCAAGGTGGTATCAAAGACCACCACGCGGTCGTTGGCGGAGACTTCTTTTGGAGTGTTCGTTTCTGTGTTGTTGGTCGTCATTTTCCTGGTCCTTCAAACTTTCCGAGGCTGAAACCGGTTTTCGGTTTCATGCAAATACAGGTGATGCATTCCCCTGAACATCGACGACAAGGCGCCGGGTTCCGCTCAGGGGCAGGTAAGTCGAAGGAGAGCGCCTGCAAGCAGTCCGCTATCCGGGGTCAAAGGCAGGAGCTGAAGACGCAAAGAACCATCCGTCGTGCCTAAAGCACCACGTCCGGTCATTTGTTGTTCAGTCCACGTCTGCATAGTTTGACAGACCCTCTTTCCATTCGTCCGGCATCTGCATTCACGTTCATTCGCTTATGCAGCAACCAAAAAACACCTTAAATCAGCAAGTTGGCAGTAATCGTCGCGGTTTAAGGTTAACAAGTCATGAAAGCCAATAACAATAGCTTCCAAAACCAGCCGCAAACGTCGCAAAATTGCTTGTCTCTTGCCGTTTTACGCCCTTTTACCCCGCCACCGCAACTTGTTTTGGGTTAGAAATCCGTGTTTTGGCCCAGAAAATTGCGATTATCATCAAAAAGACGAATTCGGGCCTTTTAGAAATTCCACTTCTTCCGCTGTGCTGATCCGCCCCACCACGTCATTGCGATGGGGAAAGTGACCAAAACGTTCAACAATTTCCTGATGCCTTATGGCGGAATCGACGCTTTCCTTTTTACCATCATTTTCCGGCAAGGACTGCATGAGTTCCACGCCACGTGCCTGGTCAGCAAGATCTTCGCTGTGCACAAAGGGCAGATAGGTGAACAGTTGCTGGTGCATGAAAAACTGATCTCCGGCACCCGCCTTGATGGCCTTGTTCGCAACCGGGCGAGACCTGTCATCACCGGCAAATGAGCGATCTGATCCCCGGAACAGATTTCGCGGAAACTGGTCCAGCAACAAGATCAGGGCCAGGCTGTTGTGAAGGTCGTCCTCCCAGTCAGCAAAGCCACCCGCCAGTGCAGTGTCGGTTGCAGACAAAAACTTCGACCGGATCAGATCGTCAAAACCATCATCCTTCTTGAACCAGATATCGCGCTTTTGGCCGTATTCCGGACCGCCTGGTGCATCGAACCAGAAATCAAGTACGTCTTGTGGGGATGTGTTTTCCGTCATGACAGGTTTTTCATTTCTGGCTCACAGGTTTTCTGCTTCTTCGCGTAGTTCAACCCGGCGGATCTTGCCGGAAATTGTTTTGGGCAGGGCTTCGCGAAAAACGATCTGGCGCGGATACTTATAAGGCGCCGTCAATTTTTTGATGAAGTTCTGGATTTCTTTTGCCAGGTCGTCAGATGCCTCATACCCCTGGCCCAGGATAATATAAGCCAAAACAATTTCACCACGCATGTCATCTTTTTTGGCCACGACAGCTGATTCAACAACCGCTTCATGTTCCATCAAGGCACTCTCCACCTCGAAGGGACTGATGCGATAGCCAGAAGAAGTGATGACATCGTCCGAGCGACCGACAAACCAGATGTAGCCGTCCGCATCGCGGGTGGCTGTGTCGCCGGTGTAATACCAGCCATTGCGGAAGGATTTGGCCGTCGCCGCGTCGTCCTTGTAATAGCCGTGGAAAAGTCCTGGCGGCCAGGGGTCGGTAATTTTTACGGCGATATGACCAACTTCATCATCAGCGACCACATTGCCATCATCATCAATAACATCAAGATCAATGCCGGGAACAGGTTTGCCCATGGAGCCTGGTCGAATTTCCATGCCGGGAATATTGGCCACGATATTTATGGTTTCCGTCTGGCCATACCCATCATGGATATCGCAGCCCGTGGCTTCTTTCCATGAGCGCATGGCTTCCGGGTTCAGTGGCTCACCCGCGCCAATGCAATGGCGAAGCGAGCTCAGGTCGTAACCGGAAACATCCGTCTGGGCCAGCACGCGATAGATTGTTGGCGGCGCACAAAACGTTGTGACCTTTTGTTCCTGAATGATCTTCAGGTGGGCATCAACATCAAATCCTTCGCCGTCGTACAATAAAACTGCTGAGCCTGCCAACAAGGGCGGACATAACAAACCCCAGGCCGCCTTGGCCCACCCCGTGTCCGTCAGGGCCCAGTGGATATCGTCGGCTTTCAGGTTGGCCCAATAATCGCCCGTAATGCTGTGCGCCAGAGAATAGGCATGATCGCGGCCAACCATCTTGGGCATAGCCGTGGTGCCGGACGTAAAATAGATCAGCATCAATTCATCGGATTTTGTTTGCGGCAATGCGGCCCTGTCAACTTCATCCGATGCAGCGGCACACATGACCTCGAAGCTCGACCAGCCAGGTCGCTCACTGCCAATGACAATCAAATGTTCCAGGGTCGGACAGTTGTCTTTGATTTTATCGACAGCGGTGGCATGGGTTTCTGTGACGACGGCAATTTTGGCCCCGGCTTTATTGATCCGGTATTCAATGTCCTTGCCCGTCAGCAAATTTGTGCCCGGCATAGAGACCGCCCCAATTTTGGTGCAGCCCAAAAGCACATGATACCATTCAGCAATTCTTGGAATAACAACAAGAGCCGAATCGCCTTTTTGGATACCCAGTTCAATCAGGGCATTGGCAAAGCGGTTGGATGCACGATCTAGATCAGCATAGCTGTGATGCACAACATTTTCGCCGCTGCGATCAATGGCAATCAGGGCGGTTTTGTCATTTTCCCGACCTCGCTTGCCAACCACGTCGAAGGCAAAATTGAAATCGTCCGCAACGTCAAAAGAAAATTCAGCCCGCGCGGCCTCGTAATCAAAAGGGGGGAAATTGTCGGCCATCAGATCGTCTCCTGCTGAAAATTATTCCGCCGTTGAAGGGCGGGGTTTGGCCATAACTTATCGCCAATGGCTGACGAAGCCTAGGGCGTTTCCGGGTTTCAGGAGTTTTCCGGCACGGTCAATGGCACCGACAGAAGGCAGCCAAATTCCCGTGGGAAATCAGCACTGACACGGGCATGCACGGCCCCTTGTTTGTCATAGAAACGCGCTTCATCGCTTAGCGGCGCAATAGCTTCATGCCAGATGCCTGGATGAAGGCAGATGCCGAACGATCCGTCACAATAAAATGCCAGCCAGTCTTCCGGTTTCATGTCATCGCCCGTATTGGCCAGGGCCGCAACAAAGGGTGTACCGTCGTTGGGATAAAACAGCTGGCCACCATCGGGGTGATAATTGGCGTGCCAGATCAACAGCTGCGATCTGTCGGGATTGCTGTTCTGGCTTGAAGCCCGAACCGGATCGGTTGACCAACCCAGTATATAGCGGTCATTCACCGCCTCATTTTCACCATATAGAATATCGCCCTGCCACCAGAACCGGAACGTGCCATCCATATAGCCGCCTTCATTGCCAGTACCTTCATCAATGGCCCGCCAACCCTGGGCAGGCCAGGTGACGATCTCAACCGGGTGAGACCGTGGCTCGGTGACGATGGTCCCGTAGTCTTTAAAATTCTCCGGCGTCGCCCGAACCAGCGGCACGTCGACATGCTTCAGGCCCGGTGGGATGGCGGGGTTCATGTAGTCAAATGATGTGCGCAAGTTTTGCCCTCGTTTTCGTCGAATTGCCATCCAACCCATTATGGACATAAAAAAAGGCGCCGACCAAATGGCCGACGCCCCTTTTCAAAAAACCGGGTCGAAAAAGACTTATGTCTTTTCTTTGTCGACCAGTTTGTTTTCGGCAATCCATGGCATCATGGCGCGCAGGCGGGTGCCGACTTCCTCGATGGGATGTTCGGCAGCACGACGACGGCGGGCCTTGAAGCTGGCTTGGCCAACTTTGTTTTCCAGCATCCATTCACGGGCAAAAGTGCCTTCCTGAATTTCGGCCAGAACCTTTTTCATTTCTTTTTTGGTATCTGCCGTGATGATACGGTCACCGATCATGTAATCACCATATTCAGCGGTGTTTGAGATCGAATAACGCATGTTGGCCATGCCACCTTCGTAGATCAGGTCAACGATCAGCTTCACTTCGTGCAGCGTTTCGAAGTATGCCATTTCCTCGGCATAACCAGCTTCGACCAGGGTTTCGTAACCGGCCTGGATCAGGCTGGTCAGACCACCACACAGCACTACCTGTTCGCCAAAGAGATCTGTTTCGCACTCTTCCTTGAAGGTTGTTTCGATGGTACCAGCGCGGCCACCACCAATGGCAGATGAATAAGACAGGGCAACTTCCAGGGCATTGCCGGAAGCGTTCTGGTCAACGGCAACCAAACAAGGCACACCACCACCACGAACATATTCAGAACGCACGGTGTGGCCAGGGCCTTTTGGTGCGATCATGAAGATGTCGATATCGGAACGGGGCTCGATCAGGTTAAAATGCACATTCAGACCGTGGGCAAAAGCAAGTGCTGCACCCGGCTTCATTTGCTCGTGCATGGAGGCGTAATAAATTTCAGCCTGCAATTCGTCAGGCGTCGCCATCATCATGACGTCGGCCCATGCAGAAGCATCAGCCACATTCATGACTTTGAAACCAGCGGCTTCGGCTTTGGCAGCCGTAGCTGAACCTTCGCGCAGGGCGATGGCAACATCGGTGACACCGGAATCCCGCATGTTCATGGCATGGGCGTGGCCCTGGCTACCGTAACCGACAACAACGACTTTTTTGCCCTTGATCAAGTTCACGTCCGCATCACGGTCGTAATAAACGCGCATCTTCATATCCTTCTCTGTTAATCGTACCGGCACTCATTTAGTCCCGGCTTTGGCTTGTTAATATTCGGTCTTCGCCCTGAACGGGCGAAGACATAATTCTTTACATGGGTTTGTCGCCGCGAGAGATCGCCACGACCCCGGTGCGTGAAACATCGACCAGACCCAGCGGCCGCATCAGACCCACAAAGGAATTGATCTTGTCGGTTGAACCGGTAATTTCGAAAACAAATGAGGTAATCGTGCTGTCGACTACACGGGCGCGGAAGATATCAGCTATCCGCAGAGACTCAACCCTTGTTTCACCGCTGCCTGCCACTTTGACAAGAGCCATTTCACGTTCCACGTGGGGGCCTTCAACGGTCAGGTCTGTCACACCATGCACTGGTACCAGGCGGCCCAGTTGCGCCTTGATCTGTTCGATCACCTGAGGCGTGCCGGTCGTGACAATAGTGATGCGCGACTGGTCATCATTTTGATCAACGACCGCCACCGTCAAACTGTCGATGTTATAGCCACGGCCGGAAAACAGGCCAACTACGCGGGCCAGAACGCCGGCTTCGTTGTCGACGAGAACGCCAATAGTGTGTCTTTCAGTCATCTTGTCCATGCCTTGATACTCCTGTGCCCGGAAATGAATTCAACAGCCAGCTAAACGAGAGCCGCACCTTTTGCGGACACCGTCGGCTGGTCATCATTCGGACCAAGGATCATTTCGTAGTGGGCTGCACCCGACGGGATCATCGGGAAGCAGTTTTCTTTTTGGTCGATCATTACTTCTGCAATAACCGGCCCTTCGCACGCCATCATATCGGCAATCAGGTTTTCCACCTGATCCGGATGATCTGCAAACAAACTGTCCAGACCAAAGGCATCAGCCACCTTGGCGAAGTCTGGCAGCGACTCCATATAGCTTTCGGAATAGCGATTGCCGTGCAGCAATTCCTGCCACTGGCGCACCATGCCCATATAGCGGTTGTTCAACAGCAGGATCTTGACCGGCAATCGATACTGTACCGCCGTCGACAATTCCTGGATGTTCATCATGAACGATGCTTCGCCGGTGACGCAGACAACCGGTGACTTGGGATGCGCCATCTGCACGCCGATCGCCGCCGGCAAGCCATAGCCCATGGTGCCGAGACCACCAGAGGTCATCCAGCGATTGGGATCCTGGAATTTCAAATACTGGGCGGCCCACATCTGGTGCTGCCCCACATCGGTGGTGACATAGGCGTCCTTGCCATCAACGGCCTTTTGCAGGGTTTCCAGGACATATTGCGGTTTGGCAATGTCCTTGCCCTGAAAATATTTCAGGCAGTCTTTTTCACGCCATTTGGCGATACTTGCCCACCAGCTGTCGTTGGCTTTTTTGTCGAGCTTGCGGGCAGTCGACTTCCAGACCTTGATCATGTCTTCCAGAACGTGGCCAACGTCACCAACAATGGGGATATCAACAGGTACATTTTTGTTGATCGAAGACGGATCAATGTCGATATGGATTTTCTTCGACTTTTTGGCAAAGGCATCCAGACGACCGGTAACGCGGTCATCAAAACGGGCACCGACACAGATCATGACATCACATTCTGCCATGGCCAGGTTGGCTTCGTAATTGCCGTGCATGCCAACCATGCCGAGGAAACTTTCGTCCGTCGAAGGAAAAGCACCCAGCCCCATCAGGGTCGACGTGATTGGTGCGCTGGTCTGGCGAACAAATTCGCGCAACAGGGTTGATGCCCCTGGTCCTGAATTGATTACGCCACCTCCTGTATAAAAGAGCGGCTTTTTGGCACCGGCAATCAACTCAACAGCTTCCTTGATAGCAGCGAGGTTGCCTTTGACCTGCGGCTTGTAGGAAGAATGCTGCGCCCGTTTCGGCCCGACATAAGGTCCTGTGTTGATCATGATGTCCTTGGGCAGATCAACAACAACGGGACCAGGTCGGCCATTGGTCGCCACATAAAAGGCATCGTGCATGATGCGCGCGAGGTCTGCCGTGTCCTTGACCAGGTAATTATGCTTGGTGCAAGGCCGGGTAATGCCAACGGTGTCGGCTTCCTGAAAAGCATCTGTGCCAATCAGGTGCGACGGGACCTGCCCGGTCAAACAAATGACAGGAATCGAATCCATCAAGGCATCCGTCAGACCGGTAACAGCATTGGTGGCACCAGGACCAGAAGTCACCAGAACAACACCCGGCTTGCCAGTGGAACGGGCATAACCTTCGGCGGCGTGAACGGCACCTTGTTCGTGACGAACCAGAACGTGCTTGATCTTGTTTTGTTCAAAAAAAGCATCGTAAATCGGGAGCACAGAGCCGCCGGGGTATCCAAATACCACCTTCACGCCTTGATCCACCAGGGATTTCAAGACGATTTCCGCTCCTGTGAGCTCTGCGCTAGCCATTGTTCCGATCCTTGATTTAAGTAATAAAAGCACCTTCTGCAGTCGCCAAGGGCCCGAAACCCCTACCACACAACCACATCCAGTGCCGTAAAAACGAGAAGCCGCCGCCCAACAGGTGCCAGACGGCGGAAAACGGCGCTAACCTAGTCCTTCAGACCTTTTCGGTCAATACGCTATGGCGAACAAATGCAAAGATTTCGGCTAATTTTCTTTCCGAATCTTGCTCAGTCACAATATTCCAGTCTTTCATCTGGTTGCGTATCCAGGTCATCTGACGTTTGGCATAGCGGCGGGTTGATTGTTGGGCTGCTGCAAGGGCTGTTTCCCGCTCCATCAGGCCCGCCTGAAACTGGCTGATTTCGGGCACCCCAACAGCCTTCATAATGGGCAAGGTTGGATCAAGATCAAGGGCGAGCAAGGCCCTGACTTCTGCTTGCGCGCCCCCTGCGAACATTTCTTCAAGACGGGCGTCGCAACGGGCATAAACCTGATCACGGGGCGGCAACAGGGCCAGGCGGATCATGGGCAGATCAAGACCGCCTTCCCGGCTCGCCTCAGCCTGCCAGGTGCCCAGGGTTTTGCCGGTTGACGCCAAAACGGCTGCAAGTCGCAATACACGCTGGGTATCAGTGGCCCCGACTTTGGCGGCCCCCTCTGGATCGCGCCCCGCCAGCTCGGCATAAAAAGCGTCGGCGCCAATGGCCGCGAAATGGGCCGCCATGTCGTCCGTAACGCTTTGTGGAATTTGCGGCACTTCGGCAATGCCTTCCTGCAAAACCTTGAAATAGAGGCCCGTGCCGCCGACAAGGATTGGCCACTGACCCAACTTGTGAGCAGCTTCGATTTCAGCCACCGCCATATCGCGCCAGCGAGCCACGGAACAGCGTTCCGCGCCGCTCAGCACACCATATAATTTGTGTGGCACCTGTTTTTTTTCAGCTGGACTCGGCTGAGCCGTAATTATTTCCAGCTCTTCATAGACCTGCATGCTGTCGGCATTTATGATCACGCCGCCGCCGACACCCTCAAGCTGCTGCGCCAACGCAATGGCCACAGCCGATTTTCCGCTGGCCGTAGGACCAGCTAATAATATGACGCCTTTGTGCACTAATTTCTCTCAACGTAAATCGACTGCCGATAATATCCTCAAATTGGGCGATATATACTCATTTGTCGAGCGGCTCATCTAATGGAAAATGTTCTGACCTTGATTGGCAGCCGCAGTTGGGCGCCCCTGAGCGATGATCTGGTGGCCATGGCCATTGGTGCCCTGGAAGAAGCCGGGGCAGAATGTTCTGCCCCCGACTGGCTGTCTGAACACCTTGCCTGCGACATCTTCTTTGACGGCTTCAGCCCTTCCGTAGGCGAAGCGTCGGTGCGTCAGTATCTGCGTGATATGCCGGTCGATATTATCTCTCAGCACCAGGAATACCGACGCAAAAAGCTGCTGTTAAGCGATATGGATTCAACCATTATCGAACAGGAATGTATCGACGAGGTTGCGGCCTATGCCGGTTTGCGCGACCAGGTTTCGGAGATCACCGAAGCCGCCATGCGCGGTGAGCTGGATTTCAGTGCCAGCCTGGTCCGCCGCGCGGCCATGTTGAAAGACATTGACGTGGAAGTCCTGCAAAAAGTCTACAAAGAGCGTATTACGGTAACACCCGGGGCCCGCACCCTGGTGCAGACCATGCGTAAAAACGGCGCCTGGTCCAAGCTGGTCTCCGGCGGCTTCACTTATTTCACCAATCTGGTCAGCATCGAAACCGGTTTTCACGATCACCAGGCCAATCGCCTGGAAGTCATCGCCGGACGCCTGACAGGCAAAGTCATTCCACCGATCCTGGATAACCTGGCCAAGCGCAAAGCCCTGGACAAATGCGTTGACGCCCTGGGCCTGCAAGGGCAAGAAACCCTGGCCGTCGGCGACGGGGCAAACGACATTCCCATGTTACAGGAAGCCGGCCTTGGCATCGCCTTTCATGCCAAACCCCTGGTGGCTGCTTCGTCCAACGCCCGTCTCGACCATGCCGATCTGACGGGTGCCCTGTATGCGCAAGGCTACAGGGATGAAGAATTTGTGCTGGATTGACGCCGTCGCCGGTTAACCCAGATTTTCGCTAATCTGCACCACCGGCTGAACATCCGTGAATTTAGGAATGTCACCCATGACTTCCTGACCATGATCAGCAATCAGTTGCCCAAGCACATCCGGGCTGTCCATCTCTAGAATTGCGATAACCTGAAAGGGTGCGGGGGTTGCCGGATCTGGCGTTGCCAGGCCCTTGATCGCGCGCACACTGATCAGTTTGTCGCCCCACAATTTGTCAACCAGCGGAATGTGGTTGGCGAGGTAATAGTCCATATCAAATTTGGAACCGGGCGTGTTCGGATACATTACGGTAACAGTTGTAGTCATGACGTCCCCCTGATCAAACCGGCCAGGTGCCTGCTGCGCCTGACTTCAAGGTAAACCTTATGGGCTGGAGTCAGCTTGTCAAACGAGGTTGCGGCAACAATTTCGTGATCAGTTTGTTTAGCGAACAAAAAACAATGCCAGCTTTATCTTGTCGGCACAAAAAAGGGCCGCCCGCAGGCGACCCTTTCTCTTGAAACGATGTTTAAAGAACTATTCAGCAGCAACCGGAGGCAGCTGATCGAGAGACGCCTTCAGGGCGGCCTCGTCATAGTCTTCGTCCTTCAGCAGACCGGCATGGTAGTCGGTGTAAGCCTGCATATCAAAATGTCCATGACCTGAAAGATTAAACAGGATCGTGCGACTGACACCTTCTTCCTTGCACTTCAGGGCCTCGTCAATGGCAGCCTTGGCGGCATGAGTGGATTCAGGGGCCGGGACAATACCTTCCGCCCGGGCGAACTGAACACCAGCCGCAAAACATGGATTCTGGTGATAGGCCACAGCCTCTACCAGGCCTTGTTCAGCCAGAT
>JABIFY010000113.1 GCA_018650465.1 Alphaproteobacteria bacterium
CACGAGTATAATCGCATTGGGTGGTCGGGAGGGGGAGCGGGCGGCCCGGCTAATCAAATCTTGAAAAGCAGGCAGAATTTAACTAGGTAGCTTGATGCGACGCCTTGACTTCTGCAAAGGCCCAGTCGAGCCAGGGCATCAGGGCAGCGGTGTCGGCAGCTTCAACCGTGGCACCGCCCCAAATACGAAATCCGGGAGGAGCCGAGGCGTAACCGGCGATATCGAAGGCAGCACCTTCTTTTTCCAGCAAGCCAGCCATTTCCTTGATCAAGGCCTTCTGTTCCGCCGCATCATGCCCGGCAAACCAGGGATCAACGACGTTCAGACAGATGGAAGTCGAGGAGCGTAAGGCTTCATCTGCCACCATGAATTCGATCCACGGTGTTTTTGCTACCCAGTCAGAAATGGCGGCCAGGTTGGCTTGGCTGCGCGCGATCAGGCCCTCAAGGCCATGACCGGCTGCCCATTTCAGGGCATCCAGGGCGTCTTCAATAACCAGCATGGAGACCGTGTTGATGGTGGCCCCCTTGAAGATGGCTTCATTGAATTTACCACCGGATGTCAGGCGGAAGACCTTGGGGATCGGCCAGGCAGGCACATATGTGTTCAGGCGTTCAACGGCACGGGGGCTGAGGATAATCACGCCGTGGGCGGCTTCACCACCCAGAACTTTTTGCCAGGAAAAAGTCGTGACATCCAGTTTCGGCCAGTCGAGGTCCATGGCGAAGATACCGCTGGTGGCATCACAGATGGTCAGGCCAGCACGATCCGCCGGAATCCAGTCTGCGTTTGGCACGCGCACACCCGATGTGGTGCCGTTCCAGGTGAAGATCACGTCGTTGTTAAAGTCGACGGAGGCCAGATCAGAAATCTGGCCATAGTCGGCTTCGATCAAGCGATGATCGATCTTCAGCTGTTTGACGACATCGATGGTCCATTGGGAACCGAAGTTCTCCCATGCCAGGACATCAACGCCACGCTGGCCGAGCAATGACCACATGGCCATTTCAACCGCACCGGTGTCGGAGCCTGGCACAATGCCAATAAAATAATCGTCAGGTAATTTGAGAATGCTGCGCATACGGTCACAGGCGTCGTTGATCTTCGCCTTGCATTCACCCGCGCGGTGCGAGCGTCCGTGATGTGCATTTTCGAGAGCAGCCGGAGTCCAGCCCGGTCGTTTGGCGCAAGGCCCCGATGAAAAACGAGGATTTGCAGGACGTATTTCTGGTTTCATGTTGTTTCCCTTCCTTCCAGAAGAGCAGCAACCCGTTGGGGGGTTGTAGCCCGCCGCGGACCATAGAGATGTATAGTTTTATGTCAACGCCAGAATTGAACCCATTTCAACTATTTCAATCTTGTTACATTGTGTAACAGCCAGTTGACAGGAAAGGTGGGTCATGGCGTCTTGTTTTCAGGTTAGGGTAAAGGAACTGAATGATGATCCCGTCACAACGCCATTTGTTTGATATCCCGGAAGATGTTGCCTATTTCAATTGCGCTTATATGTCGCCACTGAGCCACGTGGCACTGGCCGCGGGCGACATGGGGCTGAGGCGCAAATACAATCCCTGGAAAATGTTCCCGGCTGATTTTTTCACTGAATCCGAAGCTACACGCGCCGTCTTCGCCAGTATGATCAATGCCAGTGCCGATGACATTGCCATTGTGCCTGCCGCCAGTTATGGCACGGCCATCGCCAGTGCCAACATCCCTCTGGCCAGTGGTCAGAACATTGTTTTGTTGGATGAACAGTTCCCTTCCAATGTCTATCCCTGGTTCGAACAGGCGAAGGCGGCCAGCGCAGAAATCATCACCATTGCGCGCCCCATAGATGATCAATGGACCCCTTTGATTCTGGACGCCATCAACGATAAAACCGGCATCGTCGCCCTGCCCCATTGTCACTGGACGGACGGCGGTCTGATCGACCTCGTGGCCGTCGGCAAACGCTGCCGCGAAGTTGGCGCTGCCCTGGTCATCGACGCCACACAGTCATTGGGCGTTTTGCCCTTTGATGTGCAGGCCATCCAGCCAGATTTCATGGTGGCTGCGACATACAAATGGCTGATGGGTCCCTACACCATGGGATTTTGTTATGTGGCGCCCAAATGGCACGATGGTCGCCCCCTGGAAGAGGGCTGGATCCAGCGCGGCGGGTCAGAAGACTTTTCCGGGCTTGTTGATTATCGCGAAGATTACCAGGCCGGCGCGCGGCGTTATGACATGGGAGAGCGCGCAAACTTTGCCCTGATGCCTGTCGCCAAAGCCGCCCTCGACATGATTATGGATTGGGGTGTGGAAAAAATTCAGGCCACGTTGCGGTCCCGTACCAACACCATCGCCGAGCACGCCAAAGCCCTTGGTCTCGGCTCGATCGATCCTGACTTGCGGGCCGGGCATTTTCTGGGTCTACGTTTCCCAAAAGGTGTGCCCGACGGCCTTGCCGCCAAGATGGCCGACAACAATGTCTTTGTCAGTGTCCGCGGCCCGGCCATGCGCATTACGCCGCATGTGTTTAATACGGATGCTGATGTAGATAAATTGTTTGCCGTTCTGGAACAGGAAATATGAACCTTATATTTGATTCACCAAGCCAGCCCACTCCCCCTCCCAACCACCCAGTGCGATTATCCTGTGGATGGTTGGGAGGGGGAGTGGCCTGGCCGGGCACCAGGAACCTGATAACATGAGCAGTCACGAGTTTGGTGACGGGCCAAACAGTTTGTACGAAGAAACGCGTTTGCCTGAATTCAATATCGTCCGGGCCCGGCGGGAAACACCTGGTGCGGAAAACGTTTTGCATTTCAACAACGCCGGTGCGGCCTTGATGCCCGAGGTTGTCAGCCAAGCCGTCAACCGGCATCTGCAACTGGAATCTGAAATCGGCGGTTACGAAGCCGCTGCCCGGGCGGCCCGACCGCTGGCCCGGGTCTATGATGTTGTGGCAAATCTGATTAACGGTCATCCATCGGAAGTGGCCATTGTGGAAAATGCCACGCGCGCCTGGGACATGGCCTTTTATGGCATGTCCTTTCAGACCGGCGACCGCATCCTGACCTGCCGTACAGAATATGCCTCCAACTATATTGCCTTTTTGCAGGTTGCCCGCAAAACCGGGGCCGTGATTGACGTCGTGCCCTCTGACGATAGCGGCCAGGTTGACGTCAACGCCCTCGCCAACATGATCGATGATCGCGTCAAACTGATCGCCATCACCCATGTGCCGACCAATGGTGGCCTGGTCAATCCGGCGGCTGGCGTCGGTCAAGTTGCCAACGCTGCCCGCATTCCCTTTTTGCTGGATGCCTGCCAGTCCGTCGGCCAGATGCCCATTGATGTGGCAGACATTGGCTGCGATATGCTCTCGGCCACGGGGCGCAAATATTTGCGCGCCCCGCGCGGCACAGGATTTTTATGGGTGCGGGATGGCATGCTGGATAAACTGGAACCGCCGTTCCTTGATCTGCATGCTGCCAGTTGGACCGGCCCCGACACATACGAGTTACAGCCCGATGCCAAACGGTTCGAGAACTGGGAAGGATATGTGGCTGGTCGCGCCGGTCTCTGTGCCGCCGCCGAATATGCCCAAGCTTGGGGCCTGGACAAAAGCTACGCCCGCATCCAGACCCTGGCCGCAGGTTTACGCGACAAGCTGTCATCCCTGCCCGGTGTATCCGTGCACGACATCGGTGTTGAAAAATGCGGCATCGTAACCTTTCAAAAAACAGGTCTGGACGCCGACGACAGCGTAGAGCATTTGCGTGACCAGGGCATCAATATCTCCAGCTCCTCACCTTTTTCCACCCGCCTCGATTTCGAAGACCGGGGCCTGGACACCCTGTTGCGCGCCAGTGTGCATTATTACAACACCGACGCAGAGATTGAGCGCTTTTGTGAGGCGGTAGAGGGTTTGTAAGGGACGCTATTCCGACAAACGCTCCGTCACCCCGCACTTGATGCGGGGTGACGGGAGAGCGAAATCCTGATTGCCTACAACTTAACCAAACGCCAGAGACACGCGCCCCAAACCCTTGATCTCTCCGGTGGCGCTTTCGCCCTTGTCCAGCCAGGCGGTTTTGACCAATGATCCCAACATGATGAATTCGCCAGCCTTTAACGTCTTGCCATAACCGCCCATGGTGTTGGCGACGAAGGCCAGGGCTTCAAGAGGATGGCCGAGCACATCGCGGCCGTGGCCGACGCTGGTCTCAGTGCCGTTCACGACCATGGTGCCTTCGATGGCTTCCAGGTCCAGGTTTTGCCAGTCGTTAACTTCATCACCCAGCACGCAACCGGCATTACAAAAATCATCGGCCACCAGGGTGATGGCAGGCATGTCCAGAATGCCCATATAGCGATCATCCACAACTTCGAAACCAGGCATCAGGGCGGCGATATGGCCTTCCAGATCCTGACGGGTCCAGGGTTCTGCACGGGGCTCAATGTCTTTGCCAAGGCGCACCACAATTTCCAGTTCAATCCCCGGCGAACAATATTGGCTGCGATCCAGGTCGCCGTGGTTGCGGGCCACCAGATTGCGCCGGACCCGCCCCATGCTGGGTGTGGTCATCTTCATATAGGCTTGCATTGTGGTTGAGGTTACGCCCACCTTCCAGCCGCCATATTCCTCGCCCTGTTGGCTGAACCAGTCATGCACGGCCCACTGGATATCGTAGGCGTCGTCAAAACTTTCCGGGTTTGTACCATCGGGCAAGCTGTTGAAGGCTTGTTGTGCTACCCGGTGTTCACCGATAAAGGCAGCGGCTTCTTTTTGTTTTTCAGATGGCATCAGCGATGGCCTTTCCCAGTTCTTCAGTTGTACCGGTGCCACCCAGATCCGGGGTCAACACCTTGCCTTCGGCGATCACGCGCTTGAAGGCATCTTCAATGGCCTGGGCTGCTTCCACATGGCCCAGATGTTCCAGCATCATGGCCCCGGACCAGATTTGGGCGATGGGGTTGGCAATGCCCTGGCCCGCAATGTCGGGGGCGGAGCCATGCACCGGTTCAAACATGGACGGCATATCGCCCGCCGGATTGATGTTGCCACTGGGGGCGATGCCAATGCCGCCAACCACGGCGGGTCCCAGGTCGGAAAGAATATCGCCAAACAGATTGGAGCCGACGACGACATCAAAATAGTCCGGCTTGCCGACAAAGTGAGCACAGAGGATATCGATATGAAACTTGTCAGTGCTGATGCCGGGATATTCTGCTTCGATGGCTTCGAAGCGTTCATCCCAATAGGGCATGGTGTGGATAATGCCGTTGGACTTGGTGGCCGAGGTCAGATGTTTGGCGGGACGCTGTTCGGCCAGGCTAAAGGCATAGCGCATGATGCGATCGACGCCTTGTTTGGTGAACATGCTGTCCTGGACGACGAGTTCTTGTTCGGTCCCGGCATAGAGCCTGCCGCCGATTTCCGAATATTCACCTTCAACATTTTCGCGCACGATGATCATGTCGATGTCGCCAGGGCCATAGCCCTTCAACGGGCAATTGATGCCTTCAAACAATTTCACCGGACGGACGTTCGCATATTGAGAGAAAGCCCGTCGGATCGGAATGAGCAGGCCCCACAGGGAGATATGATCCGCCACGCCGGGAAAACCCACAGCGCCCAGGAATATCTGGTCGAATTCGCCCAAGGTCTTGAGGCCGTCTTCCGGCATCATCTCGCCACCTTTAAGATATTTTTCGCAAGACCAGTCGAATTCCGTCCATTCCAGACCGATGTCAAATTTGGCGGCGGCGGCTTCCAGCACCCGGATGCCTTCCGGCACCACTTCCTTGCCAATACCATCCCCGGCAATCACAGCAATCCGGTGCGCGTTTGTAACGTTTGAAGTCATGTGAGGTCAGCTCCGCCAGTAATATCAGATCCAGAACAAAAACTGATGCTAAGCGATCAAGCGGAGAATTGCCAGGTGATTGCCAGGTGAATGCCAGGTGAATGCCAGGCGGCTGACTTATTGTTTGGTTTTAACGGCGACGCAATCAACGCCCTTGTCCTTGAGCGATTTACAGGCTGTTTTGGCATCATTGCGAGAGGCATATTCATTGATGACGATCAGTGTAAATACATGGCCCTTTTTGTTCGGCTTGGTGGGTACATAGCGTACCTTTGCATCGTTCAGTTCCAACACCGTTGTGCTGGCCAGAATTTCAGACCAGCCAGTTTCCGCCCCGTTGAGCGTTTTGTAGGCGGCAAGCTGAACACCCCAAGGCAGGCCAGCTGAATTTTTTACCAGTTGTTTGGGTGCCTTTTTTGGCGCGGCAGGTGCCATAGGCTTGCCCGAAATGCTATGTACTTCAGATTTCAGTTCGACAACTTTCAGATCAAGTTCAGCAAATAATTCAGGCAATGTTTCCATGCGCTGGGTCATGTGGTGGACACGCTCGGACACATCCTCCAGACGCTCGGATAATGCGTGAATGCGCTCGTTTATGGCCATCATTTGCTTGTCAACAAACGAGACAGAGACACCTGGCAACTGATTAGCTCCTTTGTTGGATGCTCTGTCAGCGGCCCCGGCTTTTGCCTTTGCTTCGTTCTCACGCAGCTCTTTTTGCATGGCGGCAAAATCGGCGTCTTCCTTTTTCTCTTCTTTCTTTTCTTTTGCGACCTCTTTTTCTTCTTCATCGTGGGCCTTTTTGTCAGCCGCCTTTGCCTCGGTGACTTTTTCTCTCGCAAGGGCTTCTTTGGCCAAGTCTTCTTTCGACTTGTCGAAGTTCATGATTATGGAGGCCTTTTTGGCCATGTCATCATCACTTAAATCCGGCTTACCTGATTGCAGGCAGCCCGCGACCAGCAGAGAAGTAGCCATGGCAAAAGACACAACGCCAATGCGGCGAAAATTCACGACATTCAAATTCAAGGACATGACTTACAACTCCCCCGACCGGGCATAAAACCCGGTACCTATAAAATACCTGCTTGCCCGATAATTTATACCATTTTTGATATCGAATAGAAGTAGGTCAGGAATGCCAGGAAAGCGTTAAATATCAGGACAGCATTAACTGGTAGTATTCCGGGTTCTCGAGGATACTGTTGTAATAGGGATCAATTTCCTGAAATCCCATAGAGCGGTATAGCCCGATGGCTTCGCTCATGGCGGCGACGGTATCCAGTCGCATGGCGGCATAACCGATGTTTGCCCCTTGGCGGATAATCGCTTCGGCCAGCTTGCGGCCCAGGCCCAGGCCTCGAAAATCATCGCACACATAAAGCCGCTTCATTTCGCAGATCACGCCGATGTCCGCATCGCGCTTTTGCAAGCGCAAACCAACAGCTCCGGCTGGCATGCCATCGACACGCGCCAACATCAAGGCCCCTTCCGGTTCGCCATAACAGCCTGGGAAAGTCGCCATTTCCTGGTCGAAGTTCTGGGAACTTAAATCAAAATTCAGTGACCGGGCATACCCAAGGAAGATCGCTTTGACCGCAGCGATATCCTCAACCGAGCGGGCTTCAATGATCGTGATGCGAGGCATTGCCTTAAAGACAGTATTTGTCGTCACAACAAAAACTCGCCGACCAGCACCTCGCGGGCCTTGCCGGCAATAGCCACGCGGTCACCCTCAAAGCGGCAATGTAACTCGCCACCACGGGCCGAAATTTGCCGGGCAAGCATCTCACTCTTGCCAAGACGGTCCGCCCAATAAGGAATAAGTGTGCAATGGGCAGAGCCTGTAACCGGGTCTTCGTCAATGCCTTCACCCGGAGCAAAGAAACGCGAGACAAAATCGCAGTTATCGCCCGGTGCAGTGACAATCGTGGCCCATTTTTCCAAGCGCGCCATGGCCGTAAAGTCGGGGGTGAGAGCGGCGACTTCTGCTTGTGTCTCATAAACAACAAAATAATCACGCGACTGCAAGGCCAGGGCAGGATTGCCGCCCAGAGCTTGCATCAAGACAGCATTCGCCTCCATGGCCTCCGGTGGGCGAGCGGGGAAATTCATCTCCATCAAATCACCCTGCCGGGTCACGACCAGATCACCGCTTTTTGTGGAAAAGGTCAGCTTGTCCTGCGTGGGCTCCAGGCGATTAAAGATTACATGAGCAGATGCCAGTGTGGCATGACCGCAAAGGTCAACTTCTGATCCTGGTGTGAACCAGCGCAAATCATATTTGCCATTCTCGCCGACAAAAAAGGCGGTTTCTGACAGATTATTTTCCATGGCCATATTCTGCATGGTGGCGTCATCCAGCCAGGTTTGCAGCGGACAAATCGCCGCCGGATTGCCGGTAAACGGCTGATCGGCAAAAGCATCGATCTGATAAAGTGGAATTCTCATTGCTTGCGGTCCCCTTAACTGAATGTCCTGAAAGCTTGATCCCCTGCCGCAGGATTATGTTGTCCGTGGCAGGGGATATTTTACCAAAGTCGTCTGTTACATCCGAATGCGATTATCTTGCCTTGCGGATATCCCGATGAACCCATCGATCACGCGCCATATAGTCGGCCTGGCCCCGGGTAATTCCGATGTCTTTCAACATGTGCTCATCCATATTGCGCAAGGCGGCGCGTTCCATTCGATCATAATGCCAGTTGAGAAGAACATGAATGACGGAAAGGACCGGCGTTTGGGCGCATTAAAAATGGTTTCAGTCTCTGAAACCTGGGTAACTGCTTTCAGGCGCGAGCTTTTGTCCGCCAAAAAACCTGAGCCACGGGCCTGTGATTGCATTGTATCGATCCAATTCATGATAATTCTCCTGTTTTCTCCGTTAATTGGTATGATTGTCACCATTTACTTGTGATTTTCTGTATATAATTGACATATTGTCACCGTCAACGTATATATTGTCACCATGACAATTTGGGCACCCGATATCACGGACCGAACCGGTCCCCGCTATGAGGCCATTGCTGATGCAATTGCCGAAGCGATCACGGCTGACGAGCTGGCCTCCGGCGAAAAACTACCGCCCCAGCGCGACCTGGCCTGGCGGCTGGGGGTAACGGTGGGCACCATCAGTCGCGCCTATCGCCTGGCCCACGACCGGGGCCTGGTCACGGGCGAAGTGGGTCGGGGCACCTATGTGGCCCCCCCTGGCGATCTGGGGGACGAGGTTGTGCCTTCTCCGACAGAAAACTTTGTTAATCTGGCGCGCAATTATTACCCGCCTTCACCACGCCTGGCCGACGCCTTTTCCGATGCCCTGCAAACCCTGGCTGTGCGTCCAGGGCGCGAGCGGTTGTTGTCTTACCTGCCGTCAGCCGGGCACATTGATCACCGCCGCGCCGGTGTGAAATGGGTTAAACGGGTGGGGCTGGAGGCTGATGCCGACAATGTGGTTTTACTGGGTGGCACCCAACAAGGCCTGGTGGCGGCCTTAAGTGCCCTGGCCAAACCAGGCGATACGGTTTTATCGGAAGAGCTGTCCTATATGGGACTTGAGATGGCAGCGACGAGCGCCGGTATGAAGATGGCCGGTGTGGAAATCGACGAAGAAGGCATGCGGCCTGACAGCTTGCGCACCATGGCCGTGCGAACCGGTGCCCGCATCGTCTTCACCGTACCCACACTGCATAACCCCACCGCGGCGATTATGAGCATTGAGCGACGCCGCGAGATAATCGAGGTCGCCCGTGATCTTGAATTGATCATTGTTGAAGATGACGTCTATGGCTACCTGATCGAAGACCGCCCGCCCCCCATTGCCGCCCTCGCCCCGGAACGCACGATCTATCTTAGCGGCTTGTCAAAGTCTGTTGCATCCGGCCTGCGTGTCGCCTGGGCCGTTGCCCCAAAAGATATTTGCGAAAAAATCACCACAGCGATCTTCAGCCTGACGGTGGCCCAGCCCGGCATCAACCCGGAAATCGCCAAAATGTGGATCGACAACGGCGCTGCCGATGATGTCATTCGCTGGCAACGCAAAGAGGTCGCGGCCCGTTATGCCATCACCAGCGAGATCTTTTCCGATCTGGAATTCAAGGCACACCCGGCGGCCTATCACATTTTCCTGTATCTGCCTTCACCTTGGCGCGCCCAGGAATTTGCCGAAGCCGCCCGTGCCCGCGGTTATGGCATCGTGCCAGCGGATACCTTCGCCGTCGACCGAACGCCTGCCCCGCACGCCGTGCGCATCTCGCTATGTGATCCGCGCAATCACGACACCCTGCGCCAGGCTTTGATCGTCATTCGTGATTTGGCAATTTCAGGTCGACAACCCCAGACCCATGTGATTTGAAGAAATCTCGAAAATCGTGGGTCGAGCCACGCCTTCCAGCACTTCGTCACCCCGCACTTGATGCGGGGTCCATGCGTAAAGATTATTTACACTCCTTGCGGGCAATGCGTGGACCCCGCATCAAGTGCGGGGTGACGCCGTTATTGTTGGAAATTTGTTCAGCTTTCCCCACACATTATCGCCGCCGCCCGGCCTGCCATGCGGCCAAGCGTGACGGCGGTCAGCAGGCCATTGCCGGAAAGATAACCCCAGTCCGACGGACCTGATACGCCGCGGGCAGCGCCGCCACCGGCATATAGATTGTGTAAGGGGCTGCCGTCTTGACGCAGGACCTGGGCCTGGTCATTGACCTTTAATCCGCCTTGCGTGTGGAACAGAGAGCCCGTGACCCGCACCGCATACCAGGGCGCTTGCAGGGCTGGATTGCCGGTGAAGTCGCGGCCAAATTCATCCACACCCTCACCCGCTGCCAGGGCAGCCGTCTCCGCCATAGTGGCACGCAAATTGTCTTCCGGCAGGCCTGTAATTTCGATCAATTCATCAATCGTTGCTGCCTTGCGAACGGCATCTGATTTGATGGCCAGGCGGAAATCTTCAAAATCCAGGCCGCCGTCATAAATGCGCTGATCAAAGATATTCCAGGCGATACTTTCCGGTTGGCCTGCGACAATCCGGCCTTGTTCGGAATAGCCCAGATGTTCATTGGAAAAGCGCTTGCCGGTCACATTGACCTGAAAACCACCCTGCATCATCAGGGCCCAACTGATTAAAATACCATGGGGGTGAGCAACCGAACCATGGCCCTGGAAGGAGCCAAGGTCCGCCATAGCTGCGCCCAAAGCTTCGCCCCAGGTAATGGCGTCACCCTGATTGCCGGTATGACCAAAATAGTTGGCATCGCTCATTTCCGGAATCAGTTGGGCGATCATTTCCGCATTGCCACCAAAGCCATTGCAGGCGAGGATCAAGGCCTCGCAGCCGATCCGTTCTTCCGTGCCATCTGGTCGAACCAGGCGCACACCGGCAATGCGGCCCACCTCATCGGCGTAAAGATCAACCACTTGTGCTTCGGTCAGGATATCAATGCCTGCATTTTCAGCCGCCCGACTGAAGCTGCCGATTAAATCAGCGCCAGTGCGTGAGACCGGTGCATGCATGCGTAACTGGCTGTGATTGGGATACAAAAAGCCCTCAACCAGGGTCAGTTCGATATTGTGGTCATCAACCAACCAGTCGATGGCCGGGCCAGATTCAGCGGCGATGGCGCGAACCATGGCTTCATCGGTTTCGCCGTGGGCCTTGGACAGTATATCTGCGGTCATAATGTCGACGGTATCGCCAACCCCCAAAGCCGCCTGAATTTTTGTTTCGCACGCCGGAATCATGCCCGATGACAGGGCGGTCGATCCTTGCGGCACGGCATCCCGTTCCAACACCAACACACCCACATTGGCGTCGGCCACAGTCAGAGCGGCGGTTAACCCACAGGCCCCTGCCCCGATAATCAGAACCGGAACTGTGACTTCAAACGATTGTTCATTGAGGGGCAGAACCGCCATGGATCAAGCTTTAAAAGCCGCCGCGACGTCTGCGCAGGAGGCAATGGTCGCAATAGTCGACAATGACCCGATGGTGTCCTTGTGGGCGGCATCATTAAAGGCCGCACAGCCATCCTCCAGCACCACACAATGGAAGTCCCGTACATGGGCATCGCGCACGGTTGAGGCCACGCCACCATTTGTGACAATGCCGCCAAAGATCAATGTATCAAGCCCAGCCTTGCGCAGGCCCCATTCCAGTCGACTGTTGAAAAAAGCAGAGAAGGCAACTTTTTCAATGGTTAAATCAGCGGGCTGCAATTCATCGATTAAAGCCTGGCCCCAGCTGCCGGGCTTAAAATCGCCCTTCTTCAGAAAGGGCCGCAGCTTCTTCAGATGATCGGAAATATAAGGTTCGCCACCCTTCATGGGCACCATAGTGAAATGTGTCGAAACAATCCACGCCCCGGCAGCCCGTGCCGCGTCCGCCACAGCCGCATGGCGTGGGATCAAGTCAGAAATGGCAGACGCCGTCTGGCCTTCGCGACCATAAGCGCCTTCCTTGTGCAAAAAATCATTTTGCATATCGCAGATCACAAAGCCAATGGTCGCGGGATCAAATTTCAGCATAGCTTAAGCCTCCGGCTTGCGGCTAATGACAATGTTGCCAAAGTCATCCACCAACCCGGTCAGATCGGGTTCAATAAAAATTGTTGTGTCTGGCTGTTCCAAAAGCGCTGGCCCCGGAATTATTGTCCCCACGGGCAAGGGCAGGCGCTCGTAGATATTGGCCTCATGCCAGGCACCATCCACCCAGACCTGGCGGGTGCCGAGGTGTGATGATTCCAGGCTGGCGTCTCCCTTGGGTGCCAGCAGCGACAGATCAAATTTGGGGCGACGGCCAATGACAGACACACGCAAGTTCAAGACCCGAATGGCGATGCCGTCCAGGGGTCGACCATAGACCTGGCGATAACGGGCCTCAAATGCCTCACGAATGTCCTCTTCGCTAACGCCGGTGGCACCGCCTTCATAGATAATCGGCAAAGCCACATCGACCGTATGGGTCTGGCCCATATAGGACATGTCCAGTTCAAACACCGTATCAATGCCGCCAAAGCTGACCCCCGCTTCCTCCAGAAGGTTCAGCCCCTTGCCCGCAAGGCCCGTCATTTGAGAATCAAGCTGGGTCACATTCAGATCCCCCAACACGCCGTTGAGGGTTTGGACAAAATCGTGCCGCATATCGGCAATGGTACAGCCCAGGGCACTTGTCACACCAGGAAAGCGCGGCACCAGGGCATTTTTCAGGCCGACGTCTTTCATCAAGGCGCCGGCGTGCAAGGCACCGCCACCACCGAAAGGCATACCGGCAAATTCATTGGGATTGTGGCCGCGTTCGATGGAGACCAAACGGATCGCCCCGGCCATTTTGGAATTGGCCACACGAATAACCGCTTCAGCCGCTTGCATGACATCCAGGTCCAGAGGCTCGCCCACATGGACCATAATGGCTTTTTTGGCGGCCTCAACATCCAGGCGGTCCAGCTTGCCGCCAATGGGCCGGTCGGCGTTAATGCGTCCCAGCACAACATTGGCGTCTGTAACCGTCGGCCGGTCATTGCCCTGGCCATAACAAACAGGGCCGGGATTTGAGCCTGCCGATTCAGGTCCGATCTGAAGCAATCCACCACGATCCACCCAGGCGATGGAGCCACCGCCGGCACCGATCGTGGTAATCTCGATCATCGGTGTGCGCACGACCATACCAAAGTCGATATTGGTCTGGGCCGACAAGGCACTTTGACCTTCCGCCACCAGCGAGACATCAAAACTGGTGCCGCCCATGTCACAAGTGATGACATTCGGAAAACCGGCAGCCACAGCGATATGAGCGCTGGCGATGACACCGGCAGCCGGGCCCGACAAAGCTGTCCGGATGGGCAGGCGTCGGGCGGTATCAACTGACATAACGCCGCCATTGGATTGCACGATCAGAACCTGACCTTCGAAACCATCATCCCCCAAAGCCGTTTCCAGGCGATGCAAATAATTGCCAATGGGTGGTTGCAGATAGGCATTCAGGGTTGCGGTTGAGGTGCGCTCGAACTCACGGATTTCCGGCAGGATTTCTGATGAGGTGACAATATGATCGTTGGGCCAGACCTCACGCACCGCAGCAAGGGCGGCATTTTCGTTGTCGGCGTTGGCATAGGAATTAATGAAAACGATACAGACAGATTCAGCACCCAACTCCAACAACTGATTTGCCGCGGCCTTGACCTCATCGGCGTCAACAGCTTCGTGGATGGTGCCGTCGGCCAGGGTGCGTTCGCCTACTTCCAGGCGACGGTCACGTGGCACCACGGGTTCAAACTGTCCCCACAGGCCCCAGGTTTGTGGCCGGTCGCGGCGACGCATCTCAAGGGCATCACGAAAGCCTTTGGTGGTGATGATACCGGTGACGGCCCCTTTGCGTTCCAACAGGGCATTGGTGCCGACCGTCGTGCCATGCACCACTGTGGCCAGTTCAGAAAAGTCGTCGACCTTTTTGCGGATGCCTTCGATAAAACCGACGGACTGATCTGGTCGCGTTGAAGGCACTTTGGCCACATCACATTCGCCGGTGGCTTCATCAAGGAAAAAGACATCCGTGAAAGTTCCGCCCACATCGACGCCAACAATATATTTTTTGGCGGCTTTATCTGATGACGTACTCATTGTGCTGCGCCCTGACGAAGTTGTTCTGTTTTGGGTGTGTTGACGCTGCCATCATCGTTCAGGGCAACAGCATAATCGCGGGCCGCCCCGTCGCGGCTGACATAGCCAAGCTGAAAATCACGGGCCACGGCAAGTGGGTCGCGCTGCAAGGCCTGGCCATAACCACCCCCGCCGGGTGTTTCCAGATGCACGTGCTGACCCTTTTTGATCTTGATGCCAACCATTTTTGACGCCATGGGCGGTACTTTGTAACCGTCATCCTGTTCGTAGGTAAACTTGTTCAGGGCACCACTGCCGCCGCCAACAACGCCCGGTGGGGCATAACGTCCACGTTCGCCAAACAAAAAGACATCGGCGTTTTCTTCCAGCAATTCAATTTCATAAATGGCACCCAAACCACCGCGATTTTTGCCCGGGCCACCGCTGTCCGGACGCAGGGCCCATTGGGTAAAGAACATGGGGTAGGCTGATTCCAGAATTTCGATGGGGGGAATGGTCGCCGTCGAGATTGGCGCGTTGCCGTGGTTCAGACCATCGCCTTCCGGGTGACCCCCGTGGCCACCGCCGAAGAAGCTGAACATCACCCAGCGACGGCCATCGACCCGGTGCCCGGCCAGGGACAGGGCGTTGATGGTGCCATAGGCGCAACCATTGCTGCGCTCAGGTGCGGCCTGGGCCACGGCGCCGAAGACAACATCGATGATGCGTAAAATGGTTTCCGTATAACCGCCCACGGGCTTGGGTGCTTTCACGGCCAACATGGTATTTTCCGGGATAATAATATCGATGGGTTCGAGCACGCCGGAATTGGCGGGAACTTCCGTAAAGACATGTTTGATGGCCACATAAACCGAGGCCACAGCCGTCGAGAGCGCAATATTCACCGGCCCGGCACAGGCATCCGAGGTGCGCGAAAAATCGAGCGTCATGTGATCGCCCTGAATGGTCAGATCGAGCGCGATTTTCAACGGCTCATCAACAATACCGTCATTGTCCAGCCAGTCATCACAGGTATAAGTCCCGTCAGGCAATTCGGAAATGTTGGACCGCATCAACTGCGCTGCCCGTGATTTCAGCTCGCCCAGGGCTTCGGTCACGGTATCCGCGCCATATTCATCCAGCAAAGCGGTCAGGCGGCGAATCCCCAGGTCCAGGGCATTGATCTGGCCATTAAAATCGCCATAAAGGCTGATGGGCTGGCGGGAATTGGCTTGCAGGATATCCACAATATCCTGGCGGAATTCGCCTTTTACATAGACCTTGACCGGGGGGATCAACATGCCTTCCTGGAAGCTTTCCGTGGCTTCCGGGTTGTAGTTCCCCGGCACATTGCCGCCCACATCATGCCAGTGACCCACCGAGGCCAGATAACAATATAGCTTGCCATCACGATAATAGGGTCGCACCAGTTTGAAGTCCGACAGGTGGGTGCCGCCATCGTAGGGGTCGTTAAAAATATAGATGTCGCCGTCGGCCAGATCGCCATCTTTTGCGGCCTTTTCGATCACGGCTTTGACAGCAAAGGCCATGGCCCCGACGAAGATCGGCAGGCCCGATTTGCCCTGCACCAGGGTTTCGCCCGTGACCGCATCGTAAAGGCCGTGAGAGGCATCGTGGGCTTCGGCGATGATGGGATTAAAGGCACTGCGGAACAGGGTCGCGTCCATTTCATCGGCAATTTGTTCCAGGCGACCTTTCAGAACCGCAAGGGTGACAAGATCAATCATTTTGAACCCTCATAATTCTTGGCGTCGTATTTTTCACCGTCCTGCAAAAGCTGATCTGTGCCCAGCAAATCATTCAGCTGGGTAATATCCAGCATGCGATCTTTAAAAGGATCGTTCCAGCCTGCGGATTTCAGGCTGGCAAAATAGTCCTGTTCCATGCGTGCCCTGGCGCGCACCAGACCACCTGGAAAGATCACCAATTTGTAGCCCAGCGCCTGCAAAGATGCAGCGTCATGCATGGGCGTCAGACCACCTTCAACCATGTTGGCCAACAAAGGTACTTTACCCTTGAAGTGTTTGGTCAGAATTTTCATCTGATCGTCATCTTGCGGGGCTTCGATAAACAGAACATCGGCCCCGGCTTCGACAAAAAGTTCAGCCCGGTCCATGGCGGCAGAAAAACCTTCTACGGCGATGGCGTCGGTGCGGGCGATGATCAGGGTTTCTTCGCTGAGGCGGGCATCCGTGGCCGCATGGATTTTGCCGACGACTTCCGCAGGCGGCACAAGAGTTTTGCCCTTCAGGTGACCGCAACGTTTGGGCATGGCCTGGTCTTCGATCTGCAAGGCGTTGGCCCCACAGCGTTCAAACAGGCGCACTGTGCGCTGCACATTCAAGGCATTGCCAAAGCCCGTATCGGCATCGACGATCAGGGGCAGGTCCAGGCGTTCGCGAATGGTGGAAACGGTTTCGGCCACCTCGTTCATGCTGACCAGACCAATATCAGGGCGACCAAACCGGCTGTAGGCAATGCTGGCGCCGGAAAGATAGGCGGAATGAAATCCGGCCCTCTCGGCGCTGGCGGCACTGAAGGCATCATAAATACCAGGGGCGACGACGATGTCGTCTCCGGCCAGTTGTTGGGAAAGGGTTGGGTGGGTCATATTATTTTACCTGTTGAGCAGCTAATTTCCGCTCCAGCGATGGCACCAGGCCACCGGCAGCGATCATATCCAGAAGATGCGGCGGCACAGGATCACAACCCCATGTCTCACCGGTGGTCAGATTTGTGACTTTGCCGACCTCGCCATCGACCATCAGGCGGTCTTCGGGCGAAGCGGTTATGTCCGCCTGCGAGGTCACAGCCAGCAGGCCAAAATTCAGGGCGTTGCGATAAAAAATACCGCCATAGGATTTGGCGACCACAGCCTTGATGCCCAATATGGTGAGGGCCTGGGCTGCCTGTTCACGGGACGAGCCAATACCAAAGTTAGCCCCTGCCAAAACGATGTCGCCGGGGCGCACGCCAGGGGCAAAGGCCGGGTCCACGGTTTCCAGACAGTGGCTGGCCATTTCTTCCATGGAACCCTTCATATAGATGCCAGGGGCCAGCACATCCGTATCGACTTCATCGCCAAACAACCAGGCGCGACCACCTTCTTTTACTGGTTCAGTCATGCGCCGCCTCCGTTCAGAAATTCACGGGGGTCGGCGATATGACCGGCCACAGCGGCCGCCGCCACCGTATAGGGTGAGGCCAGATAAACATCTGAATTGCCCGGCCCCATGCGGCCCTTGAAGTTGCGTGCCGTCGAGGCGATGCAGACCTCATTTTCCGACAACACACCGGCACCATACCCGGCACAGGCACCACAGCCAGACGGCATCAGGATGGCTCCGGCGGCTGTCAAAGTGGCAAGCGTACCGTCGGCGGCAGCCTCGGCCGTGGTCCGCGTAGACGCAGGTGCGATCAGCAAACGTACGTTGGAAGCGACCTTGCGGCCCTTCAAAACACGCGCGGCCATTTTCAGGTCCTCCAGCTTGGCCCCGGTGCAGGCCCCGATATAGGCCTGGTGAACATTTTGACCCGCATGATTTTCAACGCCTGAAGAATTGGCCGGGCTGTGTGGTGCTGCCACTTGTGGTGATAAGGTATTGGCATTGAATTCGTGTACGGCCCGGTAGGCGGCGTCGGCATCGCCCTGCCACTTTTCGATGTCGCCGGGATTGCCACCAGCCGCCGTGACATAATCTGCCGTCTTCTGGTCCGCCGCAATGATACCGGTTTGCGCCCCCAGTTCCGCTGCCATGTTGCACAAGGTCAAACGTTCCTGCATGGACAAGCCAGAGATCGTCTCGCCGGCATATTCAATGACCTGATAGTCGCCGCCACCCATGCCCATCTTTGCACAAGCCGCCAGCATCATATCCTTGGCAGAAACGCCATTTGATAGATTTCCCGACCAGAGGATCTGGATCGTGGACGGCACCTTGATCCAGGTCTCGCCCGTGACCAACACACCGGCCATGTCCGTTGCCCCGACGCCAAACATGAAACATCCTACAGCCCCGCCAGAAGGTGAATGACTGTCACCACCAACGACAAACATGCCTGGCGAGAGATGGCCATTTTCCTGCAAGACAACATGACATATGCCCTGCATGTCGTGGAAATTATCAACCCCGTTGGCGGCCACCCACTTGCGTGTGGTATCCAGAATATGGGCACTTTCTGCATCGACCGCAGGCACATAATGGTCAGTTACAACCACGACCCGATCCGTATCCCAGACTTTAGCACCCAGGCGTTCAAGAATGGGGGCGACCCTTCGCGGTCCACCAGAATCGTGCATCATGGCCAAATCAACACGGCAGGTCACGATCTCGCCCGCCGTCACAGTTTCCTGACCGGCGGCCTTGGCAATGATTTTCTCAGCCAGCGTTTGCCCGGGCACTTTACACTCCGTAATTTTTAAGTTGATATAGGTTTATACCATTTAAAAAAAGCTTGTCCACACTCTTTCTGTTCGCCCCTGCGTCCCCCACAATATATGACCGACAAACCCATCAAATGAACAGAGAGCAGGTATATGAGCGGTATTGAGCGCAAGGCACTTTTGCAAATGACCGCGGATCGAGCTGCACAGTATTTGCTTGATCTGGAGATGCGCAGTGTCGCAGCAGATGTGGGCGCCGTCGACCTTTTGCGCCAGAAACTGGATTTCGATCTGCCTTCTCAAGGCCAGTCCGACGTGCACGTTCTTGAATTTCTGGACAGGTTTGGCAGTCCGGCCACCGTGGCCAGTGCAGGTGGACGCTATTTCGGATTTGTCACGGGTGGTGCCGTCCCGGCTTCCCTCGCCGCCAACTGGCTGGCCAACACATGGGACCAGAACGGCTTTTCTTCTGTCAGTTCGCCTGCTCTGGCGGCCTTTGAGGATACTGCCTTGCGCTGGTTGAAACAGGCCCTGGGTCTGCCAGCGTCTGCAGGCGGCGCCCTGGTAACAGGTGCGACCCTGGCAAATTTCACCTGCCTTGCTGCCGCCCGCCACCAGGTGTTGAAAAACGTTGGCTGGGATGTGGAGGCTCAAGGCTTATTCAGTGCACCGCAGATCACCGTCGTCGTTGGTGAGGAAGTTCATTCCACCGTTTACAAGGTCCTCGCCATGTTGGGCCTGGGTCGTGACCGGGTGCTGAAACTACCTGTTGATGACCAAGGCTGCATCCGGGCCGACAACCTGCCGATATTAAACGGCCCGACAATCCTCTGCCTGCAAGCAGGTAACGTTAATTCGGGCGCCTTTGATCCGGCGGCAGCACTCATTCCCTGGGCGCGATCAGCCGACGCCTGGATCCATGTGGACGGGGCTTTCGGCCTCTGGGCTGCGGTTTCCGATAAACACAAACATCTGGCCGCTGATTTCGCGGACGCGGATTCCTGGGCCACCGATGCTCATAAATGGCTGAATGTACCTTATGACAATGGCATCGCCATTGTGCGCGACGCAGATGCCCTGCATCAGGCCATGGCGATCGTTGCGGCCTATCTGCCGCCAGGGGCCACACGGGATGCCATCGAATTTACACCGGACAGCTCACGCCGGGCGCGCGGCGTTGATATCTGGGCGGCCCTGGCTTCCCTGGGACAAGAAGGCCTGTCGGACTTAATCGACCGCAATTGCCGCCAGGCCAAAACCATGGCGACAGGCTTGCAGGATGCAGGGGCAACTATTCTGAATGATGTGGTTCTCAACCAGGTGGTCGTTGCCTTCGACGATGACACGACCACTCACGAGGTCATCCAACAAGTGCAGGATGATGGCGTTTGCTGGTGCGGCGGCACAAACTGGCAAGGTCGCGATGCCATGCGAATCAGCGTCTCCTCGTGGGCAACAACGGATGAAGATATCGACAAAAGTCTGACCGCCATTGTTAATGCCTTTGACGAGGTCCGTCAGACGAAGCAAACTATCTGAATGACCTTAAAAGCTCACCTCTATTTATCTGTCCGAAATCCGAATTCATATTTTGCAGCCCGGCAATATCATCAATTGCGGATGGGCCACGACATTGAGATCGACGTGCGCGCCGTTTATCCGCTGGCCATTCGTTATCCGGATTATTTCGAAAAAACATCGCCCCTTTGGGTACCCTATCTAATCAGGGATTGCCGCCGATATGGCGAATTTATGGGTATGGATTTTGATTTACCTAAACCGGATCCGATTGTACAAAACCTGGAAACCCTGGAAATAGCCGATGAGCAACCCTACATTTTCCGCCTGACGAGATTGTTACAACTGGCCGCAACCCGTGGTGCCGGCCTGTTATTTGCCAAACACCTGATGACCCTGATCTGGAACGGGAAAACTCCTGGCTGGGACGAAGGCGATCATCTTGCCAACGTCGCAGCGGCAGCCGGCCTGAACCTCGATGAACTGGATGGGGAAATAGAATTCTCGGGCGGTCAAATCGACAAACAGATATTTGCCAATCAGGACAAACTGCATGAAGAAGGCCACTGGTACACGCCATCCTTTGTCTTTGATGACGAACTTTTTTACGGCGAATCTCGATTTGACCTGGCCCTGTGGCGGCTTGAACAACACGGCTTACAAAGACGAAACTCTCTTTCACCGACAACCGAACACGGGAAATAATGATGACGATCAAGGCGCAATTATACTGGTCTTTCCGAAGCCCCTACTCCTATCTGGCGACCAAACGCTATCGTCAGATGTCCGAGACCTGGGACGTTGATATAGACGTTAAACCGGTCTATCCCATTGCCATTCGCAACCCGGCATTCTTTAGTGATGTTAACCCTTTGTGGATTCCCTATTTGCTGAAGGACATTGCCCGCATCGCGGAATATGAAGGCCTGGGACTTGCCTTTCCGCGACCTGATCCCGTTGTCATGAACAACGAAACCCGCGAAATTTCACCGGACCAGCCGCACATATTCTGGCTGACACGTCTGGGTGTTGAAGCCGCCAGCCGGGGCAAGGGCGTGGCGTTTTTGGATGAAGTTTCAACCTTGATCTGGGGCAGCGGCGTTGATGGCTGGCATGAAGGAGACCATCTGGCACAGGCAACAACACGCGCCGGACTGGATCTCGAAGACATGCGGCAGTCGATTGCCGGCAACGAAGACAAACTGGATGACATCATCGCCAACAACCAGAAAGACCTGGAAGCCGCAGGCCATTGGGGTGTGCCGACGCTGGTCGTCGATGATGAGCCCTTTTTTGGCCAGGACCGCGTCGAAATGGTCTTGTGGCGCATGAAAAAGCTTGGCTTGAAAAAGCGCGATTGACAGTTTGTTATTTAAAGGCACATTAGGATGGAGTCTGATTAATTTCAGACCATCGAAATTCTCGTGTGTGTGAGGCCAAATGGCAGGTGCAGCGGACTATAGCAAAAGCAGTCAGATCGAACTGATTGGACACTTGATGTCCAGCCAGGCTTTTGCTGAAGAAGGACTGGATGCCGCCTTGCGAGAGACGGTGGTCATTGGTGCTCGTCTGCTGAATGTGGACCGCCTGAGCATCTGGCTGTTGGAATCCAATGAAACCGAAGTCAATTGTACGGTGGCCTATAATCGTGCAGACAATACATTCGATTCCGGCACTCTCACGGATATCACGGCACGGGCGGATTATCTGGACTTGCTGAAACGCCGACATGTTGTTGCCGTGGAAGACACAAAAACTGACCCGAATGTCGATGCTATCCGGGACCAATTTCTTACGCCAATGAATATCGGTGCCTTGATGGACGGCTGCATCCACCAGGATGACAAATTCATGGGCTCAGTCATCGCATCGCACTTCAACGGCACCCGAAAATGGCAACCAGAGGAAGTTGCCTATTTGGGCATTATCTGTCAGTCCATTACCAACCTGTTGGAAAGGTCTTCCCGGCAAGCCGCCGAAACCAGGCTCAGGGACTGGGTCGATACCTCGACGGTTTCGCAGTGGCAAATGGACGCGAACCTGATCTATACGAGGATTGATGCCCATAGTGCTGAAAGCTGGAGAGAAACTGACAAGTTCTTCATTGGCAAAACCCGCTGGGAGGCTATTGGTGCCTCGCTCGAAGATCCGGAATGGCAGGCACATTACGAAACATTGCAGAACCGCTTGCCCTTTCGCAATTTTGTTTATTCGTTGGAAACACCAAATGAGGGGCGAAAAGTAGTCTCTATCAGTGGTAATCCCCTGTTCGATTCCCAGAATAATTTCCTCGGTTATCGTGGCACCACCAATGACGTGACCGATGTTGTTGGCGCGGAAGCTGCCCTGGTAGAGACCGAACAGCGCTTTAAGGATCTGGTTTCAGGCTCTCTGCAAGGCGTGGGCATCACAGTCGATGATTTGCTCGTCTTCGCCAACGACGCCTTTGCCAAGACTTTCGGATATGAGCCCGACGAAGTGATCGGCATGCGCAATACTGATTTCGTGGCACCTCAAGATCAGGCTCAAAGGGCGGCATATCGAAAGCAGAAATCCGAAGGCGCACAGGAGATGCGCGGCATTACCAAATCCGGTGAAATCAGGCAATTCGAAGCCCTTGCCAAAAACATGACCTGGATGGGTAGCCCCGCCCGACTATTAACACTGATCGACATTACCGAAAAAAGAATTGCGGAAGAGCATTTGCGCCACGCTCAAAAAATGGAAGCGGTTGGCGAATTGACGGGCGGCATCGCACACGATTTTAATAACCTGCTGTTGGTCATTATGGGAAATGCCGAACTTCTGCTCGATAAGGTCCCCGATAACGACGATAAGGCCCAGGAAAATCTGGCCAATATCCAACGCGCCGCCCAGGGAGGAGCCGAACTCACCCGCCGTCTGCTGGCTTTCGCCCGACGCCAACCACTGCAAGCCGAGCAAACAGATATCGGTCCTTTGATTGAAGGATTGCACAGCATGTTCGGGCATACGCTGGGTGGGACCATCAAATCAAAAATATTGATCGAGCCTGAGTTACCCTCCGTGCTCGTTGACCAGGCTCAATTGGAAAATGTTTTGCTCAACCTGGCAATTAACGCCCGTGATGCCATGCCCGAGGGCGGCGATTTTGCCATTCGTTGCAGCAAATACATCGAAGAAGAAGACAGTCCGGTTCTGAACGAAGGCTTGAAGCAAGGCACCTATGTGAAAATCGATGTGCGCGACAATGGCTGCGGTATTTCACCCGAGATCATTGATCGTATTTTTGATCCCTTTTTCACCACCAAAGATGTCGGCAAAGGCACAGGACTTGGCCTGAGTATGGCATTCGGTTTTGCCCGCCAGTCCGGTGGACATGTTTCCGTTTCCAGCCCGCCAGGCAAAGGCACGACCATCAGCATCTGGTTACCTGCGGTAATGCCGACCTAAGAAGTCGGCGACCAGGCCTTCTGCCCTGGATTGGCCTGAACACGGGACAAATCCATGCGGTATTGGTATCGGTCCGGACGATAAAGGCCGGTAATGAATTCGACGGGCCTGTCCAGTTGATCATAAACGATGCGTTGAATACGTAACAATGGCGTCGTCAAATCGACCCCCAGCAAAGCCGCCACTTCCGGGTCAGCCGCTGTGGCTGTCAAGGTTTGTTCGGCGCGGGTAACCTCAACACCACTTCGTTCCAGCAATATCAACAAGGGTGTCGTGGCCAGGTCCTCACGGGTATAACTTCGCCCCACACTTTCCGGCACATATGTCAAAAGATGAGAAAACGGTTCTGCTTCCAGATGGCGCACACGGACAGCCCGCTGGACCACATCTTGCGTCGTGCACCCGATGGCCGAGGCAACAGGGTCGGTGGCATGCATATAGTCAAATTCCAGCAAGGTCACCTCGGTTTCCAGACCCATCGACATGATATTTTCCAGCATGCCTTCAACGTGGGCCTTCACTGGCGGGGCAACACCCCGGTAAATTACGCGCGTGCCGCGACCGCGTTCGCGCACAACCAGGCCTTCTTCAGCCAGGTCATTCAGGGCGCGTTTGGCGGTTATCCGGGAAACATTATAGATGCGGGAAGTTTCATCTTCGCTGGGCAGTAAATTTCCTTCGACATATTCCCTGTTCAATATCTTGTTGCGAAAGATCATATAGATCTGATGATAAAGTGGCGTCGGCAGTTTTTCATCCACACGCATCCCGGCCCCATTGCCTGGCGTGCGGTCGGTACTTGTTTTTACATCAGACATTTTCTCTCCACCTGATCCCGAAACTGAAAATCGTCCCATTGCTGTCGTTTGCCAAAGCCATACAGCGGATCGCTTTAGAGATATAGCATCCGCCAGCTTTGCCGTCCAACTAGCTTCCTGATGCTGCTTGCCAATGCTACACTTGCGACTTGCAATTCTTTCCCGGGGAAAGACGTGGCTTGTCTGGATTGTTCGTGGTCGGTTTCCCGACGCGCACCGGTTAAGGCCAAAATATATAATTAAGTAAGGATTTATCATGAGTACCGATACAACGACCCAATCAGCTTCCGATACCGTCAAAACATTTCTTCAAACCATGGAAGCGCGCGACCTTGAGGGGGCGGCTAATTTTCTCGCCCCGGGCTTCAGCATGACATTTCCCGGCGATGCGGTTTTTACGGAACTAAGCGAACTGATCGCCTGGTCGAAAGATCGCTACCAGTCCGTTGGCAAAAAATACGACCGCTTTGACGAATGCCCGACAGCATCCGGGGCCATCGTCTATTGTTATGGCACCCTGCATGGTATCTGGCTGGATGGCAGCACCTTTGAAGGCATTCGTTTTATTGATCGCTTTACCGTCGAAAATGGAAAATTCGTCGACCAGCGCGTCTGGAACGATATGGCAGAAGTATTGAAAATAAAGTCGCTACCTGTTTAATCGGCGATTTTATTTGGCGACGACTAAGCCATCTTCCAGCCAGCGATCAAAAACCTCGAGGGCCAGGTCAGTAAAGGCCGGGTCGTTGATATGGGCGTCCGTTTCAATCAACTCAACGGCCGGGTCATTTGTTTCCACCAGGGTCTTGCACAGCGCTTTCAGGCCTGCCGGATCGAAAAGATCGCCGCCTTCCCGATCCCATTCATCGACCCCCCCATGGGGCACGATCAATGTCGTCGAACTGCCTTTGGCCGCATTGGCGGCCAGTCTGGTTGTGATCTGCCGGGCCGAGATGGCCCGCTCGTCCTCAGTCATCATGGCACAGGTGATCAGTCGGTTATGCTGATGAAACTCCCGCCCCACAAGATGGACCGGGATGTCCTGTGCAGCCTGGGCATCAATCAGATCAACACCCCCTGGTGCCGCCATATAGGGAATACCGGCATCACCTGCTGCCAGCATGCGGTCGGCACCCGCATTAACGGGCGAGCCCATAAGCTGGTTGCTAACCTCAACCAGGGCAAAATCAAGCACCGCGACCACTTTTTTCTGGCGCACCAGAAATTCCATGGCCCGTCCCCCCATCCCCGTGGCGTGAAAAATTGCAACTTCAAAACCGCGCCGTTCCAGTTCCGGCTTCAGGGTCACCATATATTTCAGCGAGGATTTTCCCAGCGAAGAAATGGCCACAACAGGCCGATCCCCTTTCGGGGCTTCCACCGCGCGCACCGCGCCCAGAACGGCACCACAGGCCTGGCTGAGAGAGGATTTGCAGATCGAGTTCAGGCCATACAAACCACCCGCCCACAGGATCATCATCAAATCAGGTGCAATGCGTTCCGGTGGCAACAGGGGTGAAAAAGATACGGTGGACACCACAACCTTGGGCACACCCAGCGGCAGGGCACAGGTAACTTCCAGGGCAAGATCAGTGCCCATGGTCCCACCCAGGATGATCACACCGTCGGCCTTTTTGTCCTGCACCAGGCCCAGCACAAGTATCGTCGCCCCTTCGGCCGTCTTGATCATGGCATCATTTTCATCGCCGAGATCAGCAATCTGTTGATTGCTCATACCCACGGCGTTGGCCACATCATGTTTACTGATATCCACTTCGAAAGTGGGATCACCCAACACGCCAACATCCATGATCAGGACCTGGGCCCCCTGCCCCACCAGGCATTCCTTCATAAACAGGATTTCGTCAGCCTTGGTATCAGCCGTGCCCAAAAGCATAATAACGGGGGTTTTTGTCATTTGATTTTACTTTCCACAGCGCGGCGGCAAGGCTTGAATTTTGGCTTGTTTTTCTCAGCCAAGCTTGTCGCAATATAGTTTCATCGTCAACAAATCTTCCGGTCTTCAGGCTTGGCAGGGTTCCCTTTTTTTTACCTCTTTCGCATAGAGTCTTTGCAGACATCGTGTAAGTTCCATTACATAAAACTGTGTCGGAACGAATGATGCCCAAACTACAATCCAGAAAAAAAGCCGGCCGCAGGGCCTTTGAGGCCAACATCCTGGATGGCCTGACTGATGCGGTTATCCTGATTGACGAAAACCGGATTATTGTTGATGTCAACGCCGCCGCCATTGATCTGCTGGGGACCGATGCCAAAGGCCTGGGCCTGGGCCGGGTGATCAACAATGCACAAGTGATTAAAGCCGTTGATACGGTTTTGACAGGCGGCAACGGAGATCAGGGTGAGGTGCTCTTGCCGCCGCCTGTATCAAGAAACTGCGAGATGCGGGTAATAGCCTTGCCCGCACGCAACCCGACCAAAGCGAACTGGATCATGTTGGTGTTGCGGGATGTGACGGATGCCCGCAAGACCGAGCAAATGCGGACAGATTTCATCTCCAATGTCAGCCACGAATTACGCTCACCAGTTTCCTCTCTGCTGGGTTTTATCGAAACCCTGCAAGGCCCGGCCCATGATGACGCGGATGCTCGTGATCGCTTTTTGGGCATCATGGCAGACGAGGCCCGGCGCATGACCAGTTTGGTCAACGATCTGTTGACCTTGTCCAGAGTAGAGGCCGACGAGCATATCCGCCCGGCTGGACCTGTGAACATAGCCGGTGTTCTGGCCGAAATATCAACGGTTCTGATGGCCCGGGCACAGATGCGCGGTATGACAATTGATTTGCGCATCCCCGACGACCTGCCGCAAGTCACCGGCGACAAGGAAGAATTGATCCAGGTCTTTCGTAACTTGATCGACAACGCCATCAGTTACGGCAGCGAGAATACATCCATCCAGGTCGTCGCGGAAAACCAGGGCCAGGTGTTTGGTACACCCGAAGCCATGCTGGCTGTGTCCGTGACAAACCAGGGTGCGGGTATCAATCCACAAGATATCGAACGCTTGACGGAACGCTTTTATCGTGTCGACAAGGGTCGCTCACGCGCCACTGGCGGCACCGGTCTGGGCCTCGCCATCGTCAAACACATTATTGGGCACCACCGCGGCAACCTGGAAATCCGCAGCACGCCAGGTGAAAATACCAGCTTTACGGTTTGCCTGCCGATCCCGAAATAATCCCCGTCAGGTCACAACCCAGCCCTCTGGCGGTGCGCCTTTGCCCGGATGCACGGTACCACAGTGTGGGCATTTTCGGGCGGCTTCATCGGCATGAAAAGCCTCATAGATCACGGGCAACTGGCTAACGATACCACTGGCTGAAGTCAGGGCCGCTTCGACCCGATGGACCAGGCCTTCGCAGTTGAAGCAATACCATTCAAACGCTTCTTTCATACCGAACATGCGGGGACTTTCCACAACCAGGCCGATGGAGCCGACCTCGGGTCGTTGTGGTGCATGGCGGGTATGGGAGGGCAGGAAAAAGACTTCACCTTCGCGGATCGGCACATCGTATATCTTACCGCCGTCAGCGATTTTCAGCACCATGTTGCCACGATACTGAAAGAACCACTCCTCCACTGGATCGTCATGAAAATCGACCCGCGTGTTGGGGCCGCCGACAACCATCACAATCATACCGGTCTCTTCATGCAGCATCTTGTTGCCCACAGGGGGCTTCAGCAGATGCTGGTTTTCATCAATCCATTTTTCAAAATTGAAGGCTTTTAATGTCGGATGCGTGCTCATGATACCCCTCCGGTTAGATTATTCAGCGGCGGCAGAATTTGTGCCCAGACCGCAGGCTTCAAAGGCTGCCCTGGTCGCGGCCTTTTCCTGCTCCGTCAATTCCAGCATGGGCTGGCGCACGCGCCCGCCGACCTGGCCCAACAATTCCTGCCAGTATTTTTGATGCGACTGGGGCTTGCCACCGGGTCGCGTTGACTTCAGAGCCTGCCGAACCGGTTCCAGGCTGCGCCAGATTTCCTTTGCCTTGTCGACCTCACCGGCAAAGGCGGCTTGAGTATAATCATGCATGCGACGGTCGTTCGCCGTCTGCAGCAAATAAGGCGGTGACGAGCAAAGATACAACTGCCAGCCAAGATCAAGAATATTGTCCAGCCACTCTTCTTCCGAGGCCGTGCTTACCAGCAATTTATCACTGGCCCGCGCCGTCAGGTCGGCGTACATGTCGCGTGGTACGCTGTATTTGATGGCCACAACGTTGGGCAAGTCCGCCAGTTCGGTGCACAACTCAGGGCTCATCAGATAGCCACTGTCGGGATGACTCCACAGGGCAATGCCAATATCCACAGAATCTGAAATATGTTTGTAATATTGCCGCAACAATTCATCCTGGTCAGAAGCGAAATGCAGGATCGGCGCATGCACGACAATATAATCAGCGCCGATATTCTGCGCGTGGTGTGCAAGGTCCAATACGACATCCATGTTCTGGTCCGAACAAGACATGATCGTCGCACCTGCATCAGCAGTTTCCTCGACGGCGATGTCAAAAGTCCGCTTGCGCTCTGCAACACTCATGGAAAAGAACTCGCCCTGCTTGCCGGAAATAAACAGACCCTCAATGCCGAGATCACCAACCCAGTGTCGGATGTTGGAACGGAACCCCTCTTCGTCGATGCTCAAGTCGTCGCGGAATGGCGTCAGGCCGGCGGCCCAGATGCCGCGCATATGTTCACGGGCATAATCCTTGGCCTCACTTTTTGAATATTTCATATCGTCTTTCCTTCCTTCGCAGCCTTAATCGCTTGCCAAACCGTTTCACTGGTGGCTGGCATATCAACATGTTCAACCCCCTGGGCTGCCAGGGCATCCAGTATGGCATTCATAATCGCCGCTGGTGCCCCGATGGTGCCCGCTTCGCCAACACCCTTGGCTCCCAACAGGTTTACCGGTGACGGGGTGCAAAGCTGGTTGATGGTGATCCTGGGGATATCACTTGCCCGTGGTAAAGCGTAGTCCATCAGGGAGCCTGTCAACAACTGTCCCTCGTCGTCAAAGACGATTTTTTCCATCAAAGCTTCGCCCAACCCTTGAGCAATACCGCCAAGGATTTGGCCCTTGACCAGCATCGGATTGATAATCGTTCCCGCATCATCGACCCAGTCGAGTTTTTCGACGCTGACCTCACCGGTCTCATCGCAAATTGAAACAACAGCAAGACAGCCACCATAACTCCAGGCTTCACCTTCAGCCTCATAACGGACGTCTGCTTCAAAGCTTGTCTGTTCCGGGTTATCGATGCGTTGCTGCTTGACCTGGCGGGCGGCCAGCAACAAGGCGCTGCCACCAATGGCCGTGCTGCGACTGGCCAACGCGCCGATCCCCGACGTCACCTTGTCCGTATCCCCGTGAAAAACCCGAACATCCCATGGATTGACGTTCAGTTCATCGGCCACAATTTGCCGGACGGCGGTTTCCCGCCCCTGACCCTGGGCACTGGACCCTGTTGCGGCTTCGACAGTTCCGTCTTCCCGAATTCTGACGCGGGCTGTTTCCCATCCCTGTCCGCAGGGTTCGATATACAGGGCGATACCAATGCCGACCAGGTCACCGACGGCCCTTCGTCGTTCCTGACTTTTTCGTAAATCCTGATATTCGGCCAGCTCGGTCAGCTTTTCTAATGCGGCTGGATAATCGCCTGAATCAAGACAAATGCCGGTTGCGCGGGAACAGGGCAACTGGTCACGGTTCAAGAGATTTGTTTGGCGAATTTCCACTGGATCCATATGCAGTTCACGGGCGGCCTTATCCATCAGGCGTTCCATCAGCATGGCCGCTTCTGGCCGACCCGCGCCGCGATAGATATTCACGGCAGAGGTCCGACTGAGGGAGGCAGACATCTCGATCTGAACAGCGTCACAGCCATAGGGACCAGGCAGGATACGGGCGGCATTCCAGGCTGGGACAGCCGCACTGAACGGCAACCAGTGCCCCAACTGCCCCTCGATCTGTGCCTTCAGACCCAGTAATTTTCCGCCCTTCGAAAAGGCTGCCTGACCTTCACATTTGGTGCCGCGGCCATGACTTTGTGCCAGAAAATCCTCGCTGCGATCCGCCACCCACTTTATTGATTTACCCAGTTTATCCGCTGCCCAGGCAACAAACACTTCCTCCGGGTGCAACGAAGCCTTGGCCCCGAAAGCGCCGCCAACATCCGGCGTGATCACTCGTACCCGGTGTTTTTCCTTGCCCAACAAGTCCGCCAGATCAGCGCGGGATCGATAAGGCGTTTGTGTGGACAACCAAACCGTCAGACGACCTTCGCCTGGCTTGCCTGGCTGGGCCACCACAGTCCGTGGTTCCAGCGCCACAGCATTCAGGCGGGGATGATCAATCTGCACTGAAACCACTGTTGCATCGGCAAAGGCTGCCGCCACATCCCCATCCCGCCAGCTTTGGGCAAAGGCCTGGTTGTCCGGGCAATCCGCAAACAAGGTTTCGGGGTTTTCAATGTCGTCATAGTCAACAAAGATATTTTCGACCGCATCCTGGGCTAGCTGTCGGGAGCTGGCCACCACCGCAGCCACGGGCTGGCCAACGGCAAAAACCTGATCTTGGGCAAGGCAAAAAACCGGCGGGGCAAAAATACCGTCAATGATCGGATTTACCGGCAAATCAGCAATGCCCGCCGTGTCTGCCCCGGTAAAGACCGCCACAACGCCGGACCCTTTTGCAGCATCCGTATCAATTGCCAGCCGACCTGACGGCACTGGCGATCGTAAAAAAGCAACATGCAGGCAATCATCCGGTGCCACATCCCCGGTGTAACAACCACCGCCCGTTAACAGCCGGTCATCTTCAACGCGCCTGAGGGATTTGCCGATCCAGGTCTGTGCCTGATCGTCGATTTGTGGATGGTCGTCTGTCACTGAGGATTTTCCCGGATCAAATCAATAACCCCAAGGATATCTCTTTGGACTGGCAGTGCAATGCCCGGCAACCATTCATTGCTGGCTGCAATCATTTCCCCGCGATCACTTAACCTGCAATCACCCTGCACAGCAGATCATTGAGCGTACCTTGTTCAACAATTGTCAGGGGTGAAAGGGTTTTTTCAGCCGCATCTTGTGAATGACCGGCCAAAGTAGCGGCCATCTGTGTTCCGGTTTGGGTCAGAAATACCAGGCGCCTGCGTTGATCTTCCGGCGATGGCGAGCTGTCCACCAGGCCGCGCTTTTGCAAGCGCTGGATGACGCCATGCACGGTCGCCGGTTTCATGCCGCTTTGGCGTCCCAGTTCATTTTGTGACACCTGTCCCAGTTCCATCAGCTTGAGGATGGCACCCAACTGTGGCGGTGTCAGGTCCAGATCACCCATGTTGCGGCGCAAGTTGCCCAGGGCCACAGCCTGAGCCCGGCCCAACAAGTAGCCGATCTGGTCATCCAACCGATAAGCGGGCTCTTCCGCTTTGCGCGCCTGTATACTCACACCTCGCCCGCCTCAACACGGGCCTTGGCGGCATCAGGGCTTTCTGCGGCGGCATAGCGTTTGCGACCTTCGGCCCTGTCCGTTGGATGGGTGCCCATATTATCGGGTGCGGGCCACATATCTGGTTCGTGTACGGCAAATTTATCTGCACTGGGTTGCTTTTTGTCCAGGTTCAAATCCCGTTCATTGGTTGCCTTCGGATTGACCATGTACCCATCCACTGTTTCCAGATCGAACCACCAGCGGTTTTCCGGATTGCGTTCACCGTATTTCAGTTTGTCATCCAGCCAAATCAGAAAGCGCCGGGTGACAGGCAGTTTGATCGCCATCCACATGGCCAGGCGGTGATGCATCAGGCCCTCTTTGTTCCAGGGGCACATTTTCATGCAGCGACCACAGGCCGAGCCCTTGGGATTGGTCGTGCGATACTTTGTGCAGCCCTCGGAATCCGGCTTCCAGGTTTCATAGCCGTTATACATAATCTTGTCGCCAAAAGGGATGGCCCCACAGGGACATTCACGGGCGCATTTTTTGCACGAATTACAAAAATCCTGCATACCAAAATCGATGGGTTTATCGATTTGCAGGGGCATGTCGGTGGTCACGACGACCGTCTTCAGCCGCGGCCCCACAAAAGGATTGACCACCATTTCGCCAATACGGCTCAACTCCCCCAGGCCCGCCAACAGCGACAAAGGTACATGCTGCACATGGCTGTCGAAATTTGTGTGGGCGCGGGCCGGAAAGCCCAAGCGACGGATATAGTCGGCCACGATATCAGCGATTTCGGCCCCACGCACATATGCCCGGTAGCTTTGCGCGCCGCTGATCCAGTCATCGCCACTGGCGCTGTCCATAGTCGTAAAACCCTGATCGATAATCATGACAATGGCATGACTGTGATAGGGCTCGATAACCTTGCCGTGTTTGTCGTGGCTGTACCAGCAATAGTCTTTTGCCTCACAGATGCCGGTCAAATCGGCATCGAGAAAATAGGACAGGGATTTGATATGTTCCGAGAGCTTTTGCGGATCGTTGCTGATGGGGGCGACCTCAGCTGCAACCTCGCCGTCCTGGGCCTTGATCAGATGTTTGCCCACTTCACTGAAGGCGGCGGATATGGGGGATTTCTTGATAAACCGTTTGACCTCAGCCGCCGGGCGATCACCAAAGTCACCGTGGGCAGCCCGGAAAAAACCGTTCGCCCGCATGGGCGAGCGCTGCACTTCGTCATCGATGATCAAGGTCGTTGGCTGATCGACCCGTTTGATCTTGTGCATGGGATACTTGCCCTGATGCATGGGACGCTTGCGCCTTGAAAAGATTGGCAGCATGGCTCGGGTCTCCCGGATTTATCATTATAACTATAACGTTATTATTATAATGAATATTTTTGAGAAGAGTCAAACCGTAATATTTTCTCTGTGATGACAACGCGGCAAAAGACAGTCACAGTATAGTGTCGAAACAACCGCCCCCTTGTGAAAGCCGCTCTCTTGTGAAAGCCGCTTTCTTGTGAAAGCCGCACTATGAAAAAACTGTTCATCGCCTGTCTGGGCACGGAAACCAACACTTTTTCAAATATGCCCACAGGCGAGCAAACCTTCGCCGAAACCATGCTTTATCATGGCGACGCCACGGAAAAATCAGATGAGCTGTTTGCCGCCCCTCTGAAAGTCTGGCGGCATCGGGCTGAAGCCTTGCAGGCCGATGTGGTGGAAAGTCTGGCCGCCTTTGCCCAACCCGCGGGGGTTACGGTGCGCAAGGTTTACGAAGATTTTCGCGATGAAATTTTGACCGACCTTAAGGCCGCGGCCCCGGTAGATGCGGTGATGCTGAGCATGCACGGCGCCATGGTGGCTGACGGTTACGATGATTGTGAGGGTGATCTGATCAGCTGTTGCCGCGACATTGTCGGCCCGGACACCATCATCGGCGTAGAACTGGACCTGCATTGCAGCATCACCAACGCGATTACAGAAGGGGCCGATGTGTTGGTGTTGTTCAAGGAATATCCACATATCGATGCCGCCGAGCGCGCCGAAGAAGTTTTTGAAATCTCGCTGGCTGCATTACGCGGTGAGATCAAGCCGGTCCTGGCCGTGCATGATCTGAAGATGATCAGCATGTGGCGCACGCCTGTGGGCGAGGCCGCCAATATTGTTGCCCGCATGACGGAACTGGAAGGCGAAGACGGCGTCCTGTCAGTTTCGCTGGCGCACGGTTTCCCCTGGGGCGATGTGCCCGATGCCTCGGCCAAGGTGTTGGTGATGACCGATGGCAACCCTGGTCTGGCCCAAGCGACAGCCGATCAGTTGGGTGCAAAAATCTGGTCCTTGAAGGATCAAACCCACCCCACCGGCCTGACCATTGATGAGGCTTTGGACCAGGGCATGCAGGCCACAAAGGGGCCTGTTGTGCTGGCTGATCTCGGTGACAATGCCGGTGTCGGGGCACCGTCTGATTCAACCTTTATCCTGCAACGCATTGTCGAGCGGGGCCTGGAGAATGTTTTGACCGGCATCTATTGGGATCCGGTATCGGTGCGCTTTTGCATGGAGGCAGGTGTTGGCGCTGAGTTCGATCTGCGCATCGGCGGCAAAGTCGGCGTCGCCTCGGGTAATCCGGTTGATTTGCGCATCACGGTAAAAAATATTCTGCGTGATGCCCGCCAACCCTTTGCCAAATCCTTTGCGCCGTTGGGCAATGCGGTCTGGATCCAGGCACAAAATGATCTGGATTTATTGATTTGTGACAATCGCTGCCAAACTTTCCATCCGGAAGCGTTCACACAGATGGGCATCGATATTATGGCCAAACAGGTTGTCGTGGTGAAATCAACCCAGCATTTTTACTCAGGCTTCGCACCCATTGCAGCGGACATATTATATGTTTCGGCCCCAGGGGCGATTCCCATGGATTTTGCCAATATTGAATTCGATAAATTCAGCGACGCCTATTGGCCCCGTGATGAGGACCCGCACAGCTAAAAGGAAATCAGTCTTACGGGTTCAGGTCTTGCCTCATGGCGCGCGTGACGGCCAACAGTTTGGCAACACGTTCGCAGGTACATGAACATTCCAGAGGTCGGGACAAATTGATCCGATCCTGGTTGATTTTTGGCTCTTCGCACTGCTTGCAAGTCGCGGCAATACTTTCACCGAATATCTCGATGGCCTTGCCATAGTGATTGTAGTATTCGTCGGAACGAAACATGGCGCCCCCCGAAACCTTCATATTCAATTGACCAGTTGCCTCGAGGCTTGTGTGGTCGAAATCTCAGTAAGCCTGTCAGATCATATCATTTAATGTTCAAGGCCGCAATTTCAACCTCTGAGAGGCCAAATTCCCTCAGAACCTCTTGCGTGTGTTGGCCCTGCTCAGGTGGCAGGCCCTGGATGGCCGCCGGGGTTTTCGAAAATTCCACAGGTGGGCCCGGAAACTTCAATGTGCCGTCAACAGGATGTTCCATCGTCTTGAAAAAATCGACCTGTTCAAGATGCGGGTCGGTCAATAAATCTGTGGTGGACTTGATGCGGGCGGCCGGAATTTCCGCCTTGTTCAGAGCGGCCATCCATTCCTCGGTGGTGCCGTCCTGAATGAAAGATTGCAGCAAATTGCTGTAATCAGCCACGTGTTTGAGGCGGGCTGCCACATCCTTAAAGCGGGGATCATCCCGCAATTCCGGTTGGCCGACGATATCGGTAAATCGTTGCCAATGTTTATTGGTATAAACAGTCGCCCCCACATAGCCATCTTTGGTGCGAAAGGGTTTGCGTTCTTTTGTGACAATGCGCTGGTACACGGGTTCACTGATCGGCGGATCAAATGCGGCCCCTGTCATATGCTCGGTTAACATGAAGGACGCCAGGGTTTCGAACATGGAGACACTGACTTCCTGGCCCACGCCCGTTGTCGCACGGGCATAAAGCGCTGCATTCACGGCATAGGCTGCGGTCAGGCCAGACACCTTGTCGGCCATGACATTGGCAAGGTACCTCGGCTCCCCCGCAGCTGTGGCCTCCAGCAAAGGTACGCCCGTCATGCCCTGGATAGTATCGTCATAGGCAGGTTGCCCGTCATACTCGCCCTTACGACCAAATCCATAGAGATTGGCATAAACCAGGCCAGGGTTTCCGGCTGACAAAGTTTCGTAATTTAGTCCCAAACGTTCCATGGCCTGGTGGCGCACGGAATGGATAAAGACATCACATTTTGCCACCATTTTCAGCAGGGCGGCCTTGGCTTCTGGCCGTTTCAAGTCAAGCTGAATACTGCGTTTGCCCCGGTTCAGGGTGTAATAAAGGCCGGTATAGCCATCACGTTTGCCAGGGCCGATCTGGCGTGTGATATCACCTTCGGGCCCTTCCACCTTGATCACATCGGCACCCAGATCAGACATGATCTGCGTGCAATATGGCCCCATCAAAACGGACGTCATGTCGACGACCGTGACGCCGTCCAAGGGGCCGCCCAAGGGGCCACCAGGTGTGGCCCCTTTTTGACTATGTGGCATTTGCTAGAACTTGGAGTTCGGCAAGAACAGAGACAGGATCGGGAAAAGCACAATCAGGCCAAATACAACCAGGTCCATGGCGAGGAAATTGATCACGCCCCGGAAAATCGTATGTACGGGTGCGACCTTGGTACCGACCACACTGCCAATGATAAACACGTTCAATCCCACCGGCGGCGTTATCAGGCCGATTTCCAGCAGCTTGACGACAACCACACCGAACCAGATCAAATCAAGACCCATGTTATCCACCAGGGGAATAACAAAAGGCAATGTCAGCAACATGATGCCAATGGGATCAAGGAACATGCCCATGATCAGATACATGATGACGATGACCAGCAAGATCGACCAGTCGGCCATCTGATAGGTTTCCGTCAGGGCCATCACTTCACGGGTCAGACCGGTCAAGGACACAAAGGCCACGAACATCTTGGCACCAGCGGCGATGAAAAAGATGGATGCCGTTTGCCTGGCCGTTTCTTTCATGGCCGAAACAAATTTTTCCCGGTTCAACTTCTTCGTCGCAAATCCGTAGGCGGTTGCGATTGTCACACAAACCGCCGCGGCTTCAGTTGCCGTAAAGATGCCACCATAGATGCCACCGATGATGATAACGAACAGCAGGACGGCGGGCCAGGCACGGAACGAGGCAATCCAGCGATCACGGTTAGTGATGGTTTCTTCGGGCACCGGTGCGTCCTGGGGGCGAATTTTTGTCCAGATGAAAATAACGACAATGAACCCCAGCAATGAAAGTAACCCTGGAACAACGCCGGCCAGGAACAGTTTGTTGACGGAGGTTTCGGTAAATAATCCATAAAGGATGAACAAAACACTTGGCGGGATCAACGAACCCAGGGTCCCGCCCACAGCAACGGTCGAAGTCGCCAGTTGGGTGCTGTATTTAAAGCGCAACATTTCCGGAATACAAATCCGTCCCATGGCCGCCGCACAGGCCACACTGGATCCGGTAATCGCCGAAAAACCGCCACAGCCAACGACAGATGCCATGGCCAAACCGCCCGGCACTTTCGACAGCCAGACCCGGCCTGCATAATAGATTTCGGTCGTAATTTCAGCATGATAGGCAATATGCCCCAGGGCAATGAATAGCGGGATCATACTGAGCGGATAGGAGTGCAAGAATTCAAAGGCATTTGACGAAATCAATGCCATTGTCGGGTAAACGGCTTTGGCGTACTGGAATTCGTCTCCATATTTAGAGCCGAAGAACAGATAAGTGCAAACAATTGCCAGACCCGCCAGGGTAAAGCCAATTGGTACGCGCAAAGCCATAAGGATGAGCGCAATAGAAAAGCCGACCAGGCCGATGGTAGTTGGATCCATGAGCGTTTAATTTTCAGTTCGAGAAGGAGATATCGCTGTCGCACCCCGAAAGGCAGCCAGTCCGTCGTAGAAAACCAGCGTGGCCATACGGACGACAAACACAACATAGCCGACAAAAAAGGCTGTCAGGCCAGGCCATTCCGGCAATTCAAGATCACCGAAGAAATAGGCCCCATCCTCGACAGCACTCGTCAATTCAAGATAGCCGCCATAGGCGATAGGCAGTAACACCAGGAACCCGACAACAGAGGACAGCAGATCAAGCAGGGGCTGAGCCTTGTCCGACATCAGGCTGGTAAAAACTTCCACCATGATATGAGCACGTTGCGCCGATACATAAGATAACGGCAAAATGACACAGGTGATCATCAGCTCGCGCACGATAACCACGCTATCAGGTACCGACCATCCAAAGACCGCCCGTGTCACAATCGCTGTTGTGATCAAGGCGCAAATCCCGAGAATGCAAATAGCGGAGAGGGCAACCAGCGCCCCCTCCACATTTTGCAGTACCTTGGGACCAGGTACCGATATTTCAGATTGTTCCTGCACTATCGTGTCCAGGGATAACCCTTGGCCTTACGTTCATCATCATACTTCTTGAGAAGGCCGAGATACTGGCCGCGGAACGCTTCCGGGTCCATACCGGCTGCTTTCATCTTGGTTGTCCAGTCTGCAAGATATGTCCCTGCTGAAGAAACCAGCGTGGCTTTATCGGCATCAGAAAACTCGTGAATAGTCACGTCTGACATTGCGGCCAGGTCTTTCATGGCCTTGCTGTTGCCTTTGCCAATTTCATGGGCATATTTGTCGATATACTCAGATCCAAGTTCATTGAAGACCTTCTGATGAGCAGGTGACAGGCTTTCCCACACATCCTTGTTCATGACATAACCAAGGCTCATCAATGCGCCCCAATCCAGAACAGTGACTTCTTTTGCGACTTCATACATTTTGGTTGCGGGAATGAAGTAAGCATAAACCTGGGCACAGTTGATCAGGCCGGTATCCAGGCCCGAATAGGCCTTGTAGGCCGAAATCCGTACAGGTGTTGCGCCAATGTCCTTGAAGACCTTGCCATAAACACCCACACCCCGGACTTTGATACCCTGAATGTCGGCAATGGATGTGACCGCCTTGCCCTTACAGATCAACTGAATCTGTGTGGTCGTGAAGTTTGAAACATAGTGCAGGTTCAGTTTGTCAAACTCGGCTTTCAGAGCCGCGTTTGTTGTGGCCATTTCCACAGTACCCGACTTAATAGGATAAAGCCCTGAAGTGATTCATACTTTGAGATTCTCCGACCAAAGAAAGTCTCAAAATATGCAGCAATTACTTGGCAAG
>JABIFY010000114.1 GCA_018650465.1 Alphaproteobacteria bacterium
GGAAACATTCAGACGACCCCCACAATAAAACAGCTGATTGAATACCTGCTGTCGTCGATATCTGTTTTGCAGTATCCCAACTCCCCGACGACCTGGCAAAATCTATTTTTCATGTGATCCAGTATGACACTAACTTTGCTTATACTTATTGATAATAAACAATAAATTATTCTACTAGTTAATGACATTGCATATCACTCTCAGTTATGAATTTTAATCATTGACAGATCGGGGACGTCTGAACTTTACTATCCACACATTAATTCAGTGGTTTGCCAGGGGTACTTATTTTCACACGATAATCGCGGGGGAGTCCTAATATGCTTGAGTCATTTTACCTGACGGGCTGGGGTGCATTCGGCATGATGTTGTTCATGCTTGTGCCTTTCATGGCCGTCTTTTTTTATGTCGTTATTAGCAAATCCTACGGCGATTCTTCGCCCAGTAAAGCTCCACAATCCAGTTTCCTGAAAATGGAACGAGCGTGGATCGGACTGGTTATTATTGTCTTTGTCGGCGTCAATATCGCCAGCATAGATTTCATGCCGACAACCGCGACGGCCAAGGCCATGGCCTCTGGCGAAAAACTTACAGAAGTCAGCTTTACGGCTGAATCCTGGAGTTACGATATCACTGAAACAAAGATCGAAGTCGGCAAACCCATCCGCTTTTCAGGCAAGAGCCTGGATACCATGCACGGTTTTGCAGTGTATCACCCCGATGGCAAAGTGCTGTTTACGATGATGTTGATGCCAGGCCTGGAAGGTCCGACGTCTCTGGTCCACACCTTCAAGGACGCTGGCACCTATACAGTGCGCTGTCTTGAATATTGCGGCAATTCTCATCACGAGATGCGCGACGAACTTGTTGTCGTCGCTGCCGGTAGCTGAATAATCATTCGGGGGATATACACATCATGTTAGCAGCAACAAAAATTCTACAGCGCCTGCCTTTCTTCAATCGCATGTTTGGTGTCGATGCCGAGGATGGATTGCAGGAAATCAATTCCTGGCCGGCACTGATGATCGCGTCATCCTTTATCTGGCTGGCCGTCGCCGGTCTGCTGGGTGTCGCCATGCCAATAATCCAACGGTTTGAACTTGGAACAGACCTCTTTTACATGGCCCTGACGGCCCACGGTGCGGCCCTGGCCTTTCCGTTTTCTTTCCAGTTGATGGCCGGCATCAGTCTACATCGAGCCGGTGGCTGTGTGGGCAAACCGATTACCGGGGTTATGCCAGCACTGATCTTCATATGCATGAACCTGGGTGCGGCCTTGTTGACGGTCGCCATTTTGCTGGGCTTCAGCGTCTCGCTGGTGGTGATGTATCCCCTGCCCGTCGTTGGTGTCGCCAACGGTCAATGGAGCTTCAACACACTGGTGCTGGGCTTCACCGGCATTGCCCTTGTGCTAACCATGATGATTTATCTTTATCCGGTTCAATTGTTGAAGATGATGTTCTTTGGCAAAAAGCGTGAAGACCTGATCTTGTCAGAACGCACACTGGATGATCCTGGCATGCTGGGCATGGTTATCGCCGCCCTGGTATTGATTGTCATGGGCACGCCTTTGATGATCATCGCGTCTTATGTATTGGTGGCATTGTGGGGCATCATTCCGCTGGACGTCGTGGCCTGGGCGACCAAGCCTGTGGTCTTCCAGTTCGCCTTCTTCACCTTCGCCCATAACCTGATGGAAGCCATGGCCCTGATGGTGATCAGTGGAATCTACGCAACGTTGCCGCTGTATCTGGCTGATGGCACGCGTGAGCTTTACAGCAAACGTCTGGCCAATGCGGCTTTGTGGATATTGCTGATTACATCTTTCAGTTCGTTCTTCCACCACTTCATTACCCTGTTGCCCAACCTGCCGGCCTCGCTGGCCTATCACGGCAACATCATGAGCTGGGGTACAGGCATTGGTGCGGCGCTCAGTATCTTCACGATCCTCGCCACGATCTGGAAACATGGTTTGCGTAAGGAACCCGGTATCATGATCGCCCTGATGGGTTTTGTGATTTACGTCATGGACGGGGCATCGGCTCTGGTCACGTCGAACGTCGCCTGGTCCTTCCAGTTACACGGCACCATGTGGCAAAGCGGGCATACCATGACCGTGTTGATCGCCATGTCGATGATGTGGATTGGTGTGCTGTATCACCACTATCCTGTGCTCACGGGTCGTACACTCAATGCCAAACAGGGCAACTGGTTCATGGTCCTGTTCACTGCTGGTGCCCTCGGTGCTGGCCTTGTCATGCTGGCAGGTGGGGCCGCGGGTATGCCGCGTCGCTTCGCCGACTGGGCGCAAGGTGGCTGGGCTGTCTATGGCGATCTGATCCTGGTTACCGGCCTGTTGATGGCCGTTGGTCTGGTCATTCTTGCCGCCAACTTCATGAAGTCCCGCAAGCTTGATGCTGTACCGGGAAGCGCCTCGGCACCTGAGGCTGCGGAGTAACAGCCAATCCTTCAACCCCGCAACGTCATCTGGTTATGGCGTTGCGGGGAAGATGGATCAAAGGTGCGATTCCTCGCTTCTGGGTAAATAGATAATTACGGTCGTGCCGTTGCCGACTTCGCTACGCACTTCAAGATGGCCGCTTGATTGTTTAGCGAACCCGTAAACCATGCTGAGACCCAGGCCGCTTCCCCTGCCGACTTCCTTTGTCGTGAAAAATGGCTCCATTGCTTTTTCGAGTGTCTCTTCAGACATGCCGGTTCCCTTTTTTATGCTCTGGCTGGCAGACGTGTTCAACGATGGTGAAGCTTATGAAAAATTGCCCAAAGTTGTTCCCTACCTCGTCCTGCCAATTTCTATGGCGCTGCTGACTTTCCGATTTGCCCAAGCCGCTGTGCGCATCTGGCGCGGCGAGCAAGAATCACTGATCGTCAGCCACGAAGCGGAAGATGAAGTTGCTGAAGCGGCGGCCAGATTGAA
>JABIFY010000115.1 GCA_018650465.1 Alphaproteobacteria bacterium
CGTCAAAATGCCGTCCTTGCCTGTCAGCTTCTGGCCATCTTGCAGGGCAGAAAGAGCTGTATCAAAATCAAAATCATTTCGCATGTGTCATTCCTTTTCTTCAGTTTAAAGAAATGACACGGAATTTCTAACGCTCCCTCAGCCCGTCCCCACCCCTAATAAGACACCAACCTCAAATGTCGCCGTGAAATGCCGCGACACTGCCAGCTACCTTGTCGATAGAAGTCGAAATGCCTGTCAGACCTTCCTTAAGCGTTTCAACCCCGGCCAAACAACCCAGTCCCACCCAGCCCAATCTGACGTCGCCTTGGCTTGATAGGCTTCATCATCATTCGCTCCATATGCTCGCGCATACTGATTCTATCCGCACCAGGAACAACAAGCTGCTTACCTTCGGTTTTGAAGGACTGGCGCTTCGGTCGCTCTGTGCCGGGGATAACGTATTGGCGGCCTTCTGATGAAAACTCGGCTGGTGTCATTGGCTGTATCCTTGAATAATATTCGCTTCTATGCAGTTTATTGATGTTATCACCAACAGGAGGCTGGGGTCATGCCATTTGATGTCGTTGTGAAGGTTGTTATTGAAGTTTTGAAGACTATTTTCAACGGATAGCAGCAGCCCAGCCGTAGATTCGACAGCAGTTATTCGTCACTCCGGCCCATCTGACTGTGCGACCATTCCAACGCAGTTTCTTTATCAGCAAAAGGACCCGTTGGACGGCAACAGCGAGGATCGCAATAAGGATAGACGTAGTATCCAGTAGCGGTTACACGACCACCTCTCCAGTCTCCTGGCCGTTCACACTTGCTGTGATAAACGATTTCAGGATCAATGAAATATGAATCCATTTCCTTTTCTGCATCTGGGTCTGTCATGCCCAATAGTGGCTGAGCATTTTCAAAATTGCCAGCAATGAATAGGTATAGCCAAAAATATCGTCTGTTCAAAATGGCAATGCTATCAAATGGCGGTTAGCAGTTTTTGAAAAAATTCTCTGGTGGAATCGACCGAACACATTTCACCAGCTGCTTGGTATTAGGCAAACGATCAGGGGGAAATTAGCTGCCTGTCAGAGCTTTGAATACAAAAATCACGACAATGATGATTGTTGCGGCTTCCATTATTTGAATCCTTCATCTTCTTGATCGATCAACCCAGCAGCTGAGAGACTTAATGCCTGCGTTGCAGCGGCCCATTGAACCCGAAAACAGACATTGTTGTCCAGAATGTCCGTTAAGGATTGAGAAGCGGAAGTAATATAACCGTGGGGAGATAGTCTGAAATTAGCCAACAAGAGACATTTGCGGTTCGTAGTGCACCTTGGATTTTCGGCAATCCAGATCTGGTTATTCCACCGGACGACCCTATTTGAATATTTCCAGTACAAACGTTAATGCATGGCTGGTATCTGGTTCTTTGGGACGAAGGTCTTTAGAGCCGGCGCGCGACAAACCACGGAACGACCGGAACCACGATCATCCTGATATTTACTTTGGTCCGCTCCGGCCAGCTTGCTCCACAAGCTCTAACGTCATACAAATTGCGCCATCAGCTCTCGTCATCATTGCTGGATCGAAAGGACTTGGCCACAAGTCGCAATTTGGTCATTCGATCATAAAGGGTATTACGCGGAATTCCGAGGCGTTCTGCGGCTTTGCTAACTTTTCCATTTTCAGAACTGAGGATATCCTGGATTATCTGGCGTTCGTGACGCTCCAGCCGTTCAGTCAGGGTGCCGTCCTGGTCATAAATTTGTTGGTTGCCAAGCTGCTCTCGCAAGGTACGATTTTGCAACACCAACTCACGACGGTCCAATGCCCGGCGCAATGTATCGATTAATCGATCAGGATCACAAGGCTTTTCAAGATAGTCATAGGCACCCTCTTTAATCGCCCGCATCGCAGTGGGAACATCAGAGTAACCGGTCAGCAAGACCACAGGCAATTCAGGGTCACGAGTCTGGGCAAATCGCAATACGTCGAACCCGTCCTGATCAGGCATCTTGATGTCTGAAAGGATCACACCCTTGAAATTCGAGCGTATCGACCGGCGGGCCTGTGAAAAACTGCTGGTCGGAATAGCCTCCAACCCTTCAAGGTCCAGCGTTTGGACTATTGAAGTTCGCAATGCGACGTCATCTTCGATCAGCAATATCTTTCGGATCATGAAGCGTCTCCTGCTACTGGCAAGGTCATTATGAACTCGGCGCCGTTCACCAGATTGCGACAGCTCAAATTTCCGCCGAAACTGGCGACGAGGCCAAAGGACAAGGCAAGGCCCATACCAAGACCTTTGGACGATCCGAGTTCCTTGGTCGTGTAAAACGGCTCAAAAACCCGAGTCGGATCCTGGATGCCGGCGCCTGAATCCCGTACAGACAACATCACTTGTTCTTCCAGATCTTCCAGTACAATAGTGAGCGTCTTGTCATGTATGCTTTGCATCGCGTCGAGCGCATTCGACACTAAATTCAAGACGACTTGCTCCAGCCTGATTTTTCCCGCCATTACAAATACAGCATGCTCTGGCAAAGAAAGTTTCAACGTCACGCCGGACGAGGCGATATCGCTCTGCGTCAAGGTTATTGCTTGCCTGATGACTAAATTCAGGTCTATCCGTTCAGACGGCGTATGCTCTTGTCGGGCAAAAGCACGCAGGTTGCCAATGATACGTGTAATTCTGCGAATTTGATCTGTAATCAGGGTCAGGTTCTCTGCGGCCTCCGAAGTTCGGGATCGGTCTATCAACCGCCTGCCATTTTCTGCAAAATTCAAAATGGCTGCGAGCGGTTGATTTAGTTCATGGCTTATTCCTGCAGACAATCTGCCCAAGGCGGCAAGGTTGGACGATTTCACCAATTCGTCTTGAGCGACTCGTAATTCTACTGTCCGTTCTTCGACCCGCTGTTCCAGTGTAGCAGAGTGCCGAGACTTCAAGGCCAACCTGCGGCGTTGCTGCACAAAAATCGCGCCGATCAATGCAAAGACAATCAACAATGCGACCGCCAGTCCCGTGCGTAGCAGAACCGTCGCTCTGGTGTTACGCGTGTTTAGCAGTATTTTCGCAGTCAGTTGAAGTTGAGGAATGTCAGCGCTGAGCATCTGTACTTCACCTGCCAATTCATTCACGGGCGCAAATAGCCATAGCCTTGCATTCGCGACATCTTGAGGATCGTTAAGAGGAAATCTTGCTTCTTCGGGATCCCCCGCATTTGACAAAAAGAGCAAATCTGGACGATTGGCAGACATCGACAGGCCTTCGACATCGAAAAAAATGATTGGTTCCGGAATAACCGGCCATTCGAATTCGAGCTCAGCCAAATTAGCTGACACAACAACCAGCCCGATGCCGGTCGAAGCTGTACCGGACATGCGACGACTGAAGCGCATTAGGCGACGCCCATTTTCCAATTCGATCGCATAACCGAGACGTCCGTTCAGGGCTGCCTGTACCAGACCACTGGAATAGACCTTATCGGCACGGTTCGGGGAGGAAGAAGCCACAACATGACCATCTGGATTGACCAATTCAATTTCCCAGGCACCATATGTCAAACGTAAAGTCGTCAAATCCGGCTGAACATCTACATTTGATTCAGGATCGAAAGCCTGGGCCATCCTGGGGGTTGCAGCTATAATATTAGCCAAAGCCCGAAATATGTCGAGCTGTCCACGCAAGCGGCTGGTGGCGGCCAAAAGGCGCACCTGACCAGATTCGCGATCATTGGCCAAAGCAGTCCTGAGGGCATCGTGGTAGACCCAGGTGGCCACACTGGTTGCGACGATGACATAAACAGCAAAACTGATCAAAATAGATCGAGACATGAATTTCTAATCTTCTATCCAGTGGCCATTACATTGCGTTTTGGAGCCATTTTTAGCAAGAAAGTTGTCCGAACATTCGGAAATTTTTCCAATGATTGCTGTATTGGCTCACTTAAACTATTGTTTTTGTTCAGACTATTTTTCCAATTGTTTTTTGGGTTGAATTATTGTTTCACCTTGGCCTTTTCTACAGGCGTCGGCGCAAAAAGGCGCTGTTAAATGGGAGTTAAAAATGAAAAATCTTATAGTGGCCGCATCCGTTGCGGCTCTTGTTTCCGTCTCAACCAACGCTATCGCAGCGTGTGACAACGGCGAAATCATCGTCAAATTCAGCCATGTTACCAATACTGACAAGCACCCAAAAGGGATTGCAGCCACGCTGTTGGAAAAGCGCGTAAATGCTGAAATGAATGGCAAGATGTGCATTGAAGTCTTTCCGAACTCCACGCTTTACAATGACAACAAGGTTCTGGAAGCCATGCTGCAAGGTGACGTGCAACTGGCAGCACCATCGCTTTCAAAGTTCGAAAAGTTCACCAAGAAATTCCGCATCTTTGACTTGCCTTTCATGTTCAAGAACATCGACGCCGTCGAATCTTTTCAGGCGTCAGCAGCCGGTCAGGGAATGCTCGACAGCATGCAAAAGCGTGGTCTCCAGGGTCTCGCCTACTGGCACAATGGTATGAAGCAGATGTCAGCTAACAAGGCCCTGATTTCGCCGACTGACGCAAATGGTTTGAAGTTCCGCGTGCAATCCTCTGATGTTCTGGTTGCTCAAATGAAAGCCATTGGTGGTAGCCCGCAAAAAATGGCTTTCTCGGAAGTGTACGGCGCTTTGCAACAAGGCGTTGTGGATGGTCAGGAAAACACCTGGTCCAACATCTATGGCAAAAAATTCTTTGAAGTGCAGGACGGTGTAACCCAGACAGACCACGGCATCATCGATTATCTGCTGGTGACCTCTGTTGACTGGCTTGAAGGTTTGCCAGCTGACGTTCGCAAACAGTTCATGACCATTGTTTCCGAAGTCACGGCGGCCCGCAACAAAGAGTCGACCTCAGTCAACAACACAGCCAAACAGGCCATCATCAAGGCTGGTGGCACTGTACGGACTCTGAACGCCGATCAACGCAAAAAATGGGTTGATGTGATGAAGCCAGTGTGGGCGAAGTTCGCGGGTGACGTCGGTCAGAATAACATTGACGCCGCACAGAAAATCAACGCGTCAAACTAAATCCGAATACGCAAACTAATGCCGGGAGCCAGCCGAAAAACCGGTCCCCGGCATTAGAGCGTTTCCAGGATTAACGGGAACCTGGCGCTGCCTCAAACCCCAGGCATGCACAAGTTTCCATCGCAGTAGAAATTCCGATCAAATCGGAATGGCTGCGGTAGGGGAGAGCCAATGACACAGTCAGGAAACACCAGCAGCCGTATTGATCGGATAGAAGAAACATTGATTGCGATTATTCTTGGCACCATGACGTTGATGACGTTTGCCAATGTCATCGCACGCTATGTCTTCAACTCCAATATTTTCTATGCGCTCGAACTGACAGTGTTCCTCTTTGCCTGGCTGGTTTTGCTTGGTGCTGGGTATGCCGCGAAAAAGACATTGCACCTGGGCGTTGATGCAATTTTCAAACTTGCCCGACCTTCAGTCAAACGACTTCTCGGGCTTTTCGTTGTGGCGATCTGCATCGCATATTCGCTTCTTCTATTGAAAGGTTCGTGGGATTATTGGGCGCCTTTTGCCAATTTGCCCCCAACCGAAGGGCGCTGGTTTCCACTTGGATTTGTTGAAAAGTTTCGCGGACAGGGTTGGTATGAAACGCAGGACCTGCCGGTTCCCTTTTTTATGCTCTGGCTGGCAGACGTGTTCAACGATGGTGAAGCTTATGAAAAATTGCCCAAAGTTGTTCCCTCCCTCGTCCTGCCAATTTCTATGGCGCTGCTGACTTTCCGATTTGCCCAAGCCGCTGTGCGCATCTGGCGCGGCGAGCAAGAATCACTGATCGTCAGCCACGAAGCGGAAGATGAAGTTGCTGAAGCGGCGGCCAGATTGAA
>JABIFY010000116.1 GCA_018650465.1 Alphaproteobacteria bacterium
CTGCACCACATTGAAGGTGGCGTTACCAGTATTGGCCTCCGCGTCATAGACCAGTTCATCGATAACCATGCGGCCATCTTCACCAAGGGCAAAAGTCGTGTCGTCAGCAAACAGGATGCCGATACTGGCCCCGCCTTCGGTTTCAACGATGTCACCCTGGAAAACTTTTGTGCCATTGGCGGCGGGAACACGGCTGCCGTCCACACGGGTCAGGAAAGCGTTACCCGCTGCATTTTCCACTTGTCCAATGGAAGCTGCAGCGCTCCCACCGGTGGCCTGGGCAAACTGGCCGGGTGCAACAGGTCCAGCCAGACGGCTGGCCAGATCAGCAGCGATAAGACCGGCACCGTCTGTGGTCGCCAAATCCGGTGATTTGGCGGCGGAAAAATAGTCCTGGATCAGAACCGACTGGCTGCCTTTTTCCAAAAGCAAATCCGGCCCCTGGCGCACATAATCCGCCCGCAACACGAAGTCACCACCTGGTACGGCAAGAGCACCATTTACACCAGCCGCGTCAAGAACTGTCGTTGCCAATGAACCATTGAGTGTATCGGAACCAGTAGTTCCGTCATTTAGACCCACAGGGCCAAACGTTGCAGCAGGGTGCACCATAATAAAAGGCCTTGTGATGAGTTATTGAATAGCGTCGAGGTTGAGCGTTCCCATAACACCGAGAAGCGTAAAGGCGGCAACAGAGATGTTGCTTTCAGCTGACGCCGCATCTGACGAAGCATTGATCAATGCAGTTTCACCGGCCAGAACATCAATTAGCGAGCGACGCCCGAGACGCCGTTCTTTGCGAGCAAGTTCCAGAAACTCACTGGCGATATTCGCCTGATTGCGCAGAAACTGAGCGTTTTCACGACTGGTCTGCAACTGTTGCCATGCCGCCCGAACCTGTTCAGAAATAATATTCTTGGCATCCATCACCCGACTGGAACTGGCCAGATAGGCATGTTTGCTGGCTTCGATGGTATTCAGCGAAGAGCCCCACAAATTGAAACTGTAGGTCGCTTCCAGGCGAATAATTTGTTCGCCTTTGAAACCTACGGTGCCACCATTGTCCTTCTTTAACTTGTTCTCACCGATCAAGTTGATCACCGGGAACAAGCCATCAGCCCGCGCCTTTTTGGTCTGGGCCCGGGCCACGTCAGAAACGATCTGGGTGACCTCCAGTTGCTTGCTGCTATTCAGGGCCATATCAACGGCGGCCTCCATAGAGCCCGGCAACAAATCAAGCGGCACGCGCGGCTTTTTCAGGCCAGTAATTTTTTCAGGTGCCACGCCGAAAACAGCCTGGTAGCGATAACGCGCCTGATGCAAGGCACCTTCAGCCTGCACCCGTCGGGCTTGGGCCCCGGCCAGTTGCGCCTTGGCTTGCAGAACATCTGTCGAGAAACCGGAGCCACGCTGAACACGGGCATCTTCAAGTTCGGTCTGGCGCTTGATGTTGGCTTCCGACCCCTTGGCAAAATTAACAATTTCGTTGGCACTGATCAGGCCAAGATGAGCCGAAAGCGCTTCCAGAATTAAACCCTGCTGGGTGGCATCCAGAATGACCTCGGCCTGAGTAACGGCCAACTCGGCCTGTTCCTTGCCAATAAGGGTCGAGCCAAAATCATAAACAAGTTGGGTGACTTTGAAATCCAGCTCACGCGTCGGCATGTGCGTATCATCCGATTCGTGCTTGCGTTGTTCTTCAAATCCATAAAAAGCCGTGATGTCCAAAGTCGGCAAGTAGGCTTTGCGGGCAACATGAAAACCTTCACCGGCAGAAGCCACATCGGCTTTTGCGGCCTGAATCCGCTGGTGGCTTTTCAGCAAAGCTGAAATCGTCTCTTGCAGCGATTCGGCCTGGACTGAAGCTGATACGCCAAAGGACGCCCCAAACCCAACGAGTGCTATAGCTGCACACCGCATAAAACGAAAATTCATATCAAAGGTCCCTCAACCGAAATTTTGAAAAATTCACAACTATATTAGCATTTAACAAGAAGAAAATGCAAGATTTTGCCTGATACTGACCATACTTCTCAAAGTTGACAATACGCATACTTGACTATACTCGGTGTTTTCATCCCCTGTTCAGTATTTTTTCCCACTGAGAGGAATAAATCTTGGGGTGAAATGCCTGAATTCAAATACCATATAGATGAAAGGCCCGAATAAAGACCCAAATATCCACAAAAAAACTGAAAACCAGGCCTTCAGGCCAAACTGGCCCCGGGCAAGGAGACAACTTTTGAGCGATTTAACATATTCCCGCACTTTGGCTGCTGTTTTGGCGGCTGATATTGCTGGATATTCCCGGCTGATGCAGCAGGACGAAGATGCCACCATGGCAGCCTGGTGGAGCTATCGGCGCGAAATTGTTGATCCGGCGGTTGCCGCCAATCTTGGCCGAATTGTCAAATTAACCGGTGACGGCTTTTTGGTCGAATTCTCCTCTGTTGCTTCTGCCGTGGCGGCGGCTGTTCGCATTCAGGCTGAAATTGCGCAGAGGTTGATCGGTGTCCCCGTCCAGGAACGTGTTGAATTTCGCATCGGCATCAATCTCGGCGATATTCTGAAGGATGACAAAGATATATACGGTGATGGTGTCAATCTGGCAGCTCGTATCGAGGCACTGGCCGAACCTGGTGGCATCTGGGTGTCATCCAGCGTTTATGAGCAGGTCAGGAACCGCAATGAATTTGCCCTTGAGGATGCTGGCCTCCATAACGTCAATACCATCAGCCAGCCGGTCCAGACCTGGCGCGTCAAAATGGATCACCAGGCTGAAGAAACCAAACCCCAAACAGAATCAGCTGTGGGCGAGATGGCCGGGGCGGGCACCGTACCAGGTGTGGTTTTTCAATCCAGTGAACAACAGGGCAAACTTGCTGAAACAAATGCCCGTCCGTCGATTGTGGTTTTGCCTTTCAACAATCTGGGCAACGATCCGGAACAGGACTATTTCGCAGACGGCATGACGGAAGATTTGATTACTGAATTGTCCCGCTTTCAGGAATTGCTGGTCATCGCCAGAAACACGGCCTTTACCTTTAAGAATCGTCAAGTGAAGACCCAGGAAATCGCCAGTGAACTGAATATCCGCTATGTACTGGAAGGCAGCGTAAGGCGGGCCGGAAACCGGGTGCGGATCGCGGCACAGCTGGTCGATGCTGCAAGCGGACATCACATCTGGGCCGAACGTTTTGATCGCAATCTTGAAGACGTCTTTGCTGTCCAGGATGAAGTGGTGCAAAAAATTGTCGCCATGATGTCGGGCAAACTGGTTGAAACCGAGCGAAACCGGTCACGTACGATGGATGGCGACGGCGCGGCTGCGTATGACCTGGTGCTGAAAGGGCGGGAGCTGTGGCAGAAATTCACAGCTGAAGACAACCGCGCCGCCCGAGCCCTGTACCAACAAGCACTTGAACTCGATCCGACCTATGGTCGGGCCTGCGCCAGCATCGCCTGGACCTATATGATGGAAGCCTCGGAACGCTGGTCTGACGACCCGCAATCGTCACTGGACAAAGCTCTGGAAGCGGCCCGTCAGGCGGTGCAGATCAAGCCAGACAGTCACACCAATCACGGCGCCCTCGGCCAGGTCTTTCTGGCCAAGAAGATGCACACTGAGGCCATCGAAGCCTATCGTCGCACCATTGCCCTTAATCCTAACGATCCGGACGGCTATATGCTGTATGGCCGGACCCTGGCCTATGCCGGAAAGTTTGAGGAAGCGGCAAAGCAAATGGCCATTGGACGGGAGATGATTGATACAGCACCTGGCTGGTACCACTGGTTCAGCGGGACAATCAATTTCCTGACCTGCCAGTATGAGGCCGCCATTGAAGCCATGCGGGCATCGCAATCGCCAGGCTCAGGCACATTGCGCTGGCTGGCGATATGTTATGCCATGACGGACCAGATGGAAGAAGCAACCGCCGCCGCCAACGAGTATTTACGGCGACAGCCCAATTATGATTTTGAATTCCAGCTTTCCACGGAACCCTTTGCCCGCGAAGAAGACCGCAATCATTATATTGAAGCCATGACAAAAGCCGGGCTGGGTCCGAAAAATCCAGAATAATCCAAGATGATTCAGGATAAATTCAATTATTGTCCCATCAGCGCTATACTTGTACCGAGACCATAGATTTCAAGACTGTTCACCGCCTTGAATGATATTATATTGCCAGCTATGCACGCATAAATTAGAGATCTGACAGAAACCGTAATTTGCCGAGGTTGATATGGATATTCCTGTGAGTGGCTCAACGATTTTCGTTATCGTACTATTGCTGATGGCTATTGCCATCGTCTTCATGGGCGTCAAGGCCATCCCGCAAGGCTATCAATATACTGTTGAGCGATTTGGCCGTTATACCCGAACGCTGTCACCAGGCCTGCATCTGATCGTGCCCATTGTTGACCGCATTGGCGCCGAAATGAATATGATGGAACAGGTTGTTGATGTCCCGACCCAGGAAGTCATCACCAAGGACAACGCCATGGTCAGCGTCGATGGCGTACTGTTCTTTCAGGTGCTGGATGCCCCCAAAGCAGCCTACGAAGTCAGCCAGTTGGAAGTGGCCACCCTGAATTTGACCATGACCAATATCAGAACGGTTATGGGCGGCATGGATCTGGATGAATTGTTGTCGAAACGAGACGAGATCAATGCCCGGCTGCTGGATGTTGTGGACCGGGCGACCTCCCCCTGGGGGGTTAAGGTGACCCGTATCGAAATCAAGGACATCGCCCCACCGCGTGATCTGGTGGATGCCATGGCCCGACAAATGAAAGCCGAGCGCGATAAACGCGCCAATATCCTGGAAGCGGAAGGTTTCCGGGCCGCAGAAATTCTCAAAGCCGAGGGCGAAAAGCAGGCTGCCATTCTGGATTCCGAGGGTCGCAAGGAGGCGGCTTATCGCGACGCCGAAGCCCGCGAACGCCAGGCCGAAGCCGAAGGCAAAGCCACCAAATTGGTGTCCGACGCCATTTCCAGCGGCAATGTACAGGCCATCAATTATTTTGTCGCCCAGAAATATATTGATGCGCTGGGCGACATTGCTTCGGCGCGCAATTCAAAAGTCCTGCTGATGCCGCTGGAAGCCTCCAGTGTCATCGGGGCTGTGGGTGGTATCGCAGAAATTGCCCGTGAAGCTTTTGGCGGCGCCAACAAATCTTCTTCAGATCAGGCGGGCCGCATTCCTGATTCTGATTCGTGAACATCAATGTGACAGATGGGGTGTGACAGATGGACTTTGAACAAATCACGGCCCTGTTTGATCAACTCGGTTTCTGGACCTGGTGGATCGCCGCCGGCCTGCTGATCATTCTGGAAGCCGTAGTGCCCGGTGCGGTCTTTCTATGGCTGGGCATTTCTGGCGCTGCGGTCGGACTGATCGCCTGGCTGAACCCTGGCTTAAGCTGGGAAATTCAGACAGGTCTATTCGCTGTGTTATCCGTCGCCAGCATTGTTGTCTGGCGCAAATTTATCAAGACACGACCATCAGATACGGATCACCCTTCCTTGAATGAACGATCAAAGGATTTGATCGGGCGTGAGCTGACCTTGATGGAGCCATTGGAAAACGGCCAGGGCCGGACAAAAATCGGTGATTCAATCTGGCTGGTCGAAGGCCCTGATCTGGCGCAAGGCACCCGGGTCGTCGTCAAGGCCATTGACGGATCAACCTTGAGCGTGGAACCACTTTCAACAAATTCCTGACGACGCATACAGACAGGCAATTGAAACTGGCGTAAATTGAGCCAGGTTATTTATTATTATTGCAGCGTGTTCGGGCTAACCTGGACACACTTTGTATTTGGAGCGTGGAATGTCAGAATCAATTGTTGCCAAAAAAGGGTCCTATATGGTCGATGTCGAAGAAGGCAAGACCTATTTTTGGTGCGCCTGCGGTCGCAGTCAAAAACAGCCTTTTTGTGATGGTGCCCATAAAGATCACGGCATGTCTCCGGAAAAGTGGGTCGCCCCTGCCACCAAGACCGCGATGTTTTGTGGCTGCAAAAAAAGCGGCCGGGCTCCATTGTGCGATGGCACCCATAGCAAGCTCTGAATCATGAGCAAACAACTGCTGCATATGGTTCTGGGTGGACGTTTGACCGACGCCACCAGTACCGAGTTCGAAAACCTCGACGAAGTTGATATCGTTGGGGTCTTTCCAAACTACGATTCAGCCCACAAAGCCTGGCAGGCCAAAGCCTATGCCACAGTCGACGATGCCATGACGCGATACTTCATCGTGCACATGCATCGCCTGATGGACCCTGATCAAGACGAACACTAAGCCGTATTCAGTGCTGGTTGCTTAAGGTTATTCCGTTGTCGACGTCGTTGTTGTCGTGCTGCTGGAATCGTCGTCATCACCCAAAATGGCTGCAAGCCCCATACCAATCGATGTTACGACTTTGGAATTAATTTTCCAGTCCTGGTCATTTTCTGTCTTGAGCAACTTGGCATAACGGCTGGTGCGGGCTACGGGTTTAACTGCCTTGCCCGCCGCCTTGTTAACCGCTGATTTCGCTTGGGGATTGTTGACGCGATCATAGGCTTCCATATGCGCAGCCATGTCGGTGACCAATGGTGGATAAGGAGCCGTCGTTTGGCCCTGCACACCAGTTGTCAGAATATTCGCTGCGATCAAAACCGCGGCCAGCCGCTTCAACATTATTAATATCACTTGTTTTTGAGACCCCAATTCAGCCTGACATCCCTCAATGCCTGACTGCCAGCAAATTGCCACAGTGGCGGGAAAGATTAAAGACATTTTCGCAATAAAGCTCTGCTTTGCTTGTTCCTTTAACATTGCGACCGCCCCCCTCTACCCCCTAGAGTCACCCAAACCGCAACCGACAGGCCGCCCATGACGAACAACACAGTATCCCTCGCCGACAAATATGATCTGAACAAAAAATCGGTTTTCATTACCGGTGTTCAGGCTTTGGTGCGGTTGTTGATGATGCAGGCAGAAAAAGACCGGGCTGCTGGTTTGAAGACGGCGGGCTTTGTTTCCGGCTATCGCGGTTCCCCCTTGGGATCCCTCGATTTTGCCCTGTGGAATGCCCGAAAAGAAATTGAAAATGCAGGCGTTCGTTTTCAACCGGGTCTGAATGAAGACCTGGCAGCCACGTCTGTCTGGGGCACCCAACAAAGCGATATTTTTGGTGACGCCAAATATGATGGTGTTTTTGGATTATGGTACGGCAAAAATCCGGGTGTGGATCGCAGCGGCGATGTCCTGAAACATGCCAACATGGCGGGCACCTCGAAAAATGGCGGTGTCCTTGCCATCAGTGGCGATGATCCAGGGGCCAGTTCGTCAACCATTCCCAACCAATGTGAGCAGGCCTATATCGGTGCCCTGATGCCGGTGCTGTATCCGGCCAACGTTGAAGAGGTAATGGAATTTGGCCTGATGGGCTTTGCCGCTTCCCGTTACAGCGGATTGTGGGTCGGTATGAAAACCGTTGCCGATACCCTGGAGACCACAGCAAGCATAGATTTGCCCGCCGCATTACCCGACATCAAAATGCCCGACTTCGACATACCCGAAGAAGGTGTGCACGGTCGCTGGCCGGATAATCGCTGGAGCCAGGATCACCGCACGCAAAATATCAAATTGCCAGCCTTTGCAGCTTTTGCATGCGCCAATCCCTTCGACCGGGTGTCGCACCTGGCCCGCCAGCCGCGCTTTGGTATTGCAGCTGCCGGTAAATCCTGGCTGGATGTCTGTCAGGCGCTGGAAGATCTGGGCATCGACCAGGCTCTGGCGGAGGAACTTGGTCTTTCGGTCTACAAGATCGGGCTGGTTTGGCCACTGGAAACATCCGGCGCGGAGGCTTTTGCCAGCGGGCTTGAGGAATTGTTCGTGGTCGAAGAACGACGATCCGTCATTGAAGCCCAGTTCAAGGATTTAACCTTCCACTGGCCCGAAGTGCTACGCCCGCGCATCGTCGGAAAAACAGATCAAAACGACGTACCACTATTGCCGTCTACCGGCGAGACCAGCGCCAGACAACTGGCCCAGCTGATCGGTGCGCGCCTGGTCAAACTAACCGATAACACCGCGATCAAGGAGAGTTTGCAGCGCCTGGATGGCGAGGCCAGCAAGGTCCAGACAAAATCCATTCAGACCATGCGCACACCTTACTTTTGTGCCGGCTGCCCCCATGCACGATCAACCCGTCTACCGGATGGATCACGGGCCATGGCGGGGATCGGTTGTCATTCCCTGTCCATGTGGGTGCCCGGATCAAACACCTTGACGCTGTGTCAGATGGGCGGTGAAGGGGCCACGTGGATCGGCCTTGAGCCCTATGTCAAAAGTGAGCACATCTTCCAGAATATGGGCGATGGCACCTATTATCATTCCGGCCTGCTGGCCATTCGTGCCGCCATCGCGGCCGACTCAAACATCACCTATAAAATTCTCTACAACAGTGCCGTTGCCATGACCGGTGGTCAACCCGTTGAGGGCGCGCCCGACGTGCACGCTATTGCCTGGCAGATGTATGGTGAAGGCGTGCGCAAGATTAGCGTGGTGGCCGAAAATCCGGAACGTCACAACGCCGATAATTTTCCACCCAACGTTCCTTTTCGGGGGCGCGACGATATGGATAGCGTCATGCGTGAATGCCGGGAAACAAAGGGTGTTTCCATCATTCTGTTTGACCAACAATGCGCCACCGAAAAACGCCGCGACCGCAAACGCCAGCCGGATTTTTTTAACGCCCCGCGTGTTGTCATCAATGATCTGGTTTGTGAAGGTTGCGGTGATTGTTCCGCCAAATCACGCTGTGTCGCGGTCCACCTGAAAGACACAGCCCTGGGCCCCAAGCGCCTGATAGATCAATCGACCTGCAATATGGACCAGGCCTGTACCGATGGCTTTTGCCCCAGCTTTGTCACCCTTGACGGGGCCACCTTGCGCAAGCCAAACCCGGTCAGCGATGTGCGTCCATGCGAAGATATTCCGTCGCCAACGATTGTTGAACTGGATGGTGTTTACGACATGGTTATTGCCGGTGTCGGCGGCACTGGTCTGATTACGATTGGTGCCATCATTGGTATGGCGGCCCATATGGAAGGCGTGCCCTGTTCGATCCTTGATAATACAGGCCTTGCCCGTAAAGGCGGCGGGGTGACAACCCATGTCCGACTGGGCAATGACACCGCCCCCATTCATGCCGCGCGCATCGCTGAAGGCCGGGCCCGCCTGGTGCTGGGCGGCGATGTCATTGTCGCCAGCGGCGGTGACGTTCTGTCCCGCGTCCACCTGAACGGGGCAACCGCCATCATCAACAGCCATCGCCAGCCAACCTCTGCCCACGCCCTTAACCCCGACATGCCCTTCCCGGCGGCAGAGGGTGAAGGCCTGCTGGCGGAAACCTTTGGTACCGCCGGTTTAGTGTTAAAGGATGTAACGCAAATCGCCGAAGGGCTTTTTGGTGATGGCATCTATGCCAACATGTTGCTGCTGGGCATGGCCTTTCAGCGCGGCACAATCCCGCTGGCGGCGACCTCACTGGCAAGCGCCATTGAGTTGAACGGTATCGCTGTTGCCAACAATCTTGATGTCTTCCAATGGGGCCGACAATTGATTGCTGATGAATCCAGCGTTTTACAGGCCGCCGGGCTTGGCCGTCATGATCCGGAACTGAAAACCCTGGAAACCCTGGAAGGCCTGAGGACTTATCGGGAAAGATTTTTGACCGATTACCAGGATCAAACACTGGCAGCACGTTATCGCCAACTAGTAGACAAGGCGGAAGCTGCCGAAAATTTGGCCATTGGTAAAACGGCTGAATTCACTGAGGCCGTCGTGCTGGGTTATTTCAAACTTCTGGCCTACAAAGATGAATATGAAGTCGCGCGCCTGTTAAGCCATCCGGATTTTCTGCAAGGCCTGAAAGACCAGTTCAACGGCGCAGCGAAAATCACTTTTCATTTGGCACCGCCGGTCTTGGCCCCTCCAGGCAATGCCAGCGGCAAACGAAAGTTTGGTGCCTGGATAATCCCGGTCTTTCGCTTGCTGGCCAAATTCAAAACTTTGCGCGGCACTGCCCTTGATCCCTTTGGCTATTTGCAGGAACGTCGCGATGAGCGCGCTTTGATCCGTGAATATGAAGACAATGTCGCCACCTTGATCAACAGCCTGACAACCGAGAATATAGAAACGGCCACCGCCATTGCCAACCTGCCTCTGGACATCCGGGGCTATGGTCACGTCAAACAACAGGCCATGGAAGTGGCTGCAAACAAACTTGCTGCCTTGCTGGCAGCGTTAAATTCAGGAACAAGGAAAGCCGCATGACGATCGCCTGGTTTTTGACCTTCAATGGTCCCGAAGACAAACGGCCTGAAATGGCTACCTGGTTCAGCGACAACGCCCTTGCAGCCATCAAGGGCCAGCCTGGCGTCAGCAAGGTCGATGTGTTTACAGCAGAGAGAGGATCAGACCCATTCAATGATGACGGGGCCGGGCCTTTGCTGATGGTGCAGACGGACTTCGAAAATGTCACGGACCTTGAGCAACTGTTGGCCACGCCAGGCATGGGGGCGGGTTTTCTGTTTCATCCCGACAAGTTGCCGACAGGCTGCAAAGTTGTTCAAGGCGCCTATCAGGTCATCGATCAGGTCGTTGACGGCCAGACGGAAGTGCAACCGCGCACCGCAGCCTTGTCATACGCCGTTCGATATTATCGCCCGGCTGAGAACGAAAAAGAATTCACTGACTTTTATGTCGCACATCATCCGAAAGTCGAAGCAAAATTTCCGGGGATCAAGAACATCTATTGTTATTTGCCAATCCCTTGGGAAAATCCGACGGCGACCGCTATCGAAGACTGCATGATTGGCAACGAAGTGGTGTTTGAGTCGCTGGACGACTTCAACGCAGCCATGAAATCTGATGTACGTTTGCTGATGCGCGACGACTTTGCAAAGTTCCCAAACTTCAGTGGACCGCACACGCATTATGCCATGTTGCGAAAACAGGTCTTCACGGTCTGATTTGATATGTCTGGAAAGCTCCTGACCGCGTACCGACGCCGCAAGACCCTTGTACGTGGCTGCAAGGTCAGCGTTGTGGTTGGCAGCCTGTTATTGCTGATCAATCAGGGACCTGACATTTATGAAGGTACCTGGCCTGCGTGGTGGCAAATTATCCTGACCTATATCGTACCGTTTCTGGTGTCGACCCTTTCAGCCGCCATGGCCGAAGCGCATCACGCAAAACTTCCACGCGACGACTGAGTTCCCCTAGCCGCCACCCAGGAAGGGTAGCCACAGAGCGATAGACGGGAAGATCACGATCAAGGCCACCAACAGCATGGCACACATCATAAACGGCAGTGCAGCCATGCAAATTTCGCTGAAACGCGTACCCGGTGGGGCCACACCCTGCATGACAAACAATAACAAGCCGAAGGGGGGCGTGGTAAAGCTGATCTCCATGGCCAGCAACATGATCACGGCAAACCAGATCATTTGCATGTTCATGGGCATGCCAAAGTCGATGCCCTGAACAATGGGAAAGAAGATTGGCACGGTCAGCAGCATCATGGCGAACTGATCCATAAACATGCCCAACAACAACAGCACCCCGAACATGATCACCAACAAGGCATAGCCGGAGACATCAAAGCTGGTGACCCATTCAATCAGCGACACACTGGCTTGTGAGGCGGCCAGCACGTTACTGAACAAAGACGAGCCGAACAGAATGAAAATGGCAATGACGGTCACACGACCCGCCCCCCACATGGAACGCCACAGGGCCCTGCCAAACTGGGGCCAAAAGGCTTTGGCGGCGGCCACATCCCCGCGCAGCAAGGGCACAATAAAAAGATAGATGATCGACAGCAGGATCACGCCGAGAGAGCCATAAGCCGCAGATTCAGACGGCGTCGCGATGCCGAACATGATCAATAAAATGACCATTACAATGACCGAAATCATTGGCACAACATCGGTCATGACCAATGCGAGGCGTTTGGCCAGGGGCACCTGAACAACGTCATAGGCCGGTGCGGCGTCTTTATCCAGGGTTGCCTGGACAAAAATGAGGACGATATAAAAGCTGGCCAGGATAAGGCCGGGGATAATGCCGGCGATCAACAAGCGACCGATATCAAGTTCCGCCAATGTGCCCAGCAACACGGCCAGGGCCGAGGGCGGGATCAACATGGCGAGGCCACCGGTGCCCAGGATCGGCCCGATGGACATCTTTTTCTTGTAACCGCGTTCTGACATCTCCGGGATCATCAAAGTACCCAGAAGTGCGGTACTGCCCATAGAAGATCCGGACAGGGTGGCAAACACTGTGCCACCGGCCACCGTCACATAAGAAAGGCGAGCGGGCACCCGGCCCATCAATTGTTCAACCGCATTGAACATTTTGTTGGCGAGGCCGGTGTGAAAAAACATCTCCCCCATCAACAAAAACATCGGGATTGGTACGATGGCAAAGATGGTTATGTTGGCAAAGGCGTTATCCGTCAGCTGGTGAATACCTTCCAGCATATTGATGTCGAGATCACCAAACCGGCCAAACAGAACAACGGCGGCAACCGTATTGACCAGGATGAAAGCCAGACCCACCGGCAGTCCAATGAACATTAAAAACAAGATAGAGCCCAGCAAAAGTGCCAGCGTCCAGTACCACTCCATTATTGGCCCCCGGCTTTTGATGAGGTTGATTGCTCGGCAATCAGAGTGCGTTTGGTTTCTTCCAGTTCAGCCCGGTCACTGGCAACACCGGCCAGGCCCGTATGCATGGGTTCAGCAGTGAAAACAAAGCGCAGAAATTCAATGCTCATCAACAAAAATCCGATAGGGAAAATAGCCGTACTTACCCACAGGCGTAAATCGAACTGGGCCCTGAGTTCGTCAAAGGCCATGGGGTCATCCCATTGTTCGAGGAAAATCCGGAAGGTATACCAGGCCCAGATCAAACAGACAGCAGCACCGGTCAGGCAAATAAGACGCGACAACAAAATGCGTACCTTGTCGGGCACGGCGGCTGTCAGCATCTCAATATAGACATGGCTGCGCGTGCGAATCAGCCACGGCGAGCCCAAAAACATGATGTAAAGAAAGCCATATTCAATGAAGGTAAAAGTCATTGGATTATAGGACCAGCCCATGGCCCGACTGGTGGTCATGTAAATAATAGCCACCATGATCAATCCAACATACAGGGAGGCCAGCGCCATCAGGCACCACAGGAACTTCTCCCAGATACGATCAACCAAACTCAACATATTCAGATTTTCCGTCGTTCCCGCAAGTCGTTCCGGCAACAAGAGACGCCCGCCGAATATTCGGCGGACGTCTTTAATCTTATTGCTGGAATGCAGCGCGTAGTTTACTCACACTCGACTTGTCACGACCTGCCTTGCCAAGACGCCCGTCCATGCGGTCATAAGCCGAATCAATGGCCATCTTGAGGAACTTATCTGCGGCCGGAACAGCATGGAACTTCATGCCTTCCTTCATCAGCGTTGCTTTTTCAACGCCGGCCATACCAGACAAAATGTAATAATTCAGCGCTTCAAACTCGATAACGGCGCCCTGAATGATTTTTTGGGCCGCCGGGCTGAGTTTATTCCATTTATCCAGGTTCATCATCCAGCCAATATCCGTCTGATAAAATTCCTCGGCGACAGCATGACGCAGGAATTTATCCCACTTCAGACCTTGCAGGCCCAAAGTTGCCCAGGCACTGGAGTCAACAACACCTTTTTCCAGAGCCGAGAACACGGCGGAAGATGGCAAGTTGTGCGTGGTGGCCTTCAAGGCTTTAAGGAAAGCACCGTAGATCGGGTTGTCACGCATTTTGACACCGGCAAAGTCAGGCAAGCCATCGCTGCCAAATTTCGGCGCATCTTTCATATAGATCCGAAAACGGTTGCCCGATGAAGTCCAGCCCAGATATTTGGTGTTGAAGTGCTTCTGGTGCAGGCCATCAATAATGGCGGTACCGCCTGCAGCACGGGCTTGCATAGCAGAAGACGAGGCTGTCGATATGGCTTCATTTTCAGGAATGGCACGGGCATAAAACGCCGCCGGTGTGCAAACCAGATCAACACGGCCCTTGCTGACAGCTGTTGGCTGTTGGAACATCTTGATGGAGTTGAAAGGCAGCATTTCGATATTGACGACACCTTTGCCGCGCTGGTTGATCACAGCAACCAGGTTCAGGCAGTTCTTGGTATATTGCAAGAAACCCGGGAACGGGTGGATCATGGTCAATTTTGTTTCGGCGGCCTGGGTCATGCTGGCGAACGAGGCGACAACACCCAACGCGGCGACACCCGCCAGCGTTTTCAGAGTCCTTGAAATTGGCATAGACATGTTGTGATATTCTCCCTGTAATACAATTGTTGGAAATCTGTCAGATCCGGTTATCCTTGCGTCATCGCACACGCCTGAATATCCGCAGCAAAATAATGTTTCCTTGGCGAACAGAATAACCCTGAACCTGAGTTTGCTGCAACTGTCATGGCATCAGGCAGAACAAATTAAACAAGTATCACAGTTCTAATTTACACCTTAACTTACTGATAATATTATATTTATTCTCTAATTGGTATAATGATATATTATTAAAATTTCACGCCATACACGGGAGCATTACCACCAGATGTCTGAACGAACACCACAAGACAGCGGTTTTGCCAATAACTGGCCCGCCAACGCCCCCGACGAAACAGACGAAGCGGTGCTGGCCAATAACCTTGCCAATAACCTGGCAAGTGATCAGGAAGCCGGCTTTCAGATCAGTGAAAATTTTCAGCGCTACGACCAGCGCGACGATATCTTCAACCGGGCCTGGTGGGACGAAGCGGTCATGAGCGACGACGTTGTTGCCTTCTACAGCGCCCAACAACGCCCCGACCCACGCAAGGGAGACGGTTATACCCAGTGGGATTTTGCCTTGCTGAATTCCTCATGGGCGGTGGCCCGGGATTATGCTGCCCGCGGCATGCCAGACGGCGTGCGGGAAGGCTTTCTGGACAGCTTTGCCACTTTCGTGCCCCAGGCCGGGGAAAAAGCCGACCTGCCCGACACAACAGAGACAACCGCGCGCGTGCGTCAGGTTGCGAAATTTCTTGGGGCTGACCTGTTTGGCGTCACTGCCTATGACGAACGCTGGGTCTATGCCCATGCGGCCCGTGTTGACACGCCGACACGGGAGGAAAAAGACAATGTCGATATGTCCGGCATGACCACGGTCATCGTCTTGGGCCATCACATGGACCATGACCTGGTGAAGGCCTATCCTTCTGCCCTGGCCGCCGCCGCTACGGGCCGGGAATATTCCCATGAAGCCGCCATTGTGACCTCCATCGCCAGTTTCATTCATGGCCTGGGCTACAAGGCCGTTGCGTCTTCCAATGATACGGCGCTTTCCATTCCTTATGCCATCAAGGCCGGCATGGGGGAATATGGTCGCAACCAGATGATCATCACCGAAGAATTTGGCCCCCGTGTGCGCTTTTCCAAAATCTTCACGGACTTGCCCCTGGAACACAACAAACCCAAACGCTTTGGTGTGCATGAGTTCTGCTCGATCTGCAATAAATGCGCCGATGCCTGCCCGCCCAAGGCCTTGCCCTTTGGCCCGCCCGAAGAAGGTGGCCCAAACCGGTCTTCCATCAAGGGCGTTACCAAGTGGACCGCAAACGGCGAAAAATGTTTTAAATACTGGACAAAGTTACGTGCCGACTGCGCCATCTGCATGCGCGCCTGCCCCTATAACAAAGACTATTCAAAGTGGACCATGCGTCTGTACCAGCGCCTGATGGGCACGGGCCTGCGCCGCCTCATGCTGTGGCTGGATAATCGTCTGGGTTACGGCGCCCGCGTTTTGCCAAAGGACTGGTGGCGCAAGGGGATGGAAGGCTAACGGCGTCAGGCCGGATCGTCGCTGGTAATTTCTCTGATCGCCGATGTTACTTCGTCAACATTCACAGGTTTGGTGAGGTATCTCAGGAAACCGGCTTCGAGTCCCTTCTCGATATCCCTGGGCATTGCATTTGCGCTTAAGGCGATGACAGGAATATCGCGGGTGACGGTTAAAGCCTGCAATTCGTTCAGGGCGGCATATCCGCTCATGCCTGGCAGATTGATATCAAGAATAATGATGTCAGGCCTTGTGGTCTTGGCCAGTTCAATGCCCAGCATGGCATTGTGCGAAGACACCAGCGCAAATCCGTCCAGCCGCTTGATAATCATTTCCATCAACCGAAGATTGTCAGGATTATCTTCAACGTAAAGGACCGTATGCTCCTTGGAGAAGGCGACGGGGTCGCCAGTGCCTAGCTCTTCTTTCACATCCAGTGGCTCGATCTTCCCGGATGGTTCGCCTGTAAACAGAGGGATCTCCAGCCAAAAAGTTGACCCGCCACCAAGCGTGCTGCTAACACCGATGCTACCGCCCATTTTTTCAACGATCTGCTTTGTAATCGTGAGCCCAATTCCGGCACTTTCAATACCGGATGCTTCTGCATCCAGCCTGTTGAAAGGTTCAAACAGCTGACCCAGGTGTTCTTCACTGATCCCTTGCCCTGTATCTGTAACAGATATGCGAACCTTGTCTTGCGACGTCAGCTGCTGGTCAATAATGATGCTGCCTTTGGGACGATTATACTTCACCGCATTGGACATCAAATTTAGCAGAGACTGCTTCAGGCGCGTGTAGTCCGCGAAGACAAGCACATTTTTTTCCAGACCCTGCCCTGCGGTGACGCGGATACCACGTTCTTCAGCCATGGGCTGAACCAGTTTAAGGCAATCATCAAGAATAATCCCTGGCTGAATTTCTTCCAGCGAAAATACCATTTTCCCGGCTTCGACCTTGGCGAAATCAAGCACATCATTGATCAGTTCGAGTAAATGTACGCCGCCCTTCATAATGCGGTCGACGCTGTCTTGTTGCTCCTCGGTCAAAGGCGAAGATTTATCCGTGTCCAGGAGTTGACCAAAGCCGAGAATAGAGTTCAGGGGGGTGCGCAACTCATGGCTCATCGAGGACAAAAACTCTGATTTTGCCTGGTTGGCATTTTCCGCCACGTTGCGGGCAAGCTCGAGCTCCTCGGCTTTTTCAACTTCTTCGGCGCGCAACCGCTTGTTTTCAACAAGGCTGTTCCGAAATTTTTCCACGGCCTTCGCCAGATCACCGATCTGGTCATCGCGATGCGTTGCCGGTATGGCGACGTCGGTGTTCCCCTGCGAGAGGTCGACAAGGCCGGTTTGAATCAATTGCAAAGGCTTCACGATGCGGCGCAACACAAGCCAGGTACCCAATAAAACAGCGAGCAATTGTATCAATCCAACACCCAGTGCATCCCACAACGCAACGAATTGTCGGCGAACCAAATGTTCCGTGGACAAGGTAACTTCGACATATCCCAACTGCCGTTCAGCACCTTGGTCACTGATGAATATGGGCGCACGACGGGTCAGCCGCCGGGCAACGGGGATATTGGGTCCGGTGACCTGGGCAAACACCTTGCTGTTTTCCAAAATCACACGGGCCGAATGAAAGTCTCTGTTGACCTTGTTGCCTTCCAGTATTTCCCGAGCCGTATCCCGGTTCAGGTTCCAGACGGAATCGGCGATGGCAGTGGCCTGCAAACCTGTCATATTTTCCAGGTTCGCTTCCAGGGCCTCAGTCAGGGTCTGGTGTCTTTCATAGGCAAACCAGCCTGTAGCAGCCAATGTCACAAGACAAAGGACGCTGCCGATCAACAACATGCCGTGAGCATTAATGGAAAGACGCATGATCTGAATAACCCTGATTATCTGACAGGGTACTGGTCGCCGACGACACTGCGAAACTTTTCGACATAAGGTGCGGCGATGCGATCCAGTTCGCCCGTTGCCTCAAGCTCCTTGTGACATCGGTCAAAATCGTCTGCGATCATCTTGTCGCGAAAATAGAGGCGCTGGGGGCCTTTGTTAAATATACGCCTGAAGCTCGTCTTGATCCTGGTATCAACATCAGGCTCCAGCCCTGTCTTCCCACGCTCGCGCACAACGTTCAGAAAATGAGCCGTGATCAGTCCATCGGCAAAAATGGCATCGGCCCGGCCCGCCAAAAGAGGCCGCACCTGATCAAATCGTTTTGCCCTGTTTCTAAAACTGGCAAAGTTCGGCACCAGTTTTTCAATACCCAGAATTTTTTGGGCACCCGGAAAACTAATGATCCGTTTGCCAAAAAAATCTTCCACTTTGGTCGCGTTATCAAGACCTTTTCCGACGACAACTGTGGATCCGTCCTGCAGATGGATGAAAGCCAACGTAGCAAAACCGGGAAATACCTGCCCGCCTTCCGCTGTCGCCAAAGCATCAAAATTGTTGTCTTTATATTCTGCCCAATGACGGCCAAAAGGCACCATGCTGAAATTCACTGAATGGCCGCAATGCTTCAGGGTGGCTGCAACGACATCACCGATCCGCCCGGCCCCCTTGCTGTCAAAATGTGGGGGATGACAGGGGCGACCATATTTATTTCACGCGCCTGACCTGACGTTGGATTAACAAGGCCTGACACGGAATAAACAAAGACTGATAATGTTAGCGCAAGGGTCCCGACGGTAGGAAAGTTTTTCATATAATGCACCAAAGAGAATTTAGTAGACCGCAATAATTCAAAATATACATTAGTGAATTAAGATATAGAAGTCAGCGCCATTAAATCAAATACGTTTTCAACAATACCAAAAAACCACAGTGCGCCGATTATCGTTAATCCTCGCCCTTCAGCTTCATGCGACCAGCGGCGGAAACGATGTGTTTTTCCGGCAACAAACCTTGCGGACGATAGAGCAGCATCAGGACCAGGATCAGACCGATCAGCACAATCCGGGCCGCCGCGGCCTGGGTCTGGAAGTCGGGTGAAACCACAGCTGCGATCAGGCTGTCACTGGCGGACCAGACGCCCCACATGACGACACTGCCGACAATGGCACCAAGGTTGTTGCCGCTGCCGCCAACGATGACCATGACAAAAATCTGGATGGTGAAGATCGGCAGAAAATCTGTTGGGCTGATGAAGCCAATGAAATTGGCATAAAGCGCACCAGCGAGACCCATGGTGGCCGAGCCCAGAATGAAGGACTGCAAACGAAAGGCAAAGACGTTTTTACCCATGGCCATCGCCGCATGTTCGTCTTCCCGGATGGCCCGTAAAACTCGTCCCCAGGGTGAGCGCAAGATACGCTCGAAGCCCCAATAAACCAGGCCGATAACCCCGATGCAAACGCCTAAATACAAGATATTGTCGACAAGGGGTGACGCGGAAAGGTCTTCCAGCGGCTTGGGCAGGGAATAAAGCCCTTCCGGACCACGAGTCAACTGATCCATGTTGTTGGCGATTAACTGAATTGATACAGCGATACCAAAGGTCGAGATGGCAAGAAAATCTTCCCGCAAACGCAACGTAATATAACCGATGATCGCGGCCACAAAGGCGGTGACTACTATGGCCCCGAGCCAACCTACCGGCACCGGCAGATCGTAGCCGCCAAACAGCGTATCGTCATAATGCGGGCCGGTCATGATAGCCGAGGTATAAGCGCCTACCGCAAAGAAACCGGCAATACCAACATTAAAGAGACCCGTAAAACCCCACTGGATATTGAGGCCAATGGAGGTCAGGGAAAAAAACGAAGACTGGATCAGGAAAAAGACCAGAAAGGATACGACGCCGAGCAACTCCATTATTCACGCTCCCCCAACAAACCCTGGGGTCTGACAAGCAGGACCAGTAGCATAATCATGAAACTGACCGCCGCGCGATAGGCGGAGAGATCAAAATAAACCGCAAAGGATTCAGCAAGTCCTATAACCAGCGCGCCGAGCACCGTGCCATACAAATTACCCACGCCGCCCAGGATCAGAGCTGCAAACATCGGCAACAACATATCGAAGCCCATCTCCGCTTTGGCCTGAAAGATATGGCCTTGCAGGGTTCCGGCTGTGACCGCCAGGGCCGTGCCGATAATCCAGGTCATGCGAATGATCATTTTCAGATCGATGCCATTGATCCGAGCCAGGGTCGGGTTTTCTGACACGGCCCGCATCATGCGGCCCATGTTGGTTTTGGTCAGGAACATATGCAGCGACACCACGGCAAACACACACAAGCCAATGATCGCCAGGTCGTCGGGCACCATTTTGACACCCGGCATGATTTCGATGGCCTTGGGGATATAAAAACTGAAATATTTTGGATCGCCACCGGCAAACAAGTGGATCAGATTCCGTCCCATCAGGGAAAGACCAAAGGCCGCCATGATCAAGGTAATGCGCGAGGCATTGCTGTTACGCAGCGGACGAAAAACAAGATAGTCCACCATCAACACCACAATGGAGGTACAGACGATGGCAAGGGGAATGGACACCAGCAGCGGCCAACCAAACTTGACCGGGCCCATAACGCCAACGCCTGCGCCGATAACGGTTACGGCCCCAAGGGCAAAATAGGCCCCGATAGCGAGGACTTCACCTTGGGCAAAATTGGCAAAGCGCAAGACATTATATGTCATGCTGAGGCCCAAAGCCCCCAGTGCAATCAGCGAGGCATTGAGGATGCCGTCGGCGACAAACTGCATCATGCGCTGTCTCCCGGTGTTGAATTCTCACTTGTCGCACTCGCCGTCACGACATTCTCCATAGTGCTTTTGCCATGACCACCCATATACAATTCACCGACCTCAGGATTATGCAGCAAGGATTGTGCCTCGCCGTTCACCCGATCAACACCTTCCGCCAGTACGTAGCCCCGGTCCGAAATTTCCAGGCCAGCGCGGGCATTTTGTTCGACCATCAAGATGGTGACGCCGGAATCGCGAATTTTCAAAAGTTGTTGGAAGACCACTTGCGTCAGTTTGGGCGACAGTCCGGCAGAGGGCTCGTCCAGCATCAATAAAGAAGGACTAGCCATCAAGGCCCGGCCCACAGCCACCATCTGGCGCTGACCACCGGAAAGCTTACCTGCGGCCAGGTTGCGAAAGCGCGCAAGATCGGGAAACAAATCGTAAAGTTTCTCGCGGGTTTCCGCCATGGAGCTGCGGTGATGGATGGCCCCCAACTCCAGATTTTCAGCCACCGATAATTTGGCAAAAACGTTTTCTGTCTGCGGCACATAGCCCAGGCCTTCACGCACCAGCTTGTGGGTCTCCATACCGGTAATGTCTTTACCCTGTAATTCGATGCTGCCTTCGACCACTGATAACAGGCCGGCAATGGCCTTGACCAGGGTCGACTTCCCCGCCCCGTTTGGACCCAATATCGTGACGATCTCACCAACGCAGACATGAATGGAACAGCCGTGCAGAATATTCAGGTTGGGGATATAACCCGCCACCAGGTTCTGTACGTCAAGAATCTTGTTATTGGGGTTATTGACGGGTGTCATGATCCGTCCTCCGCCACACCGCCGAGGAAGGCTTCCAGAACCCGCGCATCATTCTGCACCTCGCTGGCCGAGCCTTGCATCAGCATCTGGCCGCTGGCCATGACCAGGATCGGATCACATAAATTCATGATCAGATCCATATTATGTTCAATGATCAAAAAGGTCAGGCCGCGCCGGTTCAACTCGGCAATCTTCTCGACAATTTCACCCAGCAGGGTCGGGTTCACACCAGCCCCGGGTTCATCCAGCATGACCATTTTGGGATCAGACATCAGGGCCCGGCCCAGTTCCAGCAGTTTCATCTGACCACCAGAGAGATTGCCACCGCGTTCCTCTGCCACCTGGATCAGATTCAGAAATTCCATGACCTTCACGGCTTCATCGCGAATGCGCATTTCTTCTTCCATGACGGCTTTGGGGCGTATCCAGTTATTCCAGAAGCTTTCGCCAAGCTGGCCCTTGGGTACCATCATCAGGTTTTCCAGCACGGTCATACCGGCAAAAGGCTTGGGAATCTGGAATGTCCGCACCAGACCACGGCGAAAAGTTTTGAAAGAAGGGAGCGGCGTAATATCTTCCCCGTCGAAAATGATCCGACCAGAGGTTATGGGGAATTCACCCGCAATGGCGTTAAATGTCGTCGTTTTTCCGGCACCATTTGGCCCGATAAGGCCTGTAATAGTGCCTTTTTTTACTTCAAACGAAGTTCCATCGACAGCCCGCAGGCCACCAAAATCCTTAACAAGTGATTCAACTTTGAGCATATGAATTGTGAACTTTTGGCAGAGGTAATTTGACTGGTTGTAAAAAAATATGGCCTTTGAACGACTTCCAATTGCTACCTCTTTTAGCTTACCTTTGCAATTAATGAAAAAAATCATCGTCCAAATCTACTTCGAAATATTCAAGGGAGATTCTTCATTATGAAAATCAAATCAACCGTCGCAGCGCTTTCCGCAGCCGTCGCTGTCGCAGGTACGCTGGCCCTGGTCAGCACCTCCGCACAGGCAGCAGACTGCAAACACAAAGTCGGTTCCATACTATCGCTGACAGGATCATACGGTGCCTATGGCGTGCCGATTTCCAAGGCTGCCCAAATGGGTGTGGAACAAGTCAACGCCGCCCGCGCCGCTGTGGGTGTTGGTTGTGATCTGACCTATGACGTTCGTGATTCTCAAACCCAGGCGTCGGTTGCCATTGATGCCGCCACCAAGATGATCGACATCGAAGGCGTGACCGCCCTTGTGGGTCCGATTTCTTCCGGCATTACAGCACCACTGCTGTCTTCGGTGACCGTTGAAAAAGGCGTTGTCCTGATTGCCACGGCATCGACATCGCCGACCTTTACTAAAATGGGCCGCGAAGGCAAAACCAAGGGTCTGTTTTTCCGCACCCTGCCCGCCGATACCTTGCAGGCAGTCGCCACGGCCAAACTGGCCTGGGATGTGGGCATCCGCAAACCTGCGATTATTTACCTGAATAATGACTGGGGCAAAAACAACCAGGCTGAATTCACTGCAGCTTTCGAAGCCCAGGGCGGCAAAGTTGTCGCGGCTGTCGCTTTCAACGCTGACCAGCCGTCTTATCGTTCGGAAATCAACAAGGCGCTGAAAGGTGGTCCTGACAGCCTTTACCTGGTATCCCAGCCGCAGGATGGTACCAAACAGATCCGCGAATGGATCAAGTTTGAAGGCCCGTCACAATATATCTTCCCGCAAGGCATGAACGACACCAAATTTGTGAACACCATCGGCCCGGACCTGCTGAAAAACGGTTGGTTCATGAGCCCTGGTCAGCCAGACACCCCGTCGATCAAGACCATGGAAGCTGATTACCAAAAGCGCTTTAACCTTAGCCCCAAAGGTCCTGGCCGGAATTCCGGTTATGACAGCGGCGTGCTGCTGGCCCTCGCTATGGTGGCGTCGGACATTCAGGGTAAAGACATCAAGGGTTCCACACTGTCTGGTCACATTCGTGCCATTACCGGCAGCACAGGCGAAAAGGTTTATGCGGGCGTTGCCGGCCTGACCAAAGCCATTGAGTTGCTGAAAGCCGGCAAGGAAATCCAGTATGTGGGTGCCACCGGCCCGATCAACTTTGATCAGTATGGTGACGTTGCCCAGCCTTTTGTTGGCATGAAGTTCAAGGGCGGCGATTTCTCAAATGAAAGAGCCATTACCCTGGAAGATGTTGCCAAAGTGAAAGCCATGATCAAGTAGGATCAACCGCTTCAAAATAAATCAGGGGCCGGTCGGCCAGGCGTTTCCGCAAAACCGGAATCGCCCTAACTGACTGGCTCCTTTTTTTATGCTGGATTTCCCCATGACTAAAATCGAAACCACCGAGCTGGCACCCGGCTATACAGTGCCCCGCATTATCAACGGCGGTTGGCAATTGCAGGGCCAGTCACGTGATGAGGTTCTGAAACTGGCTTTACGACAGGCTGAGGCTGGCCTTGTTGCCTTTGAGACCGCAGACACCTATCCCGATGGCGAAAATTTGATGGGCGAACTCCAGGCCTTAAGACGCCGAAATGGCCAGGCCCCTGTGCGCATCCACACACGATATTCACCCGATGTCACATCTGGACCACCGTCCAGCCTGGCCGTGGTCAAAGCTCTGGATGATGCCCTGATACGCCTCAGATCCGAACAACTGGACCTGGTTCAGTTACAGTGGTGGCGGCTTGATGTGCCGGGTTGGCTGGACGTTTATGGCTGGCTGTCGGAACAACAGCAGGCAGGAAAGATCGCCCAATTAGGCCTGAGTAATTTTACCACCTCCGCCCTGCAAATCATCCTGAGTGTTGGATTGCCCGTGGTCAGCAACCAGGTGCAGATTTCTCTGGTCGACAAACGCGCCCTGGGTGCCATGCGCGACCTCTGCCAGGCCCACGACATTTCTCTGTTGGCCTATGGCCCCCTGTGCGGTGGCAATCTGACAAGCCACAAACCAGACCCCGCCAGCATCGTGCCGCCTGCCGACTACAGCCGCGAATACCGCCTCATGGTCGAGCAATTCGGCGGCTGGGACTTGTTGCAAAACCTGGTCACGGTACTGAACCAAATCGCCAGCCGCCACGATGTCTCTGCCAGTGTCATCGCCCTGCGTTGGGTACTGGATCAGGCCGGTGTGGCGGCTTTGATGTTGGGTGCCAGCAATCCCCGAAACATCGCCAACAACCTCAAAGTTTTTGACATTGCACTGACGACAGAAGACCGCGCCGATCTGGATGAAATTCTGGCCCGGCGGAATCCGTCAAACGGCGGCCCCGGTGAACTGGAACGCGAGCCGGATGGCTTGTTCCAGGAACTAATTGTGGCCAGCCGAGAAGCACAGGGAACCTGACTATCGTCCTCTTCTTCCGTCATGCCCGTGCTTGACACGGGCATCTCCGCGAAGCCAACCAGCCCTTGTAGAATGTGCCGAAAATTGTAATTTTGTAATAGCCTCAGAGATTACCGGGTCACGCCCGGTAATGACGATAGGGGCCAAATCCGTACCTCAGGTGATTCGCGCCAGAACAGCCACATCCACAGGCCCATCAAAATGGATGCCTTCACACTCACGCCCCCTGATCACTCGATCATTTGAGACCGCCAACGCCGTATGCCACATGTCGCGATCAACAACTGACATCATGAAAGCGGACAACTGCCCAAACTTCACATCCACAGATGATGGTGGCTCTTTCCCGGTCAGTTCCACATAAACCTCCGGTGACATCCAACTAAGGGTGCGGCCCTCGAACTTCAGTGAACGTCTGTCGTTGCCAGGCAGTTGCGTGCATTCAGCTACTGACGAGAATGTTGACAACCAGAGTTCCGCTTCTACGACAGGTTGATCCGCAACAAACCACATTTCCGCAACCCGACCCAAACCAAGTGCATCACAAGAGTTCCGGTATTCCGGATTTCCACCGTTTTCCCCCAGATAACAAATGAACGCCGCTGTGCCACAGAGGACATCTTCCAGCAAAATGTATGTCCATCGATCAGGCTCATCTGCTGTACCCGAGACATATGATTTCAGACCAGTCTGCCCCTCGGCAACAAAGTCAGCATTTAGCTTTTCCAGGTCATCATGGTGATAGCCAGGCGCAAAGACGGCTCTTGTTTGCCTCAAATCTTCAGAAAATGGCATGGTCCCGTTTGCGGCGGCAAATTCCGTTGCTTCAACAACAGATAGAAATTCCAGTACGATATCACCCAGCCGAAAATAGGCGGCATGCACACCGTTTCCAATGTCTGTTCGATCAGGAGAGTGTGGTGTTATCCCATATTCACCGAAACAAGCCTTTGCCTCAGCCAAACTATTGTCTGCGGCATAGGCGATGATATGGTCCAGTTTCAAGGTGTTTGTCGTCATCTCCTGCCTAAACCCGACCGTCGTTCAGATTGTAATGCATGATGCGGCCGTGGCGGCCATTTTTGTCGCGTTCCAGGTCATAGACATCTCCGGCCGGACCGGCGGCTTTGGCGCTGACGGCGTCGATGTCGGCGAAGTCCTGATCCGTCAGTTTCAAATCAAAAATGCGGCTGTTTTCATCCAGGTGGCGGGTGGAGGTGGCACCTACCACGGCGCAGGCCACTTGCGGACGGGACAGCGTCCAGGCGACTGCAACCTGGCCGATGGTGGCCTTATGTCGTCCGGCGATAGCGCTGAGGGTTTGTAATAATCTCTGGAACAAATCCCAGCCGCCAAAGTCATCAATGATCAGTTTGTATTTGGTCAGTGAGCGATTGCTGAAGGCGTCGCCAGGTTCCGGTTTACCGAGCCAGTCGGCGGATAAAAAACCGCCCGCCAAAGCGCCATAACAAAAATATTGCGTGTCCTGGGCTTTACACAAACCGGTCATTTGCTGTTCCGGGCGGCGGTCCAGCACGGAATATTGCACATGGTTTGTGGCCAGGGGATAGCCTGCGTCAACCAATTCGCGCAAAGCATCCGTATTGAAGTTGGTGACGCCCAGCAGGCCGATCATGCCCTTGTCCTGCATTTTTTTCAGGGCCATAGCGAAGTCCACATAACCCGGCACAGCCGTATCCCACCAGTGGAACTGGGCCATATCCAGCTGTTCCTTGCCCAGACGTTTAAGCGACTTGTGGATCATGGCTTCCACATAGGCTTCTCCAACGTCGCCAATGGAATCAAAGTCCGGCACAAATTTGGAATTGATGTTGATGCTGTCGGCCAATGATGGATATTTTTTGCGAAAATCGCCGATCAGGTCTTCAACGCCCGTATAAATATCGGCCACATCAAAGGTCGTAATCCCGGCTTCCACAAAGGTCGCCATATCCTGTACAGCCTGGTCATGGTCAATGTCGCCATGCCCGCCCGCCAGGTGCCAGCCGCCTTTGACAATGCGCGATATGGAAACACCGGGCCGAATTTCAGATCGTTCGATCATCGGCGGCTAAGACGATTCCGGTTTAAGCGGAATCGTTTCTGCTTCGTTATTTGGCGCATACCATAGCATAGATTCACCTCTGCGTTTCCGCTAAACACGGAAACGCCCTAGTCACGATCATCGTTGAGATTATATTTCATGATACTTCCATGGCGGCCTGTCTTGTCGCGTTCCAACTCATAACAATCGCCCGAAGGGCCCTGGCGTTTGCTGCGCACAACTTCGATATCAGCGAAGTCTTGATCCGTCAGGGTCAAATCAAATATTTTGATATTTTCCGTCAGATGCCGGGTCGATGTTGCCCCCACAATAGCGGCGGCGACCATGGGCCGGGAGTGCACCCAACGCACGGCGACCTGGCCGATGGTCGCGTCATGACGATCAGCAACTTTCCGCAAGGCCCGCAGCAGTTCCTGGAACAAATCCCAGCCGCCAAAATCGTCGATGATCAATTTGTATTTGGTTAAGGAGCGATTGGTGAAAGCTTGGCCAGGTTCCGGTTTACCCAACCATTCGTCTGACAGGAAGCCGCCCGCGAGGGAGCCAAAACAGAGCAGATGCACGTTGTTTTTCCGGCTAAAATCAATAGTGCCATTTTCGGCCCGGGCATCGATCAGGGAATATTGCAGCTGGTTGGTAAATATGGGATAGCCCGCATCCGCCAGTTCCTGCATGTTGGCAACACTATAATTTGTGACCGCCGTTTCGCCAATTTTGCCTTGTTCTCTCAGTTTCGCCAAATGCATGGCAGCGTTCACATAACCCGGAATATTCAGGTCCCACCAGCAATATTGCACCAGATCCAGTTGTTCCATGCGCAGGCGTTCCAGGGACCGGTTAATGATCGTTTCCACATAGTTGAAATCCACATTACCCAGCTGGTCATGATCTGGCACGAACTTGGTGTGCACGCGGATTTTGGCCGCCAGTTCGGGATAGGCGGCGCGAAAATCGCCGATCAATTCTTCAACGCCTGTATAGATATCGGCGCAGTCAAAAGTCGTGACACCGGCTTCGACAAAGGTCGCCATGTCTTCCACGGCCTGTTTGCGGTCAATATCGCCATGCCCGCCAGCCAGATGCCAGCCGCCCTTCAGGATGCGGGAGACCGAATAACCAGGCTTGATCTCAAACTGCTCAATTGTCGTCATGTCAGAGGTCGTCTTTCTTGTTTAATTCAACAGCTGTTGTCTCGGCGTGGCTGAAGGTCCGTTTGCCAATACGGCTGATGCGAAATCGCGAATCACAACTGGGATCAGGGCAGGCAACCTCGGCGTCGGTTGTCATCCAGTCGTTGACATGGGTCTCGCGCTGTTTGGCGGGTAATAGCGGCAAAATAGATGCCAGTGTATATTGAGACCACTTGGTACCGGGGGCCATTTCGATCAATTCCCCGCTGAGCGTAAAGTGATCGCCCTCTTTTGCCTGGCACCAGCAGGGCTTGTCACCTGCGACCCATTCAACCTTCAAATCATATAAATCGAAACTGTCGTCGTCAGTCATGGTTCGAACCTGCAAAAAATATCGAGAAAGACGTTGCGAAGGGACAAAAAATTGTGGAAACAAGGATACTCTATCCGCAAAGTGCTATATTCATACCATCAAATTTCACGCCCTTCCCGAATTGTGCCCCGTGCCGTCCAGCCCTGTCCATGCGCTGCGGTGATTAAGGCCATTTCAGCTGAGTAAAAGGATAACATCATGAGCCGCAGCCAGATTTTTTCAGGATCAAAATTCGAAGACCTCGCCGGATATTGCCGCGCGGTTGTCGACGGCAACTGGATTTTTGTTTCCGGCACGTCCGGTCATGACCCCAAAACCGGCGAAATCGAAGAAGGCGTTGAAGCCCAGACCAACCAGGTTCTGAAAGTCATCGAAGAGGCATTGCATGAAGCCAATTCAAAAATCGAAGACATCGTACGGGTGCGCGTTTTTGCCTCTGATCGCGAATATGTCTGGCCTATCAGTGCAATCCTGAAAGCTAAATTTGGCCATTTCAGCCCGACCAACACGACCCTGATTACCGGTTTTGCTGATCCGGCCATGAAAGTTGAAATCGAAGTTACTGCTTTGCGCCAAAGTGACCAATAAGCGCGACCAGCACCGGACATTATTTTGAAACCAACTCGCCCCTCTGAGGTGCTGTGGCTGTCGACAATTGCCGACATTGCCCCACGCCCGTCATTGCGTGACGAACACACAACAGATGTTGCCATCATCGGTGGTGGCTTCATGGGTGCGTCAACGGCCCTGCACCTGGCGATGCGTGGCATATCTGTTACTTTGCTCGAGAAACACTGCTTGGCCTGGGGGGCCTCTGGTCGCAACGCCGGGGTGGTGGCCCCCATGTTTGCCCGTGGTGATCCCGACGACGTCATTGCCCGCCTGGGCGAAGATAAAGGCAGCCGCCTGAACGGCTTTATTGCCAGTGCCGGTGACCTGGTTTTTGATCTGGCAAAACGCCACAATATCGATTGCGATGCCGAACAGACCGGCTTCCTGCAACCGGCCCATGCCAAAGTAGCGCTTGGGCCCCTGGAACGCCGGTTCGAACAATGGCAGCGTCACGGTAAAAAAGTTGAATTGCTGGATGCGGTAGCGACTGAAAAAATCACCGGGACAAACAGCTTTCCCGGCGCCTTGATGGATTTGTCCGGCGGCCAGATCAATCCGGCAAAATTTACTTGTGGGCTGATTGATGCGGCACAAAAAGCAGGTGCTGTGGTGCACGAAAACACCCCGGCCCTAAGCATGCGCCGGACGTCCAGGGGCTGGCGCATCCTGACCCCGCAAGGGTCACTGACAGCCCAAAAGGTTCTGCTGGCAACCAATGCCTATGTGGATGGTTTGTGGCCAAAACTGAAACAATCCTTTTTGCCGTTGTGCGTGACCCAGTTGGCTACCAAACCGCTGGATGCGGAAACCGTCAAACGTATTTTGCCGGGACGCCAGGCTGCCACGGATACCAGTGGACACCCCTTTTCGTTCCGGTTCGATGCCCAAAACCGTTTGATCAGTGCCGCCGTTGGCGTCTGGCCTTTTGGTGAAAAAAATCGTTTGTCGCCCTCTATCCGCAAGCGGATGGCCAAAATGCTACAGCTGGACAAGGTGCCAGAGGAAGAATTCATCTGGGAAGGCACCGCTGCCCTGACCAGTGATTTCCTGCCACGCCTGCACCAGCCGGAACCGGATCTTTATGCCGCCATCGGCTGTAACGGTCGTGGTATTGCTGTGGCCACGGCGCTGGGGCCACACCTGGCGGGCTTGCTGGCAGGCGACGACGCCCCCCTGCCCGTGGACATTTGTGATATAGAAACAGTGCGCGGACATTTTTTGATTCAGCACGGTCCAAGGATTTATATGCCCTGGGCGCGTTTCAAGGATTTGCGGGACAAGAAGAAAGATTGAGTGAATGAGCTACCGTGTTGGTGTTGATATTGGCGGAACCTTTACCGATTTTGCCCTGCTGTCGGAAGATGATCATCGTCTCGTGATCCATAAACAGCTGACCACGCCCACCGATCCGTCACAATCTGTGCTGACCGGCATGAAAACCCTGGTCGACAAGGCGGGCGTTAATCCGTCTGATGTCACCGCCATTGCCCATGGCACCACTTTGGTGACCAATTCCCTGATTGAACGACGCGGTGCGGTCACCGGTGTTTTGTGTACGGCCGGGTTTGTCGATGTTTTTGATATCGCCCGCGAACGTCGGTACGATATGTACGACCTGTCCATCACCTATCCTGAACCGCTGGCCCCGCCACATTTGCGCCGCGAGATTAACGAGCGCATCCGGGCCGATGGATCGGTCGCACAAGCTCTGGAACTGGACAACCTGCGCCGTGCTGTGCAGTCGATGATTGATGATCACGGCCTCGAGGCCCTGGCCATCTGTTTCCTCAACAGCCCGACCAATCCGGCCCACGAAGAAGCAGCCTTGAAGCTTGTCACCAACGAATTCCCCGAACTTTATGTATCAACGTCCACCGATATCTTTCCGTTCCTCAGGGAATATGAACGCTGGACCACAACGGTGATGAACGCCTTCACCGGGCCCATGTTTGATACCTATCTCAATCGCCTGGAAAGTGGCCTGGCGGATATGGGATTTGATGCCTCCTTTTATATCATGTCTTCGTCTGGTGGCACGGTGACCCTGGACACGGCCCGTAAATATCCCGTGCGCATGCTGGAATCCGGGCCTGCTGCCGGGGTATTGCAATCGGCCATGTTAGGACGGCAACTGAATCGCCTGGACTTGTTGTCTTATGACATGGGCGGCACCACAGCCAAGGGTGCCCTGGTCCGTGGCGGTGAGCCCTTGAAGCGGTATGAACTGGAAGTGGCACGAGTTCATGAATTCAAAATGGGCAGTGGCCTGCCTGCCAAAATCCCGGTCATCGATCTGATCGAAATTGGCTCAGGCGGTGGCTCTATTGCTGCAGTGGATGAGCGCGGCACGATCCGTGTTGGCCCCCTCAGCGCCAGTGCAGAACCCGGCCCCGTTTGTTATAACCAGGGCGGCGAACAACCCACCCTGACCGATGCCAATCTGTCACTTGGTTATCTGGATGCCTCTTTCTTTCTGGGCGGCGAAATGAAGCTGGATGCGATGGGCGCCCTGGCGGCCATTGACGAGGTCATCGCCCAACCCCTGAAGGTCAGCGCCACTCGCGCGGCCTGGGGCATTCATGAGTCCGTCAACGAAGATATCGCCCGCGCCTTTCGCAACCATGCTTCGGAGCGCGGCTTTGATTATCGGGCCTGCGCCATGACCGCCTTTGGCGGATCAGGTCCAGCCCATGCCTGTCGTGTGGCCAGAAAATTACGCGTACCAACCGTGATCTTTCCGGTGGGTGCCGGTGTCATGTCCGCCGTTGGATTGTTGGCCAGCCCTTTGTCCTTTGAAATCATGCGATCTGAACGCAAGGCACTGGATGAGTTATCCGATACGGATGTCGCGACACGCTTCAAAGGGCTGATTGATGAAGCTGCTGAACATTTGAAAGAGGCTGGTCTGAAACGCGATCAGATGTCGGTAGTCCACCGCCTGGATATGCGCTATCAGGGTCAGGGCTATGAGATCGAAGTTAACCTGCCGACAGATATGAATAATATCGTGGCGCAATTGCCGGACCTGTTTGCCAAGGCCTACGAGATTATTTTCTCCAAAAGCTTTCCCACAAACCCCATCGAAATCATCAACTGGAAAGCTGAAGTTGTGGGACCAACACCCCCCGGCGTCGGCGATTATGTATTGGACGCAGCCAACCCCGGTGGCGAGGCCATCAAGGGCCATCGTGCGACCTTTAATCCAGACAAAAATGATTTTGTCGATTGTCCGGTCTATGACCGTTATGCCCTGTCGGCAGGCGACAGCTTTACCGGCCCGGCATTGGTGGAAGAACGCGAATCAACCTATGTGGTCGGCGATGGTGACGTTGTGACTGTGGATGAACACGGCAACCTGATAGTGGCGATCAGAGGTACGAGCGCATGAGCAAGAAAATTGACTCCGTTGATCTCGGCATCATGTGGGACCGCCTGACGTCCATTACCGATGAAGTTCTGATTTCCATTGTGCGCACGGCCTTTTCCGTCGGCGTGCGCGAAGCCTGGGACGCGGCCTGCATTATTTTTGATGCCAAAGGCCGCTCCATCGGCCAGGCGACCTTAAGCATGCCAGCCTTCATCGGCACCGCTCCTTTCACCATGCAGGAGATGTTGAAACGCTACCCAGCGGACCAGTGGAATCCCGGCGATATCGTGGTCACTAACGATCCCTGGCTGGGCACCGGGCACACGCCTGATATCTGTGTGGCCAGGCCAGTTTATTCCAATGACTTGCTGGTGGGTTTTGTCATGACCATCAGTCACTTACCCGATATCGGTGGCGTCGGCTTGTCGGCCCACAATACGGAGATTTATCAGGAAGGCCTGATCTTGCCCATCTGCAAACTCTATCGCGATGGCAAGCCCGACGAGACCCTGCATGAGCTGATCGAGAGCAATGTGCGCGGCCCGGATATGGTTTTTGGCGATCTGCTGGCCAATGTGTCGGGCTGTACTGTGGGTGAACGCCTGATCCTGGAATTGATGGCCGAGTATGATCTGGATGATTTAACCGAGCTTGCCGAAGGTGTTATTCGAGCTTCGGAAAAAGCCATTCGCGCCCGTATCGACAGCATCCCCGATGGTATTTACCGCAACACAGTTCAGGTCGAAACCGTCGGCGATGACACGGAACTGACTTGCGCCCTGACCATCAAGGGTGATCACATTGATGTGGACTTCACAGGCTCAGGCGACAGTGTTGGTTTTGCCGTTAATGTGCCGCTCTGTTATACCCGCGCCTTTACGGCCTATACCATTAAATGCCTGACCACCCCGCGCATCCCCAACAACGAAGGCGCCACACTGCCGATCACTGTGACAGCCCCTGAAGGCTGCATCCTGAATGCCAAGCGCCCGTCACCAACCGGCGGTCGTCATTCCGTGGGTTGGTTCATTGTGCCGCTGATCATGGGGGCCCTGGCTGACGCCATCCCCGACCGGGTGCAGGCCGATGCGGGCATGGCATCCCTGTTTATCGTCCAGGGCAGTGAAGCCAGTGGCGAAGCCGCCAGTATTCAATATTTCCTCGCCGGGGGCCTTGGTGCCATGGCTGGTCTGGATGGTCACAACACCACGCCATCGCCCACCAACAATGCCGTAGTTGCCAGCGAAGTCTGGGAAAATGAAACCGGCATGACGATTGATTTTCGCAGGCTGTTGGCAGATTCAGGCGGTGCCGGAACCTGGCGCGGTGGCCTGGGCCAGGTCGCGCAAATGACCAACACCACTGATCACGACAAGACTTTGTTCATGTTCGGCATGCGCACAAATTTCCCGGCCCAGGGCAGCCAGGGCGGTGGTGCCGGTGCGGCCCGCCGTTTCGAAGTCGACGGCAAGCCCGTACCTCCCAAAGGCAAATTGGTGATCAAACCCGGCCAGACCTTCACGGTCTATGAAGCCGGCGGTGGTGGTTATGGCGATGCTGCGTCACGCGACCCGGACGCTGTTCTGGCGGATGTGCGCAAAGGGGCTGTGTCTGTTGAAAAGGCCTTAAGCGATTATGGCGTGACGGTTGATCTGATGGCGGGCACGGCGAGCCGGTAAAGCTTGAATCGTCTTCAACCTACCCTGCAATCTCGGCCAAATGTTTCAGAAACAAACGCACTTCATTGGGCGAATTGTAGTGGCACATGGACACTCGCAAACAATCCTCGATGCCCAACGCCTGCAGGATATGGCCTGAATAGGCATCGGAAATACGGGCATGCACGCGAATGCCACGCTTGGCAAATTCTTGCACCAGATCAGGTGACGTCACGCCGGCCAGGTTAAAAGACACAATGCCTTCACGGCCTTCCAACTGGGCCGGACCGACCAGGGTCACCTTGTCAAAAGACGTCAGGCCGGGCGACTGGTCGTCACCAAAAATCAGCAATTGCAACAGGGCAGCCTCGTGGGCTTCCATAGCTGAGGTTCCGGCATCGAACTGATCCTGACGCACGCCTGAGTCCGTAAAATGCGCCCCTAGCCAGCAGAAATAATCCGTCACTTTGCTTTGGGCGGCATAAAAAGCCGGATCACGACTGCCCAACTCCCAGCCTTCCGGATTGTGGCCGATCATATGTTCGTGCGGCACGGCGCTGACCCGGTCGTTGACCCAGCCAAAGCCCAGCGACAAACGCGAATAAGCCTTGTAGGGCGAATAAACATAGGCGTCGACGCCATATTGATCCACATGCATGCCCCCGTGCGGCGCGTGCTGGATACCATCTACAATGATATAACAATCCGGCGAGACATCGCGGATGGCTTTGACGATGCCCTCGAGATCGACCACAAAGCCGGTCAGCATACTGGTGTGAATGACCGTAGCAATGCGGGTATCAGGCGTCACCTTGGAGGCGTAATGTTCCGGGCCTGCTGTGCCTGTATCCGTATCGAAGGGCACATCCAGCCATTTCCGACCGGTATTTTCAGCCCACTGTTTGGCGGCATGTAAACTGGCCGGGTGTTCCAGATCGCAACTCAAGATCGGGCCTTCAGGTGCCGCCAGAGCAATAGAGCGGATGATGCGATACAGCAGGCGAGTGCCGGTTTCGCCGGAAATGACCTGGCCTCTTTGGGGTAAATTGGCCGAGCCAAAAACAAAATGTAAATCTTCACGGCCCGCATCCAGCACGCTTGTCAGATATTTCGAGGCCGGATTCTGACGGCCTTCCTGATCGGGCAGGGCTTCCACTTCGGCGCTGGCGGCAATGGCTGCCTTCAGTTTCAGGGAACCACCTCCATTTTCAAAAAAGACGCGAGGTTCGTTAATGACCGGGCAAAAATCCACGTGATGAAATTGATCGCGGATTTCAGCCATGACGGCATTGTCGAAAAGTTTTGGAGTATTCATTGATTCAGGCTTTAATTGGTTCAGATCACGATTAAGATAACCCAATCATACGATTTGCCGGGTGAAACTGACAGAGCCCAAGGCAGACAAATTAAAAACTTCAGGGGGAACAGTTATGTGTGCACAGCGTTCAACAGACATCGATGCCTTTATGGACGGCGTGATCAAACGCAATCCAGGGGAAGTGGAATTCCATCAGGCTGTGCGCGAAGTCGCTGCCGATGTTATCCCCTACATTCAGGAAAATCCAAAATATATGGATGCGCAAATCCTTGAGCGTATGGCCGAGCCGGACCGCCTGGTATCTTTTCGGGTTTGCTGGGCCGACGATGACGGCAATGTGCGGGTGAATCGCGGCTACCGGGTGCAAAATAACAATGCCATTGGCCCCTACAAGGGCGGCCTGCGCTTTCACCCTTCAGTGACGCAATCCATTCTGAAGTTTCTGGCATTTGAACAGACCTTCAAAAATTCTCTGACCGGCCTGCCCATGGGTGGCGGCAAAGGCGGTGCCGATTTTAATCCCAAAGGCAAATCGGACGGCGAAGTTATGCGCTTTTGCCAGTCCTTCATGACCGAATTATATCGCCATGTGGGGGCCGATGTTGATGTGCCCGCCGGAGACATTGGCGTCGGCGCCCGTGAAATCGGTTATATGTTCGGCCAATATAAACGCATCACCAACAACTTTACGGGCGTGCTCACCGGCAAGGGTCTGGAATATGGCGGCAGTGAAATGCGTCCGGAAGCCACGGGCTATGGTGCGGTCTATTTCCTGGAAGACATGCTGCACACTAAGGGCGATTCTATTGAAGGCAAAAGCGTCGCCATTTCCGGATCGGGCAATGTGGCGACCTTTGCCGCCGAAAAAATCAACCACCGCGGCGGCAAGGTTTTGACCCTGTCGGATTCGGGTGGATTTATTTATGATCCGGACGGCATCAATGAAGAAAAATTGGCCTGGATCAAGGAGTTAAAAGGTGTGCGCCGGGGCCGCATCAGCGAATATACTGACCAGTTCAAGGGCACTGAATTCCATGAAGGCAAACGCCCCTGGGGGGTCACGTGTGATGCCGCTATGCCGTGCGCCACGCAAAACGAAATCTCGTTGGAGGATGCCAAAATCCTGTTGGCCAATGGCGTCTCGGCAGTATCCGAAGGGGCCAACATGCCAACAGAAATCGCCGGCATTGATGCCTTCCTCAAAAGCAAGATCCTGTTCGGCCCGTCAAAGGCGGCCAACGCTGGCGGCGTTGCCATGTCGGGTCTGGAGATGAGCCAGAACTCGGGGCGTCGCGCCTGGGGCCAGGATGAACTGCGCACCTTGTTGCGCGACATCATGGATGGCATTCACAGCCGCTGCCATGAATCCGGTGTGCAGGAAGACGGCTATTGTAACTATGTGCGCGGGGCCAATATCGCCGGCTTCAAAAAAGTCGCCACCGCCATGTTGGCCTTCGGCGTGGTCTAAAATTTATTATCCCCTGGTCAGCAACCCGGCAACCGGCTCACTCCGCCGGTTGTTGGTCGGGGACGTCGGCTGCACCTGATCTGGCAAGGACATAAAACAATACGGCCATGCCAAAGATTGTGGCCCCAAAACCTGCGCCGGTGATCAGGACCTGGATCATGCCGCCAACTTCATAGAGGTTCGAGATCAGCGGCACGGCAGCCCCGGCGACACCAAAGCCAATGAAGTAACGAAAGCCGAAGGCCTTGGCCTGATATTGTACGGGAATGTAACGTGCGACCATGCCGTCATTGATCACCACCTGGCCATATATCGCCGCCATGGACAGCACCAGGCCGAGCAGGGACGCAGGACCCTGACCAAAAGCTGCCAGGGCCAGCCCGACAGGCTGCAGCAGTGACAGGCAAACAAACAAAGTTGGCAAGGCATACCGATCCATCAGCTTGCCGATTAGCAGCTGTGTCATGGCCCCAAAAACAAACACACCCGTCGTCAGAGAACCCACGACCGCCAGCGCCAAACCAGCCCCAACGCCATCATCAATGATCTTGGGCAAGGCAATGGTGGTGATGTTGAAGGTCATGCCACCGCCGATAATGGCAATGGCAAAAACGCCCAGAAGCAGGATCGGGCGGGAAACAGTGAGGACAGATTTTGCCGTTTTTTTACCGGCATTTACGCTTTGACCATCATCCCGGACCTGAAAAACAAAAACCACGCCGACCAGTAAACACAGAATACCTGGTACATAAAATGCTGCCTGCCAGCCAAAATTCATGGCCAGCAAGCCGGTAACACCGGACGCGAGTGCCGCCCCCATATTGCCCCAGACCCCGTTCACACCAAGATCACGCCCCAGTTTTGTGGCGTTACTGACCAGCATAACCGAACCCACGGGGTGATAGATCGCACCGAACATGCCCAGCACAAAAAGTCCGATCATGAATTCAAGTGGTTCTGTTGCCTGGGATAAAACAAGACAGGTCAGGCCCACACCAAAAAAGAAAACCGCCAGCAAGTTTCGTCGCCCGACCTTGTCGGCAATCCAGCCAACGGGCAGGGAAAACAGGCCAAAAGCCACAAAGGCTCCTGTCGCCAGCTCAATTAATTCAGCATAAGAAGAAGATACCTCAAGGGCGATGGCGATAACCGCTGTCGGGAAAATCAACAGCGTGAAATGGTCAAAAGCGTGAGCGATATTGACGAACAAAATCGTACGGCGCGCGTGATCAACAGCAGACATTTTATTCTCCCCTGCCGCCACTATAAGCCGTGGGGGTCAATCAGGCGAGGTTGCTATCGGTAATGTCTGTGACGCCTTCCAGAATGGCCACAACACTGAGCTCACCACTGAAACTGGCTTCAGATGAAGCGCCTTCCTGATAACGCATGATCACGGCATCGCTGGTGGAACCGCCCGAGGTACCACTTTCATAGAACACAAGCAGCATATCCGTATTGGGTGCACCAGCAGACAACACGCCACCCGAGACAAGGGCACCGGAAGTATTCATGGTCGTTTCAACGGTGGCGGCAATTGTCGAGGCCCCTGCCGTTGAAAAATCGATCCCCAGTTTAGCGGTGGTGAAATTGAATTCGATGGCACCAGTTGAGTTGGTGCTTGAAATCAGATTGAAATCCGTACCGATGGATGCCAGTTCCTGCAACACCACATCACTACTGGTGCTGATGGTGGTACTGCCGTTCCCCGCGACCAGGGTCGAATTCCAGTCAAAGATATCGGTTGTTGAACCGGTACCGGTCTCAAAATTCTGGATGATCGTTGAATCAAACGACGTTGAACTTTCAATGTCTATGGTCTGGCGCAAACTCGCACCGATAGAACTGCCAAGGTCAAGAAATTCAATGCTGGAAATAGTTGATCCTCTCAGGTCTACAATTGTCAGGCTCGTACTGCCTGCCTTGATGGTGTCTGAACCGCTGCCACCACTTATTGTTTCGCCTGTCGTGAGGTCGTTGTTTGCATCAAGACGGAAGATATCATCACCGTCCCCTCCAGTGAGGGTGTCTGCCCCCTGGCCACCGACCAGAATATCATTCCCGCCATTGCCGCTTAGAACATCGCTGGAAAATGAAGACCCGTGTAATGTGCGGCCATTGCTGTCACTGGAGTCGGTTATTGTGACGCCGGCAGAGCCGAGTTGTGTTGCTTTCAGATCGGACACATCACTGGAAACAGAGGACAGAGAACTTAAGTTCAAATTCCCGGATGCACTTTGCAACGTTTGGCTTGTGGCCCCGCTTTCGGTGGTAATATGGGTCAGGCTACTGAGGAAATTGTTGTTGGCCACAAGCGTTGTTGAGGCATCATGGAAATTCAGGCTTTCAATGCCCGAGACGCCAATGCTGCCATTACTGGTACTGTTGAAAGTGAAGGTCTGGCCACTGCTGGAACCGACCCCGAGCTGGATCGTATCACCGCTCGATGAGTCGTTGCTGCCGCCAGATATGCTTTCGGCGATAGAGCCGGACGAGGTTTGAAGTTCCGACTGGGCACCTATGATGAAGGTGTCATCACCGGCACCGCCATTGAGCACATCTGATTCGTCAAAGCCACGCAGTATGTCGTTACCGTCGCCGCCAAAAATGTCATCCTCCAGATCGGTGCCGTGAACGGTATCGTTGCCGGCACCGGCAAAAATAATGGAGCCCAGACCTGATGTCACCGTATCCATATCAAAATTGAGACTGCCATTTGTCAGATCGGCTGCCGAGGTGCCGTCGCCATCGAGGCGCAGTGTATCGTTACCGGAGGTGCCCGCAAGAATAAAGCCAAAGCCCGATCCATGGCCTTCAAACTCAAGCCGCACACGAGATTCGTCACCGTCATCCGCAAAAACTTGCTCGATCGACGTCAACGTCACCTGACCTGTCACCGAGCCACTGCCATTGGCATAGGTAATAATATCAGTCGAGCTGTTGTAAATCATTTGCATGTCATTGAGGCTGCGGAAGGTGATTTCGTCCGTGCCCAAGCCCCCGTTCACGGTATCGGTGCCGCCCAGGGATGATCCCTGGAACATGTTGAACTGGGTATTGCCGCTGCCGCCGATCAATGTGTCATTGCCAACACTGGCGGTCAGGATTTCAGAAAATTCATCCGTTGTTTCGTCAAAGAAAAAATCATCATCAAAGAAGAAAAAGTCATCCGGGAAAAAATCATCCTGGAAAAAGAGGTCATTGAACGGATCAAAACCAAATTCATCGCCCAGGAATTCGTCAAAAAACTGATCTCCGAAAAACAGATCATCGCCAAAACCTGGCCCAAAATCATGTCCAAAATCTGGTCCAAAATCCTGGCCGAAGTCTGGTCCGAAATCCGGACCAAAATCATCATCAGGACCAAAATGATCATCATCGGGACCGTGGTCAAAATAGTTACCACCCTGCCCCGGCCCAAAGGCGTTGCCCGGACCAAAAGGCGAAAACGGCTGAGGACCATCTGGCCCCTCCGGTCCTTCTGGTCCGTCTGGCTGGAAATTCAAGCCGCCTTGCTGTCCGATAGCGCCGGCGGCCTGCCCCGCTGCATTAAAGGCTTCATCCATTGATTTACCATCTGCAAGGGCCTGGTCAAAAGCCGCCTGGGCTTCGGCTTCTGCATCCTGGGTAACCCCTTCGGCAGCCTCACCAGGTACCGGTTGTCCATCACCATCCAGAGGTTGGCCATCTTCACCTTGCTGGCCCGCCTGTCCACCGGCAGCAGCCACCTGTTCGCCATCACCTTCTACCTGATTTTCACCTTCTCCTTCGCCAGTACCCTCGCCCTCGCCCTCGCCCTCGCCCTCGCCCTCGCCTTCACCTTCCAGGGGCTGGCCTTCGCCATCAACGGCTTGTTCACCTTCCCCGTCAGTTGTCTCGCCATCCCCTGTACCTTCGCCCTCACCTTCACCTTCTTGACCTTCGCCTTCGGCGGCAGCTTGCTCGCCTTCCTGAGCAGCATTGTCATCATTGTTCTGGCTGCGCTCAGCCCGCGGTGGTGGTGGGGGTGGCATGGCCGCGCGGGCCTGGCCGTACAAGGCATTTGCTGCCGAGGCTGGCAAAGTGATGATCGGGCTGGGCGGCACAAAGGCACTGGTGACCTGGGTGGTTTGCAAAGGTTGGTTCAGCACTTGCGTGCCAACGGCGTTGCTGACGCTGATTTCACCGACCTGGCCACCGGGATCGGCCAGCAAGGTCACGGTGTTGGCCTGGCCTTCCTGGGCGGCGCGACCCGCCACCGACGTGCCGCGAATACCAATGGTCACGACCGGTGTTTTGACCGTCATGGCCTCAGCACCAACCTTGGAAATCTCGCCGCTGACAAAGGAGAAAACGCCCTGCACAACATTAAATGTAGCGTTACCGGTACCCGCTTCCGGATCGAATACCAGCTCATCAATGACCATGCGGCCATCTTCACCAAGGGCAAAAGTCGTGTCGTCAGCAAACAGGATACCGATACTGGCCCCGCCTTCGGTTTCGACGATGTCACCCTGGAAGACGTCGGTGCCGTTTGCCGCCGGGACCCGGCTGCCATCAACGCGGGTCAGGAAAGCGCTGCCTGAAACATTTTCGACCTGGCCGATGGACGCAGCACCCGTGCCGCCGGTGGCTTGGGCAAACTGGCCCAGGCCCATTTGGGCAAACTGACCAGGTGCAACTGGTCCGGCCAACCGCTGAGCCAGGTCGGCAGTGATAATGCCAGCACCATCTGTCGTCGTTAGATCGGGCGGATTATCCGTTGTAAAATAGTCTTGCACCAACACGGACTGATTGCCTTTTTCCAGCAATAAATCTGGCCCCTGGCGCGCATAGTCGGCCCGCAGAACAAAGTCAGCGACGGGCACAGATAACGCCCCCACCACACCTGCGGCATCAATTACGGTTGTTTCGATTTGCGAGGTGCTGTCTACAGCATTTGAACTGAGAGGTCCGAATATCACAGGAGACTGAAGCATCAGGCTCCTCCAAAACAAAAAATCGGATCAGGGTACCAAACCGTCAACATCACACCCTCCTTTTACAATGGAGATTTCAGTGATGCCACGTGTCTGCGGCTTCTATCTGCACCTGGTTGCGGTTTTGGCTAAAGGAATATTCGCAAACCGCACGGCCAAAGTTACAGAACGTCCGAACTTCGTAGCTGTCGCAACTTTAGCAAATTCTGTCCGGCAATGGGTTAACAGACAGGCAATAAATGTTTTTCAATCCTGGGAGGAAAACATCCGGCAATATCAGGCCAGATTAGTGTCGGTAATATCCGTGACGCCTTCCAGAATAGCCACAACACTAAGTTCATTGTCATACAAGGCATCCCCGCCGGTTTCCTGATAGCGGATGATTACGGCGTCGCTGGTACTGCCATTGCTGACCCCGCTTTCATAAAACACCATCAGCATATCAGTGCCATCGGCACCAGCGTTCAGGTCCGCGCCGGAGGAGACCGAGTTTGCCCCTTCCAGTAAGGCATCCGCAGAATCGATAATTTGTTGCAAGGTCTTGGTTTGAAAGTCACCACCGATCTTGGCTTGCGAATAGTTAAATTCGATGGCGCCAAATGATCCCCCGGACAAAAAGGTAATCCCGACCTGCGCCGTTAGTTCGGTGAGGACAACATCGCTGGCCGCAGTGATGTTGGTGCCATTGCCCGAGATAAAGGCCGATTTCCAGTCGAAGATGTCTGTCGTTCCACCAGCGCCCTGTTCAAAACCTTTTACGATCGTTCCACCAACGCTGTTGTCCGCCGTTCCCAGAGAAGCATTGCTGTCGACAGACAAGGTCTGGCGCGTGCCGTTGCCATCTGCCAGCGTCAGATCACCGATGAAAGTTATGCCCACACCGGTCAGGTCGATATCTCCGTTGCCTGAGATATGATCGCCGGTCCCTGAAGTGCCGACAATGCTCATGCCGTTATATGTCGTCGAACCATTCACCGTCAGGGTTTGGGCGGTACCGGATTGAGACAAGGACAAACTGGAAATATCGGTAAAGGTTGCACCTGATGCATCCACATTGCCGCTACTTAGCGACAGGACTTCATTGCCGCCCCCCGAGGTGCCTGTGTAATTATCCATGGAGAAACTCTGGGCGATACCCGATACTGTCGTGCTGTCCGCAAGTTTCAGGGTATCGACCCCGGTGATATTGATGCTGCTGATGTTGGCGCTATCTGTCAGACTGAGGATATCGTTGGTGCCGTCAGCGGATATGGATGAAATACCGGAAAGTTTGGAAGAACTGGCCGTCAGGGTAACGCCACTAGCCGCACCGGCGTCCAGATCAAAGGCCTCGATTGAAGACAAGTTGACGGATGTCACATCAATAGCCGTTACCGATGTTGAAGCCGCCCGTATAGCATCTGTCCCGTTACCGCCAATGAGGATTTCACCAGAGACAAAATCATTGTTGCTTTCGAGTTCAAAGGTATCGTTGCCGTCACCGCCGCTCATGGTATCACTGCCGAGACCGCCGACCAAAATATCATCGCCGCCCTGACCGGCCAATTGATCATTGGAGAAATCTGTTCCATGCAATGTCCGCCCAACACTGTCGTCGGCATCGGTAATCACCGCCCGGGAGTTACTGGAGCTGGCGACCTTGAGGTCGGTCACGTTGCTTGTCACATTGGTCAAACCCCCAAGATTAACGGTGCCAAAAGCCCCTGTTATTGTCAGGCTGGTGGCCCCGCTGGCGGAAGTGATATTTGTCAGGGAACTGAGAAAACTGTTGTCAGCAACGAACGTTGTCGACGCTTCCTGAAATCTGAGGGTTTCAATCCCGGAAGCGGCTACACTGCCATTACTGCTGGTGCTGAAGGTGAATGTTTGGCCACTGGATGATCCAAGGCCAAGCTGGATGGTATCGCCGGTAGACGTTGTGTGACTGCCGCCGGCGATTTCTTCTTCAACAAAGCCACCCGATTGCTGCCATTCCACATCGTCTTCATAAATAAAGGTATCATCACCGGCACCGCCCAGCAGATGATCATCACCGTCAAATCCGCGAATGATGTCATCACCGCTGCCGCCAAAGATATCATCCTCAAAATCACTGCCGTTCACAGTATCGTCCCCTGCCCCGGCAAAAATCAGTGAGCCAAAATGGTTGGAAAGCGAATCGATATCAAAATTCAAATCGCCGAAGGTGAAATCAGAAGCTGATGTTCCGTCGCCATGTGTGCTCAGCGTCTCGCTTGCCGATGACCCAACGACAATAAAGCCAAACTTGTTTTCGCCTCCGTCAATATCGAGTCGGACCCGTGCTTCAGTGCCATCATCAATAAAGATTTGCTCAATGGATGTCAGTGCAACCTTGCCTGTGACAGATCCATCCCGGTTGCCATAAGAGACTGTATTTGTTGATCCATCAAAGATCGCCTGGGTATCGACAAGGTCGGTGAAAGCGATCTCGTCTGTGCCAGCACCCCCGTCAACCGTGTCATTGCCGCCAAGAGACGAGCCCTGAACCATGGAGAATAGAGTGTTGCCATCACCACCGCGCAATGTGTCGTTACCAATTGTCGCTGTCAAAAATTCGCTAAAAACATCTGTTGTTTGTTCGTCAGCAAAAAACTGATCATCGAAGAACTGATCATCAAAAAACTCCGGGTCAAAAAATTGATCGTCTGTGAACTGCGGGCCTAAAAACCCATCAAGACTAAATTCGGGGCCAAAGAATTGATCAGGCCCAAATTCCCCCGCCAATTCTGGTCCGAATTCTGGTCCAAACGCTGGTCCGAAATCGGGACCAAACTGCGGGCCAAAATCGAGGCCAATATGTTCGTCCGGGCCGAAATTATCTTCAGGTCCAAAATAGCCACTGCTACTACCCGAAAATGGATCGCTGCCAGAGAACGGATCACCGTTTCCGAAAGGCGAAAATGCCTGTTGTCCTGGTTGTCCTGGTTGGCCTGGTTGGCCTGGTTGGCCTGGCTGCCCAAGGCCGTCCGGACCGGTTGGCACAAATCCCAATCCACCTTGTTGGCCAATTGCACCAGCCGCCTGACCTGCAGCATTAAAGGCCTCGTCCATAGACTTGCCTTCCGCCAGGACCAGTTGCTCCACCAGGGCCACTTGCTCCACCTGGTCCTGGTTGCCCTTCGGCACCAGCGACCTGCTCGCCCGGCTGCCCGTCTCCGGGTTGTCCCTCTCCAGGTTCTCCGTCTCCAGGTTCTCCGGCAGGGGGCTGGCCATCTGCGCCTTCACCTTCACCCTCGCCTTCAGGCGGCTGACCTTCCCCGGCCTCAGCACCAGCTGCGGCGGTCTGTTGCTCGTCACCTTCACCTTCGCCTGGCTGGCCATCTCCTTCGCCGCCTTCGCCGTCAGCAGCTTGCTCGCCTTCACCCTCTCCGGGCTCACCTTCGCCCTCGCCTTCAAGCGGCTGGCCTTCACCTTCACCCTCGGTAGCGGCCTGTTCGCCATCTGCGTTATCGCCGTCCTGGTTTTCGCCCTCACCTTCGCCTTGTTCACCTTCACCTTCGCCAGCGGTTTGCTCGCCATCCTGGGCCGCATCGTCTCCGTTGTTCTGGCTACGCTCTGCCCGCGGTGGTGGTGGGGGCGGCATGGCCGCGCGGGCCTGGCCATACAAAGCATTGGCCGCCGATGGCGGCAAAGTAATGATCGGACTGGGCGGCACAAAAGCACTGGTCACTTGCGTTGTCTGCAGGGGCTGGTTCAGCACCTGGGTGCCCACGGCGTTGCTGACGCTGATCTCGCCCACTTGCCCACCGGGGTCCGCCAACAAGGTAATCGTGTTGGCCGTGCCCTCCTGTCCGGCACGACCGGCCACGGAGGTGCCACGAATACC
>JABIFY010000117.1 GCA_018650465.1 Alphaproteobacteria bacterium
CCCTCAGGGTGGCCTTTCGTCTTTTTCAAACGCGTCAAATTGACCTGATCCACGTCATGAAATGGCCCCAATTCAGCCCAATTTCTGCCTTGATCAACCACCACAATCACAGTTATTAGAGCGTTTCAGATTCTTGCTGAAACGCTGGAATGCAGTCAAGTTTTGACAAGCATTGCATGTATGAGACGAGGCGTTTCGGATAAATCCGAAAACGCTTGGGGCCTCCGGAGCGAGACGGTATGACCATAAAATTAACCGTCTTTGCCCCTGGGTGGTCCGACTTCCTTATCCCCTCGGGACCCCTCGCCCGCACAAGGAAGCCGGACCACCCTTTTTTCCTGAGACACATCGATATAATGTGACTAGAGCGTTCTCAATGACAATCGAGTCATTGAAAACGACCAGCTTATTGATTTTGCGCGATTTTTGCCAAAACCAATGAGCCTGTTTTTTCTGAAATTGCTTTGGCTTCAGATCATGAGGGTTATGTCATTATGTCTTTAATACTTTTTGAATTGGCCGGTCGCGATGATTTTCGCTTCAGTCCCTTTTCCTGGCGCAGCAAGATGGCGCTGCACCACAAGGGCCTGGAATTTGAAAGCCGCAGCGTAAAATTCAGTGACCGCAGTCCGATCGCCACATCCGGTCAGGAGCGCATCCCCGTGCTGGTCGATAGCGACACTTCAACAGGCGAAACCTGGGTTCCGGACTCCTGGGCCATTGCGGATTACCTGGAAGCGACCTGGCCGGACCGACCCTCGCTGTTTGACGGAGACACAGGCCGTGCCCATGCCCGCTTCATCAACAGCTGGGCCGATGCGGTTCTGAATGCAGGCGTCTTTGGCTTGATTGCACGTGACATCCTGGATCACGTCGACCCTGATGATCTGGATTTCTTTCGAACAACCCGCGAGGCCCGCCTTGGCAAAACACTTGAAGAAGCGCAGTCGGGTCGCGAAGCGCGGGTGGATGCCTTTCGTGCCAGCCTGCATCCCCTGCGCCAAACCCTGAAGAGCCAGAAATTTCTCGGCGGCGACAATCCCACCTATGCTGATTACATTATGTTTGGCAGTCTGCAATGGGCCCGATGTGCCAGCCCCTTCCAGCTATTGACGAACGATGATGTCATTACAACCTGGTTCAGCACGATGCTTGATCTTTTTGACGGCATCGGCGGCCAGGCACCGGGTTACCATATCTGACCTATGACACAGAGTGGCTCCCCAAATACCAGCGGCATTCTGTTGTGTGGACACGGCAGCCGTGACCCGGCGACGCTGGATGAATTTGTCAACGTCGTTAACGGCTTGCGGGCCCTGTTGCCGGATCAGGATATCGATTATGGATTTCTTGAATTAACGCAACCATCCATAGCCGAAACTCTTGCAGTGATGTATCAACGCGGTTGTCGAAAAATATCTGTTTTGCCCGGCATGTTATTTGCGGCTGCCCATGTCAAACATGATATCCCGCAAATTCTAGCGGACTTTCAGGCGGGCCAAACTGATCTGGACACGACCCTGGAGATCACCCTGGCTCGAGAACTGGGGGTCAGTGACAACTTGATCAAGATTGCCTCAGTCCGAATCTTGGCGGCCCTTGAACAGGCCAATCAACGCTTGGCTGTCGACAGGGATGAAACTGTTTTGCTTGTGGTTGGCAGGGGATCAGGCGATGAAGCTGCCCTCAGGGATCAGCGGCTGGTCACAGCCCGCCTTCAACAATCCACAGGCTTGAAAAATGCCCGAAACTGTTATGCCAATGTGGCGACGCCAAAAATGATGGAAGCATTATCCGAGGTCACCGGGGCTGGTTTCAAGCGTATCGTCTTATTGCCATGGTTCCTGTTCACTGGCGTTCTCGTTCAGCGCCTGCAAGGGCAGTATCAGGATTGTGCCCGGATCAACCCGACAATTGATTTTGTGGAAACAGGTCACTTTGGCAATCATCCTTTAGTGGCGAAGACATTTGCTGAGCGATATCACGACCTGTCTTGACGGCATCTGTACACAGCTGCTCCATGCAAGTACGGTGCAAACTTCTTTTACTTGTATTCGAAGAAATGCAAGAATGGAGTGTCTCCGGGTTTCACGGAAACGCGACGGTGCCTCAAAACAAAAGTGTGCGCCATTAAATTGAATTGAAGCGATTCCGATTAAACCGGAATCGCCTTGGTCTGTCCGCAGGTGGATTTGTGGACGATCAAGTTCCGGGAAATAATCAGGGGAAAAACAATGTCGGCACGAACGATCATGCTCATCGAAGACGAAAAGAAGATGAGCAAACTCTATGGCGTTATCCTGGAGAACAAAGGCTATACCGTCGTTTCGGTAGATAGTGTCGATGATGCATTGACGACGCTGGAGAATGCGCTGCCAGATATCATTATTTCAGATATTATGATGCCGGTCACGAACGGCATTGATGGCTGCAAGCAGATCCGCGAACGCCATGGCCGGGATGTGCCATTGATCTTTGTCTCCGCCCTGGACGACAGTAAAACAGTTAAAGATGCATTTGATGCCGGTGGCGATGATTATCTAACCAAACAGTCTTCCCTGGAAGATGTCATGAACCGGGTCGAGTTGTGGTTGGAAACGCCGCCTGAGCAACGGATTGAACTGGCGGAAAAATCCCGCACCGCCTGGGGCTAGACCCGGATTAACGTTCCTGCATAGCCGCCCGGAAGGCCCCCATAAACGGATCCAGAATATATTCCAGCACAGTCCGCTGTCCGGTCTGGATGCTGCAAATAACCTGAACGCCGGGAACCAGCAAATAGCGGGCGTCACCACGTTCAAAATACCCACGTTCCGTTTCAACCCGAACCTTGTAGTAAGGCACATTGTCTTTTGTCACCAGCGTATCCGGGCTGATCGACATGACCCGGCCTTCCAGCCTGCCAAAGCGGATCGCATCGCCGGACGCCAGGGTTACCTTGGCAACCTGGCCAGGTGCCACATAGCCAACATCCTGGGCCGGTAGTTTGGCCTCAATGACCAGCTTGTCGCCAGCAGGCACAATATCGACAACCGTGTCGCCTGGTTTAACCACACCGCCCAGGGTGGCGACATACAAGGTTTTGACCACACCCTCAACGGGCGAGCGCAAAACCGTGCGTGCAAGATTATCTTCCAGACGTCCCATGCGTTCGTTAAATTCCTTGATGGACCGGCGTTTGGTATCCAGTTCGGATCGCACTTCCTCATTGAAGGACGCCCGCAAGGTATTAACCCGCGCCCGGGCCTCGATGATGGAAGCCGCAATGCGCTTTTGGCCCGCCAGGTCCTCGGCAATGCCGCCAACCAGTTCATTGTGTTCCTTCAACAGGTTCAGATGCAGCATGCGGTTGGTCAGGTCTTCTTTCAACAGTTCGTCACTGATGGCGATTTGCTCTTTCAGCAAGACCAGACTATTGCGACGCTTGTCGATGCGGGCGCTGATTTCGCGTCCCTCTTCCCGACGCTGGGTGACAAGCTGTTGTTGACTGGCGACCAGATTGTTGATCCTGCTGATGCGGTTTTTGAAACGTTGGTTAGCCTGGCGAATGAGCGTTTTCTGATTACGCGTGATGTCTTTTGGGTATTTGACTTTTTTAGACCGCTTGAGTTCCGCTTCATGACGAGCGATATCCACGCGCAAGGCATTCATGCGCACCGTCAGTTCCTGAACATCGGCACCTGAAGCTGTGTGTTCAAGCACCACCAGTTCCTGTCCGGAGGTGACCGTGTCGCCTTCACGAATGAGGATTTCCTGAACGATGCCGCCTTCCAGATGCTGAATGGACTTGACCTGGGAAGAGGGCACAACTTCACCCACAGCATCACTGACGATATCCAGCTTGCCATAATATGACCAGGCCCCAAAGGCGCCGACCGCGAGCACACATAACATCAGGAACCAGTGAGTTATAGCCCCGGCCCCCAGACGCGTTGGTTTGTATTCGGCCATGGTTTGCGGATCACTCATGTTGGCGCTCCCGTCTTGCCAACTTGGGACGGGTTGGTTTGCAATGAGTCGGTTTGTTGAGGTGCCTGGTTGTTCTGGGCCGCCGCCGAAGAAAAGCGTGGCACCGGTTTGATATTCAGGTCCAGCACATGATGGGCACCGCGAATGATCTGGGCATCGTGGGAACAGGCGATAATGGTATGGCCCTGCGTCGCCAGTTCGTTCATGACCTGATAGACATGACGCGCGCCATCTGCGTCCAGTCCTTCGGTTGGCTCATCCAACACCACCAGTTTGCCATTGTGCGACAGTGCCCGGGCCAGGGCGAGACGACGGCGAATACCCAGCGACAGATTGCTGCCACCGTTCACCAGCATCAGGTCCATGCCCATCTGGTTTTCATCGACATATTTATCAAGTCCGACGCGGGTGAGCAGGTCGTGCATGGCACCGGCATCCAGGTTTTCATTAAAGGCCTGCAAATTTTCACGCAAGGTCGCGTTCATGAAGCGGGGTTCTTGCGGCAGATAAACCACTTGCTGGCGCCACCAGGCGGGTGCGATCTGGGCCAGGTCAATACCATCGATTAACAGGTTACCCCGGGCCGGTTCCAGCAGTCCCACCAACATGCGGGCAAGGGTTGTTTTGCCACTGCCGTTGGCCCCCGTGATCACCATGACCTGGCCTGGGTCCAGGACAAGGTTCAGTTGTTCGAACAGGGGTCCGCTGGCACCTGGATAAGAAAAAGACGCATCCTTGATCTCCAGCTTGCCGCTGTAATTGGCAATGGCCGACCCGTCTACCCGTTCGCGGGGCAAGCGGGAAAATTCACGGAACATGTCGCGGGCCTGCTTTGCCTTGGCCCAGCCCTCGGTCTGTTGGGCCAGTCCGGCAATGGGCTGCAGGGCGCGGGCGGCCATGATATTGGCACCGATCATGGCTCCCACATCCAGTTTGCCTGTCACCACCAGCAAGGCAGCCACGGTGATCAGGGCGACGGTCATCAAGGCTGTCAGGCTTTGGATCGAGGTTGTAACCATGGATTGGCGCAGGCCCACACGACGGCGCAAGCCCTCCAGGGTTTTGATTTCCCCGGCCCAGCGTCGCTTCAAAAAACCTGCTGAATTAAAAGCCCGAACCGCATCGGCCCCGACAATGGCAGATTCAACCAAGGCACCTCGTCGCCCGGTTATCGTCGTCATTTCCCGTGTCGGCCCACGCAGGGACATCAGACCACCAGCGACCAGGATAAAAACGACGATCAAAAATATCACGGTCACGAAGGCCAGCATGGGGGCCAACAGAAACAGGGCCAGCACAAAGATCAGGGCGAAGGGCACGTCCATGGCGGTACATAAATGAGGCGCCGTGAAGGCTTGGCGCACCGTGTCCGCACCCGACAGCATTTCCCGCCGCAAACCAGGCGGCAGCATATCCATGGCCGACGATTTGGCCGATGTCAGCACATCATAGCTGCTGAGCGCCAGGGCTTCGTTGGGGCTGGTATTGACCGCTTCGGCAAATCGCAGGCGAGCGCGGCGAAAACCATATTCCAGCGCCACCGCAATAATCGCTCCGGACACCAGGGTGATCAAGGTTGAATCCACGCCATGGGCCACATAACGGTTCAGCACCTGGATCACAAAGATTGGCGTCGCCAAAGCCAGAATGTTGGCGAACAAAGACGCCAGCAACATTTCAAATGCCAGGAAGGGTCGGGTCGCCAGTCTGCTCAGGATTTCCAGCATAGGGTTTCAGGGCTTTCAGTTTTGACTGTAGGGAGTATTAACTGACTTGGACCACAGGTCCATTACCACATCTTCAAGGTTACGCGTATAAAGAGCTATATCAAACAAGGGCGCTGTCTTTCGCATAAGCATAACTTTTCGTCCAAGACTTGTCAGCGCATCCGAATCATTAGCCAGTTCGGCGGCCAACCGGACATAATCATCGATATTTTCTGCGATCAACTCCGACAGGTTCGCCGCCTGCAACAGGGAAGGCCCCATGCGATCGGGCAGGTCATCACGGCGCATGGTCAGGACGGGCGCGCCTTGCCACAAAGCATCTGTCGAGGTGACCCCGCCATTGTGGATTAGCGTATCCAGACAAAGGTTGATATGGGCATAGCGGGCAAGATGCCTTGAACGATCCAGAAAGGGCACAAAAACCAGCCGATCCGGATCGACCCCACGATTGCGGGCTTCGGCGCACAAACGGTCATTGACCAGGCTTGTATTATCCAACAGGGCAAGGCGGGCATCGGGGGCCACCAGCAAGATTTTCATCCAGGCATCAAAGGTGAAGGGGTCAATTTTGTAAGAGCCACCAAAATTGGCTAACAAAAGACCCGTCTCCGGCAGACCAAGGTCCGCACGACTGGCACCCGTTTGCACAGATAAAGGCGATGACACCGGCAAGGCGCAGTGCGGCATATCCACCAGTTTTTCATCGTAATATTTGCGCGCCGCTTCCGGCACCAGATGTTTGTCAACGAGATGCCAGGCGATGAAGTCGGCACAGACAGGGGCGCCATAGCCAATGGCACTGATTTGCACCGGTGCGGGTTTGTAAGCAAGGATTTCCGAACGGGCACCCTTGGTATGGCCCGCCAGTTCAATCAGGATATCGATATCGCGCCCGGCAATGTATGCGGCCGCCTGACCATGGGACAGATTTGACAGATCATGTAGATCGTCAAAATCCTGGTCGAACTTTTTGGTCATGTCGTCATGGGTGCGACCAAGGGAAAAACCTTCCACACAAAAGCGGTGACGGTCATGATTGACGATGACCCCGTGCAGGGCCGTGGCCACACTGTGGTTACAAAAATCCGGCGACAGATACCCGATCCGCAAACGCATATCGCTGCGCAGGTTTTTTTTGATCTTTGGCAATGTCCCTATGCTGGAAGCCGCCTTGTGGCTGGCCCGCCGGGCAACCTCGGCTTGAGCATTTCCATCAAGGCCCAGGGGCAAAACCTGAAAGGGCGAAATCACCATCAAGGCTGCCTTGCCTGCGGGTTGACTGAGTACATCGACGACAGCCTGGCGAACATTTATATAGTCATCATCCCAACGGCACATGGCGCGATAGGCGTAAGCAAGCGCCCCTTGCAGGGCAGGACGACTGTTCCCGATGTCATAATTTTGATCTGCATTGGGGGCGATGGCCGTTTCGAGATCGGGAATGGCTGCGGGGATTTTTCCGGCCTCCAGAAAAATCGCGCCGCGCACACTGTGGGCATAGACATTACCAGGATCAGCCAACAGTAAAGCCTCGCAGGCGGCCACTGATTCGTCCAGCCGACCAAGCGCCCTGAGTGCAATGGCTTTGTGGTGCAAAGCCCCGATGGCATCTGGCTCAATCTTCAGGGCCATCTCCAGGGACTTCAACGCTTTTTTCGCATGGCCCAGGCCCAGTTCACTGACCCCAAGACATTCCCAGGCACGGTTGTTGTTGGGTTGGGCCACCAGCAGTGTTTGGAAAAAATTGTGAGCGTGGGCAAATTCGCCTTCACGGATCGCAGCGACGCCTTTGTCAAACAGGCCCTGCCAATCGCCTGGTGATTTGCGAACAACGGTGTGCGTCGTGCCGGACTTTTTTACATCGGACATCAAGTCCGGGCTCAGTTCGGCGGCCCGTCCGGCATGTACTTTTGCCGCCTCATGATCACCAAGGGCGGTAAGCACCGTTGCCAGATTTTTGTGAGCGTGGGGATTGTCGTCATCCCGCTCAAGATAGGCCTGCAAATGATCACGCGCTTGTTTGGTTAAACCGGCGGCGGCTTCTGCCGTGCCCAAGGCATAAAGCAGGGGCAATATCTCGGGTCGCAAATCATGTGCCCGGCCAAAAACATCGGCGGCGGCGGTATATTCCTTCATCGCCATCAGGCAATCACCTGAACCGGCCAGGGCCGTGATATTGTCAGGATCTGCGGCTAACAAGACACGCCAGTGTTTCAGCGCCACGTCCGGATGCCCGGCCGCCATTTCTGATTTAGCAGCACCTATTTCATCGTCAGGTTCGTTCATGTTTAGCAACCGTTCCAGTCCAGCCGGAACAACATAACAAATCAGGCGAGATTGGTATCGGTAATATCCGTAACACTCTCGAGAATGCCGACAACACTGAGTTCGCCATTGAAGTCAGCCTCGGCTGACGCACCTTCCTGATAACGGATAATGACAGCGTCACTTGTACTGCCGCCTGACGAGCCGCTTTCATAAAACACAAACAGCATGTCCGTATTGATCGCACCGTTGGTAAGCGGGTTTGTTGATGCCACAGCATTCGCCGTCTCGAGTAGCCCTTCAATATTTGCAACAATGGTTGCTTCACCCGCAGTCGCGAAATCAATGCTCGCCTTTGCAGAAGTAAAATTGAACTCAATCGCGCCTTGAGATGACGTAGCAAGTAAAGATTCAGAAACAAGTGACGTCGTTTCAAGCAAGGTAATATCAGAACCCGAAGCGGTCGCCGTGCCATTTCCGCTTTTAGCGCTGGATGTCCAGTCAAAAATATCTGTTGTTGAACCAGAACCCACAGTGAAATTCTGGATCACTTCAACATCCAGATTGACCGTGTTATCGACGGACAGGGTCTGGCGTAAGCCCGATCCGGTGGAACTACCGAAATCGATGAATTCTACGCTGGTCAGAGTTGCCCCGACCAAACTGACGGACGTTGCACTTGTGCTATCAAAAAGAATAGTGTCATCGCCGGTGCCGCCATTAATTGATTCGCCACTAACAATGTCCGAGTTCGATTGCACCCGGAAACTATCATTTCCGGCACCGCCAGACAAACCGTCTGCCCCGCCTAGACCAATCAAGGCGTTATCATTTGAATCGCCGGTCAGACTGTCCGCATTCGCGGTACCCGTAGCCTGTTCGATATTGCTTAAGGTATCGGTATTGCCGAAGGTGTCGGTCGCGGTCCCTGATGATAGATTAACCGTTACCCCTGCCGTACTGCTGCTGCCAAAAAAGTGTTCGTTCTCGTAGGAGACGCGATCCGTACCTGAGCCACCATTAATTGTGTCGTTGCCGCCCATGCCTTCAAACTGTTCGAAGCTACCTGAACCACCGGTGAGTGTATCTGCCTGGTTTGTTCCCCGAGCCTGTTCAATGCTGGTAAAGGTGTCGGTGTTGCCAAAGCCATCAATGGCTGTGCCAGTGGAAAGATTGACCGTTACACCGGCGGTTCCGCCAAAGCTTGAGTCCGAAGTATATTCAATCCGGTCACTGCCCGACCCGCCGGTGAAGGTGTCTGCACCATCAAGTCCACGGAATCTGGCACCACTGCTGCCAGCGATAAAGGTATCGTTAAACTCGGTACCTCTGGCACGGTTGATGTTGCTGAAAGTATCCGTTGCGCCAAAACCATCCACTGCGGTATTGGTCGAGAAGTTCACCGTTACGGCGGCGCCACCACCAAAGAAATTGTCGTGGCTGTAATCGATAGACTGGAACCCGGCAGTAGTACCAATAAAGGTATCTGCACCACCCAAACCCCGGAAGCGTTCAAAGGAATCGTTGCCACCACCGGTCATGACGTCGGCAGAATTGGTGCCGCGGACCATTTCGATACTCGAAAATGTATCCGTGTTGCCAAATCCATCCGTCGCCGTTCCAGAGGCCAGATTGACCGTGACACCCGCGGAGCCACCGTTGCTTGCATCATGGGCATAGCTGATCTCATCATCGGTCGAGCTGCCGATAAATGTGTCATTTCCACCCAGGCCGGAAAAGCGAACAAAACTGGAGCCGCCGGTCATGGAGTCAGCTGAGTTCGTTCCTCTAACGGCATCGATATTGGTAATGGTGTCCGTGTTGCCAAAACCGTCAACAACAGTGCCGGTTGAGAAATTCGCTGTAATGCCTGCCGTGCCGCCTGCTGCTGAATCGCCTGAATAATCAACTTCATCATGGCCGCTGACGCCATTAATGGTGTCGTTACCCGCCAGGCCGCGATAAGATTCTTTGGTATTTTCACTATTGGCAGAACCGGCAATGGTGTCATTGTGGGATGATCCAATAACCTTTTCAAAGCCGCTGATGTCGTCGCTGCTGCCGAAACCATCGGACGCGCCGCCTGATGCCAAACTGAGTGTTATACCGCTGGTCGAAGTTGAATAGTCAACAATATCAGTGCCGCTGCCACCAGCCAGGGTGTCAGACCCGGCACCACCGATAATGTGATCATCTCCGGTGCCACCACTGATGATGTCACCGGCGGACGAGCCTGTCAGGGTGTCGTCACCACCGGCGCCGCCGATGATCGAGCCCAACACGCTGGCCCCGTCAATGTCATGACTGAGCGTGCCGTGTGAGATATCGACAGAGGTAGCCGAGTTACCAGCAAAGGAAATAGTGTCATTCCCGGACGAGCCGATCCCGATATAACCGAAACCGGTATCTGTTTCCGAAAAGGCCAAACGTACGCGGCTGCCAGAGTCACTCTCCGAGACAAAAAGTTGTTCAACCGATGTCATGGAAATCTGGCCGGTGATGGAGCCGGAAGAGTTTGAATAATTGGCAACATCCGTATCCGCATTGAAAGCCATGCGGAAATCACTGAGATTGGTAAAGGTAATTTCGTCTGTGCCCGCGCCGCCATTGATCGTATCTGTCCCGCCCAGGGTCGTTCCCTGGTTCATGACAAATTGGGTATTTCCACTGCCACCAACCAGCGCATCATTTCCGGTCGTTGCGATCAGGAGCTCAGAGAAGGAGCTCGTTGTGTTGGGATCGATAAATTCATTTTCATCACCGACGAAGAAAAAATCCTGGTCAGTAAAAGGCAAGCCACCAAAAAAAGGATCTGGTCCAAACGGATCGAGGCCAAAACCTTGACCGAAGTCTGGAAGTCCTGAGCCAAAACCTGGAATACCTGGACCAAAACCTGGAATACCCGGCCCAAACACCGGATCACCTGCACCAATTTGATCATTTTGACCATCATTGCCACCAAAAAGGTCTCCGCCGGAACCGCTTCCAAAAGAACTACCCGGCGCAAATGGATCGCCACCCCCAAAGGGTAAAGTAGCGCCTGTGCCGCCAGGGCCGTTCTGGTTATCCTGGCCCGGAGGTTGAAATCCGAGACCACCCTGTTGCGCCGTAGCACCTGCGGCGTCACCTGCTGCTGCGAACGCTTCGTCCATGGATTTGCCTTCAGACAAGGCTTGGTCAAAAGCGGCCTGGGCTTCGGCTTCACCCTTATCTCCCCCAGCACCCTCAGGAGTGGCCGGGCCGTCAGGACCAGGTTCGCCATCAGCAACCTGTTCGCCATCAACTGGCTGACCTTCCTGACCCTCCTGGGCGACAGGTTGTCCTTCGCCATCAGCTGCTTGTTGTTCGCCTTCTCCCCCCTCACCCTCTCCGCCTTCACCTTCAGCAGCTTGCTCGCCTTCACCTTCTACAGGTTCGCCCTCACCGTCGACCGGCTGGCCTTCGCCTTCACCCTCGGCGGCCTGTTCGCCATCGGCATTGTCGCCGTCCTGATTTTCGCCCTCGCCTTCACCTTGCTCGCCTTCACCTTCGCCAGCAGCCTGATCGCCTTGTTGGGTTGCCTCGTCATCATCATTCTGGCTGCGCTCTGCCCGTGGTGGTGGCGGGGGCGGCATGGCCGCGCGGGCCTGGCCATACAAAGCATTGGCCGCCGATGGCGGCAAAGTAATGATCGGACTGGGCGGCACAAAAGCACTGGTCACTTGCGTTGTCTGCATGGGCTGGTTCAGCACCTGGGTGCCCACGGCGTTGCTGACGCTGATCTCGCCCACTTGCCCACCGGGGTCCGCCAACAAGGTAATCGTGTTGGCCGTGCCCTCCTGTCCGGCACGACCGGCCACGGAGGTGCCACGAATACC
>JABIFY010000118.1 GCA_018650465.1 Alphaproteobacteria bacterium
CCGCTTTCTGCCTTGCCCGACAAGCACTTCAACCTGCCGCAGCATCATCACAATCTCTTCTGGTTTGTTTCGCTTGATAGCCATTTCTGATCCTCCTTCAACTAACTATAAAGGTGGACCACTTTTTCGGGGGAAGACCAGGCAGCGGTTCCGTCAGTCGGGGTTCCCGGTTTGCTTTTATTGTTACTTGTCGCAGCCCTCTACAATCTTGTGAGCCGGGCTCAGGCAAACATCAACTCACAATCCAATGCACTGCTTGACCTTCGCAAGCGGATCGAATCTTTGGTGTCTTCCACTGCTGTGAATGCCGTCAAGGATGCAACCGCAGACGGCAACATACAATCACGCAACGTTACCACGACTCTCCTCTTTTCAGATATCAGGGATTTCACTGGGTTTGCTGATCAAAATGCTGCGGAAGTTGTTGTTGAATTCCTGAATCAGATTATGACTTTGCAAGTGGAAATCCTCAAACGCCATGATGGCGACGTCGACAAGATGATTGGAGATGCCGTTTTGGCGCGTTTTGATGGAGAGAATGGAGACAAACGCGCACTTGCTGCCGCGCGTGAAATCGTAGATGCCGTAAAGCACGGCGATTTTCCTCGAGCATTGGGGATCGGAATATTTCACGGTGAAGTAATTTCAGGCGCTATCGGACCTGAAGACAGGCGCGATTTTACTGTTATTGGCAATACCGTGAACATGGCGGCTCGTCTGTGTGCCTCAGCCAAGGCAAATGAAGTTGTCGTTGAAGAAAGTCTGGCGGACGACGCATTCGAACCCGTCGAATCAATTTTAGTCAAAGGGCGCAATGATCCCTTGTCGATTAGACGGTGGCATTCTTGAGAGAAAAGGCATTGATGTTCACTGGAGACCGGCAATGAGTATTCATATGGCAGATCATCGAGTTGGAGCATATCTAGCGTGGAGGTCACCTGAATGAATTTAACACCCAGACAAGTGATGGAGACATACCTTTTGGAGGTTGGTGCTAAAGGGCGGTTGGAGTTGATCGAAGAGATCGCCCAACCAGATATGGTGGACGAAGCCAATCAGACCTTCGGTGGGCCGCCCGGTCGTGACGGCCTGGTGGCCCATGTGGAAGGTTTTCGGCGCAACGTAGGGGATGTTCGCATCTCGATTGATCGCATAGTCGCTGGCACAGATGAAGTAATGGCGCAGTGGTCATTCACCGGAAAACATGTTGGCCCGTGGCTCGGTCGCACGCCAACCGGCAAGGAAATCACTGGCACTGTATTCAGCTTCTTTGACCTCACCGACGGGCGCATTAGTCGCTACCGACTTTGGCTTTGCGCAATGTTCGAGGTGCCCGTGGTATTCGACTCATCGAAGCCGCGACGCTCTGGAGACACACAGAACTAATTAACATTCAGATTGACGTAGTCTGTTCTGGATGGTCTGCTCGCCTTATTTGACCCGAGCGTTTAGGCTTTGAAGTTCCTGTCTCCACCTAATTCCCGATCTCATATTCACCCAGATCACACAGATCTATGTTGTAATCCTCAACTTCTTCACCATCTGAAAAACGACTGAGGACGTCATAATGGCAATTGCGTCGGTCATCAGCGATCGTAATTTCGATGGAATAGCCTGGCGCCAGATAAACATCGTCGAGCACGTCTTCTTCCCATCTTTTTGTCCCGGTGTGGGAGACATGAAAATTTACGAGTCTTACATCTGTTCCGTTGGTCAGTGTAAAGGTAAGGTCTTCCGCCTGAGCGGGATTAACCGCATTAAGCATCGTCGCGCCAAAAAATATTGCACAAAACAAAGCGAATTTTACTTTATTCATTATTATGAATCTCCAAATTTTTGTTCGTCATTCAATTTACTTCAGATAGAGGGTGTGTCGAAGGCAGCTCAAGTAATTTCGTCAAAACCGATCCAGCGTTGATCCCTTTTTTCATAAACTCAGCGATGATCGAAACGCTGTCGTGACTTTAAATAGTTTCGTACAAGATGGAATAGCTTTTGGGGTCTGCTACCTTTAGTCATGTTAACAATGTTGCTTTAAATGCAAAAAAGGCCCTGCAACATCAAAATTCAAAATTATACTTTACACATCCGGTTATACCTGTGACCGAAATGAAGGATCGATGATGGCAAAAAGCACTGAACACATTCACGACTATTATTCGCCGGATGATTTGTATACCAAGATTGTTGAGGGGCTTGAAAAACTCGAGCTGGATTTGTCAAAAATCACCCTGGACGACCTTCAGCCCGTAGATGAATTTCATATTCGCGGCGACACGGCAACCAAGGAACTGATTGAACTGGCGGGGTTTACACCCGACCAGCATATCCTGGATGTCGGATGTGGCATTGGCGGGTCCACACGACGTTTGTCACATGAAACAGGTTGTCGTGTAACCGGTATTGATTTGAGCGATGAGTATATCCATACAGCCCTGCGATTAACCGAACTGCTTAACATGCAGGAGCAGGTGTCGTTCGAGGCAGCCAGTGCTCTGGCCTTGCCGTTTGAAGACAATTCCTTTGATGGCGCCTGGTCCCTGCAGATGAATATGAATGTCGAAGACAAATTGTTGTGGCTTACAGAAACCTGCCGTGTTCTCAAACCCGGTGGGCGTGCTGTGTTGTACGAAGTATGTGGTAGCAAAAATGCCCCACCGTATTTTCCGGTGCCATGGGCCCAAAACAGCTCCATGAGTTATTTGGTGCCGCCAGACACGTTCCGCGATGTCATGACAGCCGCCGGATTTGAAATCGCAGTTTTTAATGACAAGACAGACCTCGCCAGAGCGGCCTTTGCTCACATCAAGCAGCCCCAGGGCGAACCGAAATTACCGGTTCTGGGTGTTTATATGCTGGTGGGTAAGGATATCGGCACCAAGGCCTATAACCTGCACCGCAACCTTGAAGAGGAACGTGTCAGCCTGATTGAAACTGTCGCCATAAAACCGGCTTGATAGCGACCGATTATCGGTCCAGTGACCGTATTGTGTTTCGGTGATTTGTTGATTTATACGCATAGAAAAAGATGATCTTGAGTGGGCGGTGACGCAGGGCGTCCCGGCTTTGGACTGGCCAATATCTTGTATTACGTTGGGGCGCTGCTGGCCATCGGGGCCCTGAGCTGGTTCATGACCGTCGCCTGGGAAGGTTTCGGTGGTAGCGGCATATTCCTGATATCGGTCCTCTATGCGGCCGCATTTGTCGGAGCAGGGCACAGGCTGTGGAATCAGGCCGGCCTCAAGATATCAGCCGGGCTGTTGGTGACCATAGGCGTTTCCATTCGTGCTTACCCTTCGTGGCGCATTCATTCTCTATAGCGGAATTCTGCTACATCGGCACGGCAACAAAATTGAACAACTTCTCGTGGCTGCCATGCCGGAATGGATACGCGACCTGCGTCCCGGGGGCAGGAAAGGTATTTGGAAAAGACCGCTCATTTACCCGCCGGTCAGGACGGCCAGACAGGATTTCAGTAAATCCTTGCTCTTGATTTGAGCGGGCTTGGCTGCGATCAGATGCCTGCCGGTGATCAGGGAATATAAAAGCCAGGCCCGCGCTTCTGCTTCAACTTCATTGTCACAAAGTTGAACGAACAACTTCCTCAAAAATGCCAGGCGATGTTCATCAACGCGACGCAGGGCTTGCCGTACCTTTTTGTCCCTTCGTCCCCATTGCCTCAATGCAGGTTCCAGCCGGACGCTGACTTGTTCTATCGACAATTCAATTGTTCGCCTGAGGCGTTCATCGGCTGTGCCGCCAGCCTTTTCAACCTGGTCGATAATGTCGAGCGTGCCAACGCCTTCCCATCGTGTCAGCATGGCGTCCAGCAGATCCTGCCGGTCCTTGAAATGCCAATAAAAACTACCTTTGGTCACGCCCAGTTCACGTGCCAAGGGCGCAATCAACACCTTGTCGATTCCGTCCACGGCAAGCCGATCGAGTGCGCAATCTATCCAACCGTCGCGGCTGAGTGAGGATGTATCTTGTGTAATTTTTTGGGCAACTGTCATGTCTGCACCATACCCCAGGGTATTGACTCTGGCAATTGATGCACATAACCTTCCATACTGTAGGGTATGGAGAACGCTTTGAAAGTGAATCAAAAAAGTTCAGCTACTTTGGGCGCGACTGACGTCAAGGCCATGGCCCTTGAGGCCGGTGCTGACCTGGTCGGTATTGCCAGTGCAGAAACGCTAAATCAATTCCCGCCGGACCCGCGCTGGCCGCAAACACCTGGCCGTTTGAGTGCCGATGCAAAAAGTGTCATCGTCCTGGCATTGCGTGTGCCTGTCGCCAGCTTTCGCACACGTGAACCCGAGCCTTACCAGATGGTCAACATGATGATCAATCGACGGCTCGACAAACAGGCCCGTAAAGTTTCCGAACAACTGGAACGCCAGGGTTTTTTCGGCTTGGTCATGAACAACAATTCGTCCGACTGGGAATTAAAATCGGGAACCTACGGGCCGCTCAGCTTGCGCCATTTGGCCATTGAAGCTGGCATGGGGACCCTGGGACTGGGCGTCAATTTCATGTGTGTTGAATACGGCCCGCGCGTCAATCTGGCTGTTGTTGTGACCGATGCCGAACTGGAACCCGACCAGCCGATGACAGAACAACTCTGCGTCGGTGAAGGGTGTTCACGCTGCCTCTATGCCTGCCCAACGGATTCTGTATTGCACTTTAACATCGACAAACGCGGCTGCTCCACCGAAGCACAGGTCACGGGCATTTACGGGGTTTCCAATCTCTTCCATCGTCATCTGGAATCTGACGAGGAGACCCGACGGTCTATCCTGAATTCAGGTGAACTGATGGCTTACTGGCAGGGTATCACGCGGGTCTGGGGCTGTTTTGGGACCTGCCCGCGCTGTACGGCGGTGTGTCCGGTTGGCGACGACTATCACGCCTTTCTGGCCGCACCACAAAAAGTCATTCCCGAAAGCACACCGGAGCGCATCGAGAAGGGCAAGTCCTACAAGGCTGCGCTCAAACAAGGTGACGATATCCCTGGCATGAATGACTGGAATATCCGTTGGGTAGGGCCGGACGGTTACACAGGCAAAGCTGCGAAAGCACAGCGTGAAAAATTCAGATTAAGTCAGCAGATCAAGTTGCAGGAACCAACGTCATGAACGAGCTAATCCCGACCACACTGACAGCTGATGACATCAAGCAAAAGGCCAGGTCCCTGGGTGCTGATCTGGTTGGAATTGCCGACGGTGCGATCATGGACCAATACCCGCCCGACCCTGACAATCCACGTGGGCCTTCAGATATCACAGAAATCGACGGCGGCCGGGTGATCGTGCTGGCCAAACGGATCAGCTTCGCCACGTCGCGCCTTCCTGCCTGGAATGATCAGCACAAGTTCTATGGCGATGAATTATTGATCTCGGCGCTGGAGGAACTGGCGCTCGATCTGGTGTTCTGGCTGGAAGACAATGGCGTGCCGGGATTGTTGGTGCCGTATCATCATGTCGATCCAACGAAGTTTCTGAAGGGCAAGGACACACAGACGACCCACCCCTTGTCAGCAACCCACGCGGCTGTCGAAGCGGGGCTTGGTACTCTGGGGCTAAATCATCAGCTCATCACACCCGAATACGGCCCCAGGGTCATTCTGGGCATCGTCATGACCTCAGCGGACATTGCACCAGACCAGAAAATGGAAAAGACCCTGTGTCTTGGGCCTGAATGCGGTCGCTGCCTCAAGGCCTGTCCAGCTGATGCCGTTCAACACTGGGACCGGGACTGGAAAAGCTGCGATACCTATCGTTCGCCCTTTGGCTTCGAATTTGTCGCCGATTATCTGACCGGCGTCATGACTGAGACCGATCAGAAAAAGCAAATCGGCATGTTGCGCAGCATGGAGTCATCGGAATTGTTTCAGGCCATGTTGCGCGGTAGCGGGATCATCACTGGCTGCCGCCGTTGCGCCGATGTCTGTCCGGTGGGTGACGATTATGAAGAATTATTAAAGAAGTGGGTCGACGAGATCGCCGAAGAAACGCCGGAAAAAATTGCACGTCTGGCAGAGATGGTCGATGCTGAATTGCCAAAGAGTTACCAAAACCAAAAACGCTGGATCGGAGACTTGGGGTGAGCCAGGAACATATTACAGTTATGAATGCGGATTGAATATGGACTACAAAACACCAGTTGAAGACATGCTTTTCGCTTTGAAATATGGTGCAGAAGCTGACCGGCTTCCCGATTGGGACGATGATCTTGCGCGGGATATCATTACCCAGGCCGGACGCTTCGTTGATCAGGAAATCGCGCCGCTTGATCCTCTTGCCGACGTCAGCCCGCCCGTATTGATAGACAACAGGGTTAAGGTTGCACCGGAACTGGTAGCCGCTGTAGGAAAATTTACGGAAAGCGGTTGGCTCGGTCTCGCCATGCCGGAAGCCTTCGGTGGCCAGGGGCTGCCTGGCGTATTAACCTCGGCTGTTCTGGAAATGCTGGGCGGCGCGTGTGTCAACATCCTGATGATGGTGGCCTGCCCGGAGGCCGCCATGCGGCTGATCCTTGATCAGGCAAATGAGGATCAAAAGAAACGCTTCATTCCAGGCATTGTTTCCGGCGAATACAGCACAACAATCGTCTTGAGTGAACCGCAGGCAGGCTCCGACCTTTCGCTGATCGCCACGAAAGCTCAACAAGACGACGACGGTGTCTGGCGTCTTACGGGCAACAAGGTTTTTACCTCAAACGCAGATCACGACATAACGCCGAACATCCTTCACTGCGTTTTGGCGCGCACGGGTGATGAAGAAAGTGGTGCCAGGGGATTATCCTTGTTTTTGTGCTCCGCCGTCTTGCCCGATGGTCAACGAAACACTATTCGGGTCGACCGCATCGAAGACAAAATGGGCTTACATGCCAGCCCAACTTGTCAGGTATTTTTTGACGGTGCAGAGGCGGAAATAGTTGGTGCCCCGGGTGAGGGCCTGATGCGCATGTTCACGATGATGAACGCCATGAGAATTGATGTTGCGGCCCAGGGAACCGGTCTTTGCCAGGTCGCCGCCCAAAGAAGTCGTGACTATGCGGCGGATCGACGGCAGGGGCGGGCGCTGCAGCCGGATCAACAAGATAAGGGTGCTGTCCCGATCAATCGGCACGGGGACGTCAGGCGCGGATTGCTGACGCAAACGGCTTGGGTCGAAGGTTTGCGCAGCATGCTCTATCGCTCCGCGGTTGACATTGAACTTGGGGAAAACCCCGCTCTGGTCGAACTGATGACCCCGGTTTGCAAGGTGCTTGCAACAGATGCGGCCGTTGAGTGCGCCAACATCGCCATACAAATCCATGGTGGCTATGGATATATCAAGGAATATCGGGTGGAACAGATCCTGCGCGATGCGCGGATCGGCCGGATATTTGAAGGTGCGAACGGCTTGCATGCGACCAATCTGGTCACACGCACTTTGGCAGCCAGGGGCGGGGCCAGCGCTGAGGCATTTGAGCAAGATTGTAAAGACGCAATCCTGGCCAGTCGCGCCGTGGGAACCAGTGGCATGGCTGAAGCCTTATCCGAAGGTCTTGTCGCCTGGCGGGCGTCGCGTGACGCGGTCGCTAAACTCACCGACCCAGGATTTGTGGCCTATCCTTTTATGGAACTGACAGGGCTGCTTGCCCTTGGCGTGGCCTGGAGCCGCCTTGAGAAAAATGCTGACGCATCGGCCAATCCGGAGCGCATCAGAACCACAGCTGCATTTGTGCGGGACTGGATGCTGCCGGAGACAAAATTCCTGAGTGAACGGATTACGTCGGCTGAGGAAAACCTGACAATGACCGGAACGGCATTTCAATCTTGACATCGAAAAAGATATCAATACATGCGAAAATAATTTGCCCTCAGGGAGGCACCCATGGCGAACAACGACCCACTTAGAGACTACGGAGACGGCAAACCGAACATCGAGACGGTGGTAGATGCACTGGATTACGCCGCAGATCTATCGCCTGATCACACAGCGATAATCTGCGATGACGACCAGATCAATTACCGCCAATATCGTCATGCCGCCGCGGTATTCGCTCACAAACTGCAGGCCCTTGATTGCAAGGGAAAGCGCATTGTCGTGCTGATGGGAAATTCCATCGAAATGTCGATCGCCATTTATGCGATTTGGGCCGCAGGCGGTGTCCTTGTCCTGCTGAACCCGATGTATACAGAGAGCGAATTGGGCCCCCTGATTGAGGACGCCGAGCCTTGCGCAATCATTTGCGCCGATGTTTTACAAGACAAGGTCTCAGCCCTGGCCGACGCAAAAGGGGTGGACAATGTAGTTATTCTCGGACCGACGGCGATTATATACACTGACCTGCTGGCCGCTGACGAATTAACACTGCCCGAACCACGTCCAAAATCTGACGATGTCGCCTCGCTGCAATACACCGGCGGCACCACCGGTCTGCCCAAAGGGGCACGCCACCTTCATCAAAGTATTGTGCACATGACCCGGCAAATTCAGTGGTGTTGGTCGGAAAAACCCGGTGCCAACATATGGCTGAATGTAGCCCCTCAGTTTCATATCTGGGGTCTTTGTATGACGGCCCTTGTGCCAACTTATTGCAGGGATACGCTTGTCCTTATTAAACAGTTCCGACCCGATGCTGTTCTTGAAGCGATGCCCAAACACAAGGTGACCTTGTTCGCTGGTGGACCAGCACCGATTTTTCAGGCGATCATGGGACACCCGGATTACAGATCGACAGACTTCTCCAGCTTGCGTCGGGTTGGTGGCGGCGGGTCGCCCTTTGCTGAAGAAACGATCAAGGCCTGGGAGGCGGTCACCGGATGTTCTATCCACCAGGCGCTTGGCATGTCAGAGGCAGCGCCTCTTGCAATGAACCCATGGCACGATGAAAACCGTTTGGGCACCTGCGGGCCACCTTGTCCGGGTACCGAAATCGAGGTAGTTGACGTTGAAACGGGAACAAAGGTCCTGGCCCAGGGGGAAAATGGTGAATTCCGGGTGCGTGGCCCGCAAATGATGGTCGAATACTGGCGGCGCGAAGAGGAAACCGCCGAGACCATGCGCGATGGCTGGATCCATTCCGGCGACATCGGGCATCTCGATGAAAAGGGTTATGTGGTTATTGTTGACCGCAAAAAGGAAATGGCCATCGTCAACGGGTATAATGTTTTTCCACGTGAGGTTGACGAAGTCCTGTTTACACATCCAGGCATTCTGGAGGCTGCAGCAGTGGGGACACCATCATCAAAAACTGGTGAAGTTCTTCATGCCTATGTGGTCGCACGGGAAGGAGAGACACTGGATGAGGCTGAAGTCATCAATTATTGCGGACAGAACCTGGCACCCTACAAGGTGCCGGCCAAGGTCATCGTTGTTGATGCCCTGCCAAGAACGCCCGCAGCCAAGATCGATAAAAACCTGCTACGGGAGCGCTCCCTGGCGGGATAGCCTCAGAATCCAAAGTCAGGCGACCGCCCGCATGTCAGGGCTTTCCTCGAGATATTTTTTGAATTCCTGCTGAACGGCCTCAATGGTTTTGCCGAACCGGGGCCCAGGCAGGAATTCTTCTATGAGGGCACCCACGTGCCTGCCCACGATGGTTTTTGGTGATATGCAGGCGGCGCAATGCTGCACTGCAAAATAAAACTGTTCTAAACTATTGATATTGTTATTGTGCAGTGCAACATATGTGCAACGCGCGGGATCAATGACGATTTCCGCGCCTAATTTTTTGTACGGTCACTGACTTGATTGTCAGGCCAAATTCAAGGAGACATGTTGTGATAAACCAGCTCAATGTCGTATACCTCGACAAGATCAATTTTTCTGCCCTTTCAGGCTTTAACTTTCGGTCAGTTTTTACCGCTGTAAAAGAATATTCTGATAAACGCGCTGCCCGTGCAGCCATGATGAATCTCGATGATCGGTTGCTCGCCGACATTGGTCTTGTGCGCGGTGACATTCAGGGTGCTGTAGAAGGCACTTTGAAGCCATATGGCAATACTAATCGATAAACCTGGAAATTTGAGACAGTAACAAGGATAGTAAATACGTGCCTCGTCAAACGCTTGCAGCCTTCGCGGATCGTCTACCGATAGGGGACTGGAGAAATTCTCCGGTCATTTCCTTTACGCCGGGACGGATCAAAACCGAAGTTCTGTCAGGCTTGACGGTTGCCCTGGCCCTGGTGCCTGAGGCCGTGGCCTTTTCATTTGTTGCAGGTGTTCACCCTTTGGTGGGGCTGTATGCGGCCTTCATTGTTGGCTTGATTACAGCGGTTTTCGGTGGTCGGCCTGGCATGATTTCGGGTGCAACCGGTGCTTTGGCGGTTGTAATGGTCGCCCTGGTGGCCAGCCACGGTGTCGAATATCTGTTCGCAACTGTTGTATTGATGGGCATTTTGCAGGTGCTGGCGGGCGTTTTCAGGTTAGGGAAATTTATCCGCCTGGTGCCGCATCCGGTTATGCTGGGCTTTGTAAATGGCCTTGCCATCGTGATTTTTCTTGCTCAACTCACACAGTTTCAGGTGCCCGGTCCGGATGATGTCAAAGTCTGGATGACCGGTTTGCCCCTGGCGACAATGTTGGGCCTGGTCGGTCTGACAATGGCGATTATCTGGCTCATGCCAAAGATAACGACGGCTGTGCCGGCGCCATTGGCTGGTATTGCTGTCATTGCGGGCATTGTGATCTTTTTTGGCAGTGATGTGCCACGGGTTGGCGATCTGGCCTCCATTGAGGGCGGATTACCGCTATTTCATATCCCGACGGTGCCCATCAATCTGGAAACGCTCAAAATCATATTCCCTTTTGCCCTGATTCTGGCGGCCATTGGCTTGATCGAAAGCCTGCTGACATTAAACCTGGTCGGTGAAATGACCGGGACACGGGGTGGCGCGTCGCAGGAATGTATCGCCCAAGGCGTTTCCAACACTGTGACCGGCTTTTTTGGTGGCATGGGTGGTTGCGCCATGATCGGTCAGTCCATGATCAACGTGAAATCGGGCGGTCGTACCAGGCTTTCCGGTATCGCAGCTGCCCTGTTTTTGCTTGCCTTTATTCTGGTGGCATCTGACATGATCGAACAAATCCCGCTGGCAGCGCTGGTTGGTGTAATGTTCATGGTCGTTATTGGTACTTTCGCCTGGCAGAGCCTTAAGATCCTGCGCCTCATCCCCCTGACGGACGCCATGGTTATGCTGTTGGTTACGGCTGTAACCGTCATGAGTGATTTGGCCATAGCTGTTATTGTCGGTGTGATTGTGTCGGCGCTGGCTTACGCCTGGAGCAATGCAACACGTATTCATGCGTCTATGGAAGAAACCATCGAGGGAACAAAGGTCTATCGGATTGAGGGACCATTATTTTTTGGTTCTGCCGACGGCTTTGGAGAGATTTTTGATCCGGCAAACGACCCTAAAAACGTCATAGTTGATTTCATGAACAGCCGGATTGTCGATCAATCTGCTCTGCAGGCGATTGAGGGTCTTGCCTCGAAATACGAGGGGCATGGCAAGAGCCTGCAATTGCGCCATTTATCACGTGATTGCCATCGACTTTTGAACCGGGCAGGCCAGATCATGGTCGATTCCGATGACGATCCAGATTATGGCATCGCAGTGGAATATGATGTCAGAACCGGTATCCTCGGCGGTGGACACTGACAATTCGGATAGAAGTATTTTACAAAAATACTGTCCGACAATGAACTAAAACTATTCCAATGAGATCAGGAAGTGGGTACGATCAACGACCTAGTTGATGATCACGGGGCTCAACTTGTAAGACCAACGCTGCGTTTAAGTGGCAAGCGGTTTTACGGAGAAAGCCCTCAAAAAAGACCCCATATCAAATTTTCTTTTCCAATTCTCAGAGGAATAAAATCAATGTCCCTAACTCGACGTTCATTCAGCCTGATCACCGCTGCAGGTCTGGGCCTCGGTGTTGCCTTCGGTGCGTTTTCCGCAAGTGCAGCCGACAAGGTCAAAGCCGCATTTGTTTATGTCGGCCCGGTCGGCGATTTCGGCTGGTCCTACCAGCATAATCAAGGTCGACTTTCGCTTGAAAAACACTTCGGTGACAAAGTAGAAACTACTTTCGTCGAGAGTGTTGCTGAGGGCGCAGATGCTGAACGCGTCATCCGCAGCCTGGCGCAAAAAGGGAATGACATTATTTTCACCACTTCCTTTGGCTACATGAATCCGACGATCAAAGTCGCCAAGCAGTTTCCCAAAGTGAAGTTTGAACATGCTACTGGCTACAAACGGTCCAAAAACGTCGCAACCTATTTGTCACGGACTTATGAAGGTCGTTACATAACAGGCTATCTTGCGGCAAAAATGAGCAAAACCGGAACTGCTGGATACATTGCCTCATTTCCAATTCCTGAAGTTATCCGGGACATCAACGCTGTTACGCTTGGCATGCAATCTGTTCGCCCGGACATGAAAATGAAAATTATCTGGGTCAATACCTGGATGGACCCTGGCAAGGAAGCGGCTGCGGCTAAAGTTTTGGTTAGCCAGGATGTGGATGTGATCATCCAGCACACTGACAGTCCCGCTGCCATGCAGGTGGCTCAAAAAGAAAAAATCTGGGCTGTTGGACAGGCAACGGACATGACTGCCTTTGGTCCGGATGCACATCTGACTGCCGTTATTGACGAATGGGGACCATACTATATCAAGCGAGTACAGATGGTCATGGATGGCACCTGGAAGTCTTCAGATCACTGGGGCGGTATGCCTGAAGGCGATATCGTCATGGGTCCGATTCATGCCAAGGTTCCAGCCGAAGCCAAAGCGCATGCAGAAAAGTTGGTTGCTGGTATCACAAATGGTACTTTCCACCCATTCACGGGTCCAATTAGCAACCAGGCTGGTAAAGTAATCGTGCCTGCAGGCAAGACCATGTCAGACGGCGAACTCGCCGGAATGAACTGGTATGTCAAAGGTGTCGAGGGTAGTATCCCTAAATAAGTAAGGCATTTACGGAAAGGGGCTGTCCGGATGCGGGCGGCCCCTTTTTGTTTGACCGGATTTCTTTGATCAGTTTCAGGCGGAGCAACGTGTAAATGACGTCACAATCGAACTGGATACCGGTTTCAGGCAGCGGTGATCTGGCGGCAGCCAGTGCCCGTGCAGTTGTTTTGCCAGACCATGATGTCGTGATCTGGCGCACAAAAACCGGTGCCGTTCACGCCTGGGAAAATCGGTGTCCCCATCGTGGCATGCGCATGTCCTTTGGTCAGGTTCGGGACGAAAAACTGGTTTGTCGCTACCATGGCTGGGGCTTTGATGAAGAGGGGCAATGCCAGAATATCCCGGCGTCACCAAATGCCGCCGCGCCCCCTACGGCCTGCATAAAGACCTGGTCTTGTACCGAGAAAGACAATTTGATCTGGGTCGATGTTTCAGATGAATCTGCGGGCGAGGGCTCTGCAATGTCTGGTGATAGCGACGGCGTAAGCTCATTGATGTTTTGTAAAAGTGTTTATACCGATGGCGATTTGGACAAGGTGTTGGCACTTGTTGGATCGGCGAGGTTCTTGCCCCTCGGGTATGATGGCGACGGGAGGGATCTGGACTGGTCCATGACTGACTTGCCTGACTTGGTGGGGGATGCGATACAGATTTTGGTATCCGGTGCTGGTTCGGATCAAATTGTCATCACCGGGCATCAGGCGCGAGATGGACGCTGCGGGCTTCATATCATGACTCCATCAACGGGAGATCATGACCTCGATCGCCAGCGCCGGCTTCACTATTCAAAGTGGGCAAAACGCCTGCGCTGGTCATTGTCAAATCCTGATGCCGCCCAGGATGGGTTTTCGGTTTTTTCCTGAGTTCAGAGGACTTCAAATTCATGACCCAGATAGATTCTACAACCTTGAACCAATGGTATGTGATTCAGAGCAGTGCAGCCCTGACGCCTTCTCAACCAAGGAAAACGCGTTTGTTGGGGCGCGACATTCTGGCAGTACGACAAGAGGATGGTCAGGCCACAGCATGGGAAGTTTCGACTAAAGGAGAGCAGGGGCAGGCACTGCCTGTTCGCGAATGTTATGACTATGTCTGGACAACCCTGGGGGAGCCCGATGGTGATATTTTCAGCATGCCAGAATTCTATGAGGACGGCCGGCGCATGGTTGTTTGCGGTATCGCCACCGTGCAAACATCACCTGGGCGTATTATTGAAAACTTCCTCGATATGTCACACTTTCCCTTTGTGCATACGGATGTTTTGGGGGCAGAACCTGATACCGAAGTGAATAACTATAAGGTCAATTTACGGAAAGACGTGAACGAGCTTTGGGCAACCGAATGTGGCTTTTACCAGCCCAAGGCCATGGCCTCCGCGACTGAGGGTATAGAAGTTGACTACCAGTACCGCGTCGCCAATCCCTTCGCAGCGATCCTGTACAAAACCTGTCCCGACCGGGCTGATGCCATGGACCTGGTGGGTATTTTGCCCCAGCCCCTGGACGAAACAAATTGTGACATCCACTATTTCATGCTGGTCTTTGATGATGTGAATTCAGATCAGGAACTGATCCAGTTTCAGCAAGGCATCTTGATGCAGGACCGGGTTATTCTGGAAAATCAGCGGCCGCGCGAGTTGCCGTTGCAGCGCGGTGCTGAAATTACCATCCGCGCCGATGCCGCTTCCATTCAGTATCGCCGCTGGATAAAGGAAATGGGCGTTGGCTTTGGAACACTTTAGGACCTGTCCGGTATGATAAAACTTTACGATTATATCCTCTCGGGCAGCTGCTATAAGGTGCGCCTGATGCTCAATATCCTGAACATCGAATATGAAGTTGTGCCGGTTGATTTTTATCCTGGTCTTGAGCACAAAAAACCGGAAATGCTGGCGCTTAATCCCTTGGGGCAACTGCCTGTAATGGTCGATGGAGACCTGGTTTTGCGCGACGCCCAATCAATTCTTGTATACCTTGCGTCAAAATTTGACGACAGTAATTCCTGGTTTCCGGATGACGCTGCAGCGCGGGGCCAGGTTGCCATGTGGACAGCCTTTGGTGGTGGCGAAATTATGGCGGCGTCCGCGGCCCGCCTGCATGACGTACTAAACTACCCGTTTGATATCGATCAGCAACGCAAATCTGCCCATGCAGCCTTTGTGATCCTCGATGATCACATCGCCGAACAGGAGATCATGGGCTTGGACTGGTTGGCCGGAGGGGCCCCGACCATCGCAGATATTGCCTGCTTCCCTTATGTTTCGCTCAGTGAGGACGGTGGAATATCACGTGAGGAATATCCGGCCATCGAACGCTGGTTACGCCGGTTCATGGATATTCCGGGTTTTATCGATATGCCGGGTGTGTTGCAGCACTGGCGGAATTGACGATGGATATTGAATAGCTGCCAACAGGTAACGTTAGTCGTTGATTGATCAAATAATTTGTAAAGAAAAAAAATTTGTTTGCTTTCGGGGAGCTTAAGGAAATGGTTATCAGGATTAGACTTGTTCTGCTGGGTCTGTTGTTTGGGGTTTCGATATTTTCAAGCGGGACAGTTGCTCGTGCTGCCGGGCCGGATGTTTATGTTTTGAATACCAGTACCGGGGCACCTTATGCCAATAAGGAAGAGACCGGTTTTCAGAATCTTGTTGTCGCCGAGGTATTTCGTCGGATCGGTTTGAAGGCCCGTGTTAAGCAATATGTTGCTTCTGCGCGCGCAATGTCGAATGCCAATGCCAATATCGATCACGGCGTAGCAATGCGGATAAAAGGCTTGGAAAAAAAGTTTCCAAATCTGGTGCGAGTTGAAGAACGTCTTGTCGAAAATGACTTCGTCGCCTATTCCCGAAATCTGGTGTTCAAGAGCAATAGTTGGCAGTCACTTCTGCCCTACAGGGTCGCATACATACATGGCTGGGTAATATTTGAGCGAAATCTGATGAGAAGTCAGGAAAAGCACGCTGTTTACAAGCCTGAGCAGATGTTCGATATGCTCGGCAAAAAACGCGTTGATCTGGTTCTCTATGAACGTTGGCAAGGCCTGCAACGTGCCATGGAAACGGGATTGGTGGTCAAGGTACATGAACCTCCACTGGCGGCAGTTGATATGTATATGTATGTGCACAAAAGCCATGCTCACCTCGCACCTGAACTAGCCAAAGCGTTGCGAGAAATGAAGGCAGACGGCAGCTATCAAAAACTCTTTGACCGTACCCTCACAGTATTGAAGTAATTTCTGTCGGGTTACCTCAAAAATACCCCGCGCTTCCTGTCGGAAGGCGGGGCATTCGATGACCTCTGGGGGGAGGTCGGAGGGGTTTCGGTTATTTCTTTTTGGTGCGGAAGGGTTTGTGGCAACCACCGCAGGTTTTGCCAAGGCCACCTATGGCACCCTGGACAGCTTCAAGCCCATTGCCTGCGACCTTGGCCATATTTGTTGCGGCCACTACATGTTCCTTGCCGGCCTTTGCGACGGCAGGATAAGTGCTCCAGATTTCCGGTTTGGCGCGTGTCGCATCACCAAGCTTGTCTGTGCCGGAACCCGGAGGCCACATGGCGCTGCCGTCCAGGGTCGCCATAGACAGCAAGCCGTTGGCAGCTGACTGTGCTTTCTTGGCGTCGTAAGGCACTTTACCTTTTGCGATGGCCGCCAATTGGCCCATGTAAAATCCCTTCAACACCATGGTTGCCTGGCGCGCCTTGACCGGCTTGCTAAAGTCGGCGGCTTGCGCATTCGCGCCAAACATTGCCAGTGCAATTACGGCAAAGCCTATGTTCCTTATAGCTTTCAGCATCTTTTTCTCCATCCCTAGAAACTTGATTTATTGGAATAATTCTTGATAGCGTAGTGTAGTCTGTGCAAAAACCTCTGGCTATTCCTAAATTATGCCGCCAATGTTGTGCAAATATGCACAATATAGCACAGATTTTGGACATTATATGGCATGGGATGATTTGAGGTTTGTTTTAACAGTCGCTGAGCAGGGAACCTTGAGCGGGGCTGCCCGTGTGCTTGGCGTGAACCATTCTACAGTTTTGCGCCGGGTTTCGTCGTTTGAGGACAAAAAAGGTGTGAAGGTCTTTGAACGTACGGGAAATGGTTACACTCTGACGCCAGAGAGCCGTCATTTGTTGACATCCCTGCGGGCAATTGAAGATCAGGTCAACGGCCTTGATCGCGCCATGGCCAGGCAGGGCCTGGAGTTGGATGGACCGGTACGCATAACAACGACAGACAGTTTTGCGGTTTCAGGATTGGTGCAACATGTGGCGTCGTTTCAGAAAGAACATCCAGGTGTTGTCGTTGAACTGAATGTGAGTAACAGTTACGTCAATTTTACGAAGATGGATGCCGATATCACAATACGACCGGCACCAAGGTTGCCCGATGATATGGTGGGAGAGCGGGCTTGTGATCTGATGACGCACGTCTATGCAACGCAAGGCTATCTCGATCAGAATCCTGCCACCAGTTTCAGTGCTCATAAATGGCTCGGGGTATCAGAACCAATTTCGTCGTCCAGGGTTGGTCAGTGGCAGGACGAAAACCTGCCCGCCGCAGCAATTGTTCTGAAGTCGAGTTCATTTGTCGCGCTGCGCGATGTGGCTGAAACCGGCATGGGAATGGCTTTATTGCCTTGTTGTCTGGGTGACCCGTCCCCACATTTGGTCCGCGCGAAAAAATTCCCAGACGGTATGAAAACGTCGATCTGGGTCGCGACCCATAAGGACATGATGGGGTCGACCAAGGTTCAGTCCATTATTTCCTGGTTTGCCGAGGCTGTTCGCCAGGACACTGATCTCTTTGAAGGACGAACAAATGGATAAGATGCCGACGGTTTACATTCCACATGGCGGTGGACCTTGCTTTTTTATGGAATGGGACCCACCGGAAACCTGGAACAGTCTGGAAGCATATTTGCGCCGACTACCCGACGACATTGGTCAGAAGCCTCAATCCATTCTGATGATATCGGCGCACTGGGAAGGGGAGGATTTTCAGATTCAAGGGCAGCCTGCACCAGAATTATTGTTTGATTATTACGGCTTCCCGGACCACACCTATGAACTGACCTATCCAGCAGCTGGGTCACCGACGCTGGCGGCAAGGGTATCCGGTTTAATGGCTGGCGCCGGTCACACGGTCGAAACTGTGATGGATCGGGGTTTTGATCATGGTATGTTTGTGCCCCTGAAAGTCGCCTGGCCAGAGGCCAATATACCTGTCGTGCAGTTGTCCTTGCGGGCAGACCTTGATCCGGCAGCACATATTGCCATGGGGGAAGCGCTACAGCCCTTGCGGGATGAGGGTGTCCTGATCATTGGCAGTGGTTTTAGCTATCACAATATGCAGGCCATGGGGACCTTCATGCGTTCAGGTGGCAAAGCCCGGTTTGGGGATGACTTTAACGCCTGGCTTGTTAAAGCAACGACGTCACCTGATCAAAAGGTACGAAACCAGTCCCTGGTTGATTGGGCCAGCGCACCCATGGCCCAGGATGCCCATCCCAGAGAGGAACATTTGCTGCCCCTGCATGTGGTTGCCGGTGCCGCTGGACCCGATCAAGGACGCCAGACTTTCGAGACCCGGATCATGGGCTCCGTTTCATCGGCGATCCAGTTTGGCTAACCCATATTTTGTGGAATATGATCCGGGAAGGTATGAACGCCATCTGCATCCAGGCTAATATCAATAGCCTCAATAACGGCGTCTACTGGCAGTGCGGCATACAAGTGCGGGAATAACATCCCGCCACGTGATTCTTCCCATTTCAGATCGTCACCAAGTTTATTGGCATCTGCAACCAGCAATGTCAGTTTATCCTGGCCGGCGCGGTGTTTTGCCGTGCTGGCACGAACTGTTTCCAGGCCGGAGAAATGGATAAACCCATCTGCCTTGTCCTGGCTTGATCCTTCATAAAAACCAGCTGCCAGTGCAGCCTGCCATTCTTCTCTTTTGCAAACGTGGTAAACCCGGTCACTGGACATATTGTCGCCTCAATATATTGAAAATTCGGGCAAACTATCGTCAATTGGCCAAGCATATGCAAGCGCCAAACGGATGGAAATCACGTGCTTGTTTTATGTAAGCATACAATCCCTTCATTGACAGGATCATCGAATACAGGCCATGAATAATGTTCTTTGGCGCGTACTTCCCTTCAGGATTTAAAATCAACTTATGCTAGCTGAAACCCAAGCCATACCTCTGGATGGTGCCTATGCATGGCGGCGTCTGGGCATTGCCTTGTTGTTGTCGACAATCGGTGGCATTGGCATGTGGTCGGTGATTGTCGCCTTGCCTGTGATCCAGGTCGAATTCGGTGTTGATCGCAGTGATGCAGCTTTCCCCTATACGGCAACCATGCTGGGGTTTGCCGTCGGCAATATGATCATGGGACGGCTGTCGGACCGCTTTGGGGTCGTCGTGCCGATTGTAATCGGTGGCGTGATGCTGGGGGCCGGGTATATCGTCGCCGCCCAAGCGACCGAGATGTGGCACTTCGTGGCCGCACAGGCACTGATGATTGGCATGCTGGGGTCGTCAGCGACGTTCGGTCCGTTGGTCGCCGACACCTCTCACTGGTTTCATCGTCGACGCGGTGTCGCAGTCGCCGTTGTCGCGAGTGGTAATTATCTGGCCGGAACAGTTTGGCCGCCAATCCTGCAATATGGCATGGAGACCATTGGCTGGCGTCAAACACATATTTTGGTTGGCATTGGCTGTGTCGTCACATTGGTGCCATTGGCCTTTCTGTTGCGCCGGCGTGTTCGTTTTGACGACAGCACCGATCCTGCAACAGCCGTTGACGACGCACGCGCCCTGCCTGTGTCGAAGAACACACTGCAAGGCATGCTGATTATTGCTGGTTTCGCCTGTTGTGTGGCCATGTCCATGCCGCAGGTTCACATGGTGGCCTATTGTGTGGACCTCAATTATGGCATGGCCCGCGGCGCTGAAATGCTCGCATTGATGTTGGGCTGTGGTGTCGCCAGTCGTCTTGCCGCGGGCTTCATTTCAGATTCCATTGGTGGTGTCGGCACCCTGATCCTCAGTTCATTTTTGCAATGTCTGGCCCTGTTGTTTTACCTGCCCTTTGACGGGCTGACATCCTTGTATGTCGTGTCCGCTTTCTTCGGTCTGGCGCAAGGGGGACTGGTTCCCAGTTATGCCATTATCGTGCGGGAATATTTCCCGGCCCGGGAAGCAGGCACGCGGGTTAGCCTCGTACTGACGGCAACAGTGGTTGGTATGTCGTTTGGAGGCTGGATATCCGGCGAGATATATGACATGACGCAGTCCTATCAAGCCGCATTCCTGAACGGTATTGCCTTTAACCTGGTCAATATGTCCATTGCCTTCTGGCTTTTGATGGGACGCAGGCGCAACAGGCGTGTGCCCGTGTAATCTTCAGATTTTGAAGTTTTCCAGAGCGTTGCGGTCGATTTCAATGCCGAGGCCAGGACCATCCGGAATGCGGACGATACCACCTGAATGCTCGATCGGGTCGCGCATAATCGCCTGGCGGAACGGGTGTTCAGAACGATCAAATTCCAGCAAGGGTTCCCACGGGCGACGACCGGGGGGATTATGTGGTAATACCGCCAACAGTTGCAGGGCGGCTGCAAGGCCGATGCCACTGCCCCAGACATGTGGCACATATCGGACGCCAAAGGCGTTGGCCATATCGGCGATTTTTTTGCATTCACTCAAGCCACCGGCAGCGGCTGTATCCGGTTGCAGGTAATCAATGGCCCGACGGCGCAAAATTTCACGAAAGCCAAAGCGGGTATATTCGCATTCACCGCCAGCCAGAGGAATATCAATGGCGGCCTTGATAGCGCAGTAACCGTCCAGATCTTCCGGGGCCACGGGTTCTTCGAACCAGCCAATATCCAGATCCTGAACCATTTTTCCCAGCTTGATGGCATCAACCGCGTCATAGCCGTGATTGGCATCCAGCATCAGGCCTATATCCGTTCCGATTACCTTGCGTACAGCCCGGATCAAGGCGGCATCTTCGCGTACTTCAAAACCGATTTTCAATTTGACGGCGGAAAAACCTTCGGCGGCATATCCGGCAACTTCATCACAAATATACTCCAGGGGATCGCCACTGCGTTTGCGATAGGTGCCGGTTGCGTAGGCCTTGACCTCACGTCGCAAAGGCCCACCCATGAGTTGATGAATGGGGGCGTCAAAATGTTTGCCGCGAATATCCCAAAGGGCAATGTCAATGCCACTGATAGCGCAGATCGGTACGCCTTTTTGTCCCTGATCACGAAACGCTGCGTAAAGGTCCTGCCAGATTTTTTCGCTTGCCAGAGGATCAGCGTCGATCAGCCAGGGCTTGTAGGCCTCAATCATCGCCGCAGCCGGTCCAGCGGGGCCAAAGCATTCACCCCAACCCACCAGTCCGGTATCTGTTGTAATTTCAACAATGGCACTGGCGCGGGCAGTGGCTTCGCCGATGGCCCAGTGAAAAGGTTCTGACAGCGGGGCCTGTAGAATGTGGACAGTGATGTCGGTGACTTTCATGAGTTTAGTTCGCGCCGCAGCACTTTTTGTATTTCTTGCCAGAGCCACAGGGGCAGGGGGCGTTGCGTCCAATTTTTTCAACAGTGCGCGTTTCAGGCTTGGGGTTCATGACGCAGTCTGCAAATACCCAACGACCTTCTTCGCGCGTGAACATGGCCAGTTCATGGTGGGTAATCTGATCTTTACCGGCTTTGTAACTTGCTACAAATTCAACAGTACCGGTTTCATCATCTTCGCCGCCATCAGACGTATTGCGGACATCCAGTCCATGCCATTTGGTGTTTTTGGCAGACTCTTTGAAGTCATCAATATCAAAATCTTTTTTCTGTTCCGTCGATAATGTGGCAGCAAGGTAGTCCCCGCGTTCCAGCACAAAAGCGGTATACCTTGACCGCATCAGTTTTTCAGCAGTCGGAGCCGCAACCCCGTCCAGATATTGACCGCAGCAGGTTTCGAGTTCAGCGGAAGATCCGCAGGGGCAGGTTGTCATAAAATTTCCTTGGTAAAGCTTTGCATCGACAAGATGTTTCGCTTTCTAATTACAGAACTCTGAACATTGCGGCAAGCCACACTAACCAGACGTCATATGCGCTTGTCGAGAAAGCGTTGGGCTTTGATGCTTTGTTCGAATTCCTGTGCAAGGGTGCCGCGATCCAGGATGTTGATACCTGCCGTAACTTCGAAGGTGTTTCGGATACTGGCTTGAAGTTTTTCAAGGATTTGGGCCTTTGGCACATCCCCCCGAATTTCAACAAAAACATCCAGGTTTTCCATATCATTTTGCGTGGATAATTCGACCTTGAAGTCGGCAATGTTGTCATCTGCAAAAATGAAATCTTCAAATTCAGTGTGGTTCATGTTGACGCCACGGATCTTGAAAAAGCCAGCTGTCCGGTGGGTATGTTTGATGACGGGAAAGACAGAAAAAGGTCCACTGCTGCCGCCTTTTTCGCGCCAGGTGACGATGTCGCCGGAATTCCAGCGAATGAACGGCGTCGCATGATTGGTCCATAAAGGCGTGACCACAAGTGTGCCCGGCTCACCTTCGGCCACAGGTTCCAATGTGTCTTCCGCCAGGACTTCGATAAAAAACATGTCCGTGAAAACCTGGAAGCCATCATGGGCATCGCCCTCACAGCCCATCATGCCGGCTTCGGTCATGCCAAAGCCGTCGAATAATTCAGCGCCCCAGATATTTTCGATCTTGCGACGTTTGGCGTCGGTGACTTGCTCGGCTGAACAGATCAGCTTTTTGACTGATCCATTGGCCAGATCAATCCCTTCAGCCTCGGCCATATTTGCCAGATGAAGGCCATAACTGCTCATGCCCATCCAGATCGTTGGTTCCAGCATCTTCAGTAAATTTATCTGGGCCTGCGAGGGTGTTGAATTTCCGGCGCCCGCCCAGTTCACACCAATACCTAATGATTGTGCCGCCCGTGCCATCAAAGTACCGACGGGATGAATACCAAGCGGGAAGGAAACATGGGCGGTGTCTTCCGCTGATGCGCCGGCACATTCGAATACACGGGCGAAAGACAGCCTGCCATATTCCATATCCCGGAAGGTACGTGGGTAAAACAGGGGCGCACCTGTTGAACCACCCGACCGCCAGAGCTCCGCGATGTCCTTGCGGGGCGCGTTGCAAAATTGTGTCAGAAAGTCCTGTGGCGGAATGGCGCGCAACATCTCTTTGTCGAGAATTGGAATACGGTTCCATTCCTCTGGACTATCCAGACGGTCCAGATTGATGTCAGCCGGAATACGGGTCTTATGAAAGGGCGAGGCGAGGGCGCGTTCAACGGCCACCCGTTTGCGGACCGTTTGAATATCCAGAATTTGTTTTTTGCTGGTTGGTAATTCAAGCGGCATGATCAGTTTCCTGTCTTGTTCGGACGTTTGCCAATCCAGCGTTCCTGGGCAGAATGCCCAGGTGGCAGGTTACCCTGGTTTTCAGCCTCGATCATTTGCGACAGCCTGTTCTGTTTGTCGGCATTGTCCTCGGCAATATCATCCAGCGCGTCAGCCAGCATGGTCGCGTAATCGTCACCAACAGGGCAAACATCCTGACAGCGACGACAACCGGTGATGACGCCCGCCCCGCGCAATGTGCTCTGCCATATGTTGAAGCTTTCTTCGGATCGTACCAGTTTTACCTGGGCTTCACTGTCCGGGGCTTCCAAAACTTTTTGCAAGAAATCTGAAACTTCCTTGAAGCCATGGGGTGAACGATAGCGGTCACAGCCTTCCCAGTCGCGGTCCCAATGTTTGATGACATCGCCAGGGCAGGCCTTGAGGCAACGACCGCATTCCGGCCCTGCACACAAGGCTTCCGTCATAGGGCCGTCTGGCTCAACATCCAGCGAACACAAGATCACGGTGACCATCAGGCGCGGGCCATATTCCGGTGTCAGCAACTGGCCATTCAGACCCAACGTTCCAAGACCCGCTTCGACCGCCGCATGGTTTGCCGATAACAGCGGAGACAGATGTTCAGCTGTTTTGCCAAAATATAGCCAAGGGTCGACATGGGTCGGCGGAATGATCAAGGCAGGGTAGCCCTGTCCCTCCAGCCACAGCACCATCTCAAGTGCGGCTTCTTCCAACATCGTCAGCGTAATTTCATCGTTGTAATATTTGTGACGTTCGTTCCATCTCGTGAGGCGTGTCGGTCCTGACAACAATCGTTTGCCCAGAACAATGGCACGTCCACCATCGTAATCGGTGACATCAGATGGGCGTCGCGGGTTGGCCGGGTCCGGTGGAAATTCATCCATCACCTTGCCGTCTGCAATGCCCACAAGATCAGCCCCAAATGCCTTGGCCTGATTTTTGACATCGTCCGGTGTCAGGGGTGTTTTAAATACAGCATCCATCAACAATAATTCCTGAAATCTTTCATTCGTCTTCTGCCGTCGCTGCCATCAGGCGTGCCTGTTTATCCCTGAAAGCATTCCTCACCTGTTTGGCGGCCTTGCCGGAATAACCTTCCGGCCCCACCCAGCGAACGTTCCAGTCACTCAAACCGGGCACATCGGCAAGGTTCTTGCGTGCCGCCTTGAACATTTCGCCCTTGGCAACTTTATCGTCCGTAATTTCTGGAATCTCTTTTTGATCATCTGCCAGGAAGGCATGATAGTCGGTCCCAACGGGACACACGGCCAGACAACGTGGACAATCTCCGAACGAGCCGACAACACGGAGAATTCCCTGCCAGAAACCATACAGATCCCGGGATTGTAGCATCTGCTTCTTTTCGGCGGCATCGGCCCTGGCATAACGCTGTAGCATTGCTGTCACGGTCATATAGCCAAATTCCTGGGCAAACTGGGCACAGGCCGGTTTGTTGATATCAAAATGGCCCACCGCATCTCCTGGGCAGGCATGCAGGCATCTTGAACAGCCCTCGCCAACACAGACTTGCTCCTGCATAGGCTCGTCTGCTTCCAGTTCTACTTCTGTGAGTATGCCCGTCAGATAAAGTCGGGGGCCATATTCCGGGGTCAGGATATTGACCTCCAGGCCAAAATTTCCCAAGCCTGCTTCAATGCCCAAATGACGCGTGCTGAGGTAACCATAACTGGCCCGCTTCATATTCCAGTCGGTTTCCTGGGCGGCGGTGACGAAACTGGGGTGACCACTATCTTCCAGCCACATGGCAAGTTTTGTCGCTACTTTGTCCATGCGCCGCAGTATGACCATGTCCATATACTGAACCGGCACCATCTGTTTGCAGCGAAATACGGCAGCCGGAATGTGCTGGACGATGACCACGACACTTTTGACGTAAGGTGAAATTCGATCTGGCGTTTGTGGATATTTTGGATCAGGTGGAAAGCTGTTCAGCACCTCTGCACTGGCAATGCCAACCAGATCAGCCCCCAGTTCCAGGGCTTTGGATTTGACGGCTTGGGCTGTCAGGGGCTGCTTGCGAAAATTCGGCATGACAAATGTTTGCACTGCCAGTGCCGGAAATCAACCTTATCCCGGTGCGATTGGTCGTTTCGGGATTTCTTTTTTTCTTGCGCAAATGCTATCCTCAGGTGTTGATTGTTGAATCACCTCCTGGTTGGAAGAAATTGTTGAACACGCCCATCTGGCTGAGAATGGCCGCCTTCGTTTTCCTGACTTTTACCTTTTTGTCTGGTGCCGCATTGGCCGATGATACAAGGGCCGGTGAAATAGGGGCCGATGGTATCCGGTTCGCGACCATGAAGCTTGTGCCCTACGGCTATAAGAACAGCGCGGGTGAAAATGTCGGTTATCTTTATGACGTTTCCAACGCGATCATGAAAGAAGCTGGTTTCAAGGAGCGCAATGAATTGTTGCCGGTTAAGCGCCTGCATCAGCAACTGGTGAAAGGCGGCGCGGATTGTACACTGGTCGCCCGAATTCCTGTTACAGAAGTTTACCAGTTGATCACGCCATTGGGGCCTTCAATTTCATTGGTCTTCCTGCCACGTTCAGGGATCGTATTGGATACATATGAAGACCTTGTTGGTAAACGCATTGCCGTGGCCAAGGGGACTTTGGGTGCCCTTAAGGAATTTGCCGAAGATGATCGGATGAAGCGATATATGACCGGCGGTTATCGAGAAAATATGCTCATGCTGCGACGGGGGCGGGTTGAGGCTGTAATGGGGGCCTGGGGCAGTTTGATCTACAATCATCGCGAGCTGGGATATGAACTAAAAGGCCTTGGCAAGCCCCTGATCATTCGCCAAACACCTTTATGGCTGGTTTGTTCAAATCACATGAAAGATGCCGGGAAGCTTGAACGTTTGCGACAGGCAACCAGGCGTCTGCGCGAAAATGGATCAATCAAAACAATCATTTCCAACTATATTGGCCGCACGCTGGAATCCGCATCCAACAGAACAGAATAAATCTATGTATGAACATCAGTCGGTCCTTTCACCTACAGGCGCACAGCTCTCCTTGTGGACCTGTCCGGTGAGTGGCACAGCAAAAGGTGTCGTGCAAATTTGTCATGGCCTGGGCGAGCATGCTGAACGATATGCCCGTTTCGCCGAGGCTTTGTCGGTGGCAGGTTATGCGGTTTATGCGGAAGATCACCGGGGGCATGGCAAGACGACGGCACCTGATGCACCTGCCGGGTTTTTTGCCAGGGCTGAAGGCTGGAACCAGGTCCTGGCGGACAAGGCATTTATCAATCAATATATTCATGAGCAACACCCGGATCTGCCGGTCATTTTATTTGGTCACTCGCTGGGCGGAACTCTTGCTTTTTCCTATGCACTGCGCTGGCCGCAATCGATCAATGCCGTTGCGGTCTGGAATGCCACAACAAACACCAACGCACTCCATACCGTACTCAACGGGGTTTTAGCCATCGAAAAACTGTTTCGCGGCAGGCAAGCGACCAGTATTGTTAATGCCTTGACCTTTGCTCAATGGGGCAAGGCAATTAAGCCACATCGTACTGATTTTGACTGGCTGTCTCAGGATGAAGCCGAGGTCGACAAGTATATCGCTGACCCCCTGTGTGGCTGGCCGGCACAAGTTGCCCTGTGGCAGGATATTTCGGACGGTATGGCAGATTGTGCAGACAACACCAAGTTGTCAGCCTTACCCAAAAAACTGCCATTTAACCTTGTGGGGGGAGATCAGGACCCGGCGACCGAAGGTGGCAAGGCGGTGCTGGACCTGGACCATCGTCTGAAAGCAAATGGCTTTGAAAATGTCACAACAAAAGTCATGGCAAACACGCGCCACGAAACTTTGAACGAACTTGACCGGGACCAGACGACAAAAGATTTCATCGCCTGGCTGGATCAGATTGGTCAGTAAAAAATAGTTGTTCAGGCTGCCTGAGTTTGTTGGCTGCCAGATGTGTCCGGATGTTTGTAGATGATGCCATCTTTCATGATCATGCGCAGATTGTCTTTGTTCTGCAGGATGGTGACATCTTTTGAAGGATCACCTTTCACCAGCAGTAAATCGGCGAGGAAACCTTCTTTGACTTGACCCAACTCGTCACCCATACCCATGATTTCGCCACCCAGCTTTGTTGCTGACAAAATGGCATCCATGGGTGACATACCAACAAGATTGACAAAATGTTCGATGTCGCGAGCATCTTTCCCGTTTGGATTCCAGATCAAACCATAGTCGCCACCTGGCAAAACCCGAACACCGCGTTTGTGCAGCTCTGCCATGTTTTCTGCACCTGTTTCCAACTCATATTTAAATCCGGCAGCAATAGCGTCCTCATGTGAAATGCCATGTTCGCCGGCTTCGTAGACAGCGGCATAAGTTACGCCAAGTGTCGGCCCGACGAATATTTCGTCTTTTTGCGCTTCCAGCATATCCATGGCTTCTTCGTCGATCAGGGTAGCGTGATAGATGATTTTGGCACCATGACGCAGGGACATTTTGACGGATTCCGCACTGCGGGCATGGGACGCAAAACGAAGCCCAAATCCATGTGCTACTTGCGCCACGGCGGCAACTTCTTCTTCAGTCATGACCGTATGTTGGGCCTTGGCCCAAGGCATGGCATTGTCACCTGACGGATTGATTTTCAGTGTGTCGACGCCATCGCGAACGCACTCGCGTGCCGCTTTGCGAAATTCATCAGCGCCGTCGCAGACCAGGCCAAAAGTCTCGCGGTACATATGACGCATGGCGACATCGCCCAGGTTACCAGTCACGGTGAGCTCAGGGCTGGCACACAACATACGCGGGCCGACCATCATGCCATCGTTGATAAAGTTGCGGACTGCGATTTCAACGCGTGGCTTGGCGGATGCTGCACCAAACAAGCTGGTGAAACCGGCATCGAACAACACCCGGGCGAAATGGGCCGTCAGAAGTGTATGCTCTTCTGGTGGCGTGTCACCGATATCTTCAAACACATTGATGTCCGTAAAACTGGCATGGGCATGGGCTTCGACAAGTCCTGGCATCAAGATGCAGCCTTGACCATCAATGATCGTCTGCCCCTCTCGCGCCAATGGCGTCGGGCTGATCTTGTGAATACGGTTGCCCTGAATTTCAACTTCAGCTGCAAATGGTTCAGCGCCGCTGCAATCCAGGACGTTGATATTAGTGAGAATGGTATTGGTCATTGGTTTTTTCCTGTCGTGTTCGCCGGGGGAATGGATGTGTTTTCGGGCAGGTGGGGAAGGTGGAGGCGAACCGTCGTGCCAACACCCGGATTACTTTGAATTTCGAGCTTGCCGCCGTGAAGCTCGACGAGTGAATTTGTAATGGTCAATCCCAGGCCCGTTCCTTCTTGCGCCAGATAGGGATCACCTTCGGCACGCGTGAAGGGCTCAAGCGCGCGTGGCATGAATTCTGCCGGTATGCCAGGCCCTGTGTCCTGAACTTCGATCAAATGATTTTCTTCTGAAAAACCCGCCTTCAATATTACCTTGCCGTTTTCTGGCGTGAATTTAATGGCGTTAGACAGCAAGTTCAAAAGCATCTGTTTCACAGCACGTTTATCGACAAACATTCGCGGAATGCCATCCTGTATCTGAACACTGAAGTGTATGGATTTTCTTTTGGCACCATTCTTGATGATCGGATTGCAGCTGTTCAGGATATCGACGAAGAAGAGGTATTCCCGATTCAGGGATTGTTCGCCGGCTTCGATAGATGACAAATCGAGAATGTCATCGATCAAATTCAACAAATGCTCACTACTGGAATGAATATCTCCGGCATATTCCAGATATTTGTGGTTGCCGAGTTCTCCGAAAAACTGGCCCGAGAGCATTTCTGAAAAGCCGATAATGGCGTTCAGTGGCGTGCGCAATTCGTGGCTCATGGTGGCGAGGAATTCTGATTTGGCCTGGTTTGCCTGCTCCGCTTCAATCAGTGCCTTTCGCAGGTTTTCTTCCATGAGATAATGATCACTAATATCGATAATGGTATTTTGCACAAAAGGCTGGCCGTCCCACTCCACCATCTGGGCCGATAAACGCAGCCAAATACTGCTTCCGTCTTTTCTCAGGCCTTCGTATTCATAGATATTCGGAGCCTTCTCGCCCTTCAGGCGTTGTTCCCGATATTGCTTGAGACGTTTGTGTTCCTTTGGTGCAACCAGAACACCGAGAGAGGGCAGTGCCAGCATTTCCTCTTTTGTCTCGAACCCGTAAATCCTGACTGCAGCTTCGTTGATGAAAAGCGGGGTCCAGTCTGGCGAAATGACAAGAATAGCCTCCAGCATGCCATCTGCGAGAGCCAGAAAGCGTTTATCAGATTCCAGTGCCGCCTGTTGAACATTTGCGACCGCGCGTCTGTCTCTGGCCGTTTGCGACAGGTTTTTTAAAATACCGCCAAGTAATGCTAGCCAGCTATCGTCCCCATTTCTGATCAGATAATTCTGAACCCCGAAAGACAGAGCCTCTGCCGCGACGGCCTCATACCCTTTGTTGACGATCAACAGGACAGGCAGGTTCTTGTCTTGATCCAGCAGCGTGCGGGCAATCTCACATCCGTTTGTACCCATCAGATGATGGTCGATGACAACAGCTTCGCATTGTTGTCCACGTCCACGCTCCAACAGGTCAGATGCGTCCTGTATATAGTCGACGCTAAATCCTTCGGACGCGATGATACCTGTAACTGATTCGATAAAGTCAGGGTCTTGCGACAGGAACAATATCTTGTTTTGGATTTCAGTAGTGACTTCCATGGCCGTTCTGCAGGCGACTGTCGTTGAGGTATATTAACTGAATTCGGGGGGGAACCGGAGAATGCATCAACTTCTGATTTAATGCAATAAATAATACTTATTAATGCACGTGATTTACTTTATCGAGCAGAATTTTGTCCTTAATCCTCCTGCCGTTCCAGGCTGGACTTGTGGTTGAACGACAATTCCGCCTAAATACCCGCTACTTATCAAGCGACAGGATTTTAATTAAATGGACGAAATGGCAATTGCGCGCGCCTTCCACGTCGTATCTGTTATTGCCTGGATTGGTGGCGTGTATCTGGTGACCTTTGTCGTGCTTCCTGCGGTCCGCAACATGGACGAAGCCCTGGACCAGATCAGGAGCTTTGACGACATCGAAAGCCGTTTTGGTGGGCATGCCAAAGTCATGGTTCTGACGGCTGGGGCAAGTGGCTTTTACATGCTGTATAAACTGGATGCCTGGGACCGTTATGCCAACCTGGATTTCTGGTGGCTTCATGCCATGACCCTGATTTGGGGTCTCTTTACACTTGTCCTGTTTATCCTCGAACCTTTGTTTCTCCACGCCTGGTTTGACAAGCGGGCTCAGGAAGCACCGGCAGAAACTTTTGCCATGGTGGCGCGGTTCCATCAATTTATTCTGATTATCAGTCTGATAACTGCTTTCGGGGCTGTTGCCGGGGCCCATGGATAACGCTCATCTGCGATAATTTGACACACCTGTAAAAAAATTCTGCCAAATTGCTGTTTTTACTGTCTGTAAGCGGGTCTTGCCTGATATGACAGATACTGGCTGGTATTTTACGCCGTCCACAGCATTTGAAAGCCCCTGAAACCAGAGAGATTCAGTAAAACCATGACGATCCGCGATATCAATTTTGACAATCCTGCGCTGTTGTCACCAACACGCGCCTTGCCCACCAGTGTTGCCATTATTGGTGCCGGAACGATCGGTCCAGATATTGGCTATTACCTGAAAAGCGCCTTGCCGGATCTGGAGCTTGTGCTGATTGACATAAATGAAACAGCCCTGGAAAAGGCGCTGTCCCGGATCGAAAATTATGTTGAAAAAGGGCTGGCCCGCAAAAAACTCTCACCGGCCATTGCCGACAAGGTCAAGTCGAATATCGTGACCTCGACAGATTATCAGGCGTTGGCCCACTGTGACTGGGTACTGGAAGCAGCAACCGAGAATCTTGATCTCAAGAAAAAAATCTTCAGTGATGTTGAGGCCCTGGTGAGCGCGGATGCATTGATTACCTCCAACACCAGTTCTTTACCTGCCGAACGACTCTTTAGTCATTTGCAGCACCCGGCGCGTGCGACTGTTACCCATTTCTTTGCGCCGGCCTTCAAAAATCCGGCTGTGGAAGTTGTGGAATGGGCAAAATCTGACGAGGACGTCATCGACTATCTTCGCTGGTTTTTTTACCAAACCGGCAAGGTACCCCTGGTCACAGATGATGCTGTCTGTTTTATGCTGGACCGGGTTTTTGATAACTGGTGTAACGAAGCCGCCTTGTTGCTGGATGTGGCAACACCGGCAGAGATTGATAGTGTCACAACAGAATTCGTTCATGCCGGACCATTTTTTGTCCTGAACATGGCAAACGGTAACCCCATCATTGTTGAAACCAACACGCTTCAGATGGAGGAGGAGGGCGAGCATTATCGCCCTGCCGATATTTTCAACACCATTGACGAACGCTGGGAAACCATTCCACCAGGGGCGGGTATGGAGGTGGATGCCAATAAAGCCAAAACCATCCGCGACCGTATGCTGGGTATCCTGTTTTCCCAAACGGTCGATATTCTGGATCGCAATATCGGTGATGCCGCCGATCTTGACCTGGGTTGTGTTCTGGCCCTGGGCTTTAAAAAAGGCCCCATAGAATTAATGAAGGAAATGGGTGAAGCCGAAGTTCAGCGCATCATGGCTGAATTCGCCGCCTGGAAATCCGGTATGCCCCAGCCGCAAAATGCCATTGCCGGTTATTGGAATTATCTGCGTTACGTTTTGGTTAGTGAAGTTGACGATACTCTGGTCATCACGTTGCGTCGCCCGGAAGCGATGAATGCCTTGCACGATGATATGACCAATGAAATTCTGAATGTCATCCAGGCCAATGAAGGGCGCGATGACATCAAAGGATTTGTTATTACCGGCTATGGCACCCAGGCTTTTTGTGCCGGTGCGGATATTGGACGTTTCCCCACAATGCTGGGTGACAAGCAACAAAGCATCGAATATTCGCGCGACTGTTCAAAGTTGCTGGTGCACCTCGATCAGATGAATAAGCCCGTCGTCGCGGCCCTGAATGGCCTTGCGCTGGGTGGCGGTCTGGAACTTGCAACACGTTGCCATGCGCTGATTGGTGTCTCTTCCGCCTGGATGCAGTTGCCGGAAATCACACTTGGTATCGTCCCTGGCATTGGGGCCATGGTGATCCCTTATCGCCGTTGGCCTGAAGCCGCGGATACTTTTCATGGCATGTTGTTGAAGGCGGAAAAACTGACAGCAACCCAAGCTGTTGAGATCGGCATGCTGCATAGCCTGGTCGAAGACCCCGCAAAGCTTATTCAATCTGCCGCCATTATTGTCAAAACCCTGGCGGCTGACGGATCGCACATCGCGAATTCTCCCGTGCAGATTTCAGCCATGCCGACGGATGTCACTCAAAGTGCAACGGGCCAGGTTCTCAGTCAGCAGATTGTCGGAATCATTTCCAAAGCGGTCGTCGATGCAGCGGCTGCCCCGTCATTGAATGAGGCCCTTGAAACCGGGTATGCGGCCTTTGGCGACAGCGCCTGTACAGCCGCTGCCAAAGAAGGCATCAGTGCATTTGGTGAACGTCGCAAGCCTGATTTCGCGACGACCGGTTAAGGGGAAAGATTTGATCGAAGGCAATATTCCTGAAGGGTTTTTTGCAAACGAGCGCAATAGTCCGTTGACCGATCCATGGGAGCCGATTTATGTGCGTCGCACGGACGAGAGCCTTAATATCGGGTTATGGCTGCGTGAAGAACATTGCAACGCGCGTGGCTTTGCCCATGGTGGGTTGATCTCGGCCCTGGCCGACAACTCCATGGGTCATACATGCTTGACAGCTTATGAGATGAAGACGTCGCTGGTGACAGTGAACCTCGCCATCGATTTTATTGGCATTGTCAAAATTGGCGCCTGGTTGGAATTTAATTCTGAAACAGTCAAAGCCGGCAAGAGCCTCGCCTTTGCGCAATGCATGGTCACAGCGGATGGCAAGTTATGCGCCCGCGGACATTCCACGTTCAAGGTCGTTTGAGATGTCCGCAAGGGATCTGTTTTCAGATAACTATTTTGACGCCCGCCAACGTTTCCTGAAATCAGCGTCGCAGGCCGGGCTTGCCGTAGAGACATTTGAACATCCTGAAGTCACCGACAACCAAGGCACTATAGCGACAGATGTTGCCCGCCTGGGGCCCAACAGTGCGAAGAATGTCTTGTTTGTGCTGTCCGGTGTGCATGGTACCGAGTTAACCGCTGGGTCAGGCCTTCAGCTTGGCTTGATGGCGGAATATGCGGACCATATGCCTGCTGATACGGCAATCGTTTTAGTTCATGCGGTTAACGCAGTGGGCAGTTCGCGCTGTCGTCGGACAGATGAAGGTAACGTCGACCCCAATCGCAATGTGCGGGACTTTGGCAAACCCCTGCCGGTGAATGAAGCTTATGCATCACTGCACCAAGCTATTTGTCCTGAGGAATGGACAGGAGCAGGGCGCCTGATTGCCGAGACGGAAATATCATCATGGATCAAAAAAAATGGTCAGGACGGTCTGACCAAGAATGTTCTGCGTGGCCAATATGATTTTCCCGACGGATTATTTTATGGTGGCAAGCAACGTGTCTGGTGCGTTGAAAATCTTTCGCGCATTGTCAAATCCCACGCCGACAATGCATCACGGGTCGCTGTACTTGATCTGCATACAGGTCTGGGCCCCAAGGGTTATGGCGAAGCTATGCGCATGCATGAAGTCGCACGCGACGGTGCCGACTGGGAATTGATTGGCGGCCTGGTCGTTGATCTGATTGACGAAGTTGTCACAGCCCCCAACGGCCTGAAAGTCTTGCTTGAGTTTGGCACCGTTGATTTTGACACTATTCTGGAAGCCCAACGCGCTGACAACTGGCTGATGCGCCAAGGTGATCCGGATACGGTCGAAGGACGCCAGATCAAGGCCAACATCAAGGCTGCCTTGTTTGTTGACGAAGCAGACTGGTGCCGAGACCTGCTTGATCAGACGCAGAAAATTACGGCGGATTTGCTAGCCGAGCTTGTTCAATAATCGGGCTCGCTCAATAAGTTGAGCTGGTTCAATAATTCAGGCCGTTTTGCTTTCTTCCAGGCCAAGTTCCTCGATCATGGCATCCCGCATGATAAATTTCTGGATCTTGCCTGTGACCGTCATGGGAAATTCTTCAACAAATCGAACGTAACGCGGAATTTTGTAGTGGGCGATCTGCCCCTTGCAATAATCCTTGACCCCGTCTTCTGTCAGATTTGCGCCGTCGTTCAACGTGATCCAGGCGCAGATTTCTTCACCATACTTTTCATCGGGCACACCAAACACCTGGACATCCTGGACAGCATCGATGCCAAAAAGGTATTCTTCAATCTCGCGAGGATAGACGTTTTCGCCGCCCCGAATGACCATATCCTTCAATCGCCCTACGATGTTACCATAACCATCTTCGTCAATAGTCGCGAGGTCACCGGTATGCATCCAGCCAGCCTTATCAATGGCCCTGGCCGACTGTTCAGGGTCCCCCCAATAGCCTTGCATTACGGAATAACCGCGGGTCAAAAATTCACCCGTTACACCTGGTGCCACAATTCGACCGTCCTCGTCGATAACTTTGGCTTCCACATGCGGCATGATTTGGCCGACCGTAGATACGCGTCTTTCCAGTGGATCATCGGTGCTGCTTTGAAAGCTGACCGGACTGGTTTCAGTCATGCCATAAGCGATGGTGACCTGATCCATATTCATCTCGGCAATGACACGCTTCATGACCTCGACCGGGCAGGGGGATCCCGCCATGATTCCGGTGCGCAATGTTGAAAGATCGTAATTCAGAAAATCAGGATGCTCCAGTTCAGCAATGAACATGGTTGGTACGCCATGCAAACCAGTACATTTTTCGTCTTCAACGGCTTTCAGAACAGAGCCGGGTTCAAAGGCTTCGTCTGGATAGATGATGGCAGCACCGTGGGTCAGGCAGGCCAGGTTGCCCAGGACCATGCCAAAACAATGGTATAACGGCACCGGTACGCATAGCCGATCTTCCGGAGTCAGGTTCATGGCTTCACCGACAAAGAAACCGTTGTTGAGAATGTTGAAATGAGTCAGGGTGGCGCCTTTGGGAAAGCCCGTTGTGCCACTGGTAAACTGTACATTGATGTGATCATCAAATTGCAGCTCACTGGACAACTCTTTCAGACGGTCGTTGCTTTCTGGCGTTGCCGCCGCAGAGATATGGGAAAACTGAAACGTGCCTGGGACCTCATCACCGCCGATGAGCACGACTGATTTCAGATCAGGCAAGCGCTGCGAGGAAAGGCTTCCGGCCTGCGACTGATTGAGTTCCGGCGCGATTTCCCCCAGCATGGAAACATAATCGCTGGTCTTGAATGTTGCCGCCATGATCAGCATTTTGACGCCGACTTTGTTCAGGGCATATTCCAGCTCTGATATCCGATAAGCCGGGTTGATATTTACCAAAATTATGCCGGCCTTGGCCGTTGCAAATTGGGTGACCAGCCACTCACTGTTGTTGGGCGACCAGATGCCGACCCGATCTCCAGGCACCAGACCCATGGCGAGTAACCCGGCAGCACAGGCATCAACTTGTTTTCCCAGTTCCGCATAGGTCCAGCGGATATTCTGGTGCACAACCACCAATGCTTCGCGGTCCGCCCATTCTTCGACAGCCTTGTCGAAGTTCTGACCGATTGTTTCTCCGATCAAAGGTGTTGTGCTGGCACCATGGACGTATGACTGGGTAAGCATTTGTGTAACTCCTGAATATGGTTTCAGGAATTGTAGTCAATTTGTTCAGCCATAAAAAGACCCGGCAACCAGGGCGTATGATTGCCGGGAGGTTCAGCGTTACTGGTTTGTGTCGTTATACAAGGCTTGTTTGCCCTGAGACCTGGCCTTTTGCGTTGAAAACACCCATGAATTCCAACAGACCCAGAATGGCAACAATGACAGCAATACCGATAACCAGGATCAGGCCGGTGCTTGTGAAAACTTCAGGCCACACAGTCAGGATTGCGATGCTTGCGACGACCCAGAACACATCCATTGCTAAGACCAGCTTTGCTTGCAACAGGTTCAGGTGTTGTGGTCGGCTGACCAGCCAGACATCGACAGCGAAAACAAAAATAGCCAGACCGCCTGCAAGTAAAACCATCTCCATGTCGAAGCCAAATATCTTGACAGGTTGCGCCATCATCAGTGAAGCGATGGGGCCAGCCGCGATCATGAGTACAAGGCCGGACAATACGGAGAACAGGGCATTGGCCCGAAGTGTTTGCCGGAGAAAAGTCTGGTTTGACTGATTAGTGTTCATAATGTTGATCCTCGTTTCTGGTTTGAGTTGACCTTTTGATCCGCTTGATCACAGACTTATCCGAACCTGAGGTGTGGCTGCAATTACCTGCCAGGTAGTTGCGGCAAAATAAATTGACGGCAAAATGTGAGGCATGATGAATACAGCCCAAAACGACTTTGCGCTCCTGTTGAAATCCTGGCGCGCCAAATGCGGGGTCAGTCAGCTGGAACTCAGCCTGCGCTGCGAAGTCTCTCAAAAACACATCAGTTTCCTGGAGCTTGCGCGCAACAGCCCCAGCAAGATCATGGTTTTGTTGATCTGTGATGCGCTTGAAATTCCGCTCAGAGACCGCAACACATTGCTGCTGGCCGCAGGTTTTGCGCCGGGCTATCGCGAGAGCGATTTAAGCGCCCCGGAGCTGGCTGCCGTTGATCAGGCCCTCACCATGATGATGAACCAACAGGAACCGTTTCCGGCCATGGTTGTAGATGATTGTTACAACGTATTGCGGGCCAATATGGGTGCCATGAAGTTGCAAGGATTTGTCTATGATGTTCAGAGACCTGAGGACTTCCCCGAAACGGCCGGAAATCTGCTACACGGGTTCTTTGCCCCGGACGGTTATCGCGACCTCATAGGCAACTGGTCCGATGTCGCACCCTGTATCCTCAAGCGCCTGCAGGTGGAGGCATGGGCGGCAGGGGACAATTCCGGATTGCAGGAATTGCTGGACGAATTGACAGGCTTTCCGGGGGTGCCGGAGGACTGGAAACAGCACGTGCCGGGCGACTGGCAATCACCTGTGCTGACCGTCGATATCAGTAAAAATGGTGTCGATCTAAGTTTCTTTTCCACCATTGCAACCCTTGGCACGCCTCAGGATGTGACCTTGCAGGAAATCCGTATTGAGTCGTGGTTCCCGGCGGATGATGCAACTCGCCAGTTTTTCATGGACAGTTGATATCGGGCAATCAAGCTGTCGATGAAACCTGTCTGTTTATGGTACATGTCTACAAGTTGTATGGGTTATAATCACCTTGACGAATGGGCCCAGTGGACCAAAATCAGGTTTTGGAACAAACACGGCGCAAGGCACATCAGCAATGGTATTTTCCCTATTTGGAAAAAGCATCAAGACCCAGGAAAAGGAGCTCCGGTCGGAGCTTTCGAAGGACAAGTTTGTCGCCGAATTCGAAAATACTCTGGGGGCGTTTAAAATTGTACCCACTGTGCGACCTGGAAAATCCGTTGAATTTTGCCAGGTTGAGGCTGCTGCCTGCTACATTCTTGAAGAGGGTATAAAGCAGGCTGACGCAAAAGGGTTGATCAAGACAATCAAGGACCTGGAGGCCGCAGCCGTTTTTAGCGTTGTTGCGGTGGAGTTCATGGGGCGCTATTGGGGTGTCAGTGAATCTGATCGTCGGGCTTTACAGGGTATTGTTCCAGGCGTGGTTTTCCCACGCGTCAGTGGAAAACTGATGGGTAGTAAAGCGGCAGATGTCGTTGGACAATGTGTCACAAAAGGTGTTGTTCGATATGCCAGTAATTCAAACCGGAAGAAATTCTCGAACATCATCTCCAGAATTGAAAGTGACCTGAGCCAGTTTGTCAGTCAACGGGACCCGGTCTATCTGGATACCTTCTCACGATATATGAACGAACTGCGCTAGAATCAGTCTTCGTTGAGATCTCTTCCTTTTTCCCATGAGATTGAGGTGCCGGGATATTTTGACTATTGTCAGTAATATCCAAGGGTGCTTTATCGCAGGGGGTAAATTTGACGATCGGCATACTGACAGACGAGCAGTTTAAGGCTTATCAAAGTGACGGATACGTTCTTGTTCCCGGGTTATTCAATGGGCAAGAAACTGATTTGCTGCGTTCCGCCATGGAAACTGACCCGAACATTGGCGAACGTCTATATGCCCGGACAGACAATGATGGTGGTGCCACACGCATGATGACCTGGAACCATCCAGGCAACAGCATTTATGGTTTGGCCGCGCGTTCAATTCGTGTTGTCGATACAATGGAAGCCTTGTTGGGCGGTGAGGTCTATCACTACCATTCAAAGCTGACGGCCAAGAATGCCCGTGAGGGGGGTGCCTGGGAGTGGCACCAGGATTATGGCTACTGGTACCATAACGGATGTCTTGAGCCGCAAATGGCCAGTGTGATGATTGCCCTGGATCATGCCACGTCGGAAAATGGCTGCCTTCAGGTTCTGAAAGGTTCGCACTTGTTGGGCCGGATTGATCACGATATCACGCCGGGGGCCCAGGTGGGGGCAGATCTGGATCGGCTCGAAGAAATAAAGAAGCGTCTTGAACTGGTTTATTGCGAAATGGAACCAGGGGACGGGTTGTTTTTCCACTGCAACACCTTGCACCGGTCAGATGCCAATGAATCAGACAAGCGTCGCTGGACCCTGATTTGCTGCTATAATGCGGCGCGCAATGATCCGGTTATTGAACACCATCATCCAGGTTACACGCCGCTGCACAAAGTACCGGATTCGGCCATGCTCGAAGCCGGCATGACATTTGGTACAGGGACCGACGAAGGGTTCTTCGCGGCACCAGCCAATCCAAAAAGCCTCGAAGAAAAATCAAACCGGAGCTGATACAACACTATGTCGCAAAACCTGATTAACCTGTATTCCGATACCCAGACAAAACCATCGCTTGAGATGCGCCAGGCTATCGCCAATGCGGACGTTGGCGACGAACAGCAAGAAGTTGATCCGACCACCAATCAGCTGCAAAACATGGTTGCTGAATTGCTGGGCAAAGAAGCTGCGCTGTTCTTGCCGTCTGGTGTGATGTGCAACCAGATCGCGGTTAAAGTCTGGACCAATCCCGGCGAAGAAATCATCTTGCACGAAACCGCCCATATCGTGAATTTTGAATCAGGCGGTGCGGCGGCCCTGAGTGGAACCATGTCACAAAATTTGACGGGTGAGCGCGGTATGTTCACGGCGGATCAGGTGCGGGATGCCTTGCGCCCCAAGGGGCGTCATCATCCGGTGCAAAGTTTGTTGGCAGTGGAAAATACGGCCAATCTTGGCGGTGGTGCCATATGGCCGGTTGATCAGATACAGGCCGTTTGCGATGTGGCCCATGAAAGTGGCCTCAAAACCCATCTTGATGGTGCACGCTTGTTAAATGCCGTCGTGGCAAGTGGCACTCCAGCTTCTGCCTATGCAGCACCGTTTGATTCCCTTTGGATCGACCTGTCCAAGGGCCTGGGCTGTCCTGTCGGAGGTGTCCTGGCGGGCAGTCGTGATTTCATCAATGACGCCTTTCGCTACAAACACATGTATGGCGGCGCCATGCGTCAGTCTGGCATTATTGCCGCTGCTGGTGTTTATGCCTTGGAAAACAACATTGACCGCATGCAGGACGATCATGAAAATGCCCGGCATTTTGCTGACTTGTTAGGTGATATCCCTGGTATTGATGTGCCGGATGCCAACATCGAAACAAACATGGTCTACTTTGATGTCTCAGGCACCGGTTTGTCCGCCGCAGATGTATCAGCGCGATTACTGGACAAGGGTGTGAAAATTGGAGCGACAAGCGATACCCGCTTGCGGGCAGTGACGCACCTGGACGTTTCTCGTGATCACATCAGTGCCGCAGCAACAGCATTACGCGAGGTTTGTGAAGCCGCAGGCTGAAGGACTTCAGCGTCAGTCGACCTTGATCAACAATTTGCCGGAATTCTCACCACGATACAGCATGGCAATGGCATCTGGTGCGGCCTCGGCGCCATCCAGTACTTGCTCGTTGTATGCCAGCTTGCCGTCCCTGATCCACCCCGCCAGAGCGACATATGCTTCGTCATAGCGATCCTTGTAGTCAAATACGATCAGCCCCTGCATGCGGGCACGGGCCACCAGAAGCTGGCGATGAACGCGGGGGCCTTGCGGTAACGGGTCCCAGTCCGCGATTGAGGCTGTGCCACATATCGTGATGCGGGCACCAATAGCCAAATTACTCATTACAGCATCGCTGATGGGGCCGCTGGTATTGTCGAAATAGCAGTTCACGCCATCAGGGCAGACTGTCTTGATAGCGTCTGCAACATTTTCTTCACGATAGTTGATAACCTGGTCGTAACCGAACTTCTCCCGGCACAAGGCCATTTTTTCTTCGCTGCTGGTGATGCCAACCGTTTTGCAGCCTCTGATTTTGGCCAGTTGACCGACCGCAGAGCCGACAGCCCCGGCCGCCGTTGAAACGACAACAGTTTCACCTGGCTGTGGGTCACAAATATCCAGCAATCCAAAATAAGCTGTGACGCCATTCAGACCCATGATGCCGAGGGCCAGGGAAGGGGGCAGGTCGGTTTCTGTTACCTTGCGATCAACATCTTCACCTTTGCAGACCGTAAATCGTTGCCAGCCAAACATACCCATAACGATTTCATCTGCCCTATAGTCCGGATGACGGCTGGCGACGACTTTGCCAACAGCCAGTGATCGCATTGTGGCACCGACTTCCACAGGTGGGAGATAGTTGGGCAGGTCGTTCACCCAGCCCCGCATGGCAGGATCAACCGACCAGTAGTCATTTTCGATCAGTATTTCACCGTCCACCAGATCAGGTACAGGGATTTCATCAACGGAAAAATGTTCGGCCTGGGGAATACCTTTTGGTCGGCTGGAAAGGGTAACGCGACGATTGATCAGGTTTGATGACATTCTTTTTCCCCGGCTTTTCCGATAAATTGCCAGGAGATTATGATGGGGAAACAAATGGCCCGTCCAGTGGCATCGACCCTTTTATCAGCAATACCAGTGCCGACCTGCTCAAGGTTAATCTGTTCAGGTTGTGCTCAAATGATCTGGCGGTGTTTAACCGATGGTGCGCTTATAGATCGGCATGCTCCAGCCATATTTGATGGCCGCACCGCGCACAGCAATGGTGGCGAAGAACCCCATGGCGAGGGCCAGAGATGGTTCCTGCCAAATTTTCCAGGACCACAAATAGGTACTGCTGCCAAAAATGGCTGCCATGGCATAGATTTCCTTGCGCAGGATCAAGGGAATTTCGCCGCAGATAATATCCCGGATCAAGCCGCCGGCGATGGCGGTTAATGTACCCATGATGACAGCGACCAGGTCACTGACGCCGGCCTGAAGGGCGCGTTCAGTGCCCAGCGTCGCGAACAGGGCCAGGCCAAAGGCATCGCACCAGATCAACAGGGTAAAACGCGAGGCAACTTTATGGGCCCAAAAGAAAGTGAATATAGCAGCCGCGAAGCAAACATAAAGGAAGACATTTTGCTCGACCCAAAAGACCGGTGTTTGGCCCAAAAACAAATCACGCAATGTGCCACCGCCAATGGCAGGCGCCAGGGCGACGACCAGAAAGCCGAAAATGTCCAGGTTCTTGCGAGCGGCTGCCATGGCGCCGGACAAGGCAAAAACGATTGTCCCGGCAATTTCGAACCAGAATATCATTTCTGACATGACGACTTCCTCGGTAAAAAAGGGGCCAAACAAAGTGACTTTGTCTGGCCCATAATTTCGAATTCAGAAAATCACAATTGCAAAGAAGTGCTAGCGCAATTCACGTCGCAAGATTTTACCAACTGTGCTTTTTGGCACTTCGTCGATAAATGCGATCTGTTTGGGGACCTTGTAGCCTGTGAGATTCTTGCGCGCATATTCAATAATGGTCTCTGGCGTCAAGCCGTCGTCTTTCTTGACGACAAACAGTTTCAGGGCTTCTCCAGTGGCATCATCAGGTACCCCGATGCAGGCGCATTCAGCAACTTCGTCCATCATGGCGACGACGCCTTCGATTTCGTTAGGGTAAACGTTGAACCCTGAAACCAGCACCATGTCCTTCATGCGGTCCACAACTTTCAGGAAACCGTCTTCTGAAAGCTCAGCCACATCGCCTGAGCGCAAATAGCCGTCGGGCCAGAAGGCTTCCTTGTTGGCTTCGTCCTGACGCCAATATCCAGGCATGACCTGGGGGCCCTTGATGCACAATTCACCTGCTTCACCAAAGCCCAGTTCCTTGCCATCTTCATCCCGGATGGAAATATCGGTTGAGGATACAGGAATGCCGATGGTGCCGGAAAAAGACTGCGCGGGAACCAGGTTTACAGAGACAACTGGCGAGGTTTCACTCATGCCAAAGCCTTCGCAGATGTGATGGCCGGTCACTTCATTCCAGCGGTTCGAGACAGCTTCCTGAACGGCGCTGCCGCCACCCAGGCAATAGCGCAATGCCGAGAAGTCCAGGTCTTCGAAACCAGGTGTCATCAGCAAGCCATTATACAAGGTATTCACACCGGTAAAGACAGTGAACTTCCACTTGCCCATTTCAGCCACAAAGCCGGGCATGTCACGCGGGTTGGTGATCAACACAATGGTGCCACCAACCGACACATACATCAGACAATTCACGACAAGGGCGAAGATGTGATAAAGCGGAATGGCGGTAATGACGATTTCACCATCTTCTGAAATTGTCTCACCCAGGAAGGCTTTAATTTGTTCAATATTGCTGACCAGGTTGGTATGCGTCAGCGCCGCACCCTTGGAAAGGCCTGTTGTGCCACCCGTATATTGCAAAAACACGTAATCACTGCCTGTCAGGCCAGGGTCAGTGAATGTTTGGTCCGCACCTTTGGTGGTTGCATCAGTCAGGCTTGATGTGATTGTCAGACTTTCGTCAGCTGGTGGACTTGGAATACCTGCGCCGAGATAATCATCCAGAGTCAGGGTGACAATATTCTTGATCTTGGTGCCTTCCAGGGCCTCGGCCAAAACCGGTGTTGAGCCTGTAAAAATAACTATTGTGTCAGTGTCAGCATCCTGCAACTGATGGCGAAGTTCACGTCCTGTATACAGGGGGTTCACATTCACCTGAATGGCACCGGCTGCAATGATGCCGAACATGGCGACAGGAAAGGCCATGCAATTAGGTGTCATCAGGGCGATGCGATCACCTTTTTTGATACCTAATTCATTCTGTAGCCAAGCCGCGAAATTACGTGACAGTGCGTGAACTTCACCATAAGTGCGCGTCGCGCCAAAACTTGAGAAGGCAGTGCGGTCCGCATGTTTCTCACAGGCTGTATCAAACAGGCTGGACAGGGTTGCATCCGCAGGAATATTAACTTCTGCAGGAATCTTGTCGCCGTAATGTTTTTGCCAAATGCGTTCCATAGTGTTTCCCTGTGTCTGATAATTTGTCGGTCTGATCTGTTTGTTTTTGGATTTTTCCCGGTTATGCACCAATGAACAGGACGTGTCGAGGCTATTGCAACACCGCAGTCTCACGACAGAGGATCATGTTCACCGCCCGCATACTCATGACAACAATTCCTTGCTGATTGACGACCGTAATGTCAGTGTTAACAACGCCGCGATCCGGTTTTGTTGATGATCGTCTGGTGCTGACGATATGGACGTTTACATCCAGCACATCTCCCGGACGAACGGGGGCCAGCCAGCGAAGTTCATCCATCCCAGGTGAGGCCAGGCTTGAAACATCGGACAGATAATGTGGTGCATACAGACTCATCATCAAACCGGCTGTGTGCCAACCGCTGGCGATCAAGCCCTCAAAGGGACCGTTTTCTGCGAATTCAGGCGTTGTGTGAATGGACTGAGGGTCATACCGCTTGGCAAATTCAAGAACTTCCTGTTCGTTGACCTCAACTGACCCCAAAACATATTTGCTATCTGGTTGATAATCTTCAAAAAACCTTTGACGATCAGGATGTGTAAAGCGAAGTTCGGAAGAGGCAGCCGTCATTTTTCTTTTTCCAGGTCAGGATTAAATATTTTGGCGAGTTTTCTGCATATCACGCTGAATGACAAGCCTAAATCACCTATCGGCAAAAGCGGAACAGCCCTGGCTGGTTCGCGATCCTTAATTGAAAGCCTTTTCAACATCGGCAGCTGAAATTCCGGCTTCATCTCCAACGTCATATTTGGAGAAAATTTGCTTAAGGCGGCCAGATTTCCTCAGTTCGCGTAAACCAGAATCAATTCGATTTGCCCACAATTTGCCAAAATCATTGTTTTTGAACGCCGCGTGGATAGGAACTCTGTTTCCAAATACATTCGTCCGATCGACTGTGACATCTTCAGCAAAGCGGGAATTTTTGCGTTTCAGGTCCAGCATTTGAAACACGCTGATCACAACATCGATCCGCTTGCGGGCGATCAGTTCCGAGGCCCTGTCATAGGCTTTACTGCCAAATATTTCGACCACTGATATGCCTTTATTCTCTTCGATGTGCGCTTGGTATTTACCGCGCCATTTTTCGCCACTAACGACGCCCCATTTTACTTTTTTCAGACTGTCGAGGCCCGTAAACTTAAACGGAAAGTTTTTTCGGCGCATAACGGCCATAGAGTAATAAACAATCGGCAATTTTGTGGCAGCAAAGCCATATTTCTTCAGGGGCACGCTGGGCAGAAGAAGAATATCGGTGTCAGATTTTTTCAGTTCTCGCGCCAAACGGGTTTTTGGTAAAATTTGAAATTTCACCTTTGTTTCGTATTTGGCGGCAATCTCGCTGAGTATGTCGAGAACATAGCCATTGCGAGAGCCTTCGGGGGAATCGCACACGATGGGACACAGCAATCCATTGTGGGAGAAAGTCAGAGTGTCCGCCCAAACAGTATTTGGCGTCAGAAACCCAATATTGGACGCAACCACCAAGCCAAGTCGAAGGACAATTTTGGAACCCATTTCCCGAACCTTCTGATTTATTTGTATTTACAGTTACAAATCGACCAAGTTGTTTCAAGCTCGCTTGTTCACACCCGTAAATACATGTTCCTTGCTGCCATCTGCCGGACTTGAAACTATGGGAATTACGAAACTACTTTTTGGCAGAAGTTGCCGCCAGGATGGCATCCATTGCCACCATGGTTTCATCCGTAAACCAGCCCGACCTGGTCGCATCCGTCTTGTTATCCACGGCTGATTGCATATTTGCGAGGGCCTCGGCCCGGATCTGGTGTTTGATGGCGGCATAGGCCATGGGTGGATTACCGGCATATTCCTTTGCCACGGCAACCGCTCGATCCAGCAATTGATCATCGGCGACGATTTCGTCAATGATCTGCATCTCCAATGCTGCATCTGACTTGAACAACCGGCCACTTAACAGAACCCGGCGAAAAGAACCCGGAGACAGCTCGGCCTTGGCAATTTCATAAGGTGCCACCGGAAAATTAACCCCGACCTTGATTTCTGTCAGACCGAAACGGGATTTTTCATTGGCGACGGTATAGTCCGCCGAAAGGGCAAAGAACATGCCGCCCGCAACAGCAGCGCCATTTATGGCAGCGACCACAGGCTTGCGAAAACCATAAATGCCGTTAAAAGCAGCATTTAGACCGTCTACGAGGGCAGTTTGTTCTGTCGTTGAAAAGTCCTTGATTTCTTTCAGATCGAGCCCTGCGGAAAATAATCCAAGCGCACTACTGATGACGACAGCCCGCACGGCGTCGTCTGTTTCCAGGGTGTTCAGTGTTTCACCCAACTCAGCCAATACGTCAACACTCATGGCATTGGCTGGTGGGCGGTTGAGGACGAGCTGGGTAATTCCTTCGCCCAGATCATTGAGCTGGATGACATTTGACATGTGAGGGCCTTTAAATATTGTTGATGAGTTCGTCTGAATTATGCCTTTCTTCTCAGGCAGGTAAACAGGTGACACTGCGAAACCTTATTGATTTCAGGATAATCCCTTGACGGTAGGCCAGAACAGGGGCAATCAGGGGGCTGATACTCATAAACCGGAACGGCAGGACTATGTCTGAAAACAAGATCAGGATCGCGATACTCGGGGCCAGTGGCTATACAGGGGCCGAATTGGTGCGCCTGTTGTCCCGCCATCCCAATGCGGAAATCGTGGTGCTGACAGCAGACCGCAAGGCGGGCATGCCTCTGTCACAAGTGTGGCCGCACCTGGCTGGGCTTGATCTGCCGGACATGATCTCGATTGATGATGTTGAATGGGCGGGCGTTGATGTCGACGTTGTGTTCTGCGCGCTTCCCCATGGTACTACGCAGGAAATTGTCGCCGGACTGCTGCACCAGACCGGGCACGACCTGGTTGATGAGCTGGTTGTTGAGGAGCGTAAAGATCTCATTTCCGGCATTAAAAAAGATGTCAAAGTTATTGATTTGTCAGCAGATTTCAGGCTGACGAATACAGATACCTATGCTGAATGGTACGGCCATGAACATTATGCGCCACATCTTCAGGGTGCCTCCGTTTATGGGCTGGCTGAATTTAATCGTGAAGCCATGAAAGAAGCGCAACTGGTTGCTTGCCCTGGCTGTTTCCCGACGTCGTCCATCCTTGCCCTGTGGCCTTTGCTTGAAGCGAAATTGATCAAACAAACGGGCATTATCATTGATGCCAAAACCGGTGTTTCCGGTGCCGGTCGGGCGCTGAAGGAAAATCTCTTGTTTGGCGAAGTCGCTGAAGGCATCAGCGCATATGCTATTGCCAGTCATCGGCACGGACCAGAAATTGACCAGGAACTGTCGCGGGCTGTTGGCGAAGATATCGCTGTCACCTTCACACCGCATCTGGTGCCTATGATCAGGGGCATTTTGTCGACCACATATGTGGAATTGGCCGAAGGTTCCAGCGTGGATGACCTGCGCAACGCCCTGGAAGACAGGTATGCGGACGAGCCTTTTGTCAGGGTCTTGCCTGAAGGCGTCGGCCCCGCAACGGCCAATGTACGAGGATCGAATTTCTGTGACATCAATGTCTTTGCAGACCGGGTTGCAGGACGAGCGATAGTGATTTCTGCCATTGATAACCTTGTAAAAGGGGCGTCGGGTGCAGCCGTGCAGAACATGAACATTGCCTTTGGCCTTGATGAAACGCTTGGCCTGGAACAACAACCCCTGTTTCCTTGAGAGTACACCCTGATGAACGAAATGGCTGAGCTGTCGAATGGCGGCACAATTATTCCATTTGGCAGCAAACGCCCGGTCATTGACCCCAAAGCCTGGATCGCCCGTGGATCTGTGATCATCGGCGATGTGGAAATCGCCGCGGGTGCCAGTATCTGGTTCAATTCTGTTGTGCGCGCCGACGTGCAGGTCATTCGCATCGGTGAAGGGACCAATATTCAGGATGGCTCGGTTATTCACGTCACGCGCAAGACCCACGGAACCTTTATCGGTTCAGACGTCATGGTGGGGCATAAGGCACTTATTCATGGCTGTACCCTGCAGGATGCTTGCTTCGTCGGCATGAATGCGACGGTGATGGATGGTGCTGTTGTGGAAACAGGTGCCATGGTGGCTGCCGGTGCCCTGGTGACGCCCCGCAAGGTGGTCAAGGCAGGAGAGCTCTGGTCTGGATCGCCTGCCAGGCTAATGCGCAAACTGGATGATTCCGAAATCGCTTATATCACGGAGAGCGCCCAACATTATGCCAAACTGGCAGAAATGTTTCGCACCGGCGAAGTGCCTGAATAGAACGCTTTTACTGAAATTTCTCCAGATCAACTCAGCGGTATCGAATTGTCCGATTTGGAAGCCTGATAAGTGGCTGATAAATCATCATAGGCCAATTTGATTCGTGCAACCTGGGCCGCGGCCGGATCACCCGCCAGGGCGATCAGGTCATGGCTTTCCCAAAAATCGTTGCGGCGTTTGTATCCACCATTTTCGACTTTGAAGACTTCCTGCAGGATTTTAAGGTCGTGCGGAATATTGAAGGCGTCCCGCGTGTCTTCATAACCAAAGAAATAGTAAAAATTATCAAATCCGGTCCAGGTGATCGCTGACAAGCAAAGTGAGCACGGCTCGTGTGTCGTCAGAAAAATACAGTCAGTTGTGGCAGGTCGTTGATCTTCAGGCATTTCATAGAAAGATTTAAGCGTCGACATTTCGCCGTGCCACAGGGGGTTTTCTGTTTCGAAATTGGTCCCGGCAACGACCAGGGACAAATCCGATTTTCGCAAAATGGCTGCGCCAAAAACCTTGTTGCCATTTGCAACACCATCGCGCGTCAGTGGCACAATGTCGGTCTCGATCACATCCAGTAGTCGACTGGCAAACTCTGGCGCAGTGTTCTGCAATTTGTCTCTCCGAAATCAGGTGGTTCAATAAAATAGATTTGGTCAGGGTTTTGGCGGCAAGTCACGATCCGCATCGAGCATCTGTCAGGTGGCAAGGGCCGGGGAGGGGCACGATTCCTGCTTTCAACTGCCTTTGGCGTCGTTGATGACAATCTCAAGCGCTTCATATTCTTCGCAATCGATGCCACATATTTGTTTGAGACGTCCAAGCAGCTGAACGGCAAGATGCATTCGTCCCGTCTCGACATACAGTTCGCCCAGATATTCATGCGCGCCCTTATGATTGGATTGCAGGATAAGGGCTTTTTTGTATTCGGCTTCGGCCTTTTTTAGTTCCCCAAGCTTTCGATGACTGAAGGCAAGATAATTCCACGCATTTGCATTGCTGCTGTCATCACGCAAAAGGGGTTCAAGCAATGAAACAGCTTCACCGTAATTCTTTGCCTTGACCGCTTTTTCAGCCAACAAATAGCTGGCATTTGCTGTATCTGAGTCTGAGCTGTCGGAACTTGCCGCAAGAACCGGTGACGACATCAAAATTCCAGCCATAAGAGAAATTGCGAATAATTGTTTCAAAGTACACCTCCTGTTTTTATCAATATAACTCTGGTTCTGAAATTTGTAATCAGGTGAAGGCACACATCCGCGTGAAATAGAGCGTTTCCGGGTTTCTCGGAAACGCAGCGTTGCTTTAAGCCCAAGGTGTGCGCCAATAAATGAAGCAGAAGCTATTCCGTTTAAACCGGAATCGCCTTGGCTGGTTTGATTGTCGCAAGAGTAATTTCAACTAACTGGGCATCTTCAGAGACGTCGAAAATCCAGATGTGCAATCCACAATCCGGCGATCACAGATATGAGGCCGATCAGGAATATGCCCGATACCGTCTCGCCGAGCAGCGCTGATCCGAGCGCCGTCGCAATGATGGGACCCAGGGAGAGGAAAAGAGCCACACGGGTCGGGGTCGCATGTTTCAGGGCATATAACCAGGTGTAATAGCCAACGCTGGAGGCAATGCCAATGAAAATGACGGCAAGCCAGCCGTGAAAAGTAAATTCAGGAACAGTTTCAAAGAAACCCTCCGTGGCCGCGGGAAAAGCCAGGAACAGGACCGAGGCCAGCATGGCGAAAACACTCACCTGAAGTGGCGGATATTTTTTCAGATAAGGTCGATAAAAAACTGAACAGATTGCACCAGTGAAGGCAGAGGCGAGAACAACCAGCACACCCGGCCAAAAGCCGCTGATTTGATCCGGCAGGGCGATGTTGTCCGATACGGCCAGGCCAATGCCGATGACAGACAGTGATACACCCGCTGATTTGGCTATGGTCAGGGCTTCTAGCCGCAGGACCGCTGCCAGCAGCATTGTCATCATCGGGAAGGTCGCAAACAGCAAGGCCCCAAGACCCGAACTGATGAACTGTAATCCATAGTTCAGCAAGGCAATCAAAATACCGAATTGGCCTATTCCCAACAAAGCGATGGGCAATAAATCCTTGCGATCAAAGCTGATGCGACGCATAAGCAGAAACGGTATGATCAAACCCAGTGTCCCGATAGTGTAGCGCAGCAGGGCAAGGGAAGCGGGGTCCGTTTCTGCGATAACAAAACGGGTTGCGACCATGGCAGCACCAACCAGAATGCCGCTGGTTGTTCCGGCTAAAATAGCCAGCCAGTCGGTTCTGCTCACAAATCCAGTTCCCAGATTTCGGACACAAGATCAACGCCGAAGTTACGCCCGGGCTCTTCGTCAATCATTTCAAATCCTGCTTTGGCATACATGTTACGCGCAGCTGTCAGCACGTCATTGGTCCAAAGGGTCATCTTTTTGTAGCCTTTACGCCGGGCAAATCCCAGGCACTCGTTTAACAAGGCCTTGCCGATTCCCAGGCCCTGGGCCTTTTGATCAATGATCATCAGACGCAACTTTGAAATCTTGTCATCCACCCGGACAACAAAAGCCGAGCCAACGAATTCACCATCGACTTCAGCGATCCAGCTACATTCCGTTTCCGGGTCAAAGTTATCGAGAAACTCCGCCGATATTTTCGCGACCAAGGCTTCAAAGGTGTGATCCCAGCCGAATTGCTCGACGTAAAGACTGCCGTGCAGACTAATAACCTTCCCCATGTCGCCTGGCCTGTGAGGGCGTAGCATGAAGGTCTTACCGCTGTTGTTAACAGGTGAGAGCAGGGTCTGAATGCGCGTCATGGCCTCTGTCAGGCGGTCCTGGTCCTGTTCTGTCAGGTGTTCCAGCAACCGTGCATTGGCTGCAATGGAATCAGCATTCAGAATTGCGAATTCGGCCTTACCGGCATCTGTCAGACTGAGGTTTGATTTTCGTCGGTCCTCGGAAACAGTATGCTTGACCACAAGGCCTTTTGTCGTCAGGCCCCGTATCATTCTGCTCAGATAACCGGGATCCAGCGAAAGATCGTGACAGAGTTCTTTGGCCGTAGCCTCTCCACGCGCGGCCAGTTCATAAATTACGCGGGCTTCAGCCAATGGAAATTTGCTATTCAGTAATCCTTCGTGAAGCACGCCGATTTGTGCCGTATGAAAACGGTTAAACGACCTGAGCGATTCGATGCTGGTTTTTTTGACGGGTTCTGGCATTTTCAACCTGTTTGCATGAGCTGTTCTATAGTCAAGTAATTAATTGATTATGTCAAATAATATTGTAATATTGTTATGTTTGGCAGATGTGTGATACGTGAACGTTATTTCTTAAAACCAATTCCGGAGCCTACCGTTGGAAATTCAGGATTTTACACCGATTATCTTTATTGCAGTTACCCTTATCGGGTTTCACTTTTTGCGCCAACGCATGATGGGGGCAGCTGTGACGCCGGAGGAACTGGCAGAGCAAATGAAGACCAATGACGTCAAGATAATCGATGTGCGTAGCGAGGGTGAGTTCACGGGCAACCTTGGTCACATTGAAGGCGCGGTAAATATACCCGTCGGGAATCTGGCGGAAGAGATTCTTGGCCTGGGCAAAGCCAGCGACCAGCAAAAAAACGAAATGATCGTCACGATCTGTCGGACCCATAACCGGTCACCACGGGCTGCGCGCATGCTGCGCGACGTGGGATTCAAGAATGTTGTTGTGCTTAAGGGTGGCATGATGGCCTGGAACAGCAAGAAGCTGCCGGTCGAAAAATAGCCAGATTCAGTCCAATCATTGAAAATCTGGCCCATGGCAGCAATAAATATTCTGAAAGCGACATTCGATATTCTATGAACGTATGCGTTTTTTGCATGTCTATCCTGCAAAATTATTGGATTGCATCGCTAAAATTTAGGCGTATATGAGGGGTTCAAGAGCACCGAAGTTCTGACGATTTTTTTATAAAGGAGACCCGTCATGGCAAGTCAGAATGAAATTAACTCCGTTGCACCTTACTCAGGTATCGCCGCAACGATCAGCGAAATCATTTCCCCTGTTGTTATATCAATTGCGAACGGCCTGGTTTATCTTTCAGGCAAGGCAGCCAAAATGGTTGCGCGCAAACAGGAGAGTAACGTGCAAAGCCACGTTGTTTCAGCACCTCATGTTGCCATGATCATGGTTCCCGGTAATTTTGTGACGGATGCCTTTACCCGTCGATAATGCCCCGTCGATAATGCTCCGTCGCTAATTCCATCGAGAAATTACTGTTCACATGAAAAAGCCCGCCTTTACGGCGGGCTTTTTTTGTTTGGAAGTGAACGGTCGTTAGCCAGGTGTCAAACCGCGCAGTTTTTCATTGCGACGCCGCAGGATTTCCAATGTGGTGAGCAAGGCAATCGAAATCATCACCAGGATAGTCGCTACAGCCAGAATTGTTGGGCTGATTTGCTCGCGGATACCTGACCACATCTGACGTGGGATCGTGCGTTGTTCGAAGCCTGCAAGGAACAAGACGACGACAACTTCATCAAAAGATGTGATGAAGGCGAACAGAGCCCCGGAAATAACGCCTGGCAGGATCAGCGGCATGGTGATCTTGAAAAAGGATGTCGTGGGGTTGGCACCAAGATTGGCAGCCGCCCGCGACAACGAATTGTCAAAACCTACCAGCGTCGCCGTCACTGTAATCACCACAAAGGGTGTGCCAAGGACTGTGTGGGCGAGGATGATACCCAGGAATGATTGATCCAGTCCGATGCTGGAATAGAAGAAATACATGCCAGCTGCGGAAATGATCAACGGTACGATCATCGGTGAAATCAACACACCCATGGTCAGGGCCCGGAACGGCATATGCGGTTTGCTCAGTCCCAAAGCAGCCAGTGTTCCCAAGGTCGTTGCCAGAATGGTTGAGGCAATGGCAATGATGAAACTGTTTTTAACCGAGTGGGTCCATTGCGTGTTGTTGATGAAGTCCTCATACCAGCGCAGAGAATAAGCATCTGGGTCAAAGGACAACATACCCTGCGTAAACGTGAAATATGGTTCAACGTTAAAGCTGAGCGGTATGATTATCAAAATTGGCGTAATCAAAAACACAAAGATGCAGGCGCATATGAAACGGAAGGTGTAATACCATGTGGTTTCAAGCGGACCAGCGTAGCTTGGTAATGCCATAATACTATCCCAACCTCATATTATCGATGCCAACGATCTTGTTATAGATCATGTAAAGCGCCAACACCGAGAACAACAGCAACACACCTAATGCACCGGCCAGTCCCCAGTTCAGGGAAGTTTGCATGTGATAGGCGATTTGGTTTGAAATCAGCGTGCCATCGGTACCGCCCACCAGGGCCGGTGTGATGTAATAACCGATGGACAGGATGAAAACGAGAATACTGCCTGCACCGATCCCGGCCAGCGTTTGTGGCATATAGACCCGGACAAAAGCAGTTACCGGGTTTGCACCTAATGACAACGCTGCCCGCATATAACTCGGCGGGATTGTCTTCATAACGCTGTACAGGGGCAGAACCATGAACGGCAACAAGATGTGCGTCATGGCAATGATCGTGCCCGTCAGGTTATGTATGAGCTGAAGCCTGTTGGCGTCGTCTACAAACCCAAAGAACACAAACAGATCATTTAACACCCCTTGCGATTGCAACATGGCAATCCAGGCCGTTGTCCGCACCAGCAAAGATGTCCAGAAGGGCAATAAGACAAAAATCATTAGCAAGTTCGAATAGCGTGTCGGCAGGGTCGCCAGCAAATAGGAAATAGGGTAGGCGAGCACAACACAGATAAGTGTGATCGCGAGACTGATAGCGAATGTGCGCAAGAACAGTGTGCTATATATCTGGCGGTCTTCCGGCTGCATCACGATATCATTGGTTTTATTGTCATACTTCATATCAACGGCATTCAGATAATAGCCGATGGTGAATTTTGAAGTATTACGCTTGATAACTGTCCAGGTCTCCAGTTCCTTCCACCGCTTGTGCATCTTCAACACGATGGGTTTGTAGGGACCCTCTTTGACCTTTTTGGACTTGCGGGCCGAGCTGGTGATCATGCTGCGCAGACCGGACTTTTCATAATTTAATCGTGTGCCGACCTTGCCGATCTCGCGGGATATGGCACCTGCTTTCAGGTCTTTCATTAAAGCCGCAAAAACCGGTTCTTCCGGCAATGCCTTGCCGTCCCAGTTCTCCAGCGCTTTTGTTGTTTCTGGCATCAGGGTGCCGACATGCCAGTTATCCACGCTGCGCATCGACATGTCGAATATCGGAATGAGAAAGGAAAAAAGTACAAAGACAAAAAGTGGGGTAACCAGAAGTAACGCGCGAATACGGCTCTTGCGCATAGCGCGGGTCAAACTGGCTTTCAGGGGCAATCCATCGGCGGCAAGTACAACACCATCCGCAGTCGTATCGTTAGCCATTCCAACCCCCATCGAAATCTAAATTATTTTTATTATGCGGTTACACAAATGATAAGCCGGATTGCGGGACAGAATATTCTGCCCCGCGCACCGTCAATCAAGTCTTATTTCAACAACAATGTTGCTCTACTTAAGCAGCCAAGCGTTGAAGCGTTCGGTCATTTCGTCACCATTGTCAGCCCACCATGCAAAGTTAGTGAGGAAACCCTGGCTGGCATATTTTGTTGGCATATGCGGCCCCATATCGATACCAAGCGTTGCGTGCTTGGAAACCATTGGACCGGAAGACTTCCGCGCCGGGCCATAAGAGATGTATTTCGCCTGGTCAGCCAGACGCTGAGTGTCAGTTGCGAATTTCATAAACTTCATGACAGCATTAACGTTCTTGCCTTTGGCAGGAACGGCCCAGCCATCGATATCAAGAACCTGACCATCCCAAAGCATGGCAAAAGGTTGTTTTTCTTCAGCAATAGCTGAGAACCAGCGGCCATTGTAGCCAGTTCCAAACACAGCTTCACCATCGGCCAGCAGTTGCGGAGGCACAGCACCCTGGGTCCACCAGATCACGTCTTTCTTGATCGTCGCAAGTTTTGCGAAAGCGCGGTCTTTACCAGCGTCTGTGTCCAGAACGTCGTAAATCTTGCCCAGTGGAACACCGTCAGCCAGCAGAGCCCATTCAAGATTATTCACTGGCTTTTTTTGCAGGGTACGTTTGCCCGGGAAATTTTTTGTATCGAACACGTCAGCCATCGTGGTGGGCTTTTTGCCACCCCAGGCGTCAGCGCGATAAGCAAAAACAGTTGAATAGATGATTTGTGGAACAAAGCATTCAGACAGCAATGTGCCTTCCAGGAAATCCTTGGAAGCAGGGGTGCCATCAGGAGCCTTAGCCATTTCCTCGTCGATCTTGATCGGACGGAACATGCCTTCGTCACAGCCGGTAATGGCGTCTGACAAAACCACGTCGACCAGATCCCAGGTCACGTTACCTGATTCAGTCTGGGCCCGCATTTCAGCCAGGCCGCCACTGTAATCAAGCGAATTAATTTTTACATCTGAATGCATTTTCATGTAGGGCTTATGATAGGCATTCATTTGACTTGCGGTATAAGCGCCGCCCCATGAGACAACATTCAGATCAACTGCCTGGGCAGTCGATGTCATCCCTGCAAAAGCAACACCTGCGACTGCAAGTGCCGAGAGTTTCAACATTTTGTTCATTCTAAAATCCTCCGAGTTGGTTTTGGTTTTGTTATTGTCAGACACGGCATTCCGGTATTTCCGGAATGCCGACACTTTCTTGATTGTCAGGCGTCGAGCGCCCGGCAATCGTCCGCTTCCCAGCCGATCTGGGTGATTTCGCCTTCCTTGAGATGAACATGTCCGTGAGAGTTAGGCACTTTCACGATGAATTCATTATTCCCGGACAAGCTGACACGGCTGCGAATGTGGTCGCCCAGATAGATAAGTTCTTCTACCTTGGCTTCCAGCGAATTGGTTGATTGTTCCTTGGCGACGCCAATGGTCGAGCGTTCGGGGCGCAAGGACAAAGTTGTACGTGATCCGACACCGCCGGTGTTGACGTTCAGTGCTTTGACCATACCACCACCACCTTCAAGTTCAACCTGGCAGTAGTCTCCGGTTACTTCCTTGACCTCACCATAAAGGCGATTATTTTCACCGATGAAGCCGGCCACGAATGCATTGTCGGGTTTTTCATAAAGGTCACTTGGCGACGCAAGTTGCTGAACAATCCCGTCATCAAAAACTGCAATTCGATCAGACATGGTCAGGGCTTCCGACTGGTCATGCGTCACATAGACCAAGGTTACCTGCAGGTTTTCGTGGATATGTTTGATTTCGTACTGCATTTCTTCGCGCAGGTTCTTGTCGAGGGCACCCAGCGGCTCATCCATGAGCACAAGGCTGGGCTCAAATACAAGGGCGCGGGAAACAGCGACACGCTGTTGCTGACCACCAGATAACTGCGCCGGGCGTCGATCACCAAAGCCACCGAGGCGCACCATATCCAGGGCTCGATTGACCTTTTCACTGATTTCAGACTTGCCCATGCCGCGGACTTCCAGCGGGAAAGCGAGGTTTTCAGCTACTGTCATGTGGGGGAACAAGGCATAATTTTGAAAGACCATGCCAATGCCGCGCTTGTGCGGCGGCACATTATTAATCGGGACACCTTCAAGATAAATTTCACCATGTGTGGCAGGCTCGAAACCCGCGAGCATCATCAGGCAGGTTGTTTTTCCTGAACCGGAAGGCCCAAGCATGGTAACAAATTCGCCTTTTGCCACATCAAGGTTGAAGTCTTTTACGACAAGAATTTCACCGTCATAACTTTTTTGTACAGATTCGAATCGAACCAGTGGTTCCGATGCATCAGACATTAAACTACCATCCCCCGTTGGATTTTTCAGGCCCGACTTTTCGCCGTGTGCCTTGTTATTTGTCTTGTTGACTTGACCCTAGCATGGAAAAACAGCTGAACTAAACCGGCGTTTCGAAATTAGTGCAAATTGTAAGCAATGTAAAAATAGTCGGAACGTCAGATTTATCAGCACCATTTTGTCTGTCATTTGGTTTGATTTTCGAGTTAAGGGTAGTGACCAGCCTAACATTTGCAAATTCCTGAGATTTGTCCTGGAACCGACATTGACCATATGTAATGCGCAACTCATGAAAAAATATATTCAGGATCATTGGCTGGGACGCAGGTCTCTATTTTGGTCATTCTGGATCAATCTGGTCCTTTTGCGTTTTGCTGTGCTTTATGCCGAGCAATTTACGCGCCCGCCCTATATTGAACGATCCACATTGGCAATCGCCTTGACCGGGGCCTATTTCCTTGTCTTCCACATCCTGGTTTATGGCTGGCAAATCAGAGGGTTAATCAAAGCCAGTGATCGCTACGTTTCCGAATTTGGCTCCCAGATCATGGCGATGGCCTCACATTTTGGTATCGTCATCAGCCTTTTGTTTACCGGTTTTGCTGTTCATGATTCGTACCAATCGCTTTTTGTGGAAGACAGGGCCAACAGCGAAAACCATCTGTCGTGGAATCACAGTCTGCTGGGCGAATATACATTGATCGTTGAAGGCAACTATATTCGGCTTGAAGGCGACCTCAGGATCGGGGTAACAAAAGCACTTGCGAAGCTGCTAGGGCAACATAAAGAAATCACAGGCATTGTATTGAGCAGTGACGGCGGACGGGTAACAGAGGGACGTAATCTGGCGCATCTTATTCAGGCCAAGGGTCTTGATACTCTTGTGATTGATGCCTGCAAGTCCGCTTGTACAACCGCATTTATGGGTGGAAAAACGAGAGTGCTGGGAAGCCAGGGGAAACTGGGGTTTCATCAGTTCAGCCTGGACAGTATCTATTTTAATCCCTACGTCGATCCGAAGTCCGAACAGAAAATTGACCTGGATTATTACGCCAGCCGCGGCGTTAGCCAGTCTTTTCTGGATGATGTTTTTCAGGCCACACACAATCAAATGTGGTTCCCCGGGAAAGAGTACTTGTTGGAAACAGGCGTCATTCACAAGTTCGAGACAGGCCAAATCAAGGATTGATCCCTTGATTTGATCGTGTCACGATCTGATATGCAGATTAATGAATCTGAAGGAGACCTTTTATGTCGGGACCAAACCGGATTTCAAGGCAGTCTTTGATGTCAAAAAGGGCGCGCGCCATCGCCCGTCGTGAAGAAGTACAGCCCCGGGTGCTAAACTGGTTATTGGCGGCTCTTGTTATTGCGAGCCTGTTTTTGCTTGCCTCTCGTCCTTCTCAGGCGGCACCCCAAATCCTTGGTCTGGTCGCGAGCGCCGAACCCTTACCCATGAAATGTGAAAATGGCCTGTGTGCAACTGAGGCATCGGTCTTTTGCCTGCAAAAATGGCGGATGTCGCCGACAGCGGGCACCAGCTATCATCCAGCGGGAGGTGAGGGCGTACAACTGATTGCCTTGACGGATGACGGCAACACAATCGTTGTTCCCGATCCCGAACTTCAAATCAAGGCACTGCGTGGCCATTCAGCGGTCCAGATCGGTGTTGATGTTGAATGGCTGTATGCGCGAAAATATCAATCGGTCTCATTGAAAATTGGTCATAAAGTCTCGCTGATCCCCGAAGCCTGGGCGGGTGACCCCAGACCGCTGACTCAAAAGGATATCGAGACAGCGCTTGGAACATTGCGCGACATGGGACACAAACTGGTTGATACAGCGGGTAAAAATGTCGCTGCGGCCCAGCTACTGGCCCATGTGGGTGGAAAACTCCCCCGTTTGGGTCGAGCGCATGACGATATCCGCAATGCGGCCTGGAAAACCGGTCTCAAAGGTGTTTCGGACATTAATGCCAAAGTTCTGGCAAAGGCCAAAAAGAAGTTTGATCGTTGCCATGATGTCACCTTTGGTGGCGCAACGTCACTCAGGCAGTGTCTGGGTGCGCAGCACGATATACTTATGGGTAAACTGAATGCCCGCTACTGGGGTGCAACCGAATTCGGTATGTGAGGTCGCTCACGTTTTCTGCCGCTCAAGTGATGTATTTTCGCAACAATATGCTAAACTCTTGTGACTTTTCAGCCTCAGTTGAATCGTAATGCTGTTTGGCATCCAGGGTCGAACGGCTGTTACAAATGAATAGATCGGGCGCCGTTTAACATGACAGTGGATACAGGCACGTCTCACAACGTGTTGTTTACGCAGTTACTTGACTGGGCTCGCCGGATCAATTTGGCGCGGAAGCTGGCGTATATGTTGGCGATTGCCGCCATTATTGCCGGCATAGCGACCTATGGTGCCTTGACCCAGACGTCACAAACAAGTGGTGCCGATCAGTCGAACATTCTGACCCTGTTGATCATCGATGGTGTGATTTTGCTGGGCATGGGCGTGCTGGTGGCGACCAACCTGGTAAATCTGTGGATGGCACGTCGGCGGGGGGCCGCAGGCTCCCGGCTGCACACACGTATGGTCCTTATTTTTAGTCTACTGGCTGTTGCACCGGCAATTGTTGTCGGCGTTTTTTCGGCATTGTTCCTTAATTTCGGTATTGAGGCCTGGTTTCAGCCACGTATTCAGACGGCGCTGAACTCTTCTATCGCTGTTGCAGCTGCCTATACCCGCGAGCATCGCAGAGGCATTGAGGCGGATGCCCTGGGCATGGCTGCGGTCATTAATCGCCTGGCACCACAATTGGTCAACAATCCTCGAAATCTGACGACGGTGATTACGGTTCAGGCAGATACCCGGTCTCTGACTGAAGCGGTTGTCGTGGACGGATCGCGCCGGATTATTGCCCGCACGCCCCTGGCTTTCACGATCATGAACGAAGGTGTGCCCAGGAAGGCGCTTGAGCAAGCGGCAAATGGTGAAGTTGTAATTCTGACCAATGATGACGACGATCGCCTGCGTGCGCTTGTCCGCCTCAATGGTTTGAACAATGCCTTCCTCTATGTTGGACGGTTTATTGATCCGCAGGTTTTGGGGCACAAACAGAAACTTCAGCAAGCTACGGACGATTACCGGCGTATGGAAGGTGACCGCTCGCGCATTCAGATAACCCAGGCCTTGATTTTCCTGGTTGTGGCGGTGCTTCTCTTGTTAACAGCAATCTGGTTTGCCTTGAATTTCGCCGGACGCCTGGTTGGGCCGGTTACCAGTTTGGTCGGTGCAGCCGAACGGGTGCGGGATGGCGATCTGGCAGTGCGCGTACCGGAGGGGCCGGTGGATGATGAAGTTGGTATGTTATCACGAGCGTTCAACCGTATGACTGATCAACTGGAAGCCCAGCGACATGAACTAATGCAGGCCAATCAAACCGTTGATGACCGGCGCAGATTTACTGAAGCCGTGCTATCGGGCGTTACGGCAGGTGTCATCGGGCTGGACAGCGAGGCACGCATCAACCTGCCCAACCGATCCGCATTGGAGCTTTTGGAAACGTCGATGGAAGATATCATTGGCGAGCCATTGTCGGCAGTTGCGCCGGAAATGAAAGAATTGCTGGGTGAAGCGCAAAACCGGGCCTCGCGGCGGGCTGAAGGACAGATCAACCTGGTGCGCAAGGGACGAACGCATATCCTTTTGGTCCGGATCGTCGGAGACCGGTCCGGGGAACAGGGCATTGTGGTGACCTTTGACGATATCACGGAACTGGTTGCGGCTCAAAGAACGTCAGCGTGGGCCGATATTGCTCGTAGAATCGCCCATGAAATCAAAAACCCGCTAACGCCGATCCAGCTTTCGGCGGAACGCCTGAAACGCAAATATCTGAAGGAAGTGACATCAGACCCGGAAGTTTTCACGAATTGCACGGATACGATCATCCGCCAGGTCGGTGATATCGGACGAATGGTTGATGAATTTTCTGCCTTTGCCCGCATGCCATCGCCAAAGTTTGAGACCGAGAAACTTGATGAACTGGTTCAGGAAGCTGTCTTTATGCAGCAGGTTGCTCATCCTGAAGTCAGCTATGATTCAAAACTACCTGACGTTGGTGTGTACTTGAGTTGCGACCGTCGCCAGGTCGCTCAAGCCCTGACCAATCTATTACAAAATGCCGCCGATGCCCTGACGGAGGCTCACAACACTGATGGCAAAATTGAGATTGTTGTAGTGGAAGAAGATGGCGAAACCATTGTTGAAGTTATCGATAACGGGCCGGGGTTTCCGGGACAGGATCAACACCGTCTTACCGAGCCCTATGTAACCCACCGTGACAAAGGTACTGGTCTGGGATTGGCTATTGTCAAAAAGGTGATGGAGGACCACGGCGGCCGACTGGTTCTGGCGCAGCCTGAACAAGGTGGTGCCAGCGTAAAACTGGTATTTAATTCCGGGGCCAGTCTTCAGAGTGCAAAGCGAGAAGAAACCAAACGAGATTTGAAGGAAGAAAAAATTGCCAATCATGGCTGATATTCTTGTCGTTGATGACGAAAAAGATATTCGTGAACTTGTCGCTGGTCTGTTGGAAGACGAGGGGTACGAGACCCGAACAGCGGGTGACAGTACTTCGGCTCTTTCTTCCGTAGCGTCACGGCGTCCGTCGCTTGTCGTACTGGATATCTGGCTACAGGGGAGTGAACTGGATGGTCTGGAAGTTCTTGATCGCATTGTAGCCGACCACCCGGACTTGCCGGTTGTCATGTTCAGTGGACACGGCAATATTGAAACAGCCGTGTCTTCAATTCGACGGGGCGCTTTCGATTTTATCGAAAAGCCGTTCAAGGCAGATCAACTGATCATGATTATTTCGCGCGCGATAGAACAAGCGCGACTGAAAAGGGAAAACCGCGAATTGCGGCAAAGGGCCGGACCGGAAACAGAACTGGTTGGCTCGTCTACAGCTGTCAGTCAGCTGAGGTCGGCGATTGAAAAAGTCGCGCCTACAAATGCACGTGTCCTGATTTCAGGGCCAGCCGGATCAGGCAAGGAGGTGGTTGCCCGGATGCTGCATGGGCAGTCCCGCCGTGCCCAGGGACCATTTGTTGTACTCAATGCGGCGTCCATGGCACCGAACCGCATGGAAGTTGAACTGTTTGGTGTTGAAGCAGGCACTTCTGGCGACGAGCCTGGACCAAGGATCGGGACCTTTGAACAGGCCCACGGTGGCACACTGTTTCTGGATGAAGTCACTGACATGCCGCCCGAAACCCAGGCAAAAATATTACGCGTCTTGCAGGACCAGACTTTTGAACGAGTTGGCGGGGATACGACAATCAGAGTCGATGTACGTGTTATCAGCGCAACGAGCGGCGATTTGTCTTTGCAGATAAAGCACAATCTGTTCCGGGAAGACCTTTATCATCGTCTGGCTGTTGTTCCTGTGCAGGTACCTGGATTGCGCGAACGGGTAGAAGATATTCCGGAACTGGTCCGCCATTTTATGCAACGTGCATCTGATATGACCGGGCAAGCTGTGCGGCGTGTATCTGACGACGCATTGGCCGATTTACAGACCCATGAATGGCCAGGCAATGTTCGGGAGCTCAGAAATCTTGTTGAACGGCTCTTGATAATGGCACCGGGAGATGCGAATACCGCCATCGGAATTGACATGTTGCCGCCGGAGCTAGGGGACAAGCGGTCCGGGATGCCTGCGGGCGGTCGACGTGATATTGAATTGATCAATCTTCCCTTGCGTGAAGCCCGGGAAGCGTTCGAGCGGGATTATCTGCAGGCGCAAATCAGTCGGTATGGCGGAAATATTTCACGCACGGCTTCGTTTGTCGGTATGGAAAGATCAGCGTTGCACCGCAAGCTCAAGTCACTGGGTTTGGGTGGCAATGAGCGCGCCTGAAACGTTCAGGAGAAGTTTTGGAAATGTTGAAATTACGGGTTAATCAGACATGAAAGTGATTGTTTGTGGTGCCGGACAAGTGGGGTTCAATATTGCCCGACATCTTGCTGGCGAGAGCAATGACGTTACGGTCATTGATCAGTCAGCAGATCTTATTCGAAGAGTTTCTGATCAGTTGAACGTTCAGGCTATTGTTGGTCATGCCTCGCGTCCGGATATTTTGGAGCAGGCCGGTGCTGGCAGCGCTGACATGATTGTTGCTGTGACATTTGCGGATGAAGTTAACATGGTTGCCTGCCAGGTTGCCCATTCCCTGTTCAATGTACCGACCAAGATTGCGCGGGTTCGGGCGCAGGGGTATCTGCAGCCTATCTGGCGCGATCTGTTTAGTCGCGACAATCTACCCATCGATGTCATTATTTCACCCGAGATAGAAATCGCCCGCGCAGTGACGCGACGCTTGCAAGTGCCTGGTGCGATTGACATGATCCCGTTTGCTGATGATCAAATCCGCGTTATTGCCGTGCGGATCGATGAAGATTGCCCGATTGTCGATACGGCTCTTCGTCAATTAACTGAACTATTTCCTGATTTGCATATTCGGATTATGGGTATCGTTCGGGACGGTAAAGTAACTGTGCCCGGTGGCGACGCAATTATGGAACATGGCGATGAAGTTTATTTCGCTGTTGAGACAGCCCACCTGACACGCGCCATGGCGGCGTTCGGCCACGAAGAAAAAGAGGCGCGCCGGATCGTGATTGTCGGAGGCGGGAACGTCGGTTTGTTCCTGGCCCAGGCTTTGGAAGAAGATTACCCCAACGTCAGTCCAAAAATGATTGAGATTAACAAGGAGCGGGCCCAGGCTGTAGCGGAACAACTCGACCGGACTGTCGTATTGCATGGCGATGCCCTGGACAAGGAAATCATCGAGGAGGCCAATGTGCAGTCTGCTGACACCGTTGTTGCTGTTGCAAATGATGACGAGGTGAATATTCTCTCATCATTATTGGCAAAACGGGCCGGCTGTCAGCGCGCCATTACGCTGATCAACAATGCGACCTATGGGCCTCTGATTACGTCGCTTGGTATCGATGTTGTTGTGAACCCGCGGGCGATCACAGTGTCCAGAATTCTGGAACATGTGCGTCGGGGGCGTATCCGAAGTGTGCACAGCTTGCCAGACGGTTTGGCAGAGGTCATTGAAGCCGAAGCCCTGGAGACTTCGCCACTGGTTGGCGTGCCCCTGAACGAAATTGATTTGCCGTCTGGAATGTTGGTTGGTGCGATTGCAAGAGGCGAAGAAGTTATCATTCCGCGTGGTGAAACAGTCATTCAGGCGCATGATCGAATCGTGATGTTTACCGTGGCCGATACAGTGAAACAAGTTGAAAAAATGTTCACTGTGCGCCTGGAATTTTTCTAGGTCTCGACGTCAGTTATGTTTTTCGCCTCGGCTATTCTTCCTCTTGGTTGGGCGCTTGGCGTGTTGGCGCTTGCCATGCTGGTTCCCTCTTTGGTGGCTTATGGTTACGGTGAAACTGACCAGTCCCAGGTTTTTCTTTTATCTGCGTTGCTGACAGCCTTTGCCAGCGGTGCCATCGTTATTGCAACCCGTGGCGTTGCCTTACAAGCACCGCGTCGTCGGGAAGGTTTTTTCTCTGCGACCTTGATCTGGACTGTGGTGCCGGCATTTGGTGCGCTGCCGCTGTACCAGATCGGCGTTGTTGAAACCGGAATTGATGCCTGGTTTGAAGCCGTTTCCGGTTTTACAACGACGGGTGCTACCGTTATTCATCAACTCGATATAACTGAATATTCAGTCTTGATCTGGCGCGCCTTGATGCAATGGCTGGGCGGCTTGGCAACTATTGTTCTGGTCGTTGTGTTGCTGTCTTATCTGGGTGGCGGAGGCATGCAGTTTTTTCGAAGTGCCATGCCCCGGGGGGAGCGGACAGCGATGTCGGTTCAGATCGTTCAGACGCTGAAATCTATTGGTGGCATCTATTGTCTGTTGACGATCCTGTGCGTCCTGTTGCTTTGGCTTGCGGGAATGACCGTGTTTGATTCTGTTGCCCATGCCTTCAGCACTATTTCTGGTGGAGGATTTTCAACACGGGATGCATCTATCGGAGCTTTTTCAAGCCCATTGATCGAACTGGTCATGATCATTTTTATGCTCGCCAGTGCCGTCAATTTCACCTTGCATTGGGCAGTGCTGCATGGGCGCAAAATTTCGACATATACTGACGATGTGGAGATACGGGTTCTTACCGGGATGATCCTTATGGCGGGCGTAACCTTGACGGCAATTGCCTGGATGTCTGGAGAGATAAGTGGCGACCGTATTCTTGCTGGGTTGTTTATGGCGACTTCGACCTTGACGACATCAGGTTTTGTCAGCCTGACGGACAACTCATGGCCTGTCGCAGGCATAATGTTGATGTTGATGTTGATGTTTACGGGTGGTGCAGCAGGGTCTACGTCAGGTGGACTTAAGTTATTGCGATTTACGGCATTGATTAAAATGGCCGGACGGGAAATCAGGCGTTTGGCGCATCCGCACGGTGTTGTCGCTCTGAAGTATGGACGCCGACCAATTGATACCGCTACCTTGCACGCTATCTGGAGCTATTTTTGTATATACCTGCTGACAATTGTCGGTCTGGCCATTGTACTGGCGTTGTTTGGCGTCAAGTTTACAGACGCGATCAGCATGGTTGTCGCGGTCATTTCAAATTCTGGCCTGAGTGACGGCACCTTGTTGATTGAAAGCAGTGCAGGATATGTAGATTTGTCGTTCGGCGCAAAACTGAGTTTGATTGTGGCGATGATACTTGGCCGACTGGAGTTTTTGACTGTGCTGGTTTTGCTCAGCCCTTCTTTCTGGCGGCGCTAAATCAAGATGTATCTTGCCGGATGGCAGGTTATTTTTCGACGGCTTTGTCAATGGCAGATACGAGTTCGTCAATGACAACGGGTTTAGTCAAATAGTCGAAAAACCCTGCTTCTTGACCTTTTTCGATATCATGTTTCATGGCGTTGGCGCTAAGTGCGATCACTGGTATATCCTTGCAATTCGGCATGGATTGCAGTTTGGCAAGCGTCTCAAAACCATCCATTCCAGGCAACCCGATATCAAGCAGGATGACATCCGGCAATTCGGCCAACGCGACTTCAAGTCCTTCTTCGCCGCTGTATGCTTCAATCATATTGAATTTCGGGCGAGAGGAAAAAATACGTTGTAACAAGCGCATGTTCGCTATGTTGTCTTCGATGCAAAGAACAACCAGTGACCGATTGACCATTTGCTCAACAGGGATGCCAATAATCATGTCGGATCCGGCCACTGATCCAGATTTGTCGAGCTGACCTTCGCCCGCGAGAGGCAGTTCCAGCCAAAACCGGCTACCTTTTCCAACCGTACTGCTGACGCCAACAGCACCGTCCATATGCTCAACAAATCGTTTCACTATGGTCAAACCAATGCCGGTGCCCTCTGTCTCTGTTGTTTCAGCATCAAGGCGATCAAAGGCAACAAACAGACGGTCAATTTTTTCCGCAGGGATTCCTGGACCGGTATCTATCACCGAAATTTTTGCCCGGCCACTTGAACTTTCGGCATATTCGACTGTGATGTGACCACTAGCGTGGTTGTATTTTACTGCATTTGAAAGCAAGTTGAGAATGACATCTTTTAGTCGCTGATTGTCTGCTATAACTGCAAGGGTCGGATCGGTGTTTTTGATGTCGATTGTGATGTCACGCGTATCTGCCATGATCAAAACCAGATCAACACAATCCTTGATCATTGTCTCAAGAATGATGGGCTCCAGATTCAGGGTGATGTTTCCGGTTTCAACTGCTGACAGATCAAGCACTTGATTAATCAGGTCAAGCAAATGAACACCGCCACCTTTGACAAAATTCAGGCTTTCAATCTGGTCTTCGCTCAGAGGAGGATCATTGTCAGAAATCAATAGACTTACAAACCCAAGGATAGAGTTCAGGGGGGTTCGAAGGTCGTGGCTCATGGCCGAAAGAAATTCGGATTTTGCACGATTGGCATTTTCAGCATCGTTTTTTGCTGCAATCAATTGATCCCGACTGTCTCTTCGCTCTGTAATATCCCGGAAAATAAAAGTCACAAAAGAATCTTCGATCACAGTCCAGTCCGACGTTGAAATTTCGACGGGTACGAGATTTTGGTCACGACGTTTGATTTCGCTTTCGTATGTTCCAGACCGGAATTTTGAACCAGGCCGCGTGTCATCAGCGAACAAAATACTGCAATTATGCCCAACTATTTCTTCATGACTGTATTCAAACAATTTTTCTGCGGCCTTGTTCCAGAAAACAATTCGGTTGTCCACGTCTGTTGTGACAATGGCTTCCTGGGCCGTCTGGGCAACCGACCTGAAGCGTGCTTCGCTCATTTTGAATTCATTGATCGCTGTCAGCAATTGGCGAGATCGTTTGCAGCGGGCGTGGATTATGGCGACGAGTTCCTGTGTTGAAATGGTCTTGCGCAGCAATTCGTCACCGCCGGATTTGATGAACTTCAACCATGCATCAGCGATGTCAGAACCGGTCAAAAAGATAATCGGTGTTTGCACATATGTTTTGTCAAAACGGATAGATTTGGCGAGTTCGAATCCGGTGCACCCAGGCATTTGCAAATCCATCAGGATCAGATCTGGTCGCAATTCACGAATAGGCGGCATCACTTTCATCGGATCGGTGACAACAACAGTAACGATTCCAGCTTCGTTCAGGGCAGCTGCATTGAAAGTCGCCACTTCCTGGTCGTCATCAACAAGAACCACGCGATAGGGCTCTTCTTCTTCCGGTGTAATCAGGGAACTCAGGCTTTGCAACAAATCCATTAATTCAAATGGCTTGGTGAAATATCCATCGGCTCCAACCCTGATGGCCGCCAGACGGACCTCAAGGTCGCCACGAACAGATATGAAAACCAGCGGGCAGTGAAGTTTATCTTCTTCCCGCAATGATTTTACGATGTTGATGCCACCCAGTGGATCGCCCGGAAATGCGATATCCAGGATGACAGCACTTGGGCGATGCTTGTTCAGTAATTCGGGTAGATTGTGGTGGTCATGGTCAACAATGACCGAGTAGCCAAAATGTGCCAATTGCAATCTTAGCGCTTCCGTCGCCTGGACATCATCATCGATCAGAATGACTGATTTGGAGGCCTTGTCCTTCAACCCAAATTCTGTCGAACTCATACTCCAGTCAGGCTTGGTAAAGATATCACTTTCGGCATCTTCAGCAGCCGAAGATTTCATAGCAGTCAGGAAGTCGTGCAGGGTGCTCCAGCAATCATCGCTCAGTGGTTGAACGAAATCGAAGTACTCCTTGACCTGATTTTCGAAAGCTCGGGCCAGTTTTGAAATATCCGAATACCCGAATGTCCCTGCTGCCCCGGCAAGCTTGTGTGCCAGGGCATGACACTGATCCAGTGATCCGGATGCACCGGTAATATCGTCAGCTTTGGCTGTCGAAATAGCAGATTCAATTTCACTAATCCTTGCAGGAAGATTCTCTCGAAAAGAATCTCGCATCGCAGCCATCGTGGCGTAATAGGAATCACTACTCATCAAGCTGCTTCCAGATGTTAATCAGATTTGCGGCAAGGTCTTTGGGGTCAAATGGTTTGGCGATAACGTCCGAGACACCCATCTCCCTGAACGTGGCGAGTTCATCGGGACGCACCTTTGCTGTCATGAAAACCACTGGAATGCTTTTTAATTCTGGCGAGCCAGCGAGAGCATTGAACGCAGCAACGCCATCAACATCGGGCATCATCACGTCGAGCAAAAAAATGTCTGGCTTAAATACCTTCGCATTCTCAACAATTCCAACGCCGGATTCGTTTGCGTCCACAATGAAGCCACCAAATGTTTCTAGTGCCATTTTTGCTATAAATCGGATGTCGTCTTCATCTTCAGCGTAATATATTCGTTCCAGATTTTTAACCATTGCACTCTCGTCTTTTACGCGGACTAAAATTTGTTTTGGCACATTTTCTTTGATTAGATGAAGTCTTCAATAGGGGGTAGTAATTCTTTGTAGCTATTTTTGGATCAAGCAGAACAAGGCCATTTCCATTTGGCGACGGGTAAAACAGTTTATCGTTGTTATCGATATAATAAATTCAATTATGACAATTTAATATAAAAAATATCTGGAATTTGAAAATATTTGCCAAAAGTCAGACAGCATTTATGGAACCAGCTATATCAGGTTTCAAACGTCTGTGTGACTTTGCGAATCCCACCCAGAAGAGTTGGCAATACGTGTCCAGAGGGCAAGGCGTCGAGTGCACCAAGTGACTCCAGCGTGTCTTTGGCCGTCCCGGAAAGCCCGGTGATATAACAGGAAACTGATTTACTCATGGCTGAGGACAACAGTTCCTGGATTGCCAGTGCAGTACTCGTGTCCATATGCGCTGTGTTGGTCAGGTCATAAATCACGGCTTTATATCCGAGGTTCATGGCAGTGGCATGTTGAACCATCTCGCGTGCCGAAGCGTAGGAAAAGCGGCCTCGAAGGCTGACGATGGCTATGCGGTCATCAAAACCCTTCAGCGCTGCTTTTTCTTCATCACTCAGGGCACTTCCTGTCTGCGGCAGCGCCAGGGATGTGATGCCTTTCAATTCCTCTTTTTCCATCCATTTCGCGGTGACAAAACCGGCCAATATCAGTCCGACAGCCACCGCCGTGATCAGGTCGACAAAGACCGTCAGACCAAGCGTGACAAACATTACCAAAACTTTGTCCCTTGGGGCCCGGTGGACATGTTTGAGATAACCCCAGTCAATGATGTCCCAACCGACCTTGATCAGGATTCCAGCCAGGACAGCCAATGGAATATCTTCCGCCAGGGGGCCAAGTCCTGCGACAAGGGCCAATAACACGAACGCATGCAAGGCGCCGGATAGCGGTGTCCGCCCGCCCGCCCTGACATTGACGACGGTACGCATCGTGGCCCCGGCACCTGGAAGTCCACCGATCAGGCCGGATATCATGTTGCCGATGCCTTGGCCGATCAACTCTTTGTTCGATCTATGGCGGCTGCGGGTAATCGAATCCGCAACCAGCGAAGTTAACAGGCTGTCAATTGAACCCAGCAGGGCCAGAATCAGGGCTGGCTGCAGCAGGGACGGCAAGTTGCCAATCAGGGACACTGGAATATAAAGTTCCGGGAATCCGGTTGGCACGTGACCGATCGTTGGGGCACCTTGAAGCACAAAGGTGCCAAGCAGCGTGCCGAGCGTGAGGGCAACCAGCGCAGGCGGCAAGATCCTGTGTAGCCGTTTGGGCCAGGCGATCACAACGGCCAGTGAGAAAATTCCGATCATCAGGGCGCTGGAATTGATATCGCCAAACAGCGTCGGCCAGGCGTGCAGGACGCCCAACGGGCCACCAGCGACTGAAGGCAGGCCGAAAAATGGCAGGGTCTGGATAATGATAATGATGACCCCAATGCCGGACATGAAGCCCGAGACAACAGAGGAGGGGGTATAAGAAACGTATTTGCCGACTTTCAGCAAACCGAACAGTATCTGGAAAGCACCACCAAGAAAGACGATGGCAAAAGCTTCTGGCAAATTTCCGGCGTGATCAGCGACGATCGCCCCCATAACAACCGTCATGGGGCCAGTGGGACCGGACACCTGGGCTTTGGTTCCGCCAAAAACAGCCGCAAAAAAACCAACCGCTATTGCGCCATACAGACCGGCAATTGCGCCAATTCCCGAAGTAACACCGAAAGCAAGTGCCAGGGGGAGGGCAACCACCGCAGCGGTGATTCCTCCGAAAATGTCGCCTCGAATATTAGCAGTTAAGGAAGGCAATACACTGTCTCGCTTGTTCGAATGACCAAATCCATTGTTTGACCGCCTTTTTATCGAACTATTGAAGCAAATCAAAGCGCCAGATAATCATTTCCGAGGATATCCAGGCGTTAAGCGGTTTTCGCAATCGTTGATCGAAAACACCATTCGGTGAACAACGTAACGAGAGTATAGCCAGTCATCAATATGAAGATTACACTACTGACGTTGTTTCGCTTAAACCGTGACAAGGGTTCAGGATAAGTGTGCGAATATATGAAATGGCACCCATACCTGAAATGAATCGGGTGATTACAATAGTATCGACGGAAAGGACCTGTCCGAAAACGACAGCAAACCGGACAGGACGGGGAAAATAAAGCGACAGGGCCTGCAGCAGGGTCAATATAATCAATAAAAATGGAGAGGGAAAAACAATGTCCTCCGATAAAAACCAGAACCTGCAAGACAAATTTTTGAATCACGTCCGCAAAGCCAAGATGCCGGTGACCGTGTTTTTGGTGAATGGCGTCAAGTTACAGGGTGTAATCAGTTGGTTTGATAACTTCTGTGTACTGTTGCGTCGTGACGGACACGTCCAACTGGTTTACAAACATGCCATCTCGACGGTTATGCCGTCAGCACCCATACAATTGTTTGATCCTGAAGAAATCCAGGCTCCAGATGCAGAATGATGTAACCACCATATGAAGCCAACCGAGTTTTCGAGTACACCAGGGACATTATCAGAAGAGCCGGTTTCCAGAGCTCTCGTGCTCTATCCGGATTTGCAAAAAGGCCGCCACTTTGGCGCAGACGTGCGCGACGCTGCTGCACGTCTCGAAGAAATTGTTGGTCTGACGCTGGCTATTGATCTGGAAATTGCCGAGAAACTTGTAGTCAATGTGCCCCGACCACGACCTGGAACACTGTTTGGATCAGGCAAAGTCGAGGAAATGACAGGCTTGATCGCCATACTGCATGTCGATGTTGTGGTTGTTGATGGTCAGTTGTCGCCTGTTCAACAAAGAAATCTTGAGCGGGCCTGGGAGTGCAAGGTCATTGATCGCACCGGATTGATCCTTGAAATTTTTGGTCAAAGAGCCCAGACGCGAGAAGGGACCTTACAAGTAGAGCTGGCAGCGCTTGAATATGCCCGCAGCCGCCTTGTTCGATCCTGGACCCACCTTGAACGCCAGCGCGGCGGTCTTGGCTTTGTTGGCGGCCCTGGCGAAACCCAGATTGAGTCTGACCGGCGTATGATTGGCGAGCGCGTCGCCAAAATCCGTCGTGAGCTGGATCAGGTGACCAAGACGCGTAAGCTTCATCGGGCCAGCCGCCAGAAAGTGCCTTATCCCATCGTCGCCCTTGTGGGCTATACGAATGCCGGAAAATCTACTCTTTTCAATAGGTTAACTGACGCTGACGTGATGGCGGAGGATATGTTGTTCGCGACACTTGATCCGACCATGCGTTCCATCGAATTACCGAGTGGTCGAAAAATCATTCTGTCAGATACTGTGGGTTTTATTTCCGATCTACCCACGATGTTAATCGCATCGTTCCGTGCGACGCTGGAAGAAGTTCTGGAAGCCGACATTATTGTCCATGTGAGGGATGCTGTGCATCCAGATACCGCTGCACAAAAAACAGACGTGATGGCGGTCCTGCGGGATCTCGGCCTGGGCGATGATGTTGAGCAGGGGATGATCGAAGTCAGTAACAAGGTTGACCTGCTGGATGACGACGTCCGCGCTGCCAAGGTGCAGCAACTGGCAATGGATGAAAATGCGCTTGCAATATCTGCCATAAGCGGCCAGGGCTGTGATGTGTTGATAGATCTTCTGGATACACGACTTTCTGCAACAAGGCAGGTACTTGAGTTGTCCATTCCCCATAGCGATGGTGCGGCATCAGCGTGGCTTTACGCTCAGGGCGAAATTCTTTTCCGTAAGGACGAAGATGATTATGCACAAATACGGGTTGCGCTTGATGATACTGATGCATCACGATTTGTGGCCAAGTTCCCCAATATAAAAGCGCAATAAATATTACAGGCACAACAGACGGCGAGATTACCCATGAATATTGGCAAACCAACATGACTATTTTTCCTACCGATTTGTTAAACGGGTATCAGGATTTTCGATACGGTAAATTTGCCGTTGAACAGGCCAGGTATCAGGATCTGGCGGACCAGGGACAAACGCCGGCGACGATGATCATCGCCTGTTGCGATTCGCGGGCAGCACCCGAGACGATTTTCAGCACCCGACCAGGCGAGATATTTGTTGTCCGCAATGTGGCAAACATGGTCCCGCCCTACGAGCCAGATGGTGAGTTGCACGCAACCTCAGCGGCCCTTGAATATGCCGTTCAGGTGCTCAAGGTCGAGAATATTATTGTCTTGGGTCACGGTCGTTGTGGCGGCATCAAGACTGCCCTGGATCCAGCTGCAGAACCCCTTTCACCGGGTGATTTTATTGGTAAGTGGATGGAATTGCTTGCACCTGCTGCAGCCTCTGTTTCTGACAACGAGTGGCTGACAGGTGCTGAGCGGCAAACGGCACTGGAACGTATCTCGGTCCGCCACTCAATAGCCAACTTACGCACATTTCCTTGTGTCTCAATACTCGAGGGCAAAGGTCGTCTGGGGCTTCATGGTGCCTGGTTTGATATTTCAACGGGTGAGTTGTGGGTTCTCGACGCAGAAACGGGAGATTTCTTGCGACCAGACATAAAAAGCCCAGAGAAACAGGATTGATAAATTAACTGAATTTAGATTAATTGTGAAATTATTGCGTAAAAACAGCGAGATAAAAGAAATAATTTGTTCGATTTTTTGATATCGAAGTTTGCAAAATCCCGATAGACTTCATCCCTTCAGGCCTGACGCCGTTCGCAGTTTTTTCTCAGGCTGGCATTCAATAATTTGGAGGGGTCTTGATGGCCAAAGATTCTGGCAAAACCTCAGGTGTGAAAAAAAGCGCTGCCAAAAAAGCTTCGACGCCGAAATCGGCTGGCAAAGCAGGTCGGCCACCCAAATCAGCATCGAAAAGCCGCAAGGCCGCAGCGCCAGATGGTGCCGAGCTCCTAAAATATTACCGGGATATGTTGATGATCCGCCGTTTCGAGGAAAAAGCGGGCCAGCTTTACGGTATGGGACTGATCGGCGGTTTTTGCCACCTTTATATCGGTCAGGAGGCCGTCGTCACAGGCTTGATGGCTGCCGCGTCCAGCGATGACTCTGTTATCACAACCTACCGCGACCACGGCCACATGCTGGCCTGCGGCATGGACCCAAAAGGCGTGATGGCTGAGCTAACCGGCAGAAGCGGTGGGTATTCCAGAGGCAAGGGCGGCTCCATGCACATGTTCAGTGTGGAGAAAAATTTCTATGGCGGGCACGGGATCGTCGGGGCCAATGTGCCCATTGGTACCGGCCTGGCCTTCGCTGAAGCCTACAAGGGTACCAGTAACGCCGTCATGGCATTCTTTGGCGACGGTGCTTCCAATCAGGGCCAGGTCTACGAAGCCTTTAATATGGCTGAGCTTTGGAAGCTGCCCATTATCTATGTCATCGAAAACAATCAATATGCGATGGGCACGGCCCTGAAGCGGTCATCGGCCCAACCGGATTTGCATCGCCGCGGTGAAAGTTTTGCCATCACCGGCTTGCAGGTCGACGGCATGGACGTTATGGCCGTCAAAGCAGCCGGTGAAAAAGCCATTGCCCATTGCCGTGATGGCAAAGGACCGATCATTCTTGAGATGATGACCTATCGCTATCGCGGCCATTCCATGTCCGATCCAGCCAAATATCGCACCAAGGAAGAAGTCGCCAAGGTCCGCAAGGAACGCGACCCCATCGATCATGTGCGGGATATGTTGCTGGACCTGAAAATAAGCGACGAAGTAGCGTTGAAAGCCATCGACAAGGAAGTGAAGGCCATCGTGACTGAGGCAGCCGAGTACGCCCAACACAGCCCGGAGCCTGATCCATCCGAATTGTACACCGACGTGTTAATCGAGGTTTAGAACATCATGACTGTACAAATACTAATGCCGGCTTTATCGCCGACAATGACCGAGGGCACAGTGGCACGCTGGCTCAAGGCTGAAGGCGAGACTGTAACCTCGGGTGACATCATCGCGGAGATTGAAACTGACAAGGCGACCATGGAACTGGAAGCCATTGATGATGGTATTTTGGGCAAAATCCTGATCGCCAGTGGCACGGAAGGCGTCGCGGTGAACACGCCCATCGCTGTCATCCTGGAAGAAGGGGAGGATGCCTCCGCCGCAGATGCTGTTGCATCAGCATCAGGGACAGCGCCGATTGCTGCTGAACCAACTGTTCCAGCACCTGCTGCAGAGCCTGCAGCTTCCGTTCCAGCGGCACCAGTCGCTGTGGCACCACCCGCCGAAAATATTCCCGTTGGTACGGAGATGGTTTCCATGACTGTGCGCGAAGCCTTGCGCGATGCCATGGCAGAAGAAATGCGCCGTGACGACGCTGTCTTTTTGATGGGTGAAGAAGTCGCCCAGTATCAGGGCGCCTATAAAGTCAGTCAGGGATTGCTGGACGAATTCGGTGCCCGCCGGGTGATCGACACACCGATTACCGAACACGGCTTTGCTGGTGTCGGTGTTGGTGCTGCCTATGGTGGGCTGAAACCCATTGTTGAATTCATGACTTTTAACTTCGCCATGCAGGCCATTGACCACATCATCAACTCGGCAGCCAAGACGCTTTATATGTCAGGTGGTCAGATGTCGAGCCCGATGGTTTTCCGGGGTGCCAACGGTGCGGCCTCTCGCGTCGGGGCTCAGCACTCCCAGTGTTTTGCGGCCTGGTACTCACAAATACCTGGTTTGAAAGTTGTCTCTCCATATTCGGCGGCAGACGCCAAGGGCCTTTTGAAATCTGCTATTCGCGATCCAAACCCGGTGGTTTTCCTGGAAAATGAATTGCTCTATGGCCGCTCCTTTGACGTCCCGGTTCTGGATGACTTTACAATCCCTATTGGCAAGGCAAATATCTTGCGCGAGGGAACTGACGTAACACTCGTTGCCTTTTCAATTTCCGTTGATTATGCCTTGCAGGCAGCCGATACCCTGGCAACAGAAGGTATTTCAGCTGAAGTTATTGATCTGCGTTCCCTGCGTCCGCTGGATACGGAAACCCTGGTGAACAGTGTGCGCAAGACGAACCGTATGGTCACCATTGAAGAGGGTTGGCCGCAAAATGGCATCGGCGCTGAAATCGCAGCTGTCATGATGGAACAGGCTTTTGACGATCTGGATGCGCCGGTGTTGCGGATAACGGGCAAGGATGTCCCCATGCCCTATGCCGCCAATCTAGAAAAACTGGCCTTGCCGACAGTTGACGATGTTGTTGCTGCCGCAAAATCTGTTTGTTACCGATAGGGGGAGGGGAACATGCCAATAACCATTACCATGCCCGCCCTGTCGCCGACCATGACAGAGGGCCGAATTGCGCGCTGGTTCAAAACGGAAGGCGAAGAAGTTATCGCCGGTGATGTTTTGGCCGAAATTGAAACAGACAAGGCGACCATGGAACTGGAAGCCATCGACGATGGAATTCTGGGAAAAATACTGGTTCCAGGTGAAACCGATGGGGTGGCAGTCAACACACCCATCGCCCTTGTGCTCGAAGAAGGCGAAGACGCCTCTGCCATGGATGGCTTTGTCACTTCTGCACCTGTGGCGCCAGCGGCACCGGCGCCCACGACGGAAGCTGCACCTGTTGCCGCGCCAGTGGCACCCGCCGCGGTAGCCCCTGCGGCTTCGGCAGCAGAAGGTCAACGCATCATCGCCAGTCCATTGGCCCGTCGCATTGCGACGGACAGTGGACTTGATCTGGCCCTGGTCAAAGGTTCGGGCCCGCGTGGTCGTATTGTCAAAGCCGATGTCCTGGGCGCACAAGGCACAGCGAAATCCGCACCGGCCATACCGGCGGCTCCCTCAGCACCAATTGTTATTCCGGCAACCTCAGTTGAGCCAACTGAAATTCCGTTGACCACCATGCGTAAAACCATCGCCAAACGCCTGGTCGCTGCCAAACAGGAAATCCCGCATATTTATCTGACGATCGAATGCGAACTGGATGCCTTGCTTGCGTTGCGAAAACAAGTCAACGAGCGCAAGCCAGACTCCAAGGTCTCGGTCAATGATTTTATCGTCAAGGCATCTGCCTTGGCCTTGAAAGATGTGCCAGCCGTCAATGCCAGCTGGACTGATACGGCGATGATTCAATATAACACGATTGATATTTCGATTGCTGTAGCCATCGAAGGCGGCCTGATTACGCCTATCGTCCGTAATGCCGACCTGAAAAGTCTTGTGGTAATTTCTGGCGAGGTCAAGGAACTCGCTGGTCGTGCCAAGGAAGGCAAGCTGATGCCTGAAGAATACCAGGGCGGTGGATTTTCAATCTCCAACCTTGGCATGTTTGGTATCAAGGAGTTCAGCGCTATCATCAACCCACCGCAATCCGCAATCCTGGCGGTGGGTGCTGGCGAACAACGGCCCGTCGTCAAGGACGGCGCGTTGTCTGTTGCGACGGTCATGAGCTGCACCATGAGCTGTGACCACCGGGTCGTTGATGGCGCATTGGGTGCCCAGTGGCTGGCGGCCTTCAAGGGCTATATCGAAGACCCGTTGGGCATGTTGCTGTAGCTGGCACTTAAGGAAAATTAGGAACAAGAAATGGCTGACACAGCATTTGATCTTATCGTCGTCGGTGGCGGACCAGGCGGTTATGTTGCCGCAATTCGCGCATCGCAACTGGGCCTCAAAACAGCTCTGGTAGAAGCACAGCACCTGGGCGGTATTTGCCTGAACTGGGGCTGTATCCCGACCAAGGCATTACTGAAATCAGCCGAGGTTTGGCACACGCTTCAGCGCCTTGATGAATTCGGCCTTGCGGCAGACAATATCAGCTTTGACCTCGACAAAATTGTTAAACGATCCCGGAATGTCGCCGGGCAACTAACCGGTGGCGTTAGTCATCTTCTGAAAAAGAACAAGGTCACTGTGATCGACGGCTGGGCCAAACTAAACGGACCCGGCAAATTGAATGTCGAAAAAGATGGCAAGGCTGTGGGCAGCTTCACGGCCAAACATATCATCCTGGCCACAGGCGCCCGTGCCCGCGAATTGCCGGGCCTGGAAGCAGATGGCAAATTGATCTGGACCTACCGCGAAGCCCTGGTGCCAAACATGATGCCGAAATCTTTGCTGGTTGTCGGCTCTGGTGCCATCGGGATCGAGTTCGCCAGTTTCTTCAATACCCTTGGTGCCGAGGTGACGGTCGTCGAAGTGATGGATCGGGTTTTACCCGTGGAAGATGCCGAAATTTCAGCCATGGCCCATAAGGCATTTACCAAACAAGGCATGAAGCTGCATCTCAAAACCACGGTAACCAAGCTGGATCGTGGTAAAAATAACGTCACGGCGACGCTGGATCATGGCGACGGCAAGACCAGCCAAATCACTACGGACCGTGTCATCATGGCCGTTGGCATCACCGGCAATGTGGAAAATATCGGACTGGAAACAGCAGGCGTGAAAGCGGACCGTGGACATATCGCAGTAAATGGCTATGCAGAAACCGGCGTGCCGGGGCTTTATGCAATTGGTGATGTAGCCGGCCCACCCTGGCTTGCCCACAAAGCCAGCCATGAAGGTATCGTCTGTGTTGAAAAAATCGCCGGCGTGAAAGATGTTCATCCCTTTGATAATTCCAACATACCTGGATGCACTTATTGTTCCCCGCAGGTCGCCAGTGTTGGTTTAACCGAAGCTGGCGCAACGGAAAAAGGGCACAAGGTTCGGGTCGGACGCTTCCCGCTGATGGCGAACGGCAAGGCCATTGCCCTGGGCGAGCCTGACGGCATGATAAAGACAGTGTTCGATGACAAAACCGGCGAACTACTTGGTGCTCACATGATCGGTGCTGAAGTCACAGAGATGATCCAGGGTTATACAATTGCCCGAACGTTGGAGACAACCGAGGCGGAATTAGTCCACACGGTTTTCCCACATCCAACTGTTTCCGAAGCCATGCATGAATCAGTTCTTGATTCTCTGAACCGGGCGATACACTTTTAGACTATGACAAATATTGAACCCATAAAGGCGAAAGATCAAATTCTACGTAAGCCGGACTGGATCCGGGTCAAGGCACCTGTGTCAAAGGAATACCTTGCGACACGCGATCTGATGCGCACCCAGAAGCTTAATACTGTCTGTGAAGAGGCTGCCTGTCCGAACATTGGTGAATGTTGGTCACATGGCCATGCCACGGTGATGATCCTGGGTGAAATTTGCACGCGGGCCTGCGCCTTTTGCAATATTGCCACCGGCAAGCCCAACGCCGTTGATCCGGACGAGCCCAAAAACCTGGCCGACGCTGTTGTAGAACTGGGTCTTAAACATGTGGTGATTACATCAGTTGATCGGGATGATTTGGCCGATGGCGGTGCGTCGCAGTTTGTGGGCTGCATCGAAGAAATTCGCGCCCAATCCGACAGCATGACCATCGAAGTATTAACGCCGGATTTCATGCGCAAGGATGGTGCCCTGCGGGCTGTTGTTGAAGCCGGACCAGATGTCTTGAACCATAATCTGGAAACCGTGCCGCGCCTTTATCAAACTATCCGTCCAGGGGCTCGCTATTTCCACAGCCTGCGCCTGCTGGATCAAGCAAAGGAAGTGAACCCGAGTCAGTTCACCAAGTCAGGCATCATGGTTGGCCTTGGTGAAGAAAAAGCCGAAGTCTTGCAGGTCATGGACGACATGCGGGCAGCCGGGGTTGATTTCATTACTATCGGTCAGTATCTGCAACCAACTTTGCGCCATGCACCGGTGGACCGTTTTGTTACACCGGACGAGTTTGCCGAATATGCCACGGCGGCGCGGGCCAAGGGATTTCTGATGGTCTCGGCGACACCACTAACGCGGTCGTCTTATTTTGCCGGTGATGATTTTGAACAGTTGCGAGCTAACCGCGACAAAAAACCGAGTAAGTAGTCACAGCATTAATGTCTACCCACGCAGAAAAACGACCACTGCCTTACTCGCCTGAGCAGCTGTTTGCACTGGTTGCAGATGTTGAACGATATCCCGAGTTTTTACCCTGGTGTGTCGGCGCGCGCGTGCGTAGTAATGATGGGCATTTGATCGTTGCGGACCTGGTTATAGGCTACAAAGTCTTCCGCGAACGGTTCACATCCAGGGTCAAACTCGATCATCCCGGCCGTATTGATGTGGAATATAGCGACGGCCCGTTCCGCTATCTCAACAACCACTGGAAGTTCGAACGCAACGAAGATGGCACGACGACCATCGATTTTTATGTGGACTTCGAATTCCGCTCGCGCCTGATGCAAAAAATGATTGGCGTCGTGTTCAACGAAGCCGTCAAACGCATGGTCCAGGCTTTCGAAAACCGGGCCCATGATCTCTATGGGGTTCGGTAAAGCGTTGCATAAATTGCGATGACGACGGCGCTGTTTTGTCCCATATGCAAAACAATCGGCACCCACAACGATCCGGTCTTTTCAAAACTCCAGGCAAACACAGCCCCCATCAAGGCCACCAAAACCATCAAGGGCAGGGGATAGCCCATGTGAATGACACCGAACAGGCCAGCATTCAGACCAATCGCTAAAAACATATTCAAGCGCGTGCGTAACCAGCTATAAAGCACACCCCGGAAAATCAGTTCTTCCGCGATGGGTGCGAGGAGGCCGACTGTCAACAAGACGGCAATGAAATGTGTCCAGACAAAGCCCTGGGGGGCAATCAGTTCCGGGATCAGATCGCCCGGTTTGACGTCGAGCTGTCGCTCAATGAATTCGATGGCCCCTGCCAGTAAAACACCGGCCACACCGATCAGCGCTAACATGCGCAATGATGTTTTGCCGAACCCAATCTCTTTCCACAACAGTTTTTTTCGTCGTCGCCAGCCAATTTCAACGGCACCAACAATAACCAATGTCTGAATGATTGATCCGGCAACCAATGGCCAGGGCGTTTCTTGCACATCAAAAAGCCGGGCAGATAGCAGCCAGTACAATAACGAGCCAACCAGGATCACCAGCCCCAGCAGACCTGCCAGCGAGATCAATACAAGGATAACGGTCCAGCCATCAATTGCAGGCAGGCATGACCTGATCGTCAATAGCCTCAACGGGCGCGGACGATCTGGTTCAATAATTTCAGCGCGGCCTTGACGGTCTCTTCCCGTACATTGCCGCGGCCCAAATCGCCGAAACTGCATTTTTTGTGGCGGGTATCGTAG
>JABIFY010000119.1 GCA_018650465.1 Alphaproteobacteria bacterium
CAAATCTGTTGCGATACTCATAGTGTAATACTCCTGATTTTCGATTGATTTTAAAAAGGCCATGCAAATAGACACGAAAAAAGCACCTTATGGCCAATAAGGTGCTACGTGCTCGAAACGGAAATGTTCGGAGTGATATTCAGTAGTCGGTGAAGTTAAGGTCCTGACGCGTCGAGCCCCGAAACTGCTAATAGAGGGGTTAGTTCAGTAGTTTGCCTGAGATTTATCTTAAGTATGACAGGGGCGTTACCCAATCGGGCCAATTCGCTACGACTTTTGGTAAGATTCCTATCATTTGACCTTTGCGAATTATCTTCTTTTGAAAGTAAGTACCCATCTTTGTTGGCGCGCGATTGTCCGCTGAAACGAAATAATGCTCGCTCGCCAAAGCGATTTCATCAGCACATACTGGCTCATCCTTTGAACCGATTTGATTTGTTGCGGGACTTGACTGGCATACAGTTTGACCCGGAATGCCTACAATGCGATTGATTACTTTGTCGCGACCCAGACGATAAACAACCAGGTCGCCAACATTTGGCTTGAAGAAGTCGTCTTGTCGTCCATTATTAATTTTGTAAACCGCAATATCTCCGTAACAAAGAAGGGGGCACATATGATCGGTTCTCGTTACGGCGTAATCGTAGGGCGAAGAATTTGAGAATGCTGTAAGGAGCAAAAATAAAGCCAATGCCGCGCCACAAATTGGGGTAACACGTCTTGCTCCGATCTTTGGTAAGTCCAATACCAGGAAGGCATATGCGATCAGCAACACGAGCAAGTTAATAAGCAACAAATTTGCTGAAAGCATAAAGTTCAAACGGAGAGGTCCAAAGGGAACAAAAAGGGGGAGAATTCTTACCGCAAAAAATAGAAAAACCAGTGTGTAACCAAGAGGTTTTTTGCCTACTGAAATCAGGTGCAGACCTGGAACGATCATAAATAGTAAGATTTTTCCAACATATCCAAGTACTGCTGCCAAAAGTTTTTTCAAATCAAATGATGTCATCATGACTTCCTCGTGGACAATCACCTTTCTGCCCAATAGTAGTTGGCTTGTTATCTAGCATTTGAGATTGATTTTGGTTTTTCAGACGTTGAGGAAAAACCAAACAAATTAATATTTGTCCATTTATATATAGTCAGAAGCGTACGACCCAGGATGGCAGTGTTGTCATCAGAGACCAATTGATATTCACTGATATTGCCAATTTTCACGGACTGAATACCAATGATCCGGGTTCTTTCAATCAAGTTGACATTGCCTTTTTGTTTGGCTGGGAAGGTATATTGCCCTTTGCCGAGAACGACATAATCGAATGGGAAAAAGTCGTAGTTACTTAGACAAAAGGCGTCGTAAGGCAAATAATTCTCGATGGTCTCATCCTCTGTACAGTCCTTTCCTCGCGGTCCTGCCAATATTTTAGCAACGCCCAATTTGGTGGAGGTGTTCGGAACTGCAACATTTTCAAGTGAAACGATAACATGTTTTCCGACGGCTATTTCCCCAACCCGATGAGAGTTCAATTCATATTGAACAATGTCGTTAATGCAAAATTCAGGACAAGTCTGATTTCCTTGTTCAACAAGAATGTAACTGAAATCCCGATCATGCAGGGGCATGAAGAACATCAGAATCACAATTGACGCAGGTATAATATTGACGGGTTTTAGTGAACGGTTTTCCAGGTTGCCAAAATCACTGGCAAGCAGAACCCATGAAATTAGCTGTGCGATAAATGGCAACTCGACATATGGGTGAACTTTGCCAAATTCATTGGCAAAAAAATCAAGTGGACTGTTAGAAACAACAAAGCTGGCAACAACGAAGAGTGCAAACAACAGGCTACCCAGAATCTTCCGATTACAGGTAATTTGATGCAGGCCAGGTACGAAGACGAACACAGCGAGTTTGGTCAGGTAGTTAAGGCTTCGCCCTAAAGTCCAGTCCCGTGAAAGCCAGGGTAATTTTGTCTGAAAGAATTCCATGCTCACCTATATGCAGGGACCAGGGACATTTTTATGTGATCCAAGAAATTAAGAGCAATTCCCCATCACATCTTTTTGCACAATATCACGTGTTTTGGGTAAACACAAGCGTAATTTATGTTTTCTGGGTATTCTTCCCTTGTTGGCTCAAACTCACCCCGCCTCAGTCCCGCCAACCGTCAATTCATCAATCTTCAGTGTCGGCTGGCCCACGCCGACCGGCACGCCCTGGCCGTCGTTGCCGATCAAAAATCTAGCCTTCATCCGCATCGAACCTCATGCAATCCCTTTTCCCGTCACTTTCTTGACATCTCCTGGTCGCGCAATATGTTGATTTTATGCCGATTTCGGCTTGATTCGAATCACTATAGTTCTCATTGGTACCCTGTTTATTGTGCGCAGTACGTCAACTACGAAATAACACCGGGCTAATGGCAATAAAAAGACTGGACCTCTCTGCACTCAATTTTCTGGTTATTGATGATGGTCAGTTTATGCGGCTGATCATCAAGCAGATTTTGCGTGGCCTGGGTGCCACGAGCTACAAGGAGGCGGAGGACGGGCTTGAGGGATTGGAAATCCTGGACAACTATCCTGCCGACATCATCATACTCGATATCATGATGGAACCCATGAACGGCATCGAATTCACGCGTCGTTTTCGGGCCTCCAAGGGTGCTGCCAACCCCAAAGCACCCATTATCATGCTGACCGCTTATTCAGATGGTCCTGCGTTGCACCAGGCGCGCGATGCAGGTGCCACTGAATTTATTAACAAGCCCGTTTCGGGCGGAACGTTATATTCGCGTATTGAAGAAGTCATTTTAAGACCTCGGCAATTTGTTCGCTGCCGCAGCTTTGTTGGCCCGGATCGCCGCCGGCTGGCCAAGAAACATGACACGGGTGACCGCCGTCGCAAGGGTGAAGATGTCAGCAATGCCCAATAGTTGGTTGCAGGAGAAAAGATGAACATTAACAATTCAGGCTCTGATGGAGACGGGGATCAAGAGGATGATTTCGAAGTCGAAATCTCCCCGCCTTCATACGAATTGATGGGCAAGGCCCCGGTGATTGAAGATAATCTCGAACCGGCTTTGCGCGAAATCAGTGCTGTTCTGCAATCGAAAAGTGACATGTACCGCAAACGTTTGTTTGAAGCGGTTGAGCGGTTGGAAGAAACCTATAAAATTCTTGTCGCTGATGCGGCGTCGCGAGAGGGTCTGACGACCTTGCGCAAATTGGCGCACAATCTGAAGGGTGAAGGGGGGACTTTTGATTATCCCATGATCTCCGAGATATGCCGGACGTTTTGCACATTCATAGAAGACATGGAGAAAGCCAGCGCTTTTGACCTGGCTGTCATCCGGCTGCACATCGATTCAATTCACATGGTCACCGCGCAAAACCTGCGGGGAGATGTCGCTAAGCAGGGCAGCGAAATTCTCGAAGGACTGCGAGCCGTTATCCAGCAGGGCGCGCGCAAGTAAGGCTCATGTTGCTCGAGACCCGTGTTGCTCGAGACCAGGGCAATACGGGTGGCCGCTACCCCGCCTCAGTCCCACCAACCGTCAGCTCATCGATCTTCAGCGTTGGCTGGCCCACGCCGACCGGCACGCCCTGGCCGTCCTTGCCGCAGGTGCCGACGCCGGGGTCGAGTTCCATGTCGTTGCCGATCATGCTGACTTTGGTCAGGACATCGGGGCCGTTGCCGATCAGGGTGGCGCCTTTGACGGCGGCACCGATTTTGCCGTTTTCGATCTGGTAGGCTTCGGTGCAGGTGAAGACGAACTTGCCGCTGGTGATGTCGACCTGGCCACCGCCAAAGTTCACGGCATACAAACCGTTTTTGACGGATTTGATGATTTCTTCCGGGTCTTGGTCGCCATTTTCCATGACCGTGTTGGTCATACGCGGGATGGGCATGTGGGCATAATCCTGGCGGCGGCCGTTGCCGGTTGGGGCAACGCCCATCAGGCGGGAATTCAGGCGGTCCTGCATATAACCTTTCAGGATACCGTCTTCGATCAGCACGGTGCGGCTGGTCGGGGTGCCTTCATCGTCGATGCTTAAAGATCCGCGCCGATCCATCAAGGTGCCGTCATCCACCACGTTGACACCAGGGGAGGCCACGCGCTGGCCCAGCAATTCGGAAAAGGCGCTGGTTTTTTTGCGGTTAAAATCACCTTCCAGGCCGTGGCCAATGGCTTCATGCAGTAAAATACCTGGCCAGCCTGGCCCGAGCACAACAGGCACAGTGCCCGCCGGGGCGGGAACGGAGGACAGGTTCACGTCGGCCTGGCGCATGGCTTCGTCGATGGCGGCTTTCCAGGATTCCGGCTTCAGATAGTCGGCATACAGGGTGCGGCCACCTGTGCCAAAGCTGCCGGTTTCCTGGCGGTCGCCTTCGCCCAGCACGACCGATACGTTAAAGCGCACCAGGGGGCGCACGTCGCCAGCCCGGCTGCCATCGGCCCGCAGGATTTCGACCACCTGCCACGATCCAGCCAGAGAAGCAGAGACCTGGCGCACGCGGTCGTCGCTGCTGCGGGCATAGGCATCGATTTCTTCCAGCAGTTTAACCTTTTCCCCGAACGGCACATCGTTCAGCGGATTGTCATCTATATATAAAGACTGGTTGGTGCCGGTGGGCCCGTCAGCCATGGTGCCTGAACGGCCCTGGCGCACAGACTGAACGGTGTCTGATGCGCGCTTGATGGCGGCTTCAGACAGTTCCGAAGCATGGGCATAACCGGTTGATTCGTCGGACACAGCCCGCAAACCAAAGCCTTGTGAGGTATCGAAACTGGCCGATTTCAGACGACCGTCATCCCAGGCGAGGGCTTCGGATTGTTTATATTCCAGGAATAACTCACCATCGTCGCAGCCGCTCAAGGCACCCTCGACCAGGCCCTGAACCTTGTTTCGGTCCAGGCCGGCGCGGGTGAATAACATTTCTTCGGCTTTGCTGCTGTCGCTCATAGTGGTCTCATTTGCTGGTCATATTCGGGATTGAAGGTGATTTCAGAGAATAGAGGCCACAGGCCTGCGAGAACAGGGCTGAACGGGATCAAGAACGCATTTTGTCGCAGCCCCTGCGACATATTGTCGCAATTTTGTTGATCCAGGACATACTTGCCAAAGGCTGGCGAAAGTCCGACCTGCCTTGACGCTGTAAGCATTTTTCTGCCGTCTGGCCCGTTTTGCTTTGTTTTGTGAGAGTCTTTAGCTGTTTATATGGGCTTGTTCTAAATCTAAACAATGTGTAATCTCGCGCCGAATTCAGCATTTAGCCATGCTGGTCGGGGGAGGGGTCTGTCCGACAATTATTGGTTCCTGTTTCATAACTGTTTCAGGGGCCGGAATTGTCTTGGAATTATCCAGGCATATCCAGACTTATCGATCGGTTTGTTTGCCGCAGTATTATGCGGCCTATGACGAGGAGACGGAACGGATCATGTCGTTCAGTAAAAATATTGCCGCTCTTGTTACCGCACTGGGCACCGGGATTGCCGCTGTCGCAGGTTTTTCTGCTGCAGCTCTGGCTTCCCAGCCGGTGCCATGGCAAACGGGTTTTCAGGCTGCTGTCACACCGGTGATGGAGCAAATTAACGATTTTCATAATCTGCTTTTGGTTATCATCATTGTTATCACCATTTTTGTGACCGCTTTGATGATGTACGTTATGTGGCGCTTCAGTGCCAAAAATAACCCAGAGCCATCAAAGACGACGCATAACACCTTGATCGAAATCATCTGGACGGCTGTTCCAATCATGATTTTGGTAGTTATTTCGGTGCCGTCGCTGAAGCTTCTTTACCTGGAAGACAAAGCCCCGAACGCTGAAATGACGCTCAAAGTCACAGCCAACCAGTTTTACTGGAATTACGAATATCCCGATCACGGCGGTTTTGCTTTTGATGCCACCATGGTGGACGAGGCAGATCTGAAAAAAGGTCAGCCCCGCTTGCTGACCGCTGATGAAGCCGTTGTCGTGCCGGTAAACACTGAAGTTCGTGTCTTGCTGGCCGCCGCTGATGTCATTCACGCCTGGGCCATGCCGGCCTTTGGTGTCAAGACAGATGCCGTACCGGGCCGTTTGAACGAAACATGGTTCAAGGTAACAAAAGAAGGCACTTACTACGGTCAGTGTTCTGAACTTTGCGGTACGAACCACGGTTTCATGCCGATCATGGTCAAAGTTGTTTCCAAAGAAGATTTCGCCAAATGGGTTGCAAAGGCCAAGGTAGAATATGCTTCTGACGAGGCAGCTGAACCTGCGGTCAAAGTTGCGACTATCACAAAAAATTAAGGCTCAATTCCGCAAACCATTAAGCGGATAGTATCAAGAGGTTACGGATAATGAGCGATTCCCACGATCATACCCCCACCGGGCTGAAGCGTTGGCTTTACTCGACGAACCACAAAGATATTGGCACGATGTATATCATCTACGCTATTATCGCTGGTCTCGTCGGATCCCTGTTTTCAGTGATCATGCGCCTGGAATTACAAGAACCAGGTATGCAGTATTTCATGGACGACTTTCAGTCGTTTAACGTTGTGGTCACGGCCCATGGTCTGATCATGGTGTTCTTCATGGTCATGCCCGCCCTGATTGGTGGCTTTGGCAACTGGTTTGTGCCGCTGATGATTGGCGCGCCTGACATGGCCTTCCCACGGATGAACAACATCAGTTTCTGGCTGTTGATCCCGGCGGCAATCCTGTTGGTAGCATCGCCCTTTGTTGATGGTGGTGCCGGTACGGGTTGGACGGTTTATGCGCCTTTGTCGACGTCAGGCCATCCCGGCATGGCTGTTGATATGGCCATCCTCAGCCTTCACCTCGCGGGTGCGTCTTCCATCCTGGGTGCAGCCAACTTCATCACCACCATCTTCAATATGCGCGCACCTGGCATGACCTTGCACAAGATGCCGCTGTTTGTCTGGTCAGTTCTGATCACCGCCTTCCTGCTGTTGTTGTCCTTGCCTGTTCTGGCTGGCGCCATCACCATGCTGTTGACGGATCGTAACTTTGGCACAGCTTTTTATGATGCCTCGAACGGTGGCGATCCGGTTTTGTATCAGCACCTGTTCTGGTTCTTCGGTCACCCGGAAGTGTACATTCTGATCTTGCCCGGTTTTGGTATTGTCAGTCACATCATCTCGACCTTCTCGCGTAAGCCGATCTTTGGTTATCTGGGCATGGCCTATGCCATGGTTGCCATTGGCTTTGTTGGCTTCATCGTTTGGGCGCACCACATGTATACAGTGGGTCTGGACGTTGATACGCGAGCCTATTTTGTGGCGGCCACCATGGTTATTGCGGTGCCGACGGGGGTCAAGATTTTCTCCTGGATAGCCACCATGTGGGGCGGATCAATTACCTTCAAGACCCCGATGATGTGGGCTCTTGGCATGATCTTCCTGTTCGTGGTTGGTGGTGTGACGGGTGTTGTGCTTGCCAACGCCGGTGTCGATGTGGCGCTGCATGATACTTATTATGTTGTTGGTCACTTCCACTACACCATGTCGATGGGTGCCATGTTCTCGATCTTTGCCGGTTTCTATTACTGGATTGGCAAAATGTCGGGACGTCAGTATCCGGAAACACTTGGTAAACTGCACTTCTGGATTACCTTCATTGGCGTGAACCTGACCTTCTTCCCGATGCACTTCTCGGGTCTGGCAGGCATGCCGCGGCGTATCCCTGATTATCCGGATGCTTTCGATGGCTGGAACTATATCTCGTCGCTAGGCGCTTACATGTCCTTTGCCGGTGCGATCCTGTTCGTCTTCATCGTTTGGCGTACAATGAAAGCCGGTGAGCAAGTTGCCGACAATCAGTGGGGCGAAAGCGCCAATACGCTGGAATGGACGGTATCTTCACCACCACCGTTCCACACCTTCGAAGAACTGCCGCGCATTAAATAAGTCCGGCATTCGGGCCCGGAAACCAGGTAAAGACATAATGGCAATCCAACAGTCGATCAATTCGGCAGCGATATCAGCAGACTCACTTCAAGGTTCAGAGCAGAGCCTTGAAGCGCGGCCTGGGGATTATATTGCGCTGCTGAAACCCAGGGTGATGTCCCTGGTTGTGTTCACAGGACTGGTGGGTTTATGGCTGGCACCGGGTGATGTTCATCCGGTGATCGGCTTTGTGGCAATTCTTTGTATCGCCATTGCTGCCGGGGCTTCTGGTGCCATTAACATGTGGTATGACGCTGATATCGACGCCATCATGATGCGGACCCGCAACCGACCGATTCCGGCCGGACGCGTGGCTGCCGCTGATGCGCTGACATTTGGTGTGATGCTGTCCGTTGGCTCGGTCACCGTTATGGCCCTGGCTGTGAACTGGACGGCGGCTGCCTTGCTGGCTGGGACCATCGCTTTTTATGTTTTCGTTTATACCATGTGGCTGAAGCGTCGGACGCCGCAAAATATTGTTATCGGCGGTGCTGCCGGGGCCTTCCCGCCCATGATCGGCTGGGCCGCAGCGACAGGCAGTGTCAGCCTTGAATCCATTGCCTTGTTCGCCATTATCTTCATGTGGACGCCGCCGCATTTCTGGGCCCTGGCCTTGTATCGCAGTGGCGATTACGAGCGCGCCGGTGTACCGATGTTGCCCGTGGTTGCCGGATTGCCGGAAACCCGCCGCCAGATCATGATCTACAGTTTGCTGCTGGTGCCTGTGACCCTGCTGCCATGGTATATGGACATGTCGGGTGCTTTTTATGGCATTTCAACCGCGATCATGGGCGTTTTGTTCGTCGCCCTGGCCGGTTTGATCCTCAAGGAAGGCGACGGCCCGAACGCCACAAAATGGGCCAAGTCGCTTTTTGCTTATTCGATTTTGTATCTCTTCTCGATGTTTGTGTTGCTGGTCGCTGATCGCTTCGTCATGGACTGGATCGCCTGATATGCCCCCCAGCAAACATCATGAAAAACGTCGCGGCCGGAACTATCTTCTGGGCGGCGCCTTGTTGGCACTGGTCGCTTTGTTCTATGTCATCACCCTGGTGAAGTTCTAGGATCATGATCGAATCTTCACAAAAAACGAACCCCTCAGCTGTGCGCCAACCCGTACAAGTCTCTGAGCGTCGTAATGCGGCCACTGGTCTGGTGCTGGCAGGAGTGGCGTTGGGCATGGTCGGCATGGCCTTTGCCGCCGTACCGCTTTATTCGCTGTTTTGCCAGGTAACGGGTTATGGTGGCACATCCCAGGTCGCCGTAGCGGCACCAGGTGCCGTCGAAGGCCGCATGATTACGGTTCAGTTTGACGCCAGTATTGCCAGTGGCATGCCCTGGAAGTTCAAGCCGGTCCAGCGTGAAATTACAGTTCGCATTGGTGAGGAGCATCTTGCTTTTTACAGCGCGCACAATCCGCTGAAGAGAAAAGTCATGGGCACGGCGACCTATAATGTAACGCCGCACAAGGCGGGGCCTTATTTCAGCAAGATAGATTGCTTTTGTTTTACCGAACAAGTTCTCGAGCCTGGCCAGACAGTTGAAATGCCGGTCTCGTTTTTCGTCGACCCTGATATTCTGAACGACCCTGGTCTGGATGATGTCAGGACAATCACACTTTCCTATACCTTTTTTGAAAAGCCAATTGTCGATGCTGATCAGGGGGCCCAAACGTCGGCGCTCGCTTCTTCACCCGACAAGGCAGAAGTGAATTAGGCCGGGAAATCGTGATGTTATTTATTGAACCATTCATTTCAGGTTTGCGGGAGTAAGGAAACCATGTCTACGCACGCTAAAGGACATGACTATCATTTGGTGGACCCAAGTCCATGGCCATTCATGGGCGCCATGTCGGCACTTGTGCTGGCGGTTGGGGCCCTGTTGTTCATGCACGACATTACCCCCTGGGTGATGCCGCTGGGTTTTGCCCTGGTGATTTACACCATGTTTGTCTGGTGGCGCGACGTCATCGATGAAGCCACATTCCGGGGTGACCACACACCGGTTGTACAAATCGGCATGCGCTATGGCATGGTTTTGTTCATTGCCTCAGAAGTCATGTTCTTTGTGGCCTGGTTCTGGGCTTTCTTTGACGCCAGCCTCTATCCGGGTGGTGTTCCAGGCAGTGAAGAAATGATCGGCCGTGCCGCTCATACAGGTGGCATGTGGCCGCCTGAAGGCACCGAAACCTTCAGCCCCTGGGGCCTGCCTTTCCTGAACACGCTAATCCTGCTGACATCCGGCACCACGGTTACCTGGGCGCACCACGCGCTGAAAAAGGGTGACCAAAAGGGTCTGATCAATGGCCTTTGGCTGACGATCATTCTGGGCGCCATCTTTACCGGTGTGCAGGCTTATGAATATTCCCATGCCGGCTTCGGTTTCGCGGACGGGATTTACAGCTCGACTTTCTACATGGCCACCGGTTTCCACGGTGCCCACGTATTAATCGGCACCATCTTCCTGACGGTCTGCCTGGTGCGGTCCTACAAAGGTCACTTCACGCCAGAACATCACTTTGGTTTTGAAGCTGCGGCCTGGTACTGGCACTTTGTTGATGTCGTCTGGCTGTTCCTGTTCTGTGGCGTTTACTGGTGGGGTGGCTGATTTTGCCCCTTTCCCGCATAACATAATTTGCGGGAACCAGAATGTCTCATTCGGACAATCTAAACATTTCCCCTTTTCGTACCGGGTTCACCTGTCGGTGTCCTGGCTGCGGAAAGGGGAAACTTTATTCTGGCCTGCTGAATATTGCCGATAGTTGCGATACCTGCAGCCTGGACTTGAGGGCCGAAGATTCGGGCGACGGACCAGCCGTTTTTGTTATCCTGATCCTTGGCTTTATTATTGTTGGTCTTGCAGCCTGGGTTGAGTTCACCTTTTCACCGCCACTGTGGGTACATCCCGTATTGTGGTTCCCGGTCATCCTTGGCGGGTCCATCTATTTGTTGAGAATTTTCAAGGCTACCCTGATCGCCCTGCAATTCCGGCACAAGGCAGGAACTGGCGTGCGCGATAATGCAGATGAATCAGGTGATCGCGAACTGACCTGAAACGTTTTGATGATATGAAAATCCGATCTCTTATTGGCCCTTTGGCTTTTACTCTTCCGGCTGTGCTGGTCTTGCTGACCATGGGTTTCTGGCAGCTTGAACGCCTGTCCTGGAAAGAGGGCCTGATTGCCGAGCGCGCTGTTGCCTTGCGAGCGGAACCCGTCTTGTTACCGCAGGATGACAAAAACATGGCCGACATGAATTTCAGGCGGGTTTATGTCACGGGCCGGTTTTTGCATGAAAAAACCCAGCATCTTCAAAACCGCAACCTGAATGGCGTGCGCGGTATTGACCTGATCACACCCCTGCAACGAACAGCAGAGGAAGGCGCCGGGATTGTTCTGGTCAACCGGGGCTGGCTGCCCCTGAAAATGCTACCGCAATTCGATGCTCTGAAAACCCGTAATGCTGAGACCACGCCTGTGCGCATTCAGGGGGTCGTGCGCAGTGGTGCCCGTGACCGCAACGCCTTCACCCCGGACAATATACCTGAAGAATCACTCTGGTTTTCGGTCGATCCTCGGGCCATAGCGCAAATATTGAACCTTAAGATACCATCTTTGGTTATACAGGCTGATCAGGCCTCAAAACCCGGAGAATATCCAGTTTCCGGATTAAGTACTTATAATTTAAAGAATAATCATCTGTCATACGCACTGACCTGGTTTGCACTGGCAGCGGCTTTGATGCTGATTTTCGGACTTTTTGTCAGACGGCTTCGCGATCAGGGCTGAAACGTCTAAACTACGACCATGATGAAGTCCTATAATGAAATAGAAGGGCGCTTCAAGCGCCTCACGGATTTGAATGGTGCCCTCGCGGTTTTGCACTGGGATTCTGCTGCCATGATGCCGGCAGGCGGTGCCACTGCCCGGGCCGACCAGATCACCGCCTTGTCCCTGGTCTGTCACGATATGATGGTCGATCCGGCGTTGAATGAGCTGCTGTCAAAGGCGGAGCTCGAATCCGACAAAAGCCCGGAGGATTTTGACAACTGGCATCTGGCCAATCTGGCGGAAATGCGGCGCATGTGGCAGCACGCCAATGCGGTGCCCTCCGACCTTGTTGAAGCTCTCAGCCAGGCCACATCCGCCTGCGAAATGGTCTGGCGCGATGCCCGACCAGACAACGACTTCGCGCGGCTTGAACCTTTGCTGACCCACCTGGTGTCGCTGGTGAGGGAAGTGGCTGCGGCCAAATCCGAGGCCCTTGGTATTTCCCCCTATGACGCCTTGCTGGATGAATTTGATCCCGGCACCCGCAGTGCAGATATTGACCCTTTGTTTGATGGGCTTGATATTTTCTTGCCGGAGTTTTTGCAACAGGTCAAAGAGGTACAGTCCAGTGGTCGCCAGCCCGAACCCCTGAACGGTTCTTTTGCTGTGGCAGATCAACGGGCCCTGGCCGAACGCTTGATGAACCAGTTGGGCTTTGACTTTGATTTTGGTCGTCTTGACGTCAGCCACCATCCTTTTACGGGCGGTGTGCCAGATGATGTGCGTATTACGACACGTTATTACGAAGATGATTTTACCCAAAGTCTGATGGGCGTTTTGCATGAGACCGGCCATGCCCTTTATGAACGCGGCCTGCCGTCACAATGGCGCCACCAGCCCGTCGGTACGGCCCGTGGCATGACCATGCACGAAAGCCAGTCCCTGATTATCGAAATGCTGGCCTGCCGATCCGAGGAATTTGTGCGTTATCTGACACCATTGGTGAAGGAGACCTTCGGCGGTTCCGGCCCAGCGTGGGAGGCTGAAAATCTGGTGCGCCATTATCGCCGCGTGCAGCCCGGCCTGATCCGTGTTGATGCGGATGAGGTGACCTACCCGGCCCATGTGATCCTGCGTTATCGTTTGGAAAAAAATCTGATTTCCGGTGACTTGACTGTCGCCGATCTGCCCGGTGCCTGGAACGAGGCCATGCAAAAGTCCCTTGGACTGACGCCGCCTGACGACCGCGACGGCGTATTACAAGACATCCACTGGCCCAGTGGTGCCTTTGGTTATTTCCCCACATACACGTTGGGGGCCATGGCTGCGGCTCAATTATTCGATGCTGCGCAAAATGATAATGACGCTGTGGTTATCGGCCTGGAGCACGGCGATTTCGGTCCCTTGCTATCGTGGTTACGCACCCACGTACACGCCTTGGGGTCGCTGATGTCGACCCAGGATTTAATGGTCCGCGCCACGAAGAAGCCGTTGGATGTGGAAGTCTACAAGGCGCATTTGACAAGGCGGTATCTAGGTGGGTGACAGTCGCTATTGATTCCCGTCATGCCCGGGCTTGACCCGCTTCCTTCGGGCTGACACGTACCCACGTCTTGGCTGACTGAAACCAACGACGGGCAACTTTGATTTTGACAACCACTTGAAGACGTGGGTACCCGTGTCGAGCACGGGCATGACGATATTTGGAAAGTCTGGCCCTTTACGCAGGCGGCGCCGTCTCCTTGAACGACTCACGCTTCGAAATTTCATCCAGCCAGGCTGTCAGGTTCGGCCGGCCATCGCGCCAGTTCATGTCGCCATGGCGGAAATCGACGTAGCCCAACGAGGCAGCAAGGCCCAGCGCCCCAAGGTTCAGGTCTGCATTTATGTCCGGCGTGTTATGTTCCAGGGCATCCAGACCGCGGCTGATCTTGTCGCGCAATGCTTGCCAGGCGGTATCTGATTGTTCGTCTGCCGGGCGGCGCCGTTCCATGGTCGATAGATAAGCAGCATCTGTAATACCATCGGCAAAAGCCAGTAGTTGCAGAACCTGAATGCGGTCTTCACCACCAGCAGGCAGCAAAGGGTTTTTGTCTGACAAACTGTCGAGATATTCACAAATGACCGGGCTGTCGAAAAGTGCTGTGCCATCGTCCCGGACCAGGGCAGGAATTTTGCCCAAAGGATTGGCCGCAATCAAATCGGCAGGTTTGTCATAGGGCGCGGATTCGACCAATTCCACTCGATCACTCAGGCCTTTTTCGATAATGACCATGCGAACTTTGCGGACATAAGGTGACAGTAAGCTGACAAACAGTTTCATAAGATTGATTCTCCTTGGACGCAGGCTTTCGGCGCTTTGGTTTTGGCCGGTTTTGGTGTAAGCACAATGCTTGTGTTCGCCATGATGGCGGATCATTCATATTTTGACCATACCTGACAAGACTGAGCAAACCTTGCGATATATCAGCACCCGCGGCGACGCGCCCGCACTCGGATTTGAAGACGTTTTATTGACCGGCCTGGCCCGTGATGGCGGCCTCTATTTGCCGGAAACCTGGCCGACATTTTCGCCCGATGAAATTTCTGCCATGGCGGGCCTCAGTTATCCTGAACTGGCCCTCGTTGTGATGACGCCTTTTGTAGGGGAAGAAATTCCTGAAGCAGAATTTGCCGAGCTGATAAATGAGGCCTACGCCCAGTTTGATCACCAGGCGGTGGCGCCTTTACGTCAACTGGATCACAACGAATGGCTGATGGAACTGTTCCATGGACCGACCCTGGCCTTTAAGGATTTTGCCCTGCAATTGCTGGGACGTCTGCTGGATCGCACCTTAAGCAAACGTGGCACGCGGGCCACTATTGTGGGGGCCACGTCCGGGGATACGGGGTCCGCTGCTATCGAAGCCTGCCGTGACCGGGACGCCATTGATATCTTTATCCTGCACCCCAAGGGCCGGGTCAGTGAAGTCCAGCGCCGCCAGATGACAACCGTCACGTCCGCCAATGTACATAACATTGCCATTGAAGGTACGTTTGACGATTGCCAGGCCATGGTCAAAGCCATGTTTAATAATCTGGAATTCCGCGACGAGATTAAACTGTCGGCTGTGAATTCCATTAACTGGGCCCGGGTCATGGCCCAGATCGTTTATTATTTTCATGCCGCCATCGCCCTGGGTGCACCTCATCGCAAGATTACTTTTTCGGTACCGACCGGAAATTTCGGAGATGTCTTCGCCGGTTATTGCGCCCGCCAAATGGGCTTGCCGATTGAGCAACTGATTGTGGCCACAAACCGCAACGATATTCTGGCCTGTTTTTTCCAAACCGGCAGTTATGCAAAAGGCACTGTGCATCCCACATTAAGTCCCAGCATGGACATTCAGGTCTCCAGTAATTTCGAACGGTTGTTGTTTGATATGGAAGACCGCGACGGGGATCGCATTCGGGCCTTGATGGCGGCCCTGGATCAGTCCGGGGAATTTGATGTCGATGCGGCACGCCTGGCCGATAGCCAAAAGCTGTTCACAGGTTTGGCCGTTGATGAAGAACAAACCCTGGCAGCCATTCGTCAGGTGGGCGAAACAACTGGCACTGCGGTGGATCCCCACAGCGCCATTGGCGTTGCTGCCGGACGCCTTGCCCGACGTGATGCGGCTTCTCCCATGGTGACACTTGCCACGGCCCATCCGGCCAAGTTCCCGGATGCGGTGGAAAAAGCAACGGGGTCCCGGCCTGACTTGCCTGCACGTCTGGCCGACCTGATGGACCGCCCCGAACATTATGATGTGATGCCCAATGATTTGGCTGCCGTTATGGCAAAGGTGCGCGAAACAGCGAAAATTACCTCAAAAGGCATATCCTCATGAGTGTGAAAATTACCACCCTGGAGAACGGCCTGCGTATTGCCACAGATCCCATGGCCGATCTGCAAACAGCGGCGGTTGGTGTTTGGGTTGATGTGGGTGCCCGCAACGAGGATGCTGAGCAAAACGGCATTTCCCATGTTCTGGAACATATGGCTTTCAAAGGCACGGAACGTCGCAATGCCTTGCAGATCGCCGAAGAGATCGAGGCCGTTGGCGGGCATTTAAACGCCTATACATCGCGTGAGCAAACGGCTTATTTTGCCCGCATTCTCAAGGATGATCTGCCGCTGGCTGTTGATATTCTTGCCGACATTTTGCAGCACTCAACCTTTGCGACCGAGGAGTTAGAGCGCGAACGCACAGTGATCATTCAGGAAATCGGCCAGACCAAAGACACACCGGACGATCTTGTCTTTGAATATTTCCAGCAGGCCGCCTATCCGGATCAGCCCCTGGGGCGGTCTATTCTGGGCACAGAAGAAAAGGTAGCCGGCTTTGCCCGGGCGACACTTCGGGATTATATGGGCTCGCACTATCGCGGACCGGGCATGGTGCTGGCCGCCGCAGGTGGTGTGGATCATGATCAACTCGTTGATCTGGCGACAAAGGCCTTTGACAAACTGCCGTCGGATCGCGGTCATCAATTATCAAAGGCGCAATATCAAGGCGGGGAACATTTTGAAGAACGGTCGTTGGAACAAGTCCACTACCTGATGGGTTTTGAAGGCCTTGCTTACGACGACGATGATTTTTATGCCGCGCAAATTCTGGCCACTGTGCTGGGCGGTGGCATGTCGTCGCGATTGTTCCAGGAAATACGCGAACGTCGCGGTCTCGCCTATTCGGTTTTTGCCTTTTCCTCGTCCTATGTGGATAGTGGAAATTTTGGTGTTTACGCGGGCACGGCCCAGGGTGATGTGGAAGAACTGGTGCCGGTTTTGTGCGACGAGATTAACCGCGCATCGCAAGATATCAACGACCAGGAAACCTCACGTGCCCGTGCCCAGCACAAGGCGGGTATCATGATGGGCCTGGAAGCCGCTGGTGCCCGGGCCGAACATCTGGGTCGTCAATTACATGTCTTTGGTCGGGTGATATCGCCTGCCGAACTGGTGGAAGAGATCGACAAGGTTGATGCCGCAGCCCTGCGCCGGGTTGCCACCCGCATCATAAAAACACCTTTAACAGTTGCAGCGTTGGGGCCGATCAATAAACTGGAAGCACAAAATGTGACAGCTGGCAGGTTTCGCTGACCTGACCAAAATATATGCCCGTTAACCATTTGCCAGGCATAACGAAGACAAACTCAGCGAACCAGATCGACCGGGGAGGGTCGCAGGAGAGGTGAGTGGCTAGTACGTTTCTAAGCAGCATAGGCCAGCAGTTTGAGGGCCTGAAAATCGACGGTGACCAGGTCTGGTTGCGCCCGCCCAGGGCCAGCGACTATGAAGGATGGCATCAAGTGCGTTCGGACAGCCGCGCCTTTTTGGTGCCGTGGGAGCCGACCTGGCCGTCAGATGTTCTCACCCGCGCATCTTTTCGTCGTCGCCTCAAGCGCTATGCCCGTGATGTGCGCGATGATGCGGGCTATTCCTTTTTTGTCTTTCGCCGCGGCGATGGTGCTCTGGTCGGGGGTGTCAATCTCAGCCATGTACATCGTGGGGTTTCCCAGTCCTGTTCCATGGGCTACTGGATGGGCGAAAACTATGCCCGCCAGGGGCTGATGACCGACGCTGTCCAGGCCGTTGTTGCTTTTTGTTTTGAAGACCTCGGCATTCACCGCATCGAAGCAGCCTGTGTGCCAGAGAACGTTCCCAGCCGGGATTTATTACGCAAGATCGGCTTCAAGGAAGAAGGCTACGCCCGCAAATACCTGCGCATCAACGGCAGCTGGCAGGACCACTTGCTGTTTGGGTGGCTGTCTACGGACCGCGGCCCCTACGACAGATAGCCTAACCGGCAATCTAACAGGTTTTGCAGCCAGTCCGGGCCTCGGCAATCAGGCTGCGCATTTGCTGTGCGTTGACATAGCCGGGAATAATCTTGTCGCCGATGACAAATCCTGGTGTGCCGGTGATGCCCAGGTTTTGTGCCAGATCATAATTACTGGCCACAACTTCCTTGATCTTGTTGGCTTGCAAATTGCCTTTCAGGCGTCCGAGATCCAGACCAATTTCCTCGGCGATATCCAGAATGCGTTCTTGCGTCAAACTGCCTCTGGCTTCCATCAGGGCGACGTGAAAGGGCAGATATAGTTTTGGATCCTGAATCATGGCGGCGATGGCGGCCTGGCTGGCCAATTGTGATTCCGGCCCCAATATCGGGAATTCTTTGTAGACCACACGCAGGTTTTTATCGGTCTTCAGCAATTCTTCCAGGACCGGATGGAATTTTTTGCAATAGCCGCAGCGATAGTCAAAGAACTCTACCAGGGTGACATCACCATCAGGGTTACCGCCAACAAAGGAATTGGGGTCGTTACGGATACGATCCCCATTATTGCTCAGATAGCCAATGACCTGATTTTCCTTGGCCTGCTTTTCACGCTCTTGCATGCTTTGCAGGGCCTGGACGATGATCTCCGGGTGGGCAATCAGGTAACTCTCAATAGTCGCTTCGACAGCTTTTTTCTGGGCGGGTGTCAGTGCTTCTTCGGCCTGGGCTGGGGCCGTCAACAACAGAGCCGATAAAAACAATCCAAAAGCTGATTTGAGAAGAGTCGAAAACAAGGCAGGTCTCCCGCTGGAACTAAAAGGGTAGGGCGCAATATGACGTTCGGCGACGAATGTGACAAGCGCCACAACGGTCACTTTTTCGCCATTTCAATCCGGCTTCAAGTCGTGCGGGTGCGGCCCACGGCTGTTTGCCAACCTGCATAGAGGCTGGCTCGAACGTTCGCCTCCATTTTTGGTTCAAACCGCTGCTCGCATTGCCAACGCGCCGCGATTTGTTCCATGGAGGGGTAAAAGCCGCAGGCAAGACCTGCCAGGGACGCGGCCCCCAGGGCAGTGGTTTCCGTCACCACGGGTCTCTCCACCGGGATATCCAGAATGTCACTGAGAAACTGCATGCACCAGTTGTTGTCGGACATGCCGCCATCTACACGCAAGGTTGGCGGCAGCGGTGCACCGTCTGCGGTCATGGCATCCAGCAGGTCCTTTGTCTGGTAACAAACAGCTTCCAGGGCAGCACGGGTGATTTGTGCAATCCCCGTATCCCGGTTCAGGCCGACAATGGCCCCGCGGGCGTCCGCATCCCAGTAAGGCGCGCCCAGACCTGTAAAGGCGGGCACCATGTATACGCCCTGGGTACTGGCAGCCGTGGCGGCGATGGCTTCACTCATGGCGCTGTCGGTAAAAAACTTCATCTCGTCTCGTAGCCACTGCACGGCAGCGCCTGCCACAAATATGCTGCCTTCCAGGGCATAGGTCACCTTGCCATCGAGACGCCAGGCCACGGTTGTCAGCAATCGATTGCGTGAGGCAAAGGCTTTGTCGCCGGTATTTGCCAGGGCGAAACAACCCGTCCCATAGGTGCTTTTCAGGGTGCCGGGCTGGAAGGCTGCCTGGCCAAAAGTGGCGGCTTGCTGGTCGCCGGCGATGCCCAAAACAGGCAAGGCCCGGCCCAGCAACTCAGGATCGGTTTCGCCAAACTGGCCGGAACAATCACGTACGTCCGGCAACAAGTTGGCCGGAATGTTGTGCAGGGCCAGCAGGTCGTCATCCCAGACCTGCCTGTGAATATCAAATAATTGCGTCCGCGCCGCATTGGTGGCATCCGTGGCATGAACCCGCCCGCCCGTCAGTCGCCACAGCAAAAAACTGTCAACCGTGCCAAAGGCCAGTTCACCTTTTTCCGCACGGTCGCGCGCTCCCGGTACATTATCCAGCAACCAGGCCAGTTTAGTGGCGGAAAAATAGGGATCCAGCAGCAGGCCTGTGCGGGCCGTAATCATCTCACCATGACCCTGAGCTTCGAGTTCCTGACAGCGGGCTGCCGTGCGTCGGTCTTGCCAGACGATGGCGTTATGCAAAACTTCGCCGGATTTTCGGTCCCACAACAAGGTGGTTTCGCGCTGGTTGGTAATACCGATGGCATGCACGGGCAGGCCATTGGCAACTACAAGACATTGTCGGCAGGCTTCCAGGGTGTCTTGCCAGATTAATTCCGGGTCATGTTCCACCCAGCCGGATTGTGGATAGATCTGGGGTAATTCCTTTTGCGCAACGTGTTTTACATTGCAATCGCCGTCAAACAACAAGGCCCGGCTGCTGGTGGTGCCTTGGTCGATGGCCAGAATATAGCCGCCCGTCATGTTTTCTCTTTCATCGATTTTTCTTTTTCAGCCGTCTTTTGATCATGTCTATGGCTGAGCGCTGAATATCTTCGGCGCGCAAATGATCAGGCGAGCCGCGGAGCAGACCGGCGAGGGCCTTAGCCGCGAAATGTCGAGCTTCCTCCGGGCGTCCGGTCAACAGGGAAAATTCAGCGCTGGCGAGGGAAGAGCGGGAGATTTCTCCACTGCGGCCATAGGCAATGGCCAGGTGCCGCCAAATCGATGCCAGGCGCGGTTCCAGCCGGGCGGCAGCTTTCAGGTGGGCAATGGCATTGTGGATCATGGCAGGCTCTTCGCTGGCAATTTCAGCCTGGCCCAGCAATGTCAGGATCAAAAAATCGTCGGGCGACAGTTTTGCCGCTTCGATCAGTACCGGCACGGCCTGCCGGGCCTTGCCGTTTTCAAACAGGAACTGCCCCTTCAGTTCCTGAATATAGGGATCGCGCGGCAATTCCTTTTCAAGGTCCGTCAAAACGCCCAAAGCTTCGTCAGTGCGGGCTTCGCGGTGAAGGGCGATGGCCCGGCCATAGCGACCAGCCACTGAACGATCACTTTCGGGGTAGCGCCGGAATGTCCGTACCGGATCTTCCATATAGGCGTAAATCTTCGCCTTCATGCGGGCCAGCATGGTTTCGAAGTGGCTGATATCCTGGCCGGGCCCGGCCTTGGCAACGGCTTCTCGCATTGTGGTAATACGATCCGACGTCAGCGGATGACTGCGCACATAAGGGTCCTGGCGCGACGTAATCAGGGTTTCCTGGCCGCGTAGTTTTTGCAGCATGGCCAGCATGCCGTCCGGGGCATAATTGGCCTTGGCCATGATCCTGATCGCCGATTGATCAGCAATGGATTCCTGAATACGGCTGTATCTCAGTAAACTGCGCTGGGCAACATGCCCGCCCCCGGAAATAACAGCGGAACCGACGTCACCCTTGCTGCCAACAATGGCCGCCATGCCCAGGATCATGGCGATGATGCTTTGCGTGTTGGCACTTTCCATGGCTTCGCGTGTGCGAATCAGGTGGCCGCCAATTATATGCCCGCTTTCGTGGGCCAGCACGCCAAGAATTTCCGAGGCTGAATCAACGGCCAGAATAAGCCCGGTATTGATAAATATTCTTTGTCCGCCCGCAACAAAGGCATTTAGAGTACGATCATTGACGATATGTACACTGACAGCTTTTGCGTCCAAACCGGCTGCGGCGAACAGTGGCGTCGCAAAAGCGCGGATGCTATGTTCTATTTCTGCGTCACGAATAAGCGACACCCGGGCAACCGCCGATAAAGTCGGCAAGGCAAACACAGATACGAGTATCAAGACCATGATCTTCAGGACCCTGCGTGATCCCCAACCTGCCTGTCTGCTCCGGGCCATCGGAACATTATGTATACGTGTGATTGGCAACGCCATGTCTCCCTTTGGGTTTGGCAAGGTTAAGTCCAGGGCCGGGTGGCGTCAACGCGGCCGTGTCCTGTTATCACTCAGCCTTGCGGGTACGGTACTCACCGCCTGCAGTTCTGAGCCAGAAGTAACACATCTGCAACTGGGTGAAGTTATCGAAGGGTTTGTCGGCGGCGTCAGTGGGGACGAGCCCCGTTCAGCCCTGGTAGCCCAGGACGTATTGGCATCCGGAGGTACCGCTGCAGATGCGGCCACGGCCATGGCACTGGTGATGGGGGTGACCTATCCGGCGGCGGCTTCGCTGGGCGGTGGTGGTTCTTGTCTCATCTCGGATGCAGCAACGCAGACCGTGGAAACCCTGAATTTTCTCCCCTCAGCCGCGGTTGGCGGCGGCGTCATTGCTGTGCCTGGCATGGTGCGCGGCATTGCCGCTTTGCACAGCCGCTATGGTCGTATGTCGTGGGTAGAACTGATTGCCAAGGCGGAAGAACTGGCCCGCAAGGGTCATAGTGTTTCACGTGCCCTGGCCGACCCCATGACCGCCGCCCGCCCGGTTATCCTGGAAGACCCCGGCTTAAGTTCGATTTTTATGACGGCCAGTGGCGGGGTTCTGGGGGAAGGCAGCCCACTTTCCCAGGTTCCCTTGTCGTCCGTGTTGGCCCAGTTACGGGTGCGCGGCCCGGGTGAGTTTTATTTTGGCAAGGTTGCCGCCAATCTTGTGAATGGATCGCGCGATGTTGGTGGTGCCCTGACCATGTCTGATTTCAGGAACTATCAGCCCTCGTGGCATGAAACAGTGTCGGTGAAACGCGGTGATCTGGTTTACCACACCAGCCGTGGCCCCATGACCGGTGGCATCATTGCCGGACAGATGTGGGCCATGCTGAAAGAAGGCGGGCGCAGCGCGAAAATGGATGCAGCCCAGCGCGCCCACCTGATGGCAGAAGTCAGTCTGCGGGCCTATGCCAAACGCGGCAGCAACGCGGCGCGACCGCTGTCTGTATTCCGTGCCCATGCCCTGATGACAGGCTATTTACCGAACCGGCATGCGCCGCTCAAGTCCGTGACCCGGCCTGCCTTGCGACCGGAACAGGGTACCCGCGGCTCGACAGCTTTTGTCGTCGTGGATCGTGAAGGCTCCGCTGTGTCCTGCATTTTGACCATGGGCAACCCGTTTGGGGTCGGCAAGGCAGATCGCGTGACCGGGATTGTGCTGTCGTCGGCACCAAAGCATGAGGATATGGAATTTCTGGGGCCGGTGATCATATTGAACAAACAAGGTCGTCTGGTACTGGCCGCCGCCGCCGCTGGTGGTCCTGCCGCCCCGGCTGCCCTGGCCGAAGGTGCCTTGAGCGCCACGCAAGACGGCAAGCTGGAAACAGCCCTGGATGCACCGCGCCTTTTCCATCCGGGCAATCCTGATGTTTTGTATGTCGAACCACAAACGTCATCTTCTGTCGTGACTTCCCTGCGCCGGCGCGGCCATGCCTTGCGCGCCGCCCAGAATCTTGGCCGGGTCAACGCGATCTTTTGTCCGGGTGGTCTGGATACGGAAAACACGACTTGTGAATATAAAGCCGACCGGCGCGGCTTTGGCCTGGCTGCCGGTGGCCAGTTCTAACAAAAATATCGGAGAACCAGCATGAAAGTCGCAGGCCGGACCACGGCGATTACTCCTTTTTACGCCATGGAAGTCCTGAAGGCGGCCAATGAACGAGCCGCTCAGGGCAATAACGTGTTGCACATGGAAGTTGGCGAACCTGCAGGCGGCGCACCGGCAGCGGTGTTGCAGGCAGCGAAAGAAGCTTTGGAGAATGGTCAAGGACTTGGCTACACCGAGGCTTTGGGCGTGCCTGCTTTGCGCCAGGCGATTTCCGATCATTACAAGACAACCGGCAACCTGGACGTGGACCCAGGCCATGTGGTGGTCACAACCGGATCATCAGGAGGTTTTCTGCTGGCTTTTCTGGCCGCTTTTGACGCGGGCGACCGGGTCGCCCTGGCGTCCCCTGGATATCCGGCCTATCGCAATATAATGGCAGCCCTTGGTATCGAGGCTGTCGACCTCGCCAGTGATATTGGCGATCGCTTCCAGCCCACGCCGGCGCTGTTGGATGCGGCCATTGAACAGGGCGGCAAGTTGGCTGGCTTGTTGATTGCCAGTCCCGCAAATCCCACCGGGACCATGCTGGATCATGATGCCTTGAAGGCCCTGGTGGATTATTGCCGGGCGCGCGATATCCGGATTATTTCGGACGAGGTATATCACGGCATTACCTATGGTGCCCCGGCGGAAACCATCGTTGCCCTGGATGATCAGGCGATAGCCGTGAACAGCTTTTCCAAATATTTTGCCATGACCGGCTGGCGTCTTGGCTGGATGGTTTTGCCGGATGATCTGGTGCGTCCCATCGAAAGGCTGGCGCAAAATTTGTTTATCTCTCCGCCGACCCTCTCGCAATTGGCGGCCGTCGCCGCCTTTGATGCGGAACCGGAACTGGACGCCAAAGTTGCAGCCTATGCCAGAAACCGCGAGATGTTGCTGCGGGAATTACCCAAGGTCGGGTTTGACAAACTGGCCCCCGCGGACGGCGCTTTTTACATTTTTGCCGACGTGCGTCATTTGACCAACGATTCGGCAGATTTTTGCAAACGCATGCTGGCGGAAACCGGTGTCGCCGCAACACCCGGCATCGACTTCGATCCCAACCGCGGCCATGCTTACATACGCTTTTCCTTTGCCGGTGCTTACGACGATATGGTCAAGGCTGTTGCCTGCCTGAAAGACTGGATGAAATAGGAAACGAATATCGTCCTTTGACCCCTCGACGGGCTAAATTCCTGGCACAGCCAAGCCAAATCCGGTGCCTCGCACAAGCGTCTTCGCGAAGATGCCTGGCTCCGCATTTGGCGGATGGATCAAGAACAAAAAATGTCGATGACACAACAACTGTTGTCGAACAAGTCACAGCCTGCGGACTTTGCGAATACCGACCGGAAAAGCGGAGCCAGGCAAGAAGAATGCCAGGCACCGTTTTTCCTGAGTCGAAAATATTTCGGAATCTGCTCAGGCGTGACCGGCTGTCGTTGAGAACAGGGAAAGATCGATGCCCAACATGGTGACGGCCTGGCTCCATTTGCCTTCCTGATCTCTGCCAAAAACCAGCTCGTCATTTGAGGCGATATGCAGCCAGGCATTGGCCTGAATTTCGGCATCCAACTGACCGGGTCCCCATCCGGCGTACCCCAACGCCAAAAGGCTCATTTTCGGGCCTTCACCTTTTGACATGGCACTTAGCACATCAACCGATGCGGTCAGGGCCATGTTTTCATCGACCGGCATGGAACCATCCTGGGAATAGTCGTTGCTGTGCAGAACAAAGCCCCGGCTTTCTTCGACCGGGCCACCAAAATGCACCTGGATTGAATCATCAGATGCGCCGCAGGGTATGTTCAATTGTTCCAGCAAATCAGGAAAGGTCATCTGATCCGCCAGTTTATTGACAACCAGACCCATGGCCCCCTCAGGCGAGTGGGCGCACATATAGATTACGGAATGATCAAAGCGGGGATCGCCCATGCCTGGCATGGCGATCAATAAGTGGCCGTCTAGATAGTCTGCAGTTCGCATGACGTGCTCCGTGGCAGAAAAAATACAGAACTGATTACGCCCAGATAGCGGATTTGTGAAATGATAACGCATGATTTCAATTAATTCATCTTATATAGATGAAGCCATCAAAATTGATTTCAAATGAGCATTTTGGCATATATCGGGCATTAACATGATTTTTGCAGAACCAGGTAGCAGCATCCGGCGAATATTTGTCGCCGTCGTGACGTTGTTCACAGGGATATCAGGAACCGGGACAGCTGCCTTTGCTGCCGCCACCGCCTGGGTTAACTCCGATTTTTCGCAAATCCGTTTGATCGCGGTTCCAGGCGAAAGTCGCCAGGATATTCAGGTTGGGCTACAGATCAGACTGGAGCCAGGCTGGAAAACCTATTGGCGCTCGCCTGGCGATTCGGGCGTGCCGACAATTGTGGATTGGTCCGCATCAAGAAATGTTTCGGTGTCAGGACTGCGTTGGCCGGTCCCCCATCGCAGTGTTGTTTCCGGCTATCAAAGCTTTGTCTATGACGATGAAGTTGTTCTGCCCGTTAACCTGAAAGCCCTCGATCCGGCGAAAACGGTCCATTTGAAGGCGGATGTGAACTACGCTGTCTGCAAGGAAATATGTGTGCCATTGCAAGCCGTCTTGTCGTTGGATTTGGAACCCGGTGTTGGAGGTAAAGGGGCCAATGTGCATCGGCGCTTGTTAAAAAAATATGTGGCGAAAGTTCCGGGTCCCGAAAAATCGTCCAGCCTTCGTGTGGTTTCTGTTTTGCTGTCAGGCAATGCGGATAAACAGATATTGAATGTCGTGATTGAAGGGCACAGCCGGCTTGTTGATCCGCAAATATTTGTTGAGGCCAAACAGCCCTTTTCATTTTCAATACCAAAAATGGTTATTTCGAAAGACAGCAGACAGGCGCATTTTACTTTTTTGGTTAACGGGGGTGCCAAGAAATCGCCCCTTGCGGGAAACCGCATTATTGTAACGGTGGCGGATGCCGGACAGGCCCTGGAAATCAGGCATCAGTTGTAACAAAACTTGTTTATTGAACAATATTCCTTTATTTGGCTGGACAAATGCCAGTGAACGGCTATCTCTCATGCAGTGGTTCAATCGTTTTGCGGCTGGCAGCCCCCCCGGGGCTTGTTCCATGCAGCTGAATGACGATAACAATATCTGCATTATAAAATAATCAATCAAGGAAGAGGAAATCTCCATGACAATCCAGGTGGGGGACAAGGTCCCGGATATCGCGTTGACAACCATGACAGCTGAAGGCCCGGCTCCGGTTACCTCGGCAGAACTTTTTGCTGGCAAGAAGGTCGTGCTGTTTGCTGTACCAGGTGCCTTTACACCAACGTGTTCAGCCAAGCACCTGCCCGGCTTTGTCGGCAATGCCGATGCCATTAAAGCCAAGGGCGTCGATACCGTCGCCTGTATTTCCGTAAACGATCCTTTTGTCATGGGTGCCTGGGGCAATGATCAAAGCGTTGGCAGCAACGTGTTGATGCTGGCAGATGGATCAGCAGCTTTCAACAAGGCCATGGGTCTTGACTGGGACCTCAGTGCCAAGGGCCTTGGTCTGCGCTCGCAGCGCTATGCGATGATCGTCGAAGACGGCACCGTAACCCACCTCGCTGTCGAAGAGGCTGGCGTTTTTGATGTCTCCAGCGCTGAAAGTGTTATGTCAGCTCTTTAGGACTGTATTTCAGAAAAGGCGGCGTTTGCTGAAGGGCAGACGCCGTTTTTTTGTGCCAAAGAAGCCAAATAGGAACAGCCAGACGTTCAGGCCCGCCAGAACGCCGGGCTAAATAATACCAACACAGTAAACAGTTCCAGACGGCCCAAAAGCATGCCGATACTGAGAACCCATTTGGCGGCATCCGGTAGCGGCGCGAAGGTCCCTGATGGTCCGATGGTGGACCCCAAGGCCGGGCCCACATTGGCAATGGCCGTGGCGGCCCCGGAAACGGCGGTCATGAAATCCAGGCCAATCAGGGTCAGTGCCAATGCCAGAATACCAAAGACCAAGGCGAACATAAAAAAGAAACTCATAACCGCGTCGGTTACAGATTCCGGAATGGGCTTGTGATTGTAACGTGGGGAATAAACAACGTTGGGCTGCCACATGCGGCGAAACTGGACCCGCGCATTGGCGAACAGGATTTGATAACGGAAAATCTTGATGCCACAGGATGTTGACCCGGCGCAGCCGCCTATGAACATAAAAAAGAAAAATGCCGTTACGGGCAATACGCCCCAGGCGTTGTAATCGGCACTGGCATACCCTGTGCCTGTAATGATGGACACAACATTGAATGACGACAGACGAACGGCGTGCCACATCGCCATGTCATTTTTTGTCACCAGCCAGACGGCAATCATAATGATGGAGACAACAACCGTGATCAGAAACCACTGAACTTGCGTGTCGCGCACCAGGGCGCGCGGATTGCCACGGATCATGGCGAAATAAAGCACAAAGGGCAGGCTGCCCAGGATCATAAAGATGATCACAATCCAGTCCATGTAGGCGCTGTCAAAATGGCCGATGGAGGCGTCTGATGTTGAAAAACCGCCGGTGGCAATGGTTGTCATGCTGTGGGCGGCGGCTTCAAAAGGCGTCATGCCAGCGGTCCACATGGCGATCGCGCAAATCAATGTCAGCACAACATAGATAATCGCTGTGGCGGCAGAAATTTGTGCGACACGGGGAAAGGCCTTGTCGGAACTGTCGGATGACTCCATGCGGAACAACTGCATGCCGCCAACCTGCAACAGGGGCAAAATGGAAATGGCCATCACGATAATACCAATACCACCCAGCCATTGCAGCAAGGCACGCCATAACAGGATGCCGGGTGGTGCCGTATCAAGGCCGGTAATAACCGTAGAGCCCGTCGTCGTGACGCCGGACATGGCCTCAAAAAATGCATCAGTATAGCTAAGGCCCAGGTTCGAGAAGGCAAAGGGCAAGGCACCAAAGGCAGCCATTGCCACCCAGGCAAGCGTCGTCAATATAAAGGCTTGGCGTACCACAAGATTATTGAAGCTGGCACGGGTGGTCAGAATTAATGTGCCGCCCACAAACAGGGTGACAAACGCTGAGGCCAGAAAAACAGACCAGTCAGGATTGTCCGTCGCCGCATCCGCCACAGCTGGCACCAGCATGGCCGTGCCAAGCATCGACAGAAGAATGCCGATAACAAAAAATATGGGCCGAAATTCAATCACGATTTTTCATGCAATGTCATCCGTGGCACGAATTATCGTTCCACGATATTGGTTTGTCCATGCGGTGCATGCCCAAAGGGCAATAATCAAACGTTGGCGAAATTTGAGGGGCTATTGATGATAGCGAGAAATTCGCGACGGGTCATGGGGTCGTCGCGGAAGGCACCCAGCATTTTACTGGTGACCATGGAGACACCTGGTTTGCGCACACCACGCGTGGTCATGCATTGGTGAGTGGCTTCGATGACGATGCCAACGCCCCTGGGGGCCAGGACATCGTTCAGTGACCGGGCGATTTGCGCCGTTAGTTTTTCCTGGATTTGCAGGCGCTTGCCAAAAACTTCAACCAGGCGCGCCAGCTTGCTGATGCCGACGACGCGTTTGTTGGGCAGATAAGCGATGTGGGCGTGGCCGATGATGGGCAACATGTGATGTTCGCAATGAGATTCAAAGCGGATATCCCGTAGCACGACCATTTCGTCGTAGCCTTCGACTTCCTCGAAAGTCCGTTGCAGATAAGCCACCGGATCATCACCGTAGCCGGCAAAATGTTCTTCATAGGCGCGCACGACCCTGTCCGGTGTGCCCAGCAATCCTTCGCGGGCCGGATCATCGCCCGCCCAACGGATCAGCGTGCGAACAGCTTCTTCAGCTGCTTCCCGACCTGGTCTGTCCGTGTCGGCGACTTTGCCGTCTGGTCCCTGATAATTCATGGCTTTGCTCCGCTACCGGAAATTCAAAAGCGTTTTGGTGATGCGCCTTAACGCAATGACTTAGTGCAATGACTTAGTGCAATGATCTGGGCTGGAAAGGGCTGTCCAGAGAAAAAGCCGGGACATCCACATCAAACAACTCGCCATCGTCTGTCGTCATTTCGTATGTGCCCAGCATAATGCCGGAAGGCGTCGCCAGCGGTGTCCCGCTAGTGTACTCAAAAGACTCGCCAGGCTTCAAAACAGGTTGCTCGCCGATGACCCCTGGACCCCGGACTTCCTGAATAAGGCCACGGGCATCGGTAATATGCCAATAGCGGTTTTTCAGTTGCACGATCTTTGGACCCTGATTTTCAATTCGAATGGAATAGGCCCAGACGTAGTGATCTTCATCGGGGCTGGATTGATCGTCAAGGTAAGTCGGTTCAACGGTTACCTGGATGGAATGTGTTGTCTGGCTATACATGGTCGATATCTTTGTATTTTCGCGTGGCTGAGGTCATAAACTGGACCAGAACCGCTCTGAAATCAATTTTTGCAGCAGATTCTGATGTTTTGCTGTCATTCCAGAACTATATCGTGCTTTCCAGGTCAGAAGTCCAGCCCATCCAGGGCGATTCCGGTTTAATCGGAATCGCTTCTGCATTTGTTTTTTTGGCGCATACCTTGGGTTTGTCGCAAACCTGCGTTTCCGAAACCGGAAACGCTCCAGTATTTTCAGCCTTTTGTTTTTTCCAGGGCCGCCGCCATATCCTCGATCAAATCATCCGGGTCTTCCAGACCGACAGACAATCGCACAAGGCCCGACCCAATGCCCAATACTTCCCGTGCTTCAGGCGTCAGTCGTTGATGCGTGGTTGTTTCCGGATGGGTAATCAAGCTTTTGGAATCTCCCAGGTTGTTGGAAATATCCACCAGATCAAGCGCATTCAGGAAGGCAAAGGCTGCTTCCTTGGACTGTTTGCCTGCACCATTCAGCAATTCAAAGGCGATCATGTTGCCGCCTTCAGACATCTGTTTCATGGCAATTTCATGCTGCGGATGGTCGGCATGAGACGGGTAAAGGACCTGACCTGTTTGCCCATGATCGGCCAGGAAACGCGCTACCCTGGCAGCATTTTCACTTTGTTTATGCACACGCAGATCCAGGCTTTCCAGACCTTTCAGCATCACCCAGGCATTAAACGGGCTGAGGCTGGGGCCGGTATGCTTCATGAACGGGCCCATGGTGTCGGCGATAAATTCTTCTGTACCGAGGATCACGCCACCCATACAACGGCCATGACCATCGATATGTTTGGTGGCTGAATACATCACAATATCCGCGCCCAATTCCAGGGGATGTTGCAGAACCGGTGTAGCGAAGGCGTTGTCGACAATGACTTTGGCACCGGCCTGGTGGGCCAGGTCACAAACGGCAGCAATATCAATAACTTCCAGCGTCGGATTGGCAGGTGTTTCCATCAGCACACATTTTGCGCCTGGGGCCAGCGCCGTCCGCCACTGGTCAATGTCGGTGCCGTCGACAATGGTCACGTCGACGCCAAAGCCCGGCAGCATCTCTTCCAATATATAAAGAGATGATCCAAACAAGGCGCGTGAGGCAACGACCCGGTCGCCCCCTGTCACCTGGCTTAACAATGCTGCGTGGATGGCGGCCATGCCGCTTGCCGTCGCAACGGCGGCTTCGGCGCCTTCCAGCAAAGCCATGCGTTTCTCGAACATGGCAACAGTCGGGTTGGCATAACGGGAATAGATAAAGCCTTCTTCTTCGCCTTTAAAACGGGCCTCGGCTGCTTCGGCTGTGTCATAGACATAGCCCGACGTCATAAAGATGGCTTCACTCGTTTCGCCAAAACCACTGCGCATGGTGGCACCTCGAACCGCTTTGGTCGCACTGCGCCAGTTTCTTTGATCAGTTGTGTCGTTCATTTTTTGGTCCTCAGCCCGCTTTGTAGGGACGTCCTATCACAGTCAGGCAAAAAAAATCCCCGGCCATATAGCCAGGGTTTTTATCGCCCCGACCTTTTAGCTATATGATTAACGTGGCTGCAAGCCGGCCGGCCCAAATCACCACGACGCCCAATTAATTTCAGCGTGGGCCATGATATATACTTCTGAATGGGTTCGGTCAAGCAGGGCAGGGCTTTGCTCACTCGGCGGCTTGTTGAATATGTCGCCAGAAACCGGGCTCGAATGCCAGCGGGATACCTTGTTGTCCAGCCTCTGTCGCTGGCAGGATGTCGCAATTATCCCAAAGGCCCGTCGTCAGTGTCCGGGCATATTCCTCCGGTAATCCAGCCCTGGTCATATCGTTGGACGCAGCTTTAAAGTCGTAACTCAAGGGCAGGTGTTCGATGCGCAGGCTGGATTCTTCCGGGGTCAAGAGACTGAACCAGGTGCGCGGCGTGCCGTCATTGGCGGGCAAGCCGATCACCCCGGCATTGTGCCACAATCTGCCGTCTATATTTTGCGTGAAAGGCAGACCGGAATGCCCACAGATAACGCCGTCACATTCGTTTGAGACAATTTCATCCAGCTTGTCGGCCAAAGGTGTTGATGGAAAGACAAACCGGTTTACGGCGGCAGGTGTGCCGTGCACGACCGCCAGCTTGCGATTCGCCATTTCAAAATGGATTTGCCCTGGCAGGGTCTTCATCCAGTGGGCGGCCTCAGGCGATAATTGTCGCCGGGCATAATCAAACCATTGTGCCGACAAGCGGTCGCAGGTCGAGCCTTCTTCAAATCCACAGCCGCAATCATCGGCATTATCGCCAAAAGATATTTCACAGTTTCCCTGAACAACGTGAAGCCCTGCATCGCGAACCAGCCTGGTCGTCTCGGTCGGTGCGGCGCAATAGGCGACGACATCGCCTGTGCAAATGATCCGCTCCGGGGGGATGTTCAGGACTTTGGCCTGATGCAACAAGGCCTCGGTCGCCTGGCGGTTGCTGTAGGGGCCACCGAATACCAGGACGGGGGCGTCAATCTTCCCAAGATCAAGAATGTTCATCGGTTTAATGTTAATCGTGTCAGGCACTGCAGGACGCACCACCGAGCACACAGAACTCCGAACAAAAGGGATGGTTCAGGCGAACCGGATCTTTGGCGCTGTCCAGGGTCGTGCCCAGTTCGAATTGTGGGTCATAGGGCAGCAGGGTACAGGCGACGACTTTGGCATCGCTCTCTCCCTTGCGGTGCACGATCATGCGCGATGTGGCACACATCATGTTGTCGGGCGAAACATCCAGGATACCCCAGCAGGCTTCAGTAATCTCTGGTACGTCGCGGCCTTCGTCCATTTCCGGAAACAGAACCAGATGGCCGGGATTATGGGCATCCAGCGTCAGATCCAGATCATCAAAAAGCCCGGCAAAACCATCACGAATCTGATTCTCGGCCTCAGGCCAGCAGGTGCGACCGGCGATTTGAAGACTAAAGCCATGTTCGATCAGCCAGGTCACGCCCGGCATTGTTTTCTGCCAGGCAAAGTCGCCGCGCTCCTGGTCATGCAGGGTCGGTGAATAATGATCCAATGAAATGCGCAGCACCAGTTGTCCCGGCCATTTGCGATGCAGCGCCAGCAGATCGCCAGACTGCTTCATCATCGGGCGCATGGCATTGGTCAACACCAGAACCCGATGGCCCCGGTTCAGGCAGGCTTCCAGCATTTTGGGAAATGAGGGGTTCATGAAGGGTTCCCCCCCTGTGAAGCCGATCTCGACCGGATCTTTGTTGAGTTGATCCAACTCATCCAGAAAGCGCTCGACCTCAGCCGTTTGCAGATAGATTAAATCATCATTTTCCGGGCTTGATTCGATATAACAATGGCTGCAGGCAAGATTACAGACTGTGCCCGTATTAAACCAAAGTGTCTCAAGGTTTCGCAGCGCTACCGACGCCCGCCTTTCTCCCCTGGCCGTAATGACAGGGTCGACAAACTTGTCTTGTGGCACTTCTGCCAACTCTGCCACCTGCGCAATCAAAGACATACTTACTCCGGTTCAAGCCTGAAAGGGTTTCCCATAAAATCAGTGTGTCGCTCCCTAAAGTCAACACAAGCGCCGGTTTATCACCAAGCTGTGAAGGAACGAGAGGTCAGATGTCGCCAGTATCGTATTTTGGTCCGTTGCGGATACAAATGCGGCAATTGAAACTATATTTTATTCAGCTACAATCAAAACCATGAAAGGGCTGACTGTCAGAAATACCTGCTTATTTCAGGGCTTTGGCAGATGGTTGGCAACCAGGAAGATGAAAATAATATGAGCGATACGGGCGAATCAAACGGTATTATCCTGGTTACTGAAGACAATCCGGATGTCCGGGTGACAACCTGTATGATGCTCAAAAAACTGGGCTGGATCGTTCTGGAAGCCGAAGACGGTGCCCAGGCACTTGAGGTCCTGGCCAGCCGAAAGGATATCGATATCCTGTTGAGCGATGTGGTGATGCCCGGTGGCAGAAGCGGTTATGATCTGGCACGTGAACTTTCGGGCATAGACGATTCACCGCGCATTTTGCTGGTTTCCGGCTATCCTGATGAATTTCGCTCAGGCAACGAAGCCTCAGGCCTGGTCGTACCTTTGCTGGAAAAACCGTTCACCATGTCCCAACTTCGCGACGCACTCGACAATTTGACCGACAATTCCTGAGACCACGCCCTGGACAATTCCTCGGCTTGGCGTTATTTGACCTTTAAGGCGGCGACAGCAAGTGATTTGTCGATCGCCATATGCGGGCGTAGCTCAATGGCAGAGCAGAAGCTTCCCAAGCTTACGACGAGGGTTCGATTCCCTTCGCCCGCTCCATTCTCGACGGAACATCCGCCACAAGCCATTGATATGTAAGCATTTTATGTGATCAACTGGCATGAGGTGCGGTACATAATGCGCAACATATCTGACGCTAAACACATCATTTGTCGTGACGGCGTGTTTTACTATGTACGCAGAGTTCCAGCAGATATTGCTGCTCTGTATTCTAAAGAACGCTTTTATTTTAGCCTTCGCACTAAGTCGCGTGCGATTGCATGTCGAGCAGCAAGTTCTGTGAGCCAGAAGCTTGAAGCATACTGGATGGGCATCAGACTTGAGCAGCTTGACATCCCTGAGTTGGTCGCAGCGTCTGGTGTGAAACTACATTCTTCTGATCTGCCGACGCTGAATGATGCCAAGGAACTTTACATACAGCTGAAAGGCACTGGTAAAGGTAAGACGTTCTTTCAGGCTGCTGAAAGATCAGTCAGATATGTATCTAAAGCCCTTGGGGATCGCACTCTGGACCAATACTCAAGTCAAGATGCGGCCATGTTTCGTGACTGGCTTATTGCGAAGGGCCTGAGTGTCGTCTCAGTAAAGCGGAACTTTTCAACCATCAGATCAATAGTCAATTTGTGTATTAGGGAAAATGGTCTGACTTGTAGAAATGCCTTCTCTGCAACATACATGCCTCAACATGAGGAGCGGGCAAAGCGTCAGCCGATACCCGTTGAAAATATCAACACCATTCAAAATAGTTGCTACGAAATTGATGATGACTTGAGGCATATCGTGGCCCTAATATCGGACACGGGCATGAGGTTAGCTGAGACGGTTGGACTTAAGCTGAGTGACATACACTTGGACGTAGACGTTCCACATGTGATGGTTCAGCCCCATCCTCACAGACATCTCAAGACAGCCGATAGTGAAAGAGCGATACCATTGACCGGGGCATCGCTGTGGGCCGCAAAAAGGGTTGTGGCGACCAGTGCTTCGTCTGAGTTTGCTTTCCCACGTTACTCTAAGAAAGGTGAATGTTACTCTAACTCAGCAAGCGCTACATTGAACAAATGGATCAAGCCGTTTGTCCCCATCAATTGTGTGCTGCACTCGTTTAGGCACAGCATAAGAGACAGGCTCAGAGCAATTGAATGTCCTGCTGACGTAATTGATGCCATCGGAGGTTGGGCTACTGCCGGAGTTGGCCATAACTACGGCTCTGGGCATCCACTAGCAGTGAAGCATCACTGGCTTGATCAAATAGCAAAGGGTACGTCTACCGCACCTCATGCCAGTTGATCACATAAAATGCTTACATATCAATGGCTTGTGGCGGATGTTCCGTCGAGAATGGAGCGGGCGAAGTGCTTATCACTGCTTCACTTATGCCCCAACACAAAGCCTGTGTAAGCAATATCAATAGGTTAGCAACATGTGAGTCAGCGTCAATAGGCACCTTCTGTTCTACAGTTTGTGTAGCAGTTCAGCTTACTCAGTTTCAACTGTATCAAAGCCATGCTTGTACCTGCAGCATCATTCGCACATTACCTGTGTGACGTTGTAACGGCTGTTGAGTCTTTGCGAGTCTCTGGGGCTGTTTGATGAGGCTGATGACTCTGCAGAGGCGATCTGAGTCCATTAACAGCATGTCAAACATGCTTCTCTGTAGAAGAACTATCTACGGTCAAAGAACCCTTAAGCCTAGATTGTATGATTTCCTGTCAGGTGGGTAAGTCAGCCTGTTTCATACACATACCGGATGAGGAAGTGTCCAACGTTGGACAGTTATATGTATGCATTGTCATGTAGCGTGATTGGGTGCCTTGTGTTGATCCGGTCTGTTTATGTTCTGCTTGTCATGAGCAGAGGCCCCGGGGCAGGGGCCGGTGGGGGGCTATGCGTTAGTATACTCACTCAAGCACACAGATCAGGTTTTCAGTTCCGGGTGTATCTGCCTCCTCCTCACCCTTAACGAGGGGTGGGGGGTATATATCTATTACTCTTTAAAGAATGACAAAATGACAAAATGACAGGGGATATGAAAAGTCTCTACGGAATATATTACAGGGAAGTTTGTAAAAACCCTGTCCGTTTTGTCATTCTGTCATTGCCAGTTGCATGATCACATAAAAGAATGAGGAGGGAGCACTGTTAAGCTCCCCCCAAAAGTCGTTGTCACACATATGTGCGCTGTTGTTGTGAAGACAGTCAGACTGGCCCCATTACACTCTGCAATGTGAAGCCTTGCCAGAAACGTTCAAGACCGGTTCGGGTTTGCTTGTAACCCTTTGCCTCAAGAGCCGACTTCAAACGACCCTTCGGCTGGGGTATGGCGTCATTCTCCTCACACCACTGGTTATAGATGTAAGTGACCTCAGCAATCTTGATTTTTGAGACAGACCCATCAATGCACTGATCCTCAATAAAAGCCGTAATGGAGTCCATCTCATTGCGATACTCAGACATTGCGCTGGTCACAGAAGCTGGAGGGTTAAGGCCTTCCCTTTGCCACTTCAGGCAGCCCTCTATCAACCAGTTGAAGATACCAGACTTCTCGGCCAACAACTTGTTGGTGAGGTCCTTGTCTTGCTCCTCTGATTTGAACTGTCGCTTGAAAGGAACCTCATGCAATCGCCTCCATATACCGTCGTCACTGCCAGAGATTATTGGCCGATTGTTTGTTGTCAGCCAGATTTTACCTACAGGTTTGAAGCTTACATATCGCCCATATAACTGACGGGCAGTGATCGTATCCCCACCTGTCATGGACTTGATCCTCGCCTCCGCAAATCGTTGCCCGTGTTCAGTCTCAGCAGTTGTAATCAGTCTGGCCCCTGAGAGCCTGACAAGATCATCGCCAATCCTGCTCATGCCATCTGCCATCAAGGTATGAGCCGCAGTGTTGACAGCGTAGTCACCCATCAGGTCAGTCAATATGTTTACAAACGTAGACTTCCCGTTTGCGCCATTGCCAAGCAACATGAACATAACCTGTTCATCAATGCTTCCAGTCATCGTGTATCCGGCTGCCTTCTGAACGTACTCAACAAGCTCGGCATCACCATCAAATACATCGTTCACAAAGCTTCTGAAGTGAGGGCACCCAGCGTCAGAGTCAAACTGAACATCAGCCATCTTGCTGTGATACATATCCGGTGATGGTGCAAGTAAGACGCCTGTGTTCAGATCAACAACTCCATTTGAAACACACATCTGCATTGGATGAGAGTCAAACTGGTTTGTTTCAACGGACATCAGGGGAGCAGCCAGTCTAACTATGTTGTCCAGTTTGTTTGCAGTCAGAAATGATGACTGTCTGTCGTCATGCAATTGGAACAACTTGCGGCCTGATCTAAGAGAGGATCTGGCTCATCTGGTTAATAATATTAAGCGGCGTGTTTGCGGTATTGCAAGCGCCGGGTTTCCATTGTTTTCCGTTTGATCCTCTCTC
>JABIFY010000120.1 GCA_018650465.1 Alphaproteobacteria bacterium
ATTTCCATGGAAGTCGAGCTTATTGCACCGATTGCCATGGACGAAGGCTTGCGTTTCGCCATTCGTGAAGGCGGTCGTACCGTCGGCGCCGGCGTCGTTGCAAGCATCATCGAATAAGGATAGGGACATTTTCGGGTTGGCATTCGCCAGCCCGTTTCGTCTTTGGAGTTAAATATGGTCAATCAAAACATTCGCATCCGGCTTAAGGCATTCGATCATCGTGTGCTGGACCAGTCGACCAGCGAAATTCTCAACACAGCAAAAAGGACTGGCGCTCAAGTGCGTGGGCCAATCCCGTTGCCGACAAAAATTCAGAAGTTCACGGTTCTGCGTTCTCCCCACGTCAATAAGAAGTCGCGGGAACAGTTCGAGATGCGGACCCACCGGCGTTTGCTGGATATCGTTGACCCAACTCCGCAGACGGTTGATGCTCTTATGAAGCTCGACCTCGCTGCCGGCGTTGACGTTGAGATCAAGGTCTAAGCGAAATGCGTACTGGTCTTATCGCCAAAAAGGTTGGCATGTCCCGCATCTTTACAGATGAAGGCGTGCACATCCCGGTGACAGTTCTCAAGGTCGATGGATGTCATGTCGTCGCCCAGAGAACCGCTGAATCAAATGGTTACGATGCCCTTCAACTGGGTGTCGGTCAGGCAAAAGTCAAAAACGTATCCAAAGCGATGCGTGGGCACTTCGCCAACGCCAAAGTAGAACCCCGCCAAAAGATGGCCGAATTCCGCATCTCTGCGGAAAACATGGTCGACGTTGGCTCGGAACTGAGTGCAGCTCACTTTGTTGACGGTCAATCCGTCGACGTGACCGGCACCAGTATCGGTAAAGGTTTTGCCGGCGCCATGAAGCGGCATAACTTTAGTGGCTTGCGGGCAACACACGGTGTTTCGATTTCACACCGTAGTCACGGCTCGACAGGTCAGTGTCAGGATCCTGGCAAGGTTTTCAAAGGCAAGAAGATGGCTGGTCACATGGGTGCCGAGCGGGTAACCGTTCAGAACCTGACCATCGTCAGCACCGATGAAGATCGTGGTCTGGTTCTGGTCAGAGGTGCCGTACCTGGTTCCAAAGGTGGTTGGGTTTTGATCCGCGACGCCGTCAAGATGGCCGCCCCGGATGCGCCTTTCCCGGCCAAGCTGAAATCAGCACCTGGTCAAGAAGCCGCAAGCGAAGAAGCCCCGGCAGAAGAAGCCGCCGCTGAAACGCCTGCAGAAGCAACCGCCGAAGCCGGCGATGCAGAGAACAAGGACTGACGGCAATGAAAGCCAAGGTAACCACGTTCGCAAACAAGAGCGCAGGTGACATCGATCTCGATGAAACCGTGTTCGGCCTTCCGTCGCGCAAGGACATCCTTGCCCGCGTCGTGAACTGGCAGCTCGCGAAACGTCGCGCCGGTACCCACAAAACCAAGGGTATCAGCGAAATCAGAGGCACGACAGCCAAACCGTTTAATCAAAAGGGCACCGGTCGTGCGCGTCAGGGTAGCCGTCGTGCTGCACAGATGCGCGGTGGTGCCACGATTTTCGGCCCGGTTGTTCGTAGCCACGCTCATTCACTGACCAAAAAATTCCGCAAGCTGGGTCTGCGCACTGCGCTCTCCACCAAGCAGCTGAGCGGTAACCTGGTCATTGTTGACGAAGCCAAACTAAAAGCGGCAAAGACCAGTGACCTGGTCAAAAGCCTGGGCAAGCAGAACTGGGGTACAGTGCTGGTCATCGACGGTGCAGAAGTTGATAGCAACTTCGCAACTGCCGCGACCAACATTCCAAACTTCGATGTTTTGCCAGAACAGGGCGCCAACGTTTATGACATTCTGCGTCGCGATACTTTGGTCCTGACCAAAGCCGCGGTTGAAATGCTGGAGGCTCGCCTCAAATGAAATCGGCAAATATCACTAAAGAGCGGATGTACGATATTATCCGTGGTCCGGTCATCACTGAAAAGTCTACCCTTGGCTCCGAGCATGGCCAGGTGACTTTCAAGGTTGCCATGGACGCCACAAAGCCTGAAATCAAGGCTGCTGTTGAAGGTTTGTTTGATGTAAAAGTCAACGCCGTTAATACGCTGCGCCAGGCTGGAAAAATCAAACGCTTCCGTGGTCGCCTTGGCCGCCGCGTGGAGACTAAAAAGGCCATGGTAACTCTTGCCGATGGCCAATCAATCGATGTTACGACGGGGATCTAGTCGATGGCATTAAAGAAATACAAACCGACGACCCCGTCCCAGCGTCAGCTGGTTCAGGTTGATCGTGAAGGACTTTGGAAGGGCAAACCTGTCAAGAAATTGACGGTTGGCATGACCAAGTCAGGTGGACGCAATAACGCAGGCCGTATCACGGCTCGCCGCATTGGTGGTGGTCACAAGCAAAGCTATCGTATTGTCGACTTTAAACGTCGTAAATATGATGTGCCTGCAACAGTTGAGCGCCTCGAATACGATCCGGTCCGCACCGCATACATCGCTTTGCTCACCTACGAAGATGGTGAACAGGCCTACATCCTTGCACCGCAACGGATCAAGGCTGGCGATGTTGTGATTTCTGGCGAAAAAGCAGACATCAAGCCTGGTAACGCCATGCCGATGCGCTCCATTCCGGTTGGTACAATTATCCACAATGTGGAAATGAAGCCAGGCAAAGGCGGCCAAATCGCCCGCGCTGCCGGTGGTTATGTGCAGCTGGTTGGTAAAGATGCCGGTTATGCCCTGCTTCGTCTGGCTTCAGGTGAACAGCGCATGGTTCGTGCAGATTGCATGGCCACAATTGGTGCTGTATCCAATCCGGATCAGAAGAACATCAACCTGGGTAAAGCAGGTCGCAAACGCTGGTTGGGCAAACGTCCAAGCGTTCGTGGTGTTGCCATGAACCCGGTAGATCACCCGCATGGTGGTGGTGAAGGCCGGACATCCGGCGGTCGCCATCCGGTAACCCCTTGGGGCAAGCCGACCAAAGGCAAGCGTACACGTTCGAACAAGTCTACGGACAAGTTCATTATGCGCAGCCGTCACCTCAAGAAAAAACGTTAGGGAGACGCGACAGTGTCACGTTCAGTTTGGAAGGGACCGTTTGTAGACGGATACCTGCTGAAAAAAGCC
>JABIFY010000121.1 GCA_018650465.1 Alphaproteobacteria bacterium
CGGCCTCAATGCCTTCAGAAAAGCCATGGTCAAAATGTCTGAATTGGAAATCCGCGACTATATGATGGCTTTATTCAAACCAAACATTCCTCGGAAACCGTTGATAGAGTTGGTGTTATGAAAAGAGTCGGGTACTGTGGTTTTATGCACACTATTTTCTGTGTGCTTATTCTCTTCAATAGGTATTTTATTGGTTAAATGTGAAAAACATTCGCATCTTGGTTGAACCAGCTGTGTTATTATGTGAAAAATTTATTACAATAATTTTGACGATTTATTGGACTCGAAAGATGACGGAACCGCATCATTTGCTAATTATCGAGGATGACGAGGTCACCCGCGCCAAGCTTTCGGGGCATCTTGAAGTTGCAGGATATCGTGTCAGTGAGGCCGTTGATGGCGCCGAGATGGAGCGTGTCCTGTTGCGAGATCCGGTCGATCTTATTCTTCTCGACATCAACCTTCCGGGGGAGGACGGGCTCGACCTGACTCGCAAGCTTCGCAATCGATCCAACGTCGGCATTATTCTCGTTACCAGCCGAACAGACGAGGTGGACCGGATCGTTGGCCTTGAAATTGGCGCCGATGATTACGTGACAAAGCCGTTCAATCCTCGCGAATTGCTGGCTAGGGTCAAAAGTGTCCTCAGGCGTGCCTCTCAGTCCGACCGACCGTTTGATCAGGTGCGACGTTTCGCGGGGTGGGGGTTCGATATGCTCAGCCGCCAACTGGAATCCATCGAGGGTGAAAGGGTCCCCCTGACGCGTGCTGAATATGAACTGCTGTCCGCATTCATAAAACGACCGGGCATGGTGTTAAGCAGGGACCGCCTGCTGGATCAGTTGACCCATCGTACAGGTGAGCCCTGCGACAGGACGATCGACGCCTTGGTCCGTCGCCTCCGCAAAAAACTGGAGGCCGACCCGAAGATTCCGGAAATCATTATCACGGCCCATGGTGAAGGCTACGTTTTCGCGGCGGAAATTTCCAACTATTAGGATTGGTTAAGCCGCTCCCAAAAATCACGCAATTCCTCAGTACTTTGGTGAAAGAGGGCTTCGAACCCATCGAAGTGCTCTTTTACCATATCGGCGTTTTGAGCCTTCGCGGCCGTTTCTAGCTGTCGGGTACTTGCCTCGGTCGAGCGTAGTCCTAATATAGAGGCGCTTCCCAAAAGGTTGTGTGCAACATAGGCGACGCCCTCCCAGTCTTCCGCATCAATGGCCTTGGCGAGTTGCTCGATTTTGCTGGTGGAGGATTCCAGGAAGGCTTCGACCATCCTCCTCGTCCTCTTGGGACCTAGGGTCCTGAAGTCATCATTAAGGATGTCCTCATCCAGAATCGGCCACTGATCCTGAGGCGTTGTTACCTTTTCCGGCAGAACTTGATGGGTGATCATTCCCCTGCGTCCGATTTGTGACAACCTTTCAGCTAATCGTTCCGGAACGACCGGCTTGCCGATAAAGGCGTCCATACCCGCATCTAAAAAGAGGGCTGTTTCGTTTTCGAACACATGGGCGGACATGGCGATAATGGGAATGGATTTTTTCTCATTCATGAGGTTGCGAATACGTCGCGTCGTTTCGATACCATCGATACCGGGTAAGGAAATATCCATCAATATCACGTCAAAGCTGCTTTCCTTGACGCATTCGACGGCCTCTTCACCCGTCGTCACCAAGGTGACGTCATGGCCCATTCTTTTCAGAAAGGTCTCAACGACGATTGCATTCGTTTCGTTATCTTCGACGGCAAGAACCGAAAGAGCGCCGGCGTCGGAACGCAGATTATGCAGATCCACATTGGTATCAACGATGGCCCGCTCATCGCCCTCAATAAGCTTAACGCGAAACCAGAATTGACTTCCTTTACCTAATTCGCTTTCAACGCCAATTTCGCCGCCCATAGCTTCGACCAGACGCTTGCAAATAGCCAATCCAAGCCCGGTGCCACCGCGGCGGCGAGAACGTTGAACGTCGGCCTGATAGAAGGCATCGAACAACTTTCCGGTTTTTTCGGGCTCAATGCCTATGCCAGTGTCCGAAACACAGATGTGCAGGCCGACAGAGGAGCCGTGCCGCTTATCGTTCCTTGTAACAGATATTGAAACGCCTCCTTCGTCAGTAAACCTTAGGGCATTTCCTATCAAATTCAGAAGTACCTGACTGAGTTTGCCGGAATCGCCCTTGATGACCGTGGGGACGTCGTCGGCGATGGACTGGGTGAGGTGAAGTCCCTTTTCATCGGCGCGGAAACGCATCAGGGAAATGATATCTTCAAGAAGCTGACGAATGTCAAATTCTGAAGCCTTTACGATGACTTCATCGCTTTCGATACGCGTGTAATCAAGGATGTCATTAAGGATTCCAAGTAATGCCCGACTGGAAGAGCGGGCGACGCCAAGGCGTTCGCGTTGCACCTCGGAAAGCGGGCTGTCACTGACGATTCGCAGCATGCCGAGAATTCCGTTCATCGGTGTCCGAATTTCATGACTCATGGTGGCCAGAAATTCGGATTTGGCGCGACTGGCCTGTTCCGCCATTTGACGAGCTTTGTCGTGATTGTCGACGGCTTCGGATAATTGTTTCGTGCGTTCTTCCACCAGATCTTCCAATTGATCCTTGTGGCGGCGCAACTCAATTTCGGTTTGCTCCCTCTCCTTCTCGAGTTCGCGCTTGGCGATGGCTTGATCTTTAAAGATCACAACTGCTCCGCTCATTCGTGTCAGCTCATCACTTCCCCCGGTTTCCACGGCGACATCAAGGTCGCCGTCGGCCAGTTTTCGCATTACGTTTTCCAGATGCTTCAAGCGCCGAATAACATTTCTTTGTACGTACAGCCATATAATCAAAGCGGCTACGATTAACGAGCCAATGGCCTGAGCGATAAGGGTGGTGACGCCCGTTTCAACGGCGTTTTGAGCCTTCCTGGCGGTGGTGTCGGCAAGTTTCTGGGTTTGATCGACCAAACTCAGGACAAGTGTGAAAAGAGAAGAGGAAAGATTGCGATTGTCGGTCGTGGCCGTTTCGATGGCCGCATTTAACGAAAGAAGCCCTTTGCGCAGACGAAACAGATTTTTTGCGTCCTCTCCGGCTACGGATTGCAACCGATCCACAAGTTTTCGGGCCTGCTGACGCCGGGTGGGATCAGCGATGCCGTTTGCCCGACGATCAAGAATTCTGAGGTTTCGTAGATAGCTTGCCTCGATATCGGCAACCTCCTCCGGGGTCCCGGCTTGCTCAATCTGGTTGAGTAGCAATCCTATCTGCGAGGAGCGCAACCGCAGTTCAAACATACGCTCCATGGTAAAAACATCTTTTTCAAGAAGCCGATCAAGGGCGTTTAACGCATCCCCAACCCGTTCTTCCGATTCAACCAACTCATAAAGGTTGGAAATTACCGCCGTTGTTCCCGAGGCTGCATTGGAAACAAGAGTTTCGGACATATCGGATAGATTCTTGGCGGCATCGAGAGACGTGTGAACGGCTTGGGAAAGGCGTTCGTCGAGGGTAATTCGGCGGGCGATTAGTTTATCCAGTTTCCCCAAGGCCCCGATCAGTAGATTCGACATATTCTGCAGATCGTCTTGATTTATATCGTTGAAGCCAAAACCGCCAAGGCGTGAGAGCACGTCGTTCAGTTCTATTGCTTGCAGGGATAGGGCTTGGGCCTCAAGTCGACGCGTGGACTGCGAGGTGGCGCGCCGTAAAAGGGGAATGCGGTCGGCAATTCTTTTGGAGATCTCGGCAACAATTTTGGCATCGGCTGCTGCCGGCATGGCCTGTTCGACGACACTTTTTTGTGCTTTGTCCACATCATGCAGTTTCCACCAGCCGACGAAGCCGGATGCAAGGGACAGGGTCGCTATGCAAGCGAAAGCCAATAACAATCGTCCGGCAATTCCAATGGGTTGGATCATGGTTTTTCAACAGTCCACTAGCCTTCGACCCTTGATTTACAGCATAATCCCAGACCATGCGCTACCAGCAAACACGATCACCGCATTTTCTTGGCGCCTTGTTCCTATTTTTCCTACTGATCAAGGGGCCGTTACCGGCATTCGCAGAAGAAAAACCGTGGCTCCTGGAAACATGGGAAAGACCCTTCGATTACACGAGCCCGTCGCGCACTATTCACTATGCGCCCCTGGCTTCAGCTTCAAAAAAATGGCGCATCTGCGCATCCTATCCGCATCTCAAGGATTCCTATTGGTTAAGCGTCAATTATGGGATGGTGGAAGAGGCTAGGCGTCTTGGGGTGGCGCTTCGTGTTGTTGAGGCTGGGGGATATCCCAACCTATCCAGACAAATCAGCCAAATCCAGGAATGCACGGCAAGAAATACCGACATCCTTGTGATCGGTAGCGTTAGCTTCAAGGGAGTAACGCCGACGATTAAGGATATCGCTAAGCGCATTCCCGTTGTTGCGGTTGTCAATGACATCGCCGATGACGGCATAACGGCGAAGACAGGGGTCTCCTGGATTTCCATGGGCAAGCGGATCGGCGAGTTTTTGGCCCGCGCCCATCCTCAGGGGTCCGCTCCGGTCAAGGTCGCCTGGTTCCCCGGGCCTAAAGCTTCAGGCTGGGTACCGTTTGTCGAAGAAGGCTTCAAGTCCGCCCTCGCCGATAGTTCAGCCGAAATCGTGGTGACCAAGTATGGAGACACCGGCAAAGAGATTCAGTTGATCCTGATTGAAGAAGCCTTGGAGGAACGTCCCGACGTCGATTATCTCGTCGGCAGCGCCGTGACCGCCGGAGCCGCAGTGAGCGTTCTCAGGGCGAAAGGGCTTTCGAACAGGATTAAGATTCTTGCCGATTATTTTACCCATGCTGTTTATCGCGGCATCAAGCGCGGCAAGATACTGGCGGCGCCAACCGACTTTGCGATCGTTCAGGGACGATTGGGGATAGAGCAAGCCGTCAGGGTGCTTGAAGGAAAATTAAGCCTTAAGCATGTGGGGCCGGCCATCACTCTTGTTGATTCAAATAATGTGAATGAGATAGGGACAGGTCAATCTCTGGCACCGGCGACTTTTTCACCAACTTTTATCATCGAATGATGAGGTGATTATTTCTCAAGCGTATAAGAACGGTCGTGGTCAAGGGCGGGGATCATCTGGCGGGCTTGCTCGACGCGGGCGGTTTCGACATCGGCGATGATGAATCCCACCTCGTTTCCGGCATCGGCTAATATCTCTCCCCACGGATCGATGATAAGGGAATGTCCATATGTCTCGCCGGCACCATGAGAGCCGGTTTGGCAGGGGGCGAAAATGTAACTTCCCGTTTCGATCGCGCGGCTGCGCAACAGCACATGCCAGTGGGCCTTGCCGGTGGTTTTAGCGAAGGCCGCCGGAACCGCATGAAACAGTGCGCCACCCTGCGCAAGTGTTCGGTACAGATAGGCGAATCTGAGGTCATAGCAGACCGACATGCCTAACGGGCCCCATGGGGTTGGCGCCAGGACGGCTTTGTTGCCGGGTTCGATAATTTTTGATTCGCGATAGCTTTCTCCATCGCTCAAATCGACATCGAAGAGGTGGAGTTTATCATAGCGGGCCGTGATGACGCCGTTATCATCGATCATGTAAGAGCGATTAAGGATCTTGCCGTTATCGCCCTCAATGGCCAGGGATCCCAACAAAATCCAGCTATCGAACTGATTAGCGAGATTTTGAAGATGCGATAGCGCCGGGTGATCTTCTTCAGGGTAAGGGGCGACGGCGAAGCCATCATCGGTGATGTTCAGGCAAGATACGTATTCCGGCAGACAGATGAGTTTTGCCCCCTTCGAGCAGGAGTCCCTGACAAGATCATCGAGGGCTTCCAGGTTGGCATCCATATCCGGGCCGGCGCAGTTTTGGATACACGCTACCCTGAATGTCACACTCATTGCGTCATTTCCATTTCATTGCGCCGCTCAATTTCAATGCCGACGCTGGCGGCGTCCTCAATGATATCAAGTTTTTCCACACGGACTCGAACTGATTTGGACAAAGGGATATCCAGACAACATGCGGCGATTTTTTCGGCCAGGGATTCGACAAGATTGGTGTGGCCTTCTCCAACGATTGCTTCGACCAGGTCGGCTAAACTATCGATGCCGAAGGTGTTCCTTTCCGGTTCGTGATCGGTAACCGGACAAAGGCGGGAAAGTTCTAAATTAACGCGGATACGCTGTTCGGCGAGTTGCTCGTGATCGTGAATGCCAATCATGGCACTAAGGACATGGTCGCGCAGAGAAACCGTCATTTCCTCGAAGTGGATGCCGGAATGAGGAATCTCTGAAATTCTTAAGGCGTTACCCGTCTTCATTCCAGTTTCCTGAGACTGGCGGCGCAGAACTTGAACTCGGGTATTTTCCCGAAGGGGTCGAGTACGGGATTGGTGAGAATGTTCGCTGCCGCTTCGGCATAAAAGAACGGGATAAAAATCATCCCCTCTGCAAGATCCGGGTCGGCTTTGACGCATAGCTCGATTTCGCCGCGACGGGTCGAAACCTGGGCCCGGTCACCCGGCTTTAGCCCAAGTCGTTTCATTTCAAGCGGGTTCAGACTGACATGCGCCTCAGGCGTGATGGCGCTGAGAGAGGAGGCCCGGCGTGTCATGGCGCCGGTATGCCAATGTTCAAGCACCCGTCCGGTGGTCAGGATCATGGGATAGTCGTCATCGGGTGTTTCCGCCGGCGGCTTAAGGTCAGCGGCTACGAAACGGGCACGGCCAGACTTCGTGGGAAAGCCGTTGCCGAAGATTACGCCTTTGCCGGGGCCGTTGGGATCGTCGCATGGGTAGGTGACGGCTCCTTCTTTGTCCAGGCGTTGCCAGGTAATGTTGTCAAGCGATGCCATCACCGATTTCATTTCGGCGAAAATGTCGGCCGGGCTTTCATAGTTCCATCCGCCACCCATGCGATTGGCGATGTCACCGGTGATCTGCCAGTCCGGGCGAGCCTCACCGGGCGGCAAGCCCGCCGGGCGACCCATTTGGATCTCGCGGTTGGTGTTGGTGACGGTGCCGGATTTTTCCGACCAGGCTGCTGCTGGCAGAACGACATCGGCGTGGAAAGCCGTTTCGGTCAGGAAAATATCCTGGACGACCAGGTGATCCAGTTTTGCAAGCGCGCCCCGCGCGTGGTTGAGGTCCGGGTCCGACATGGCGGGATTTTCCCCCATGATGTACATGCCTTTGACATCGCCCGAATGGATAGCATTCATGATCTCGACGACAGTCAGTCCGGGATCGGGATCAAGCGGAGTTTGCCAGGCCTTTTCAAACCGCGCCCTGACGTCAGGATCGGCGACGGATTTATAGTCGGGGAAAAACATTGGTATCAGACCGGCGTCCGATGCGCCTTGGACGTTGTTTTGTCCTCGCAAGGGATGCAGCCCGGTTCCGGGGCGCCCGATGTGACCCGTCGCCAGCGCCAGGGCGATCAGGCAGCGGGCATTGTCGGTGCCGTGTGAATGCTGGGAAACGCCCATGCCCCAGAAAATCATTGAGCGCCCGGAAGTGGCGTAAGCGCGGGCCACCGTGCGGATGGTGTCGGCGTCTATACCGCAGATCACGGACATTTCCTCTGGCGGAAAGTCCTTTATCCGATCAGCCAACGTCTCGAAACCCTCGGTATGCTTGTCGATGAAATCCCTGTCGATCAAATTCTCGGTAATGATAACGTGGAGCATGGCGTTGAGTAGCGCCACGTCGGTACCGCCGGTGAATTTTAGGTGGTGATCGGCGTGACGGGCCAGGCCGCTTCCGCGCGGGTCAATCAGGATCAATGTTGCCCCGTTCTTGCAGGCCTGTTTGAAATAGGTCGCGGCGACGGGATGGTTTTCCGTCGGACGGGTGCCAATGACGATGATGCAGTCGGCGTTCAGGGCGTCGTAGAAGGGGGCCGTGACGGCCCCGGACCCGATTCCTTCTATCAGGGCCGAAACCGACGAGGCATGGCATAGGCGGGTGCAATGATCGACGTTGTTCGACCCGAAAACGCTGCGCACCAGTTTTTGAAACAGGTAAGCCTCCTCGTTTGAACACTTGGCCGATCCGAAGCCGGCAAGCGACTTCGGGCCTTGTTGGTAAAGAATCAGCTGAAGGCCAGTGGCGGCATATTCGAGCGCCTCTTCCCACGAGGCTTCCCTGAAGTGTGTTAACGGGTTGGCCGGATCGACAATGTCCGTTCCGCCCTTGGCGACGCCATCCTTGCGGATCAGGGGCACGGTCAGGCGGTGGGGGTGTTCGATGTAATCGAAGCCGAAGCGGCCCTTGACGCAAAGGCGCTTTTCATTGGCGGGGCCGTCCAGTCCGTCGATATGACGGATTTTGCCGTTCTTCAGATGATAAGTTATCTGGCAGCCAACCCCGCAATAAGGACAGACACTATCGACAAGCTGGTCGGAGTCGCGTTCTCCAATTTGCGCGCTATCCAACAGTGCGGCAGGCATCAGGGCCCCCGTCGGGCAGGCCTGGACACATTCGCCGCAGGCCACGCACGAAGAATCACCCATCGGATCGTTAACGTCGAAGACAATTTTTGATGCGGCCCCGCGACCAGACATTCCGATGACGTCATTGACCTGAACCTCTCTGCAGGCCCGAACACACAAGTTGCAGTGGATACAGGCATCCAAATTGACGCCCATGGCGGGATGGCTCGAGTCCGCGGGTGGGGTGATTTGGCGGGCCGGGAAGGGGCTGCCTTCTATGCCGAGTGCTTCGACCCAATACCAGAAGCGGCTGTTGCGGTCATGAGCCCGATCCCGAGCCGGTTGGTCGGCGAGCAGCAGTTCGAAGACTGTTTTACGAGCCCGTTGCACACGCTCGCTTGATGTTTTTACCACCATGCCCGGCGCTGGTATACGTGAGCAAGACGGAGCCAGAACCCGTTCACCCTCAATTTCGACAACGCAGGCGCGACAGTTGCCGTCGGCGTGGTAGCCGGGTTCGGGCAAGTGACAGAGATGGGGAATGTCGATGCTATGGCGCTTCGCGGACTGCCAGATTGATTCGCCCTCTACAGCCTCGACGTCATTTCCATCCAGGCTGAATGTCATTGCTTGTTTCATGATTTGCTCCCGGGCGTGTCTTCCGGAAAGTGGGAAAGAAGACTGCGAAGCGGATTTGGCGCCGCCTGCCCAAGGCCGCAAATCGATGCGTCGCTCATGGCGTGGCACAATTGCGTCAGGACGGGAATATCCCATCGCGTTGCTTTCATCAGGGCGACGGCTTTTTCGGTCCCAACCCTGCAAGGCGTGCATTGGCCGCAGGATTCCTCTTCGAAAAAATGCACCAAATTGCGAGTCAAGTCGGCCATGTCGTCCTTGTCAGAAAGCACCACAACGGCAGCCGAGCCGATGAAACAGCCGTACTCTTCAAGGGTTCCGAAGTCGAGTGGTAGATCGCTAAGGCTGGCCGGTAGAATGCCGCCCGAGGCGCCTCCGGGTAGATAGGCCTTGAAGGTGTGGCCTGCGGCCATGCCGCCGCAATGTTCTGCGATCAGTTCGGCGATGGTGATGCCCGCCGCGGCCAGTTTTACGCCTGGGTCCTGAACCCGACCCGAAACAGAAAAGAAATGCGGCCGTCCGGCGTCCTGATACCAGCCAGCGCCTTTTTCGAGAATTTCCGCCGCCCAATAAAGAGTTTCGACGTTATGGATCAGGGTTGGGCGCCCAAACAGGCCGACCTGGCTGGGAAAGGGCGGTTTTTGGCGCGGAATTCCCCGTTTCCCTTCAATGCTTTCCAGCATCGCCGATTCCTCGCCGCAGATGTAGGCGCCAGCGCCACGCCTGAGATGAAGGCGAGTGTGGTTGGTCATGCCCGCCTTTTCGATCTCTGCTATGATGGCGGCGAGGGAAAGCCGAATGTCGGGATATTCATCCCGAAGATATATATATGTATCGGCCGCCTCGACGGCCCAGGCGGCAATCAGCACCCCCTCCAGGAAACGGTGTGGGTCGGTCAAAAGAATATGGCGGTCCTTATAGGTGCCGGGTTCGCCCTCATCGGCATTAACGCAGAGAAAGCGCGGGCCTGGTTCATCGCGAACCAATTTCCATTTCATGGCACTGGGGAAGCCGGCCCCGCCCAGGCCGCGCAAGCCGGAATCCTTGAGAATTGAAACGACATCGTCGAAGCTCATCTTACCGGACAGGCAACCCTCGAGTGCTCGAAAACCGCCTTTGTCGAGGTGGCTCTGATAGCTGGGAGCATCGACTGCCCGCGTTTCGACATCCTTCGCCGCCACCGTGACACCAACCTTATCGACACTGGCTTCTGTGACATGATTTTTGCCAACGGCAACGACCGGCGCGCTGTCGCATCGCCCCATGCACGGTGCAGACACGACCCGGACATCCTGTCCGGTTTTATCGCCTATGTTTCGAAGAAGGTCGGACGCCCCGGCCATGGTGCAGGCGGGGCCATCACAGACACGGACCGTAATGCTCGATGCCTGATCGCCGTCCTCAAGAATATCAAAATGGGCATAGAAGGACGCGACTTCGTAGACCTCCGCCATGGCCAGCCCCATTTTTTCCGCCAGGGCGACAAGATGGGGCTTGCTGAGGCAGCCAAAGGCGTCATGCAACAAATGCAGGTTCTCGATTAGGTGGTCGCGCCGAAGTGGAGCGTCATTAAGGATACCGCGGATGGCTTCTTGAGAAGCCGTATCGGCCCCCCGTCCCTTGGGGTGATGCTTGTTGGAGCGTCTTTGTTGTGGCGCTGTGGCAGCTTGTTGGGTTCCCTCGATCACTTTTGTAGCCTTTTCCAGTGCGGCTCATATTTGGCCAAAGAGTCTTAAAGGTATAAAATTGGACCATAATCCGGGCAATGCAGGCGGTATATATAATGGGCGACTTCACTAGGATCAAGAAAAATATTTTTTGAATAAAACGAATTTTGTTATTAAATTCAATTAAATAAGTATTAAATGTTATTTATTTACTTTATTTAAATAACAATCAAAAATAAAGCGCTTAATTAGAAAGTAATTTTACATAAAATTAATTGTTATAGGGCAATTATATTCTGCGCAATTTCTTGTATTTTCATAATTTCGTATAATTTTCATAAGAAATATTGGTCTTTGTTCATCCATTGTCAGATTAGAAAGGTTTTGTTTTGACAAATAATGGTTAATGATAGATATTGAATTGGTAAAAAATAAATAAGGGCTCAAGCCCTGGAAGTATTAGGCCGATGATCTCAAATGGGACTGCCATATATGACGGCAGCGGCATCAACGAAACAGGAGGCTTTTGAAAAAATGAAAACACTTAGAATGTCATTGGGGGTGCTAATATCAACGGCATTGCTCTTGACCTCGCTTATCGCCCCGGTGGGTGTGGCGAAGGCTGCTGAATGGAAGGATCCGAAACCGGGCGATACGGTTAATATCGGATTCCTGGGCGCGCTTTCGGGCCCTGACGCTGGTTGGGGGCTTCCCGGCCTGACCGGGAACCAGATGTTCATTGACGAGGTCAACGCCGATGGCGGCTTACTGGTCAATGGAAAGCGTTACCCGCTGAAGATGTTTACTTTTGATGACGAAGCCGTTGGAAGTAAGGACCTGCAGGGCGCCAAGGAATTGGTTCTTCAACATGACGTCAAATTTATCAGCGCGATCGGCGGCAACCCGGCTGATGCGGTGCATCCGTACTTAACAAAGAAAAAAGTCATTTATGCGAGCCTTATTTCGACCGACATTAAGCCGGATCGGCCCTATCTGATCGCTGGCGGTGATGTAACGCCGCGTATCGACATGATGCGTCCGTTCTATCACAAAATGAGCAATCCCAAGCTCAAGCGCTGGGCGGTGATTTCGCAAGACGACACCATTGGCCTTACGTCCCAGTCCTGGGAAGTGGGGTCGGCGCTGGCCGACGGCTGGGATGTCGTCTATGACAAGCATTACTCGCTTGAAACGACCGACTTCGCGCCCATCGTCACCGCCATGCTGGCGACCAAGCCTGAAGTCGTCAGCCTGAACCTGTCGTATCCGACCTTCGTCGCCCTGATCATCGAACAGCTTTACATTCAGGGATACAAGGGGGTCATTTCGGCCAACTATCTGGACAGTGAATCGATCCTGCAAAAGGTGCCGGCCGCCTACGTCGAAGGGGCCGTCGACAGCTTCCCGCTGTTTGACGATCCGTGGTGGAACGAGCCTTCATTCCAACACAAGTTCTATCAGGACTGGATCAAGCGTTATGGCCCCGGCGGCAAAGATGACGTACATCGCGGCATCTCCGGCATCGACTGGGATCACGTTATCATGCTGCGTTTGTGGGCCCAGGGCGCACAGCTTGCCGGAAGCTTTAATCCCGACAAGGTTCTGGCCGCCCTTCGTAAAGAAGATTCGATCCTGACCATCCTCGGCCCGGGCAACATGTCGGGCAAGGAAATGTGGGGTATCGACAACATGATCGCGACGCCGATTCCCTTCAACGAGCACAAAAACGGGGTCAAGCGGATCCAGGCCGTGATCAACTTCTCGAACTGGTTCAAGTCCCGCAAGGACCAGATCATCGCCGTCGTGCGTGAGCGCGGCCAGATGTTCGACCAACGTTAGTCTACGGCGTGTCACCGGGGGATGGCGGTTTTGCCATCCCCCGGAACACATCGGGTGTATCAGGCTTCTCTTCATTTAATTTGATTGTAATGTCTGGCTGCCCGCCATTATTCGGGGAAGCAAAAAAAATGACAGTTAAGTGTTTGAATGGAATTTTCCCGGCTATTGGTTCGGGACAGAGGTAAAACGATGGATTGGCCGACCTTTATTCAAAGTATCTCCAACGCCGTGATTCTGGGTTCCATATACGCCACGGTTGCCGTTGGCCTGGCCTTGGCCTTTGGCGTCATGCAGATGGCGAATTTCGCCCATGGTGAATTTTTCATGGCTGGCGCCTATGTGGTTTATGTGTTTTACGCCCTTGGCGGAATGCCGTTTCCTGCCGCAGTGATATCGGCTTTTCCGGTTGTTGCGGCGCTGGGGGTCGTAACGGAAAGATTCGTATTCAGACCAACACGCGGGAATGTTCTTGCCGGTTTTATGGCGACGGCTGGCGTTGCCTTTATTCTTCAGGTCATCGTCGGGCAAGTTTGGGGCGTTGGTTTGATGCGTTCCGTTCCCACCCCTTACATGGGCGCCGCGTCGATTCTCGGCGCTCAGGTGTCATGGCAACGGCTGATTATTCTACCTTCGACCCTGGTCATGGTTGGCGGCCTGTGGTTCTTTCTTCACAGGGTGAAACTGGGTAAGGCATTGCGGGCTTGTGCCCAGGATGTCGAGGCGGCATCCCTGCAAGGAATCAACATCAATAAAATAACGGCCTTGTCGATGGCTATTTCGGGCGGCTTCGCCGGGGTCGCTGGCGCCCTGATGGCGCCGATTAATGCTGTCACGCCCTACATGGGCCATTCGATTATCGTCACCGCATTTATCGTCGTCATCGTCGGCGGCATGGCAAGTATCGAAGGTAGCATCCTTGCGGCCTTCATACTTGGTTTCATCCACACCTTTGTCACGACGCTGTTCGACGCGGTTCTGGCGACGATGGCCGGTGTGGCGTTCATGGCGATCATTCTTGTTGTCAAACCGACCGGTCTTCTCGGCCGGGTCAGGATGTAGGGGGATTTGATGATGAGATATCTTGCCGCCCTCGCTGTTCTTGTCGGGTTCGCCATAATGCCGGAAGTGATCGGCGAATATTACGTCGAAATCATGATCCTGTTCATGATCAACCTGATTCTCGCGTCTAGTTTCCGGCTCATCACGACCTGTGGCGACTGGTCGCTGTCGCATGTGGTTTTCATGGGCGTCGGCGCCTACGCCACGGCCCTGCTGGCGAAATTTCTTGGCTGGCCGTTTTGGGGCACGGTGTTGCTCGGCGGCATGGCTTCGGCGGTGATTGGCTTGGCCGTCGTCTTCCCCTTGCTGCGCACCAAAGGTTTCGGGTTCTTCATCGGGTCGTTCGCGCTTGGTGAATTTGTCCGCCTGATCTGGGTTAAGTTTCATTTTCCCTTTGGCGGCCCCCGCGGCATGATCGGCATCCCATCGATAGAACTCAGCGATATCGATTTCTATGAGGCTATACCGTATTACTATCTGGTCTTATTGTTTACCATTGCCTGTCTGGCGATCCTTTATCGTATCGACCTATCACGGACGGGGAAGGTCCTGAAAGCGATCTATGCCGACGAGGATCTATCCAGGTGCATCGGGATTAACGTGGCGCGTTACCGGGCCATGGCTTTTAGTGTTTCAGCATTTTTCGCAGGAATCGCAGGGGTGTTGTTGGCGCACCGCCTGGGTGCGATTGATCCTAAGAACTTTGACGTCAATACAATGGTTTATCTGGTGATTTGGGTCGTCGTCGGCGGCGTTGGATCATTCTGGGGGCCGTTGATAGGCGTCGCCGTGATGATGCTGGTCGGCGAGGCTGCGCGGCCGTTGGCTGAATGGCGGCCGTTACTTTTTGGCGGCATCCTGATCGTCTTTTTGACCTTGCTGCCGGGTGGGCTTGACAGCCTGATGAGCAAAGTCAGGGAAATGCTGGATAAACGAACGGCTGACGGAACCGAGAAAATTTAAGGGACGCGCGAACAGATGGCTATCCTGGAAGTTAAAAACCTAAGCAAGAATTTCGGCGGCCTGATGGCCAACCGGGATCTAGACCTTGAGGTGGAGGAGGGCGAAATCCGTGGCGTCATCGGCCCAAACGGGGCTGGCAAGACGACGTTCTTCAATGTTATTAGCGGTGTCTACAAGCCTTCCGGCGGCACCATTAAATTCGACGGAACTCTCATTTCCAATCTTTCTCCCGACAAGATCGCCGGTCTGGGCGTCGTTAGAACATTCCAGCGCGTCGCCTTGTTTCCGAATTTCACCGTCCTGGAGAACGTCAACATCGGTCGCCATTTGCATGCGCGCGAAAGCCTTTTCGGTGCGGTTTTCGGGATGTCGAAGCAGAAGGAAATTGAGAACCTCGAAAAATCCCGGCAAATTGTCGATTTTCTTGGCATGACGGAGCACCAGGACGAATTGGCGAGCAACCTGCCCTATGGTTTGCAACGCGCCCTGAATGTCGCCATAGCGTTGGCGACCGAGCCCAGGTTGTTGATGCTGGATGAGCCGGTTGCCGGAATGAACCCGACGGAAACGGCGGAAATGACACGGATCATCCGACTTATCCGCGATGAAATGGGAATGACCGTCATGCTGGTCGAACATGACATGAGAACGGTCATGAATCTTTGCGACAAAATCACCGTTATTGATTTCGGCGAAAAACTTGCAGAGGGGTTGCCACAGGAAATCCGGGCGAACAAGGACGTTATCGAAGCTTATTTGGGAGCCGAAGACATTGTTGCTTAGTGTAAAAGAAGCCAGCGTTTACTTCGGGAAGGTTTCCGGGATCAGGGATGTCTCGATAGACGTTGAAGAGGGGCAGATCGTTGCTCTGATCGGGGCCAACGGCGCGGGTAAAAGTACGACCCTGAGGGCGATTTCCGGTTTGAAACAGCCTTCAAGCGGCGAAATCTGGTTCAAGGGCGAGCGCATCGACGACCTGTCGCCTGAGGAAATCACAATGAGGGGCATTGCCCATGTGCCCGAAGGACGGCGGGTTTTCCCATATATGACGGTGAAGGAAAACCTGGAGATGGGCGCTTTCTCACGCAAGGATAAGGCCGGCATCGCCCGTGACCTTGAGGGCGTGTTCAGGCATTTTCCCCGGTTACGCGAGCGCCTGACCCAGGCGGCGGGAACAATGAGTGGCGGTGAACAGCAGATGCTGGCCATGGGCCGGGCCTTGATGTCCGACCCAACAGTCGTGCTGATGGATGAGCCATCACTGGGATTGTCGCCTATCCTTTGTCAGGAAATCGCTAAAATCATCAAGGAAATTCATGCCGAAGGTCGAACCGTTGTTCTGGTCGAACAGAACGCTCGTCTAGCCCTTTCCCTGGCGCAAAAAGGGTATGTTCTGGAGACCGGCTCGGTGGTCCTTGAGGACGACGCAAAGGCTTTGCTCGAAAACGACAAGGTCAGGGAAACCTATCTAGGCGGCAGCGATTAAGAACAAGAATCTAGGAACAAGCTTGGCCATGAAAGACTTAATGATTCATCTCGACAACAGCGCCGCATCTGACTCGCGGCTGCAGGTGGCGTTGCAGTTAGCGGCTCGCTTTGAGGCGAGATTGACGGGCGTGTTCGCCGTGATTGACAGGAAAATCGGTGCCAAGACGACGCAACCGAGTGATGAGGTCGCCTCCCTGATCGAACAGGCTGAAGCGTCCTTTAAGCAACGCACCGCTGAAGCGGGCGTCGAGCAGCGTTGGGTCTCCCGAATCACGGGCAGCGGAAATATGATGGTCAAGGCGGTCCTTGCCTGGGCATCATCTTCGGACATGGCGGTTCTTGGTCAGCACGACCCAGACGCCAGCGTCGCGACGCCCAGGGATTTGGTTGAACAGGTTATCAACAACTGCGGCCGGCCTGTCCTGGTCATTCCGTTCGCCATGAGTCAGCGGACGATTGGTAATAAAATCATGATCGCCTTTAATGGCGGACGCGAAGCAAGCCGGGCGATGAACGACGCTATTCCCCTGCTCAAACTTTCCAATGACGTCCGCCTCGCCATCGTTAACTGGTCCTCTAAGGAAGAGGGCGAATACGCCTTCACAGAAAACGATGTCGTCGATCATCTGGGTGTGCACGGGATCGACGTCAAAATCGAACGGTTCAATGTCGACGGCATCGGCATTATGGATCTTCTGCTTGCTCGCCTGGCCGAAGAAAGCATGGATATGCTGGTCATGGGGGCGCACGGACATTATGGCTTTCCTCACCTATTTAAAGGCTCAAGCACGCGTCATATCCTTGACCATATGACGGTACCAGTGCTGATGTCGCATTAGTCCGGAGAGGGACATGTTAGCTGCCGATGATCCGATTCCCTATCGTGTTCGGCGAGTTGAAGGAAGCAGTCCTTATGTGCTGGTCTGTGAACACGCCGGAAACAGAATTCCAAAGGCCTTGGATAATCTCGGCTTGGGCGACTATGACTTGTCGCGTCACATCGCTTGGGATATCGGCGCCGAAGCTGTTGCGGATGGTGTCAGCGAAATTCTCGACGCGACCCTTGTAACCCAACCCTATTCACGCCTGGTTGTCGATTGCAACCGCTGGGCCAATGATCCCGAGATCGTCCCTACGCAATGCGATGGAACCGCGATTGCAGGGAACAGAGAGCTTTCAAGCTGCGATGTTGCCAATCGCATAGACGCCATTCACAAACCTTTTCACGAGCGGCTCGCTGGAGAACTTGACCGCAAGAAGCAGGCTGGGCGACCGAAGGCGCTGGTGACGATACACAGTTTCACGCCAGAGATGTCGGGTTCCAAACGCCCTTGGCAGGTCGGCGTCATCTATAATCGCGAGGGCCGGTTGGCCGAATCCCTGATCGATTTGTTTGCCCGCGAAGAAGGATTGGTTGTAGGCGACAACGAACCATTCCGTATGTCTGACGATAATGTGTATACGGTTCCCTCTCACGGCGAAGGGCGCGGAATACCCACTGTCGAGCTAGAAATCAGACAGGATTTAATCGGCGATGGAAAAGGCCAGGAGTACTGGGCCCACTTATTGGGCGGAGTGCTGAGGCAAGCACTGGAAACTTTGGATATGGGACGTGTGCGGCATCATTTGTCGTCTGGAAGTCTGGCTTGACCATTCCGGAATGCGCCTTTGGATGACCCCGGATATTTCGGCAGCTCATCACTTAATGTGTAATAGTCTGCGATGTCATCGCAGTAGATATGTCCAACCTGCCTGAGGCCGCTCGGCTGGTTGAGGCAGCCGGCGCTAACCGATGTGTCGCTCGCTCCTGCCGGTTGCCAAAATAGGGATGCGCCGCACTCCTGGCAAAACCCCCGTTTTGCCTGGTCTGAAGAAACATACCATTTCAGCCCTCTGTCTTCGGTGAATTCAAGCTCATTTGTCCGGCACTGGGTGTAGGCGGCGAAGTGGCCGTGTGTGCGCCGGCACTGGCTGCAATGGCAGGCGACGACGCCTCGCAAGGACCCCCGAATTTCAAATGAAACGGCCCCGCAAAGACATCCGCCGGTAGCTGAAACGCTAACCGACGACATTTTGAATGGATGTTTCGACGGCGTGCAGGAATGAGGCCGCCGATGATGAGGCGGTGATCAGAAGGAAGCTATCCGCACCGTCGGGTAAAATGATCACGCCCATGTGCTCCATAGAGGTGCGGGCGACTTTTCCTTCGGCAAACCGGGACGGCTCGAGATCAAGCGGACAGATGCGTTCAAGAACGTCGCGGCTCTTCGATCCTGACAGACGCAAGCCGACCCAGTTGTCCGATTGCGAAGTGAGATAAGCAACGTCCTTCAGTTTTCCGCCGACAATGTCAACGGCGTCCGGCTCCGTGTGATCGAAGATGGCGAACATCTGGTCTCGGGCCATTCCCAGAAAGCGGGTCTGGCCGTCTTTGGAGAGGCTGACCTCACCGGTTTTTGGAAGGGCCGCGCCGTAGCCGTCTTTCAGCGCCTTGACCAACGCATCCTCTCCGCCAATAGGCGTAGCGATGGAAACGATAGCGAGCCCGGTTTGTTCCTCAAGGGACACGCCTTCAAAGGTTTCCTGATATCCACCCAACGCTGGTTGAGCTGTTAAGGTATACTCAGACACGCAGACGTTCTCCTTCCGGATCGATGAAGTGGGCCGAAACGATCTCGACTTCAATATCCTTGCCACGCACCAGGTCGACGGCGCGGACAACCTCGCCAAGGCGCTCGGACCCTTGCTTGATAAAGCCGATGCCGATCGAATGCCCCAGTTCCGGCGAGAAGGTGACCGAACTCATCCAGCCTTCGTCGTTGTCCATGACGGCGCTTTTGCCCAGCGCGATAAAATGAGCGCCGGACGTCAAGGTTTCCACCCTGTTGACCGGCTTAAAGCCGACGAGGCGCAATCCGTCGTCGCGATTTAGATCGGGTCGTTCCGACAGCGTGTTGCCGATGCAGTCCTTCTTTTTCGAGACCATGCGGCCCATGCCTAAGTTCGCCGCACTCGTTTGGCCGGTCAGTTCGTTGCCTGCGGCATGGCCTTTTTCGATCCGCATGACGCCCAAGGCCTCGGTGCCATAGGGTACGACATCGAACTCTTCGCCGACCGCCATCAGAACCCGCATCAGGGAGTCGCCATAACGCGCCGGAACGGCGATTTCGAATGCCAGTTCGCCGGAGAACGAAATGCGGAACAGTCGCGCCTTTGTTCCGCCGCAAATAGTCAACTCTGCGCATGCCATAAAAGGGAAGGCCTCGTTTGTAATGTCATGTTCCGGATCGACGACCTTTTGTAAGAGCTTGCGGGCATTAGGTCCGGCGACGGCGAACTGGGCCCAGCCATCGGTGGTCGAGATCAAATTCACGTCGAGTTCAGGCCACAGGCATTGACGGCAAAACTCCATGTGCCGGAAGACCGGTCCCGCGTTTGCCGTCGTCGTCGTCATGACGAAGTGGTGTTCGCCAAGCCGCGCCGTGGTGCCGTCGTCCATCGCCATGCCGTCCTCGCGCAGCATCAGGCCGTAGCGGACCTTGCCGACCGCCAGTTTGGCGAAACCGTTGACGTAGAGCTTGTTCAGGAACTCAGCAGCGTCGCGGCCCTGAATGTCGATCTTTCCCAGCGTCGTGACATCGCAGACGCCGACAGAACCACGGGTTCCGGCGACTTCGCGATCAACGCTTTCGCGCCAGTGAGTTTCATCCGGACGCGGGAACCACTGGGCGCGCAACCACATGCCGGTGGTGACGAAAACAGCGCCTTGTTCCTCCGCCCACTTGTGGCTGGGCGTCAGTCGGTAGGGACGGAAGTCCTTGCCGCGCGCCCGTCCGGCCAACGCGCCCATGGCAATGGGCGTGTAGGGGGGACGGAAGATGGTGGTTCCGGTTTCCGGGATCGTTTTGCCGGTGCATTCGGCCATGATTGCCAGCGCCAGCATGTTCGCCGTTTTGCCCTGATCCGTCGCCATGCCGAGCGTTGTGTAGCGTTTCAGATGCTCGACCGAGCGATAACTTTCACGGTGTGCCAGCTTGACATCCTTGGCCGTGACGTCATTTTGCTGATCGAGCCAGGCCCGCGCCTTGCTCTCGCCAACATGCCAGAAAGCGGTGATATCAGCCGCCTCATCCTCGGCCTTAACCATGTCGCCGCCATTTGGCGAGATACCGAGATCATTGAGCGCTTTTTCGGACGCCGCGCGTCCTTCTGACAGGGCGGCGGCCAGCGTCAGCGCGCCGTTTGCCGCACCGGCAACCGCCATGCCGGCAGGCAGGTCTTCACCCGGCACGAAGGCGGCCAGGTCTTCGCGCCATGCCGGACGACCGCGCTGGTGGCCCGTCAAGTGAACATTCGGGTTCCAACCGCCTGAAACGGCAAGGCAATCGGCGTCAATCGTCCGCCCGTCGACAAGCTTGATTGAACGGATGCCCTTGCGGCCACAGGTATCCATGACCCGACCGCCCATGGCGACGGTCGCGCCCGGAATCTGCGCCCGTGGCTCACCGTCGCGGCTGTCGATGATGGCAGAGATGGTGACGCCGGCTCGAGAAAGATCGCTCGCCGTGCGCCAGCCGTCATCATTGTTGGTAAAGACGGCGACACGTTTACCCGGCGCCGCGGCCCAGCGGTTGGCGTAAGCCCTGACGGCCCCGGCCAGCATCACGCCCGGACGGTCGTTGTTGCCGAAGGCGATGGGGCGTTCGGTCGCTCCGGCGCAGAGAACCGCGCGCTTCGAATAAATGCGCCAGAGAATCTGACGCGGCTTGCCACTCGAAGTCGGCAAATGGTCGGTCATGCGTTCAAGTGCGCCATAAATCCCGTGATCGTAGGCCCCATAGACGGTGGTGCGCGTCATCAGCCGGACGTTATCCATGGCGGTGAGTTCCGCGCGGGCCCTCTCCGCCCAATCGGAACCCGGCATGGCATCCACTTCGAACGTCTCAGCATTCAGCCGGCCGCCAAAAAGGAAATCCTCGTCGGCAAGGATCACGCGCGCGCCGGAGCGACCCGCGGTGAGCGCCGCGGAAAGCCCGGCTGGGCCGCCGCCGATGACGAGAAGATCACAATGCAAGAAACCCTTGTCATAGATATCCGGATCCTCTTGGCCGGATAGGCGGCCAAGGCCGGCGGAGTGGCGGATGATCGGCTCGTAAACTTTTTCCCAAAACGATTTCGGCCACATGAATGTCTTGTAGTAAAACCCCGCCGACAGGAACCGCGAGAAAAGGTCCGTCACCTCCATCAAGTCGGTTTCGAGCGAGCCGCGATGGTTCTGGCTTGTCGCGGCGAGGCCGTCGAAAAGCTCGGCAACGGTAGCCCGGGTGTTCGGTTCCTGATGCGCACCGGCCCGCAATTGAACGAGGGCGTTCGGTTCCTCAGAGCCAGCAGTAAGTACGCCCCTTGGGCGGTGATACTTGAACGACCGTCCCATCATCCGTTGGCCATTGGCAAGCAGGGCGGAGGCCAGCGTGTCGCCGGGATGGCCCTGCAAGTTTTTGCCGTTGAAGGTAAAATTCAACGTCTTCGAGCGATCAACGAGACCCCCGGATATGCGGTTTGTTTGTGTCATCTGCCACGTCCCCCCGCGATGGCCACATCGCGGGCCAGCTCAACGTTGGTAATTTCATGGGTCAGGGTATCGCGGGTAACGACGAGCCAGGAACGGTCGCCCTGTTCGTGATACCACAGCTCGCGATGCTGCCCAGCAGGATTGTCGCGGATATAGAGATAGTCATGAAATTTTTCCGCCGCATTTTCATCCTGCCAGTCGGGGCGGTCGATCAGCGATGCATCGCCCAGATAGGTGAATTCCTGAGCATCGCGCGGGCCGAGAAGCGGGTGATTGATGATCATCTTTCTATCTCCCCACGATCAATGCAGGTTCGGTTGGGCGCCAACGCCCTTTTCGTCGATCATGGTGCCGCGCCTAAAACGGTTTAAGCGATATTCCGTCGCCGTCGGGTGCGGTTCATCACGGGCCAGCAGATGGGCAAAACAGAAACCGGACGCCGGCGTCGCCTTGAAGCCGCCGTAACACCAACCGCCATTGAAATACAGACCATCGATGTGTGTCTTGTCGATATACGGTGAACCATCCATGGACATGTCCATGATGCCGCCCCACGAGCGCAGCAAGCGGGTCCGCCCGATCATCGGCATGATCGCCATGCCGCCCTCGCAGACGTCCTCGACGACCGGCAGATTGCCGCGCTGTGCATAGGTGTTGTAGCCGTCGATATCGCCGCCGAAGACAAGGCCGCCCTTGTCTGACTGGCTGACATAAAAATGTCCGGCGCCAAATGTGATGACGCCTGGCAGCAGCGGTTTTAATCCTTCAGTCACGAAGGCCTGCAGCACATGGCTCTCAATCGGCAAGCGCATGCCTGCCTTGGCCATGACACGGCCCGATGAGCCGGCGACGGCGACGCCGACTTTCTTGGCGCGGATGTCTCCACGGCTTGTCTCGACGCCCATGCAGACGCCTTTATCCATGATGAAGCCCGTTACTTCACAATTTTGAATGATATCAACGCCGCGCATATCGGCGCCGCGGGCATAACCCCAGGCGACGGCGTCGTGACGAACGGTGCCGCCACGGGGCTGCCAGATGCCGCCGGTGATGGGGAAGCGGGCGTTCTCGAAATCAAGGAACGGGCACATCTGACGGACGCCATCGGCGTCAAGCAGAACCGCGTCGGCCCCGGCGAGGCGCATCGAGTTGCCGCGCCGAGCAAAGGCGTCGCGCTGCGGGTCCGAGTGGGAAAGGTTCAAAATTCCCCGTTGTGAAACCATGGCGTTGTAGTTGAAGTCCTGCTCCAACCCTTCCCATAATTTCATTGAGAACTCATAAAAAGGCTCGTTGCCGGGAAGAAGGTAGTTCGAGCGCACGATCGTCGTATTGCGACCGACGTTGCCGGAACCCAGCCAGCCCTTTTCGATAACGGCGACGTTGGTGACGCCAAATTCCTTGGCCAAATAATAAGCGGCAGCCAAACCATGCCCGCCGGCGCCGACAATGATGACGTCATAAGCCGCCTTGGGGTCGGGTTCGCGCCAGGCCGGCTTCCAGCCGGTATTACCGGTGAGACCCTGCCAGATAACCTTCCAGCCCGAATAACTCATCTGTCACTCCTTCGAATTCAGTTCCGGCGTCATGGCCTGTGAAATTCCGTTTGGACTTACACGAAACAAAAAAGGAAACTGAGCGCACCAAAGTCAACCGATTTTATACCAAATGTCAACAAAAAATGCACCAAAATAGGTTGCTGGTGTATTAAATGATGAGATTGGGTCGACTTTCGTTTTGGCAAAAGGTCGTTACGGCCTAATTTGAGCGAACGCTGACAAGGTCCTGGCGGGCTTTTTCGAGGTGGTTGATCATAAGTTTTTCCACATCTTCAATATCCCTGTTTTCCAAGGCAGTGTATATGGCGCGATGTTGGCTGTTGTAGGATTGGATGTTTTCCTCGGTAACAATCAGTTTTTTCATGCCGTCCCATTGAGCGTGTGAACGAACATCGGACAGCTTTTTATAAAACCAGTAGATTAAGCGGTTATGGGAAGCGGAGGCGAGGCCCAAGTGGAATTGCTCGTCGGCTTTCGAGAAACACTCCCGGTCACCCTGACAGTTCTCAAGGTTTTCAAGGGCCGATTTCAGTTGCTCCAGGTCGCGGATAGAGGCGTGAAGCGCCGCGAGCTTGACCATATGTGGTTCGATTGCGAGACGGGCTTCGATCAATTCCAGGGGGCTGGTTATCTCGGCGATATCCCTTTCTTCATCGTTGTTCCTGTCGGAATCGCCCTGGTAAATGACAAATGTTCCGCTGCCGACACGTCGGGCCAGCAGGCCCGTTTCCTCCAATTGATTAAGGGCTGCGCGGATGGTTCCACGCGAGGCAGAAAAAAAATCGGCCAGCTCCCGTTCGGCCGGAAGCCTTGTTTGGAAAGGGTATTCCCCTTCGAGTATGGCGCGCCGCAATCGTGCGGCGATGCTCGCTGAACCGGATTGAACCGCTTCAGGGGTGTCTGCAAATTTTGCCGTATCCGTCAAGTGCTACTCCCTAATTTCAGACCAATTAGCACCACTGTATAAAAATGGATTGATAATGGTGCTAAAGTTGTTTAACAATATGCCGACAATGCAAGGACGAAAAGAAAAATGCCAACGTTTTCGACCTTATCGCGGAAAAAAACCAATTGAGCCTGTATCTATAAATAGGCGGGAAACCAAAAAGAGTCCACCGGGACGACAATCAAGGGAGTAAGTCAAATGGCGATGCCGGCTCATGCCAAATACGTCATTATCGGCGCGGGAATTCACGGTCTCAGTACGGCCTGGAATCTTGCCGAAGGGTTGAAGGCCTCGGGCAAGGGAAGCGGCGAGGACATTCTGATCCTGGATAAGGGTGGAATTGCAGCTGGTGCCAGTGGCATTGCTTGCGGGGTGATTCGAAACAACTATTTTCAACCAGCGATGCGTGAACTGATGGCCCATTCGGTCGATGTCTGGGACAGCGATCCGGAAGCATTTAGTTATCATCAAGTCGGCTATATGCAGATCAGCGCCGAATGCATGCGCGACGATGTTCGTTCCATTTACGAACAGCAACAAGCCATCGGATACGAATCGACTTTCATAGAGGGTGCAGGAGAAACTGACACCTACATGAAGAATGTCTTTTCCGATTGGCAGGCGACGGGTGTGACATCCGTCCTTCATGAAAAGCGCGGTGGGTTCGCCAATAATACGGCGGCGATGTACGGTTTGGCGACCAAGGCGGAAAATCTTGGCGTTCGCATCATGTCGGGTGTCACGGTGACAGGGCTTATATCCGATGACGGCTCCGATGCGATCAAGGCGGTGGAAACTGACCGGGGCACGATCGGATGCGATGAAGTTGTCGTCGCCCTTGGGCCTTGGGTCAAGAGCGTTTGGGATATGCTCGACCTGCCGAAGACGGTCGACATAAAAGGCGCCGACGGAGCCATGCATACTGACATACCAATGTGGCGCTACTGGGCCCTGGAAGAGGGGACGCTCGGCATTGATCCGAACATTCAAAAGACCAACGATGGCGGCATGCCGCCGGTCATTCATGTCGATTCCGACGCACCGCTTTTATCCGACGTCGATGGATCACTGATCACCGACGAACTGTGGGGTATCTATTACAAGCCGGACTTCAACTTCGGTGGCATCCAGGGCGGTGCCATGCCCTATCCGGTCAAGAAAGATGCTGATGAGGTTGAAGTCGACCCGTATGGCGTCGAATCGCCGGAGTTCATCGTTGACGATAATTTCGCTCACATGTGGTGTTCCGCCCTGGCATTCTGTCAAAAGCGTTTCGAGGGCATGATCAAACATTACAAGGACGAGCCGTCCGGCGGCATCGGTTGCTTTACACCCGATTCCTTCCCGGTATTCGACCGTTTTAGGGAAAACGTCTACATCGTTGCCGACTCCAATCACGGCTACAAGATGATTGGCGTCGGAAAATTGGTGGCCGAGGAATTGCTGGGCCAGCCGAGCGCCCTTCTGAAACCATTCTCATTCGGCCGCTACGCCCGGGGTGAACTTCACCCAGTCAGCAACAGCCCCTTCCCGTGGAGCTAGGCGGAGCAGGATTAATTGAAACTTTGACAAAGAGGGCACGTAAGAAAAACCAACTCACGGCATTCGAAAGCAAATTTATTATAACGACCGTGATACGAAGCCCAATTTTTATACAGGGAGACAAATAAATGACTGATCTTGAACAACATGTAGAAGCCCCGGGACGTGCCGAACTGGTGAAGCAGGTCCGTGCTAAAATCGACGAACTTGGCATCACCTACGTATATTTCCAGTTTATTTCCGTAACCGGCCGCATTGTCGGTAAAGGCATTCCCGCCGATCATTGGGAAACCGTCGCCCAAAAGGGGTTTCAACTGGTTTACGGTTCGACCGCCAACCTTTTTGTTGACCGCCATGGGGATTATATCGGCTATGGGCCAGAGGCATCGGAACTGGTCGGTATCCCCGACCCGGAAACCTTCGTTCAGTTGCCATGGGACAAGCGAATCGCACGTGTTTACTGCACATGCTTCCGCAATCGTGAAGAGGCCGTGAATCCGGGTGGGCATCTGACATCAGATTGTCGTGGCAACCTGCGCATTCACCACAAAGAGTTCGAAAAAGATCACGGCATGCACATGCGCCTGGGTACCGAACCCGAAATGATGTGGTTGAAAAAAGGCGAAGACGGGATGCCCGACGGCGGGTTCTCGAAGCCCAACTGTTACCATATCGATCAGTTTGAAAGCCTGCGCCCGGCCTTCATGAAAGTAATTGAGTATTCTGCCGCGATGGGTCTGGATATGATTCAGGGCGATCACGAGGATGCCCCCGGTCAGCTTGAACTGAACTGGATGTACGATGATTGTCTGCGCAACGCAGATCGCCTGACGACTTACCGTCAGATTTGCGCCCAGGTCGCACGCGAAATGAACCTCATTGCCTGCTTTATGACAAAGCCTTTCATGGGGGTTTCTGCGTCGGGCTGTCATCACAATATGTCCCTTTGGACGGGTGGTGAAGATCACTTGGTCAACACGGCCCATGTCGATTCTCTTCCCGGCATGGACGGAAACTACAGTTATCGCAAAGGCGGCGAAAACCATTTCATGCCTGATCCGTCAATCGATGCCAGGAAGCCGGGCCCTATCGGCCTGCAATCCATTGGCGGCGTCATCAAGCATCTGGGTGCATTGACTTCGATCGGATCATCGACAGTTAACTCTTACCGACGGTTATGGGATACGGGCTTCTGGGCACCGGTCTTTGCCGATTGGGGCTATCAGAACAGAACGTGCGCACTGCGTATTTCTGCTCCCGGTCGCTTCGAATATCGCTCGGTCGATTCAATGGTCAATCCGTACCTGATGTCTTCGGCCCTGCTGAAGGCGTTCGATGACGGCATCAGGAACGATCTTGATCCGGGTGAGGCGGAAGAGCGCAACATTTACGATGCCATCGACGCCGGTAAGCAAGTCAAAAAGCTTCCGATGTCTCTTGGTGAAGCGCTGGTTGAACTCGAAGCCGACGATGTCGTCAAATCGGCAATGCCCGATGAAATGTACAGGGTCTTCGAACATTACAAACGTGACGAGTGGGAGAAGTTCAATCACACCGTTACGGATTGGGACATGGAAACATATTGGGACTGCCTGCCTTAAGTTTTTTAAGGGTGAACAGACAATTTTTTTTGAAAGAGGAGAGTTCTAACAAATGTGTGGAATTGCAGGAATCATTCACCGCAAAAAAGGCGGAGATGTGGGCACGGAAATGACTTCCATGCTCAGGGCCCTGAAGCATCGTGGTCCGGATTCAACCGGCTTTGCCTTGTACGGCGAGCCGGCTGAGGGTGAATATGTGATGCGTTATAAAATCGCTGAACAGGAAGAACTGTCATCGGGTTTTCATATTCATAAGGAACTTGAAGAGCGCAAAGCCCTCGTTGACGAAAGGCTGCGTGGCCTGGGCGTGGAAATTCTTTCCGAAGAAGCCGTGACGGAATATGCCTACCGCTGCCGTATCAAGTTCGATGGTGACATGCGCAAGATGGCGGATTTCATTGAAGACGTTGACGGCGTTGAAATCCTTTCCATCGGCGAAGGCCTGGAACTGGTCAAGGACCTAGGCGATGCAGATGTCGTCTCCGACCAGTACAGCCTGAATGGTTTTGCCGGTACCCATGGTCTTGGCCATACCCGTATGGCGACGGAATCAGATGTCGATATCCGCTCGGCTCACCCGTACTGGGCTTATCCGTTCAAGGATGTTTCCGTGGTTCACAATGGTCAGCTGACCAACTACTGGAATTTCCGCCGCCAGCTGGAACATCGTGGCCATCGTTTCGTGTCCAATTGTGACTCCGAACTGATTGCCGTTTACCTGGCGGACAAGATGGACCAGGGCAAGGACCTGGAAGAGTCCATGACCGACTCACTGTCAGAACTGGACGGCGCGTTCACCTATCTCGTCGCCACGACTGACAAGCTGGGCATGGCGAAAGACACAATGGCTGCCAAACCAATGGTCATTTACGAATCGGACGACATGGTAGTGCTGGCTTCCGAAGAAGTCGCCATCCGCAGCATTTTCCCGCACGAGGTCGATACATTTGATCCATATGAAGGAGAGGTTCGGGTATGGGAACGCTAAACGACGAACAACATAAAAGTTACGACATGGGCATGCACACCGAGCAACTCTCTGGCCGGACGATGCAAAAATTCTTCTCGCTTGATGAAGACGGCGGACGGTTTACCCAACCGTATACTCACGATGTTGACTTCGATAAAAAGGCCGATCTTGACATCAAGGATATGGAAGCTTCGGAAGTAAACACCAAGATACGCGAGCTGATGGCTGAAGGTTATGGTCATATCGTGATCAAAAACCCGCTGGCTAAACACTCCATTTGTGTTGGCATCCTCAATCGTTTGAAGGTCGATATTGAAGGCAGCCTGGGCTACTTCGGTTGCGGTTTGATCGATGGACCCAACGTTCGCATTACCGGTCGTGTTGGCTGGTCGTGTGCTGAAAACATGATGTCCGGTACCGTTGTTATCGAAAAGAATGCCGGCTCCACTTTTGGTGCCGCCATTCGTGGCGGAGACCTGGTCTGCAAGGGTGATGTTGGTTCGCGTACCGGCATCGACCAAAAGGGCGGCAATATCATTGTTGGCGGTTCAACCGGCGCGTTTTCCGGCTTCATGATGCAGCGTGGCCGCATGGTTATTTTGGGTAATGCTGGCATCAACCTGGGCGATTCAATGTACGACGGCACTATTTATGTTGGTGGCGATGTCGAATCTTATGGCGTTGACGCCGTGCCCGGTGAAATGACCGACATGGACGCCAAATGGCTGGAAGATAAGTTGAACCTTTACGGCATGAAAGCGCCGAACGGAATTTCCAAAATGAAGAAGATCGTCGCCGGTAAACAGCTTTGGAACTACGACAATCTTGAGCCAACCGAAAAGAAGATCATTCTTTAGGATAATGAGGAAACATCATGTCTAAACCACGTAACAAGTCGATTCTCGGAAAAAGTTTCATCTTTAAGCCTGAAGTCATCGACGATATTCACATCAAGTCTGAACTGGGGCGTTACCGCATGCGCGGCATGTCCCTGTTCAAAAAAATACCGTCCTGGGATGATCTGACATTTATGCCCGGCACCCTGACACGCTTTGTTATTGAGGGTTATCGGGAAAAATGCGAAACCAAGACCGTCATTGGCCCGCGCGCCAAACGGCCCCTGGTTCTGGATATTCCGATCTACATCACTGGTATGAGCTTCGGCGCTTTGTCTTTCGAAGCAAAGACAGCCCTGGCCCGTGGTGCAACCATGGCCGGAACAGCAACGTGTTCCGGTGAAGGTGGTATGATTCCCGATGAACGCCGCTATTCTGAAAAGTGGTTCTATCAATGCATTCAATCCCGTTACGGCTTTAATCCCCATCACCTTCAGCTTGCTGACGGTTGTGAGTTCTTCATCGGGCAGGGTTGTAAAGTTGGCCTTGGCGGTCACTTGATGGGCCAAAAAGTCACCGATCAGGTCGCCGAAATGCGCTCGCTTCCTGCCGGTATCGATCAGCGTTCTCCCGCCCGTCACCCAGACTGGTTGGGACCGGATGATCTGGCTTTGAAGATCAACGAAATCCGCGAAGCAACTGATGGTCAAATTCCGATCCAGCTGAAACTGGGTGCGGCGCGTGTCTATGATGATGTCCGCATGGCCATCAAGACCAACCCGGACAGTATCTATATCGATGGTATGGAAGGCTCTACGGGCGCTGGACCTCACCTGGCGACGGAAGAAACCGGTATTCCCGGGATCGCCGCCATCAGGCAGGCCCGCAAGGCGTTGGATGATCTGGGTATGTCCGGCAAGATTTCGCTGGTCTACGCAGGCGGTATCCGCAACGGCGGCGACGTCGCAAAGGCGATTGCCTTGGGCGCTGATGCCATCGCCATCGGTCACTCATCTATGATGGCGCTGAATTGCAATAAGGACATCGAAGAGGCCGATTACGAGGCGGAAATGGGTGTCGAAGCTGGTGAATGCTACCATTGTCATACGGGCCGTTGCCCGGTCGGCGTGGCGACGCAAGACCCCGAGTTGCGCAAGCGTCTGAACCCGGATGAAGCGGCAGAAAGGGTCTACAACTTCCTGCACTGCCTGACCATTGAAGCGCAAATGATGGCCCGCGCCTGCGGTAAAACCAACATTCATTCGCTTGAGCCGGAAGATTTGGCGGCGCTCACCATGGAAGCCTCCGCGCTTGCTCAGGTTCCGCTAGCCGGTTCGCAGCACACGGTCGGCCGTCCCGACATGACCCGTTATTAGGAGGAAAAGAGAATGAGCGATAAAATTGATATCGACCACTTTCTAACGACCGATGGTCTTGATTCCGAGCGAGAGCAGGAAATCGGCCAGCATATCGGTTACCGTTATGATGTGAACCTGGTGCCTGATTTGAACCGCCTGACGCCGTATCTGAAAGACTACATGGAAGTTATGGGGTGGTCGGACCTGAACTGGCTGGAAGACGTCCACCTCGGTTACGAGGAAGGCAAGGCTGCCGTGTTCGATCGTAACATCAACGGTTGGGTTCAGGTGCCCGACGACATCAAACTACCCGACAATCAGCAAGACAGGGACATGATCGCACGGGAATTACTGCTCAAATTCCAGATGTCCGATCGCCATCCCCTGGTTCAGTTGAAGGCGGCGTACAAGAAGTTCTAGCCTATCCTCCCTGATAAATAGGCGGACTATGCCCGGTTTCACTTTCCCCCAGTGAAACCGGGCGTTTTTCTAGATCAAACGGCATTAAAATGGAATCCCTTATATGCCGTTTGAGCGTTTTTTAAAGAATCGAGCAACTTATCCGCGTTTGATTTTACGCAGGTTGCTCTAATCGCCTGCCGAGGTGTAGGCCGCACCCGCCCAGTCAGGAGAGAAGGACAGAATTATAGAGCTTTCGGAGATATGTGGGTTGAACATGTGATTGTGCCAGAAAGTCGCTTGCCAAGCGGGAACATCCTTCTTCAACTCGGAAACGGTGCAGGGGATTGAGAAGGATTGGCCGAATTGGCTGAATTCCAGTCGACCGGCTCCTTCCTTCAATAGCGACGCCGCGATGCCAGAGCCTTCGGAAAACAAGGCCGTCATCTGATCGGAGAATTCATTGGGGTATTGATAATGAAGGGTACTCACCAGCTTGATGGCGTCGTCCACCCTTTTTTGCGGATCGTGGGTTCGTGTGACGATATGACGAAATTCACTGGTCGAGGCTTTGGGGTCATTATGTACGATCAAAACGGTGATGTTTTCGATGATGGCGGTGCCGTCAACGCCTGTAAAACTCGGCATCATGCCGGGCTGCGGCTTGCCGTTATGCTTGCGGACCGATAATTGCCGGATACGGCATTGCCAAGCAAAGAACTGCTCGCGGATCGTTTCTGTCATCTCCATTCGCTCCGGACTTAAAGTATTGAAAATTCATCATATATCGATGTCATTATAGGCTGTCCTTGAACAGAATGAAAAATCAAAATGGCCAAAGAAAGCATTTTTAAAGTGACTATTCGTCCGTATGGGGCAAGCTACGATTGCCACCCTGGGGAAAGCCTGTTGGAGGCTTCGCGGAAAAGCGGACTTGTCCTCGCCAACAACTGCCGACAGGGAGAGTGCGGCACATGCAAGGTCAGAATCCGCAAGGGTCGTATCAAGCTGGCCCCGTTCATGTTGTCGGCGCTCAGCATGCCCGAAATCGATGCCGATTACACACTGGCTTGTCGATCATATCCGTTGACGGATGTTGAGATACTGGTGGAACTTCCCGGATACCCCGAGGCACGGCATTATTCGCGCGAGTGATTGTCCTAGCCTGATCGAGAGGAGATAGCGACATGCCGATACGTGGACTATTGATCGATTTGGAGGGTGTTCTCTATCAAAACGGTCGGGCTATTGAGGGCGCCGTCGAAACAATTCGGAATTTGCAGGCAACAGGTACAGCCTTTCGTTTCCTGACTAATACGACGACCATATCGCGTAATCGGGTCGTATCGGCAATGACAGACATGGGCTTTGATGTTGATGCTGCGGCCGTCTTTACGCCTGCGATAGCCGCTGGACAGTTTCTTGAGGCGCGAAATATCAGGCGGGTTCATCTTGCCGCGCCGATGGAATTGGCCGAGGACTTTAAATCTTTTGAGCAGGTGGAAGAAAATCCCGAAGCCATCATTCTTGGTGACCTGCACACGGCCTTCACTTGGCAGCGCCTGGACGGTATTTTCAGGATGTTACAGGGCGGCGCCATGCTGATCGCCTTGCATAAAAACCGATACTGTCGGCGCGGTGAGGCATTGTCACTGGATATTGGC
>JABIFY010000122.1 GCA_018650465.1 Alphaproteobacteria bacterium
CTGAGGCTGTTCATTTTCCAGTTACCGGCGACCAACGAGCGAGGACTTGCAGACATGTTTCAAGGTATCCTGATCAGGTGAAAAAGCTTGTTCGTTGATGTAGCAAATGCGGACCAGGTTGGCCAGAGTGTTTCCGTTTTGACGGAAACACAGGGGTGCGTCAATGATACGGCAGGCAATGGAAACATGGGCAGAAGCGATTCCGTCAAGACCGGAATCGACTTGGAGCGAAAATCCGCCTAATTCGAACCGGTTTTGTGCCAGAATCCAGCTTTTTCAGGGGTTTTGCGTGTTGCCGCAGCGATTGGCCGCCCCTATGATGCCGCCCGCACCAGATGATCGAATTTAGAGAGAGACAACAGCATGCTTGACACCCTGCGCAGGGGCACCGGATCGTGGCTCGTAAAAATCCTGCTTGGCCTTTTGGTCCTGAGTTTTGCCGCCTGGGGCATTGGCGACGTCTTTTCCGGCGGCGGTGATACCTCTGTCGCCACCGTTGGCGAAACCAAAATTACGCCCAACGAGTATCAGGATGCCTTCCAGAGTCGAGTGCGCCAGATGTCGGCCCGCTATGGCAAGCAGTTGAACAATGACGAAGCCCGCCAACTGGGCATCGGGGAGCAAACCCTGCAACAGCTCGTCACCTCGGCCCTGTGGGATGAAGCCGCCAATCAATTCAAGCTGGCCGTGCCCGACAATGTCATCGGCAATGAAATACGCGCCAATCGCGCCTTCCAGGACGAATCCGGAAATTTCAACAAGCTGCAATATGAAGGTGTGCTGCGTAATGCCGGTATGAACCCGACCTATTACGAACATTTGACCCGCAATGAAATGCGGCGCCAGCAATTGCTGGGGGCCATGGTCTCAGGTGCCATCGCACCCAAGCGCATGGCGGAAGCCCTGTATCTCTATCGCGAAGAAAAACGCATCGCTGAAATCGTTGTTTTTGCCAATAACGCCGTCACAGACACCCCGATACCCGACACAGCCGCCCTGGCCAAATTCCACGCAGACAAAAAGGTGCGTTATACCGCGCCTGAATATCGTGCCCTGACCTGGCTGACATTGTCGGCAGAAGATCTGGCGGATGACGTTGTAGTGACGGACGAAGAAATCGCTGCGGATTATGAAAACCGCATTGACGAATTCACCACCATCGAGACCCGTGATCTGGACCAGTTGCAATACGCCACGGAAGAAGATGCCAAGTTTGCCCACGGCCTGTTGATGGGCGGCGGCAAATTTGAAGAGGTTGCCAAAGACCCCAAAAACCGTTTGGGTGATAATACAGCCCTTGGTCTGCGCAGCAAAAAAGACCTGCCGGAAGCCAACCGCGAAGTGGTCTTTGCAGCCCCGGCCAATACCTTGACCGAACCGGTGAAGTCTCTGTTTGGCTGGCACATCTATCGGGTTAAAACCGTCGTGCCAGGCAATGTCAGGTCCTTGGCGGTGATGTATGACGAGATCAAAAAGACCCTGCAACTGAACAAGGCCGGTGAGCTGGTTTATGACCAGTCCACAAAGCTGGAAGATGAACTGGCCGGTGGCGCCAGTCTGAAAGACTCGGCCCTGCGGTATGACCTGAAGCTGATGACAGCAGCGGCCGTCGATGCCGGTGGCAAGAACGAAGCCGGCACGGTCGTCCCCCTGCCGAAAGTTCCTGAATTCATCGGCACCGCTTTTTCCACGGAAGAAGGCGCCGAGCCGCGTCTGGTTGAATCACAAGTGGGCGTTTACTTCATGGTTCGGGTGGACGGCATTACGGCCCCTGCCCTGCGCCCGTTGGAAAGCGTGCGCGCGCTGGTGGTGACAGACTGGACCGCCGAGCAAAAAGATCAGGCCGCTGGCAAAAAAGCCGCTGCCCTGGTCAAGCTGATGAAGGACGGTGGTGATTTTGCCGCTGAAGTCGGCAAGCTTGGCATGACGATCAAAGAGACCAAACCTGTCGGTCGTTTCCGCGCTGAAAGTGAGCCGGACATGTCGTTCGAGCTGTTGGCTGGCCTGTTCAAGGCGAAAACTGGCGGCATGGCCACGGCCCCAAACCAGGCCGGTACGGTGCATGTAGTGGCTCGTTTGAAATCGGTCTTGCCCGCAAGTCCTGGCAAAAATCCGAAACTGATCGAAGCCCTGCAGGCGCAATTGCGCGGTGGTATTTCTGGCGACATCATGGAGCAATATCGCGCCGTGCTGCAAAAGGAATACAAAGTCACCGTCAACCGCACCATACTGGATCAGCTGCAGTAGTTTAAAAAATGAGTGTCGCGCCGGAACTCGACGACTTCACCAAAGTGTACGACGCCGGGGCTCCCCAGGTCGTGTCCACCACCCTGGTGGCCGATCTGGAAACACCTGTGTCGGCCATGCTTAAGCTGGCGGATGGTCTGCCCAACAGCTTTCTGCTGGAATCGGTGGAAGGCGGTGCCGTTCGCGGTCGTTATTCCATCATTGGTCTGAAGCCCGATATAATCTGGCGCTGTCATGGTGATGTGGCCGAGATCAATCGTGAAGCCCGCCACGATGCGGACGCCTTCGAGATTTGCCCGCAAGGTGCCCTTGATGCCTTGCGCAGTCTGGTCGCTGAAAGCTGCATCGAGAACATGCCAGAAGACCTGCCGCCCATGGCCGCCGGTGTGGTGGGTTATATGTCTTACGACATGGTGCGGCTGATGGAAAACCTGCCGGACAATAATCCGACCGAGATCGACATCCCGGAAGGCTTTTTCATTCGCCCGACGATCATGGCGATTTTCGACAGCGTCAAGGACCTGTTCACGATCATCACGCCTGTGAGGCCATCCGAAAGCGTCAGCGCCAAGGGGGCCTATAATCTGGCCCGTGAACGCCTGGCCGATATCGTGGCCCAGATGGAACGCAGCCTGCATTATTCACGGGAAAGCACCGGCCCCGATCATGCCGCACCCGAGCCTGTCTCCAACACCACAAAAGAAGAATATTGCGCCATGGTCGATAAGGCCAAGGAATATATCGCCGCCGGTGATGTCTTCCAGGTCGTGCCCTCCATGCGCTTCAAGGTACCCTTCAAGCTGCCACCCTTTTCGCTCTATCGGGCTTTGCGGCGTACCAACCCGGCGCCCTTTCTGGTCTTCCTGAATTTCGACAACTTTTCCATTGTCGGCTCCAGCCCGGAAATCCTGGTGCGCCTGCGCGACGACAAAGTCACCCTGCGCCCGCTGGCAGGCACCCGCCCGCGCGGTGCCACCAAAGAAGAAGACGAAGCCCTGGCCGCCGACCTGCTGTCCGACAAAAAAGAGCTGGCCGAACATTTGATGTTGCTCGATCTTGGCCGCAATGATGTAGGGCGTGTTGCCAAAATCGGCAGTGTCAAAGTCACCGAACAAACCGTGGTCGAACGCTATAGCCACGTCATGCATATCGTCTCCAACGTTGAAGGCGAAATCGACCCGGCCCACGATGCCATCGACGCGCTCATCGGCGGCTTCCCCGCTGGCACCGTCAGCGGTGCACCCAAGGTCCGGGCCATGGAAATTATTGACGAGTTGGAAAAAGAACGCCGAGGCGTCTATGCCGGTGCGGTGGGTTATTTCGCCGCCAACGGCACCATGGATACCTGCATCGTCCTGCGCACAGCCCTGGTCAAAGACGGCAGCATGTACGTCCAGGCCGGTGCCGGTGTGGTGGCCGATAGTGACCCCGTCAGCGAATATAACGAATGCGTCAACAAGGCCAAAGCATTGGTGCGCGCCGCCGAAGAAGCCATCAGATTTGCCTCAGGTCGTGGTACCGGAGCTGGTTAAGCTGACGCAATCAAACAAGGCATTGCCGGAACAACTTGTTGGGAATTATCGTTCGATATGCAAAACAAACTCACTTACAGATTCCTTGGTGCAATATTGTTGTTTGTCGTATCAACGGCGTCGGCAACTGAAATCACGCCTCCCGAAAAAGTTGGACTGGATTCCCGAAAACTAGCCCTCATCGACACGATGTTGAACGATGATATCGCGGCCTCCGTCGTCAACGCCGCCACCTTGTCGATCATGCGCAAGGGCAAACTGGTTTATCACAAGGCTTTTGGAACCCGAGGACCTGGCGCTTCTTCAGGGCCTTTGAAAACCAATGACATCTTTCGCATCTATTCCATGACCAAGCCCATCACATCAGTTGCGGTAATGATGCTGGTGGAGCAAGGCCGGATCAAACTGAATGATCCCCTGTCTAAATATGTACCTGCTTTCGCCAGTACAAAAGTCATGGAACTGGGCAAGCTCTATACGCAGGACAGGGCGATCACGATTGCTGATTTGTTGCGCCACACTTCGGGGATTGTTTATGGCTTCTTTGGCGACACCGAGGTGAGGTCGCTTTACAGGGCCGCCGGTTTGCGTGACAACAGCCAGACCCTGGAGACATGGGCCAACAAGCTCGCGGACTTGCCCCTGGAGCATCAGCCCGGAGAAGTTTGGGAATACAGCCACTCAACGGCTGTCCTGGGTCGTGTCGTCGAAGTCGCCTCAGGTCAGCAACTGGATCAGTTTCTGAAAGAACATATCTTTGATCCCTTGGGTATGAACGACACTGGTTTTTATGTGCCACCTCAAAAAGTCCATCGCATCGTTGAACCCCGGGCCCCACGCCTTTCAAACCCTGCGGTCAAACCTCGATTGTTGTCCGGCGGCGGCGGTCTGATGTCGACACCGAAAGACTATCTGGCCTTTTGCACGATGATGCTGAACGGAGGGTCGTACAAAGGCCAACACTTGCTCAAACCACAAACCGTCGTAAAGATGACCAGAAATCAATTGGGCGACATCCAACCCGGTAACTATAATTTACTCGGCGGTAATTCCGGGTTTGGCTATGGCTTTGCCGTTCGTCTGACCGGCGGCGGCCTTTCGCCCCAATCAAAGGGTAGCTACAGATGGGCGGGTTACGCCGGTACCCACTTCTGGATCGACCCGGTAAAAGAAATGATTGTCGTCTTCATGATCCAGAACCCCGGACAATCCCGACACTACATCCGCAAAGTCCGGTCCTGGGTTTATGGCGCCCTGAAATAGCCAGCGAAGTGAAAAGCCAAATGCAATCGCGGTTTCAAATCACGCTCTTGTAGTCAAACCCGGCATCTTCAATCGCGCATATAACAGCATGCCTGTCATCACCACTGACGGTGACCTTGCCGCCTTCCAGTTCGACGACAATATCCACATCGGGCAGGCTGGTTTTGATGGCGTTGGTGACGGCGTTAACGCAGCCCTGACAGGTCATGCCTTCAACAATATAAGTGGTCATGGTGGGGGTCTCCATAAATAGGGTTAAGCGCCGCGGCGGTGTTTGATGATCATGCTGACGGGCACCAGAACGAAGCCCGCTTTTTCGAGATGAGGCAGCCAGTTTGCCAGGGCTTCGATGGTGGCACCGTGGGGATGGCCGATGGCAACGGCGTGGCCTTGGGCGCGGGCGATTTTTTCGACTTCGGCCAGGCGCTGACCGATATGGC
>JABIFY010000123.1 GCA_018650465.1 Alphaproteobacteria bacterium
GGAAATAATGGTGCCCGGGGGCGGATTTGAACCACCGACACGAGGATTTTCAGTCCACTGCTCTACCAACTGAGCTACCCGGGCACAGGATTGCAATACAATCCAAGTCTGTTGAAGCATCAAATTAAACCCCAAAGACCGCCGGTTTATAGGTGATATCTGAACCCCTGTCCAGAGCCTCGACGAATGTTCTTGTGCAATCGACACAAGGGGCCAAAAATGACCATTGAATCCGGGTTTACGGCGGCTTAGTGGGTCAAAGTCGAGTAACCGCGTAGTAGTCAGAATTCAGGGTCGCGCTTGTCGCCTGACTGAAAAGCGTCTTGCATGGCTTCTTCCAGATCACCTTCATCCGGTAGCTCAACCGCCGGTATGGCATAACCGCCATCCAGCCAGCGCCCCAGATCAACATCCTTGCAGCGTGCCGAACAAAATGGCTTGTGGGCTACGGCAGCTTCCTTGTTGCATATGGGACAGGTACCAGTGCGGTTGTCGTTGACAGGTGCTGTCATTCCACAAAGACCTCAAGATAGTCGGCAGAAACCTCACGCAGACTTTCGACCTGAACCCGGCGTCCAACGCGGTTGGCAAAGGCCGCAACATTGGCTTCACCCCTGTTCATTTCAGTTGCAACTGCGGCTTCGGCACGGACAACCAGAGTACCTGGCTCCGCAATCCGGGCTTCTGCTTCTGCCATGCGATAGGCGTCAGCAGCAAGGGCCTGGGTTGTCAGAACATGACCTGAGCCTTCACAGACAGTACAACCAGACATCCAGCTATCAGCCAGGGCCTTGCCCTGACGCCGCCTGGTAAAGGCCAGTAGGCCAAAATCGTCCAACGTTCCAATACGGGTGGTTGACGGATCCGACGCCAAGGCCTGCCCAAGGGCTTTGACAACTTTTTGACGGTCTTCATCTTCCCGCATTTTTAGCAAATCAATTACGATCAAACCGGCAATCCCGCGCAATCGAACCTGTCGCGCGATTTCACTGACGGCTTCCAGATTGATCGCCACCGCATTTGCCATCTTGTCGGGTCCGCGATGTTCTCCACTGTCCACATCTACGGCGACCAGGGCTTCGGTTGCCTCAATCGTGATATGGGCCCCACCGGGCAAATAAATCCGCGATGATAACAAAGCGTCGATATCGTCTTCAATACCGGCATTGGCAAACAAATCTTCACCCAGGTTAACGCCATCAAGCCGGGGGCCGTTTTCAGCAAAAGCTGACCTGGCATAGTCACGCGCCCGCGCCAAGGCAGCATTATCTGCAATGGCCACACGCCGGACACCGGACTGAGCAGCTTCTTTCACGATTTGGACGATGGCATCGTCTTCTGCCACCACTGCCGCAGGCGCTTCCAGACCTTTGGCATTTTCCTGAATGTCCAGCCACTGCTGGCGCAAGTCGCTGGCTTCCGCCTGCAAAGCCTCGGCATCACAGCCTTTCGCTGCCGTGCGCACGACATAGCCGCCTTCACCACCCTTGATGGCCTCGATCAAGCGGGTCCGTTCCTCATCGTCAGTGATTTGTCTTGAGACAGAAACACCGCCCCGACGGGGTCCGTAGACAACCAGGCTGCCTGTCAGGGTCAGATCGGCTTCCAGGCGTACGCCCTTGTCGCCAACCGCATCGGCATTGACCTGAACCAGAATTGCCTGGCCTTCGTGGACCAACTGATTGATTTCCTTGCGCTCGCCTTCGCCGCCGCGCGGATCACCATCCAGATGACGGGCTGATTCGGCGGCCAGAAAGCCATCCTTGCCAAGGCCGATATCAACAAAGGCGGCGCGCAAATGCGGTACAACACGCAAAACACGGCCCAAGTATATATTGCCAACAACACTGCGGGACTGATCTAATTCAACCCTGAAATCCAGCAACCGCCCCTGCCCCAGTCGGGCCACACGAGTTTCCCGAAAGCCCGGCTCAATCAGAATTTCGTCAATCTTGCTCATTATCTATATTCTCCAAAACCGGATAACCGGCGCCTTTTAACATTTGACCAGTCTCGAACAACGGCAGGCCAACAACCCCTGAATAGGAACCCGACAAGGCCCGGATAAACAAGGCGGCCGGACCCTGAATGGCATAACCGCCAGCCTTTCCCTGCCAGTCGAAGGTGGCGAGGTAGCCGTTGATTTCGCGCTGTGAAAGCCGCTTGAACGTCACTGAAGACATTACGACACGTAATGAAATGGATGGCCCCGCAAGTGCAATACCTGTGTACACACGGTGCCGCCTGCCCGATAACAGCTTCAGACAGTCTCTTGCTTCATCAATATTTTCTGCTTTGGGAAGAATGCGTCTGCCGCAGGCCACGACAGTGTCGGCACCCAAAACCAAGGCATCAGGATGGCGTATTGCGATCGCTTCCGCCTTCCCCATTGCCAGTCGGGCAGCAAGGGCACGGGGCGTTTCACCGGGTTGGGGATGTTCGTCTATATCCGCCGGATCAACATGATCAGGACTTACGCCGACCTGCCGCAAAAGGTCCAGCCGTCGCGGCGAGCCGGAAGCCAGCACCAGTTGCATAACAGGTATTTGCTCAACAGCTATAGGCCTGGCAGGTGCGTTCACCATCTCCAGGCTGGTCGCTTATTTGTAGCGGAAGGTGATGCGACCTTTGGTGAGGTCGTAAGGTGTCAGTTCGACCAGGACATTGTCGCCAGCCAGCACCCGAATACGGTATTTCCGCATTTTGCCGGCGGTATGGGCGAGCACTTCATGGTCATTCTCCAGCTTCACACGAAACATGGCGTTCGGCAGGAGTTCGGTAACGACACCAGGCATCTCAATCAGTTCTTCTTTAGCCATTAAATCCTCTGCTGCACCGGTCGATTTTTGGCCATCGATCGATTGCAAAATTGTCTGATAATCAGGTCTACGCGCTCTGGTCTGGCCTTGAATTTCCGGACCAAACCGTAAATTTCGTGCCGCGATGCTCTGCGGCGCATATGTTATTGGCTGAAAAGGGCAGAAAATCAAGTGTTTCTGTATTTTTCAACACATCCAAATTTACAACCTGGGTGCTGGCCCCTCTCGGAACTGGGTCAGGATGCGGTCTTCAAGGGCATCCCGCACGCCGCGATAGGCATCCAGCATGGCGTCACGGTTGCCCTGAACAATGGTGGCGTCAAAGGTATTCCAGTATTCAACCTCACAAGCCATGGTCCGGGTCATTTCGACGGCGGAATGCTGAGCCTGTGGCGACAGGGTCACAACCAGGTCGTAAGAACTGTCTTCCAGGTCATCAAAAGTTTTTGGATAGTGGCGTGAAATATCAATGCCAATTTCTTCCATGACCGCGACGGCAAAGCCATCCAGTGTACCAGTTCGCACGCCGACGGAATCCACATAGACCTGGTGGCCGAAGTACCGTTTCATCAAACCTTCCGCCATGGGAGAGCGCACGGCGTTCATTGTGCATGCAAACAATATGGCGCCCGGAAGAACTGACATGGGCGCGTCGTCAGCCCCGGATATGCAGCACGCAAATCAGCGTAAACAGCCGTCGTGCGGTCGCGTGATCCAGTTCAATTTTTCCCACAAGTCGTTCCTGTAAAAGGTCCGAGCCATCATTATGCAATCCACGCCGTCCCATATCGATCGCTTCGATCTGCGATGGTGTAGAGGCTTTGATGGCCGTGTAATAGCTGTCACAAACTTCAAAATATTCGTTCACGATCCGACGAAAAGGGCTGAGTGCCAAAATTACGCTTTTCAGAGGTTCGTCACCTGTATCCCGAATATCGAAAGCCAGACGACCTTCAACAACAGACAGGCGCAAATGGTAGGGACCTTCAAAATCGCCGACAGGGCAAAAACTGTTTTCTTCCAGCAGGTCGAAAATAGCAACCTTGCGCTCATGTTCGACTTCCGGACTGCGACGCACAACCGTGGTCTCATCCAGTTTAAAATCAACAATGCGTTCTGGTTGTTCCGGGTTTGACTGTTCCATGTTTGACTGTTCCATGGGGCCTAACCCGGATTATGCCCCAGACGGAGTGCGACGGATAAGGCGTGGGCACCAAACCCTTCTGCTTCCGCCAGGGTAACCGCTGCCCCACCAATGCGTTGCACACTGTCTGCATCACAACGGATCAGGGATGTGCGTTTCATAAAATCCAGAACGGAAAGGCCCGAGGAAAAACGGGCGCTGCGGGAGGTCGGCAGCACATGGCTGGGGCCGGCAACATAATCGCCAATGGCTTCAGGTGTATAGCGACCGAGGAAAATCGCCCCGGCATTGCTGATCAGTTTCGAGAGCCCGTCTGCATCTTCTACAGCTAATTCAAGGTGTTCCGGCGCGACGCGATCAACCAAACCGGCAGCCTCGGAAAAGTCATTACTGACAATAATTGCCCCATAGTCACGCCACGATGCCGCCGCAACATCATGCCTGTTGAGATTTTTCAGCGTGTCCTGTACGGCAACTTCAACTTCATCCGCGTAATCCGCATCATCAGTGATCAAGATTGCCTGGGCGTCTTCATCATGTTCAGCCTGGGACAACAAATCAGCCGCAATCCATTTGGGGTCATTTTGATTGTCCGCCACAACCAGAATTTCCGAAGGCCCGGCGATCATATCAATGCCAACAATGCCAAAAACCTGGCGCTTGGCTGCCGCCACATACGCGTTGCCCGGTCCGACGATCTTGTCGACAGGTTTGATCGTGTCGGTGCCATAAGCCAATGCCGCCACAGCCTGGGCACCGCCAATGCGATATATCTCGTCAATGCCAGCCACATGGGCCGCAGCCAACACCAATGGGTGCAAGATGCCGTCTGGCGTCGGCACCACCATGACAATCCGCTTCACGCCCGCAGCACGGGCCGGAATGGCGTTCATCAAAACTGATGACGGATAAGCGGCCTTGCCACCCGGCACATAAAGACCGACAGATTGCACCGCCGTCCAGCGATAGCCTGTTTCCACACCTTGCGCATCCACATGGCTTTCACCCTGTGGCACCTGTCGGCCGTGGAAGTCTTCGATACGTTTGGCCGCGACTTTCAAAGCCGCCAGATCGTCTTCAGAAACAGTAAACATTGCAGCTTCTATTTCTGCTTTGGAAATAGCCAGCGTTTGCGGCGTTACATCCAGGCGATCAAATTTGGCCGTCAATTCAGCAACAGCGACATCCCCGCGTGCCCGCACGTCGTTAATAATAGCTGTGACGGTTTGGTTCACGTCAACGGACGCTTCCCGTTTTTGACCCAGCAGTTCGGTGAACGCAGCTTCAAAGGAAGCATCTTTTGTGGAAAGCCTAAGCGGCATTGACGGCCTCCCGAAAGCGATCAATCCAGCCAGTGATTTCTTCCGACCGGGTTTTCAGGGCTGCCCTGTTGACGGCCAGGCGTGATGTGACTTCGACCACGCGCTCGATTTCGACCAAACCGTTGGCTCGCAGAGTGTCGCCGGAAGACACCAGATCAACAATGCGCCGACACAATCCAAGGCCGGGTGCCAGCTCCATGGCACCGTTCAGGTGAATACATTCTGCCTGCACACCACGGGCGGCAAAATAACGCCGCGTAATATTGGGGTACTTGGTGGCCACCCGCACATGGCTCCAGCGGGAAGGGTCGTCCGTGCTGCTCAATTCAGCTGGCTCGGCAACCGCAATATGACAATCGCTGATTTCCAGATCCAGCGGTGCATAGACTTCCGGATAGTCAAACTCCATCAGTACGTCATTACCGGCGACACCAATTTGTGCCGCCCCAAAAGCGACAAAGGTTGCCACATCAAAGCTGCGCACCCTGATTATCGAGACACCGGGCACATTGGTTGCGAATTGCAGCTTTCGTGACGCCGGATCATCAAAATCCGCTTCTGGCTCCAGGCCGGCACGGGTCATCAGCGGGCGCAGTTCTTTCAGAATGCGGCCCTTGGGCACGGCAATGACCAGTTTGTCATCTTCGGTATTGATTGGTGTGTCTGGCATAAAATAATTACTGTTGGTTCGGAACCGGTTTATCCAGTTCGTGATCAGGTTTCGCGCGCGTCGTCCAGGGATTATCCATATCGCTGAGCACGCAATCGATACATTCGACTTCCAGCCGAATGCGGCCACCGGCAGCAAATACCAGTGTCACAAACAAATTTCCAGCGCCCAACCCCGGATCATTTTCATCGCCCTCAACTTCAATGGCCATCAGAGAGATCAAACCATCCAGATTTTCTCGCATCAAACCCTGACTTTGCACACCCAGAACGTCATTAAAATGCATGCCGGTGCGGATGCGATAATGCAGATCGCCGTCGCTGTCTGCCCCGGCCGAACCACCATCCACTTCCCACATATATCGATTGGCCGTCAGTACAAAGCGGCGCTCCTTTGGCCGCCAGGTCATCTCCCCTATGCGGGTCAAAGAGTCCTGAACGCAAGCCGAGAAAATGCCCAGACCTTCGCGGTCCATGGCCGTTAGTTTTAGTGGCTTTGCAATCTTCCCCGACATGACGTTACTCAGATTATTCCCTGATCCGTTCGATATTTGCGCCGCAGGCGGCCAGTTTTTCCACCAGGCGCTCGTAGCCCCGGTCCAGATGATAGACCCGGCTGATGACGGTTTCACCTTCCGCCGCCAGCCCGGCCAGGACCAAACTAACCGAGGCCCGCAAGTCCGTCGCCATGACGGGCGCACCTTTCAGGCGCGCCACGCCCCGCACCAACGCCGCATTGCCGTTGATTGTGATGTCCGCACCCATGCGCGTCAATTCCGGCACATGCATAAACCGGTTTTCGAAAATCGTCTCCGTTACCAGCGACGCACCGTTCGCTGTGGCCATTATGGCCATAAATTGCGCCTGCATGTCCGTCGGAAAGGCAGGATATGGGAGCGTTGTGACATCTGTTGCCTGCAGTTTTTCGCCCGTGCGCCAGGCCCTGATCTTGCCTTTACCGTCGTCATTAATTTCAACCCCAGTGCGCTCCATGGCCTCAACCACAGCACCCAAGTGGGCCGTTGTTGTGCCGGTCAAGGTCAAATCACCACCTGTCAGCGCCGCCGCGGCCATATAAGTCCCCGTCTCGATGCGGTCCGGCATAACGCTGTAATCCGCACCACCCAAGGTAGGCTTGCCCTGAATAACCAACCGGTCAGATCCCAGGCCTTCAATTTCTGCACCCATGGCAATCAGGCATTGGGCAAGGTCAGTAATCTCAGGCTCCCTTGCCGCGTTTTCCAGCACCGTTTCCCCTTTCGCCAGAGACGCCGCCATCAACAGGTTTTCTGTAGCCCCAACAGACACTTGCGGGAAACGAACGGTACCACCGCGCAAGCCACCAGGCGCCCGCGCCACAATGTAACCATCTTCCAGCTTGATCTCGGCACCCAGTTCTTCCAGGGCTGCCAAATGGATATCCACGGGCCTTGTGCCAATAGCACAGCCCCCGGGCAAGGACACCCGGGCTTCATGCTCGCGTGCCAACAATGGTCCCAGCACCAGCACCGAGGCCCGCATCTTGCGCACCAGTTCATAATCTGCGGTCGTCGAGGCAATCTGTGCCGCTGTCAGGGACAGAACCCGTCCTGCATAGCCATGAGCGCCGCCGACAGCTTCGGCATCACCGTTCATGGTCACGGTCACGCCCAGTTGGGCCAGCAAGTGAACAGTCGTGGAGATATCCGCCAGGTGCGGGATATTGGCCAGCCGCAGGGTACCTTCGGTCAACAGGCAAGCGGCCATCAAAGGCAAAGCAGCGTTCTTTGCCCCGCTAATTGCGATCGTGCCTTTCAGCGACCCGCCACCAACAATTCGTATTTGATCCATATCTTTGACTTCTGACCTGCTCTGCCCGAAAACACCCTGAGAACTGCTTGATAGCTATTTGATAGTTGCCTGGTTTTACCCCATCCCCGGTTTGATTAAAACGAGACCGGCCGATTTAGAGGCAAGTATCCGTCAATAATGGCAATTCTTTGGCCAAATCGACATAAACCCTGGAATTTTTTTCTCATTCAGGATCAATCAGTGTTTTACGGGCAGTTCGTGATGCTGCGCCGGGCGGCGTGTCTTCCCCACGCGAACGTGACTGTCCCTTGCGGCGCTTCAGATTGTCCCGCAGTTCTGATGTCAAACGATCATTCCGGGCAGGATTCCGGCTTCCAGGAACGGGTGGAAGCTTGCCATGCTGTGTCTTCCTGTCGTCAGCCACGCACAAAGTCCTTGTTTTGACGAAAAACCAGATTTGACCTAAAACATGCCTGCACGCAAAAGCATCGTCAAGACACTGGACAACCCCCTGTAGGCAAAGGGTTTTTGGAGCCCACAGATATTATTTACCAACTATTTCACGAAAGCCCTGGAAAGTGACTTGCGCGCACCGCACCCTTGTGTCACTTTCCCGCCGATTTTCCCCCGCCCTCGTAGCTCAGGGGTAGAGCACTCCATTGGTAATGGAGAGGTCGACAGTTCGAATCTGTCCGAGGGCACCATAACCGCCTCATAGCTTCATGTAACACCCTGATATCCAACGGTTCTGTCTTGAGCCATCTGGAAGGGTAGACCATGCGGTTAACCAAAGAGGCACCATTTCTGTTCCTTAAAAGGGACATTTACTACTTCAGTCGTAGAGTCCCATCTGATCTCGTGCAGCATTATCGATGTGCACGGATCACAATGTCGTTGAAGACGAGATCACTGAGAGCAGCCAAAGCC
>JABIFY010000124.1 GCA_018650465.1 Alphaproteobacteria bacterium
AAATAGTCAATGTTTTCAACGATTGATTATTATACTTTGCATGCACTTTGCATTAATAGTATCGTTTAATATCAATGACTTAACTATGCCGATTTACTCCCACTCAATGGTCCCTGGTGGTTTTGAGGTGATGTCGTAGACAACCCTGTTGATACCACGGACTTCGTTGACGATCCGGCTGGAAACACGCGCCAGGAACTCGTGTTCGAAGGGATAATAATCCGCCGTCATGCCGTCTGTAGAATTGACCGCCCGCAAGGCACAGACATAGTCATAAGTGCGCTCGTCGCCCATAACGCCTACGGTGCGGACAGGTAACAGAACCGCGAAAGCTTGCCAAATTTTATCATAAAGACCCGCGTCGCGAATTTCCTGCAGATACAAGGTGTCCGCCTTGCGCAAGATATCGATTTTTTCAGCACTGATTTCACCTGGAATACGGATCGCAAGGCCAGGTCCCGGAAAGGGATGGCGACCAATAAAACTTTCCGGCAGTCCCAGTTCCTTGCCCAGCACACGGACTTCGTCTTTGAACAATTCACGCAAGGGTTCGACCAGTTCCATATTCATGCGCTCAGGCAAGCCACCGACATTGTGGTGGGATTTGATGACCACACTGGGGCCACCCGCAAAAGACACACTTTCAATCACATCGGGGTACAAGGTTCCTTGCGCCAGAAAGTCAGCCCCGCCGATTTTTTTGGCTTCTTCCTCGAACACTTCGATGAAGGTATTACCGATTATCTTGCGCTTTTTTTCCGGGTCAGACACGCCTTCAAGGCGACCGAGGAATTCTGCTGAAGCATCGCGATGCACCAGTGGGATATCATAGTGTTCGCTAAACATACCCACGACTTCATCGCTTTCACCCGCCCGCATGACCCCAGTGTCGACATAAATGCAGGTCAGTTGATCGCCAATGGCTTCGTGCAACAGAACCGCAACAACAGACGAATCCACGCCACCGGACAAACCGCAAATCACGCGCCCGGAACCGACTTGCGCGCGCACCTTGGCGATTTCAGTTTCGCGAAACGCCGCCATGGTCCAGTCACCTGAACAACCACAAATCTTGTGGCTGAAGTTTTTTAGCAAATCCGTGCCCCGTGGCGTATGCATGACTTCCGGGTGAAATTGCACGGCGTAGAATTTTCGGGCTTCGCAATCAATGGCGGCATACGGTGCGCCATCGCTGGTGGCGATAACCCGGAAGCCATCCGGCAAGGCATTAACCCGGTCACCGTGGCTCATCCAGACCAGCTCGTGATCGCCGACAGCCCAGACACCATCAAACAAGGCACTGTTTGCAGTTACATCGACATGGGCACGACCAAATTCGCGATGATCAGAGGTTTCGACCTCGCCACCCAACTGCGCCACCATGGTTTGTTCGCCATAACAAATCCCAAGGATCGGCACACCCAGATCAAACACCGCCTGGGGTGCGCGTGGTGTATCTATATCCAGCACAGACGATGGTCCACCTGAAAAAATTACGCCTTTGGGCGCGTAACTTTCAAGGATTTCTTCTGACTTGTTAAAGGGCACAACTTCACAATAGACACCGCTTTCACGCACCCGCCTGGCAATCAGCTGCGTCACCTGGGAGCCAAAATCGATAATCAAAATCCGGTCGCTATGGAGCGTATCTGTCGTCATGGGGTGTTATTCATCCTGGTCCGGGGGTGGCATTTCATGTTCTTCATGGGGTTCCTGATCCGACCGTGCCAGGACGGCGACAAAAAAACCGTCCGTGCCATTGCTGTGGGGCGAGAGCTTCAGGAAGTCAGATCCTGCATCGGCACCAGACCAGATTTCAGAGACAGGCAAAACTGAAAAATCCGGTTGCAAGCTCAAGAATGCATGAATCTGGTCGGCCCCTTCGCAATCCAGCACCGAGCAAGTGGCATAGATCAAACGGCCGCCAGGTTTAACCAGATCGGCGGCACGCTTCATGATCTTGGCTTGGCGATCAACATTGTGTTGCAGGGTTTCCGCTGTCAGCCGCCATTTGGTTTCCGGATTGCGCCGCCAGGTCCCTGTGCCGCTGCATGGGGCATCGATCAGCACCCGGTCAAAGGCCCCTTGGTAGTCGGGATAAAGATCACTGCCATCGGCCCGCACTTTACGCGCAGATACTATTTTGATACCGGCCCGATCCAGCCTGGGCAGCAGGCGTTCCAGACGCCGATCATCCACATCCCAGGCTTCGATATGACCTTTATTGTTCATGGCCGCCGCCAGCGCCAAGGCCTTGCCACCGGCACCGGTGCAGGCATCCAGAACTGTCTGGCCGGGCTGGGCATCGACCAATGCTGCACAAAGCTGTGCGGCCTCGTCCTGAATTTCAACACCGCCATCGATATACAGCGCCGTTCCTGTAATACGCTTTCGATCATTCAGCCTGATGCCCTGTAAAGACTTGGTACCAGGTTCCGCATCAAAGCCTGCTTCTGCCAGTGCCGCCAAGGCGTCATCGCGATTCGTCTTAAGGGTGTTCACACGCAAATCGACAGCGGCCCGTTCATTCATGGCCGACATCTGATCCATGAGATCATCTTCAAACCGTCGCACCAGGTGCGGCTCCATCCAGTCCGGAAAATTGCCCTGTACCGGCAAAGGCATCTTCTGGTTCCGCCGAATGGAAATTTTCTTGAGCAACAGTTTTTCATCTTCGTTCAGCGCAGATGGATTGTGGCCTGCCCCGGAAAATGCTTTGTCGAAATCTTCTGCCGTCCAGCCTTCTAGATGAGACAGGGCTGCAACAACCTGCATGCGCATGCCATCAACCTCCTCGCCCGCATCATAATCGCCGATTAGCCAGATCAACTCGGACCTGCGGCGCAGAATTTGATAGACCAGCCCGGAGATAAACCTGCGATCACCTGATCCCGCAAACCGGCGATCCCGGAACCACTGGTCGATCAGACGGTCAGCCGGGCGCTGGGACACGTCAAGCGCCCGCAAGATGTCCATGGACATGTCAGCACGGGCACCTGGGGTCATTTCGAAGTTACCTTGTAAAAAACTGTTTGATCAGGAAGGGCGCTGGTAATTAGGGGATTCACGGGTAATCGCCACATCATGAACATGACTTTCCTGCAAACCGGCACTCGTGATGCGCCGGAAGGTGCAGTTCGAATTCATATCAGCAATGGTGGCATTCCCGGTATAACCCATGGCGGCCCGCAAGCCGCCAACCAATTGATGCACGACGTTTCCGGCCGGGCCTTTGTAGGGGACCTGTCCTTCAATGCCCTCTGGCACCAGTTTCAGGGTGTCCTGGATTTCCTGCTGGAAATACCGATCGGCCGAACCACGTGCCATGGCGCCAACCGACCCCATGCCGCGATAAGCCTTGTAGGAACGCCCGTTATACAAGAAGACTTCGCCGGGTGCTTCATCAGTGCCAGCCAGCAAGGAGCCGATCATGGCGCAACTTGCACCAGCGGCAATGGCCTTGGCCAAATCACCGGAAAACTTGATACCACCATCGGCAATGGCTGGAACATCCAGCTCGCGACAAGCTTCAGCTGCTTCCATAACGGCTGTTAATTGCGGCACGCCAACACCCGCAACGATACGGGTCGTGCAGATAGAGCCAGGGCCAATACCAATTTTGACTGCGTCCGCACCGTTGTCGATCAAGGCACGGGCACCTGACGCTGTGGCCACATTCCCGGCAATGATCTGCGTTTGATTGCTGATTCTCTTGATCCGGTTTACCGAAGCCAGGACGCCTTCGGAATGGCCGTGCGCTGTATCAACGATAATTACGTCACATTCGGCATCAATCAGGGCTTCGGCACGCTCGAATCCCTTGTCGCCAACACCGGTGGCGGCCGCCACACGCAAACGCCCCTGATCGTCTTTACAGGCGTCGGGGTGCAGCTTGGCTTTTTCCATATCCTTGACGGTGATCAGTCCCGTGCAACGGCCTTCGCCATCAGTGACCAACAGCTTTTCGATGCGATGCGTATGTAAAAGCCGCTTGGCTTCTTCGCTGTCGACCGAATTCTCGACGGTAACCAGGTTTTCCCACGTCATCAATTCACTGACGGGCTGGGCCGGATTTGTTGCAAAGCGGACATCCCGGTTTGTCAGAATACCAACCAGTTTGCCACCGTCTTCAACAACCGGCACACCTGAAATATTATGATGCTTCATCAGGGCATGCGCATCTTTCAGGGTTTTGTTCGGGGCGATGGTCACCGGGTTGACGACCATGCCAGACTCGAACTTTTTAACCCGCAAAATTTCACTGGCCTGCTCATCTACTTCCAGGTTCTTGTGCACAACACCCATGCCGCCCGCCTGGGCCATGGCAATCGCCATGCCTGATTCAGTGACCGTATCCATGGCCGATGAAATCAGGGGAATATTCAGATCGATGGTGCGTGTAAGCCGGGTGCGGGTATCAACCTGCCCTGGTAAGACCGACGAGGCGGCTGGCTGCAGAAGGACGTCGTCGAAAGTATAGGCCTCGAGGATTTCCATATCCGCTCCTGTATGCTGCAAAATTCAAATACCTGTCGCCAGGTCAAATATTGCGCTGCAATATGGCACGGTTGATATTGTATTGGTACCCCGCAATGACACCAGATTTAGCTAAAAATGCCTCGAATCAGATAAATTTAGCTGTTATTTGTTGCCGCGTCGGCTTCGAAGTCTCCGCCCGAGACCTTGCCGCCTGTTAGATTGGGGTAAAGTTCGCGAAAGGACGTGGCAATATCGTCAATAGGCACATCAGCAAAGGGGCCATGATCGTGAACATATTCCATATGACGTTCACCATCAGCATTCATGGGATGAAAGACGCTGTCATTGCGGCCATCAAATTCCATGGGCAGGACTCTGGCCTTTTCGCATAAGGACTTGTTGAAGACCGGTGTCGCCTTGACCCATTTTCCTTCCAGATAAATTTCAGAATAGCCGTGATAGACAAAAAGGTCTGTGCCCATGGCTTCGGTCAGTCTTTTTGAGGTCATGTGGTTGCGCACGTCTGCATAACCGACACGGGCTGGAATACCCAGAGAGCGGCAGCAGGCCGCCAACAAGGCAGCCTTGGGAACGCAAAAACCTTTACCGCGGGCGAGGCAGCCTGAAGCGCTTAACCCTTCATGATCAAGCGTGAAGTCGTAGGGGTCATATTTGAATTCATCCCGAACGGCGTAATAAAGATTGACAGCGATGTCGATGTCGCTGGTCGCATCGCCGGCCTTTTCTTTGGCCCAGGCAATAATTGCTGCGTTATCGCTTTCGATGGACGATGTTGGCTTGAGAAATTCGGCAACGTCATCGCTGTAATTTGTCGTGTTCATGTGTGGGGGTCTCCAGAGGGTGTGCGTTTAATCATTTCTGTAGAGCGATTCCGCTTAAACCGAAATCGGCCTAGCCTTTAAAGTCGAGAGCAACAACATAGGTTTCTGCTGATTCGGGGCGGCTTGAAGCAGGTTTGGCATGTTTGACGGTATTAAAATTGGCTTTCAGCAAATCCAGTATTTCGCCCTCAGCCCCGCCCTTGAATACCTTGGCGACAAAGGTGCCACCTGGCACCAATACAGACAGAGCAAAATCAAGCCCGATTTCAACCAGAGCAACAATGCGAATATGATCGGTGGAACCATGGCCGGTGGTCGATGGTGCCAGATCTGAAACCACAAGATCAACCGGACCATTTGCCGCAGAACGGATGATATCCGGTGCATCGGGTTCACGCATATCCAGTTGCATGAGTTCGACGCCGTTCATATTTTCCATTTCCAGGATATCGACACCAATAACCAGACCGGGGCCACCCTCGGCTGTGCCAATACGCGCTGAGGCCACCTGACACCAGGCACCAGGTGCTGCACCCAGATCAACGACACGTATGCCAGCTTTCAGAAAATGAAAGCGATCATCCAGTTCCAGCAATTTGTAGGCAGCCCGGCCGCGATAGCCGTCAGCCCTGGCTTGCGCCACATAAGGATCATTTAACTGACGTTGCAGCCAGCGCGTCGATGAATTTGTCCGACCGCGTGCAGTCTTTACCTTGGTGTGCATCTGGCGCAAAGAAGGTGTGGTTTTGCCACCAACACCCTTGCGCCCGCCACGACCACCACCGCCGGATCGACTTCGTCCTGCCATTACAAAACCTCCGCATTCTCGCGCCGGTCGGCGGACATCATCCGGGTCAACATACCCTCGCGCAGTCCACGATCAGCCACACGTAAACGCTCCATACTCCACATGCCGGTTATGGCATCCATAATAGCGCACCCGGCAACAACCAGGTCGGCACGGGCCCGCCGGATGCAAGGGTTTTGCGCTCTTTGCTCAAAGCTCATGCCGCGTAATCCGGCTGCGACCATTTCCAGGGCCGGAACATCGATCCAGCTGCCGTCGACCTTCGAGCGATCGTAGCGCGGTAAATCAAGATGTACAGCGGCCAGTGTCGTGACTGTCCCGGAGGTGCCCAGCAAGTGCGCCTTGTTAACCAGAATGGCATCCCGGATATTGTGTTCAGCTTCAAAATCATGCAACAGGCTGGTCACAAACTGCACCATATTGTCATAAGTTTCCGGTGATATTTCATCGCCGCCATGGCGTTCCGTAAGCGTAACGACGCCGCAGGACAGTGACGTCCAGCCAAGGACCCGCGGCTCTTCATTTTTGACAACTTCCACCCAGATCAGTTCAGTACTGCCGCCACCGATATCAAATACAAGGGCATGGTGGCAATCGGGATCAATCAGCGGCGTACATCCAGCCAAAGCCAATCCGGCTTCCTCGCCCGGATCAATAATTTCGAGTTCAATACCTGTTTCCTTACGCACCCGGTCCAGAAAGTTCTGGCCATTGGCAGCGCGACGACAAGCTTCAGTCGCAACGGTCCGTGTTCGGGCAACCCGAGAGGAGCGCATCTTGCCGGCACAAACACGCAAAGCCGAAATTGTGCGGTCTATGGCCGCTTCACTCAGCACGCCACTGCTGTCCACCCCTTCGCCCAGCCGCACAATGCGCGAAAAAGCATCGACGACCTGAAAACCGGTATCTCTCGGTTCAGCGATAAGCAATCTGCAGTTATTGGTTCCAAGGTCAATCGCCGCGTAGGTTCGCGCAAGCGTGCAGTCCCCACTCTGTGACGACCCGTCGCTTCCTCCAACACGCCGACTACCCCCCTGCATGGCAGGCGATTTGTCTGGCACTATTATCTCTCCTGGCCACGGCAGCCAATCCGGACAGGCATCAAATCCACCACCCAAGCGCCGCAACCCTGTTTAAACGTGAGGCGACAATACCAGTAATTTCTTCACAGCACATCCCCAATTTAGCGAAGACGCGCTGATCAACCCTGCTTCACAGCACGTCCCCATTCAAGAACGTCATCGTAGGGACCGCGAAATGTGATCTTTTCCGCCTGTTTACCAAGCTGGTAGTCGCACATGGGATCATAGTATCTGGCAAGAAGCTCCGTGATCCAGGCGTCGTGTTCGCTGGTATCTGCCCTGGATTTTTGTGCGTCCAGAGCCTGGGTCATCAGGGTCGAAATCTGTTGATAATTCTCATGGCCGAGGCGTTTTTTGACCCGCGACAGACTTTGTGTGAGGTAGTCGACAAATGCCATCCAACCATTATCGGGATCGCTTGCCATAAATTCCGCGGTCATTTCAACAACATATTCCTGGCGGATACGCTGGACGCGAAAGTCCAGAGGCATCTCGACGACGGCCATATCCGCATTTGCCATATTATTGAAAAACGCCTGCGGCACAGCACAGGCACCTATGCGTCGACTTTCGTCTTCGACCACCAGTGTCTGACCAGGCCAGGCGTTACGCTTGCGGATCAAATCAATCCCAAGGGCGTGTTCGAAATCAATTTGCGTCGGCACACCGGAAACCCGACGGCCAAAACTTGACCCCCGATGATTGGCATGGCCTTCAAGGTCAACACCATGATCAAGCGCATTTATCAACACGGTTTTTGCCGTACCGGTTTTGCCGCCAATGCGCACAAGGGAAACCTCAGCGGCGGCATCATCGATCGTATCGATCATCAGACGGCGAAGCGCCTTGAAGCCCCCTTCGATCAAAGGAACGTCGACACCGGCTTCCCGCATCCACTGACGGGCGAGGTTTGATCGCATACCCCCACGCCAGCAATAGATGTGCGCTCCGGCATGTTGGTTGGCGAAATCACACCAGGCTTTGATGCGGCTGTCTTTCAGGTCGCCGGACACCAGCTTGTGCCCCAGCATCACTGCAGCTTCGTTGCCCTGTTCCTTGTAACAGGTGCCAACTTCTGCCCGCTCCACATCATTCAGAATGGGAAAGCTCTGCGCCGTTGAAAAAGCCCCTTTGGCAAATTCCCCTTCGGACCGGACATCCAGAAACGGCGTATCCGTCAGAAATAAATTCCTGAAATGTTCTGCGGATACGTCGTGATCTGGCATTGTGATTCCGGTTCGTCGATGTTGCGATAAATCAAGTCAGACAGGTGGTGCGAAATGCTGCCAATGTCGCGTCATCCAGTTTGACCACCTCTTTCAGATAGGCGTCAATCGTGCCGCACTTGCTTTCAATCGAAGCGAACGCTGCATTCAGATAGTCTTCGCGTGCGGAAAATATATTTGCGACGGTTTGTGCGTCCATCTCAGGGCGTTCTCGACCAGCGCGGTCCCAATATTGGTTGGTCAGCATGTAGTCTTCAAAAACTGTGTCCCGCGGCACCCCCAAAATGGTCAACATCATGGCAGCAGCTGTGCCCGCACGATCCTTGCCTGCGGTGCAATGAACAACCACTTTCTCACCAGCGATCACACGTTCAACCATCAAACGATAGGTTTCGGCATAGAGAAAAGGGTAATTGCGATAGCCTTCAGTCATATAGTCTTTCGCGGTTTCAGCCATTTCTGTAGTGCCCTCATAGGAATCAAGGGTTCTTTTGTCAGGCCGCTCATCCAGTCCCATTTCCAGCACTTCGACCTGGTCGTGACCAAGGAATCTGGAAGGTTCCAGTTGACGTTCTTCACCATAGCGTAAATCAAAGGCCGCATTGATGCCTAAATCACATACCGTTTCCATGTCCCTGTCGCTGAGGGACGATAGTGTATCTGAGCGGAAGATGGTTCGCCATTTCACACTGTCACCAGTTGTTGTCTGATACCCACCCAGATCGCGGAAGTTCGTGATGCCCTCCAGTTCCAGTCTTCGCTCCATCAAACCTTGCTCCTGATACCAGAATGTTTTCAATGACAATCGAGTCATTGAAAACGTCTAGCTTGTTGTTTTTGCGCAATTTTTACGGCAACCAGGAAACCTGTTTACTCTGAAATTGCTCTATGAAAATAGGCGCACCAAAGATGCGTGAACGTCTTATGTCACAACATCTGATGTCCGGACAGTATTCTAACTGATAAAAATAGAATTGACTGAGGCGAGGGGAAAGAGCCGACAGCGTTTACTTTTGTTTTTTGCGCCAGGCGGCGACCCATTTTTTGGCTTTTGATATTTGCCGCGTAGACATTTTGCCACGCAGTGCATGGCTTTGTCTCGCAGACTTTGGACCGGAAATCATGTACCAGGCCATGGCCTGGAACAGGTCTTGATCAACGCCCAATCCCTTTTCATACATTCCGCCAAGTTTAACCTGGGACAATCTGTTGCCCTTGTTGGCTGCTTTCAGATACCAGATGGAGGCCTTCTTGTAGTCCCTGATTGCACCTGTATCACTGAGGTATCGGGCGAAATTATACTGCGCGTTCACATGCCCCTTTTTTGCCGCCTTTTGATACCATTGCGCTGCTGTGCGCAGACTTTTTTCTACGCCGGCACCATACTTGTAGGCCTTGGCCACATTATACTGCGCAGCAGGAAAGCCCTTGTCGGCAGCCTTTTTGTACCAGAACAAAGCTGTTTCGTGATTTTTCTTTACGCCAAGTCCGAGGCTGTAATATTTACCCATATTGTATTGGGCATTCCGATAGCCTTGGTCAGCTGACTTCCTGAGCCATTCAAAGGATTGTTTGATATCCTTCTTAACGCCCTGGCCTTTTTTGTATCTGAAGGCGAGATTAAGTTGCGCCTTGGCATTCCCCTGGTCCGCAGCCTTGCGAAACCATTTCGCGGCTTCTCCGTAATTCTTTTTGATCCCTTTGCCGTCACGAAAGGCGTTGCCAAGATTTAGCTGGGCCCTTGCATGGTTCTGAACGGCGGCGCGCTCATACCATTTCACGGCTTCTTTTTTATTTGTCAGGGTGCCCCGGCCAAAGGAATACATCAGTCCCAGAATAAACTGCGAATCCGCCTCACCGAGTTCAGCATTTTTTCTGAACTCGATAATCGCCGTATCATATTCGGCATCTTTGTAAAGTTTCATCGCCGACTTGTAGTCAGCAGCTGCCATCGATGGGACAAACAGCACAGATGCAACGAACATCAAACCTGCGACCAGATAGACTTTCAACAATTGACACTCCCAATTTATCATTGCCGGGCGACGCGCAATCAAAGCGGCTAAAGAATACTTCTTTTTGCAGGACCCGGCGACAGTTGGCCCGTTCAATTTTTGATGATCAACCTGCATATAGAGGTCATTTGTGCCATCACTGGGCACTACGTTTTGCTTCGGTATCCATTGAATGAGCCCAAGTCATAATTTTTGAATTATTGAGGATTGAGCATATTCCAGACAAAAAAGAGGCGCCCGAAAGGACGCCTCTTTATCTTCGAAGGGAAAATACGTTTAGCTGTTCTCTTCAATCGCTTTAAGCACTTTTGGCGGCGACATCGGCAAATCAGACAAACGCACACCAATAGCATTTTCGATCGCATTGTTGACCGCTGCCATGACCGGCACAATTGAGGTCTCACCAATACCACGTACACCATAGGGGTGGTTAGGGTTAGGCACTTCAACAATAACCGTGTCAATCATTGGTAGATCAGAGGCAACCGGGATGCGGTAATCCAGGAAGTTGGGATTTTCCAAACGACCTTTATCGTCATAGATATATTCTTCATTCAAAGCCCAGCCGATGCCCTGAACCGCAGCACCCTGAAACTGACCTTCCACATATGATGGATGGATCGCTTTGCCAGCATCCTGGGCAACAGTCACACGCAAGATCTTGACCTGACCAGTTTCCGGATCGACTTCCACATCAACTGCTTCCGTGGCCAGACTTGGTCCTGCCCCGGTTACGTTGGTTTGGATATGACCCGAAATAGGGCCACCGGTTGTGGATGCTTTTTTAGCGATCTCGACAATGGACAAGGGTTCGAAATCACCGGCATTGGTACTGGCCGGACGGGCATGGCCGTCCTCCCAAACCACCGCGTCCTCTGGAATATCCCAGATCTTGGCAGCGCGGGCTTTCATTTCCTTGATGACTTCGCGAGCGGCATTGATTGTTGTCTTGCCGACAGCAAAAGTCGTCCGACTGCCAGCAGACAAGAAGTTAAACCCCAGAGACCCGGTGTCGGCGATAGACACCCGAACATCTTCAGCTTCAATACCCAGTTCCTCAGCGGCCATCATGGACATGGAAGCGCGTGAGCCACCAATATCCGGATTGCCGACCAGCAAAGCCACAGTGCCGTCTTCATTGAGGTTCATGGTGACACTGGTTTCACCACCAATATTGAACCAAAAGCCCGAGGCCACACCACGTCCCTGATTTGGGCCCAGTGGCACGTTATAGTTCGGATGGTCTTTGACGGCCTGCAGGGTTTCTTCCATGCCGATGGGACCAAAAACAGGTCCATAAGCGGCCTTGGTACCTTCTTTCGCCGCATTTTGCATGCGCAGATCAATGGGTTCGATTTCCAGCTTCTTGGCCAGTTCGTCCATGGCACTTTCAACAGCGAAGGCGATGACTTGCGCACCAGGGGCACGATAGGCAGCCACCTTCGGTCGGTTGGAAATGACGTCATAGCCGGTTGCCAGAACATTTTCCAGATCATAACAGGCAAAGGCTGTCATTGTTGCCGGGCCAATAGGTGCGCCGGGAAAAGCGCCTGCCTGGAATGCCAGATCAGCTTTGGCAGCCGTAATGCGACCGTCTTTGGTCGCGCCCAGTTTCACCGTCATATGGCCACCCGACGTCGGCCCGGTCGCCCGGAACACTTCACCGCGGTTCATGACCATCTTCACGGGACGATTGCTTTTGCGTGACAGGACCATGGCAACGGGTTCCCCATAGACATTGTTCTTGCCACCAAAACCACCGCCCATTTCACTCGGCGTAACTTTCAGTTTGGAAACATCCATGCCACACAAGCGTGCGGTAAAGGAGCGGTACATGAACGGCCCCTGTGTGGTGACCCATAATTCGCCAGAGCCATCTTCACTGTAACTGGCCACACAGGCTTGGGGCTCGATATAACCCTGATGCACTGGTTTTGTGTGATAGGTGCGCTCGACGATGACTTCGGCCTGCTCAAAACCAGCTTCAATATCGCCCTTCTTGATTTTTACAATCTTGGAAACATTGGAAGGTTTGGTTGGTTTCGGATCCACGCCATCTGTGAACAGAGTTTCATCCAGAATTGGCGCATCATCCTTCATGGCCTCGTCCGGCTCAATAACGTGTGGCAGAACCTCGTATTTGACCTCGATCAGCTTCAGTGCCTTGCGAGCGATGGACATGCTGGTGGCTGCAACTGCGGCCACCGGGTGACCATCATACAACACCTTTTCGCGGGCCATAACGTTGCGCACCACGTGCATGTAGTTAACCGGCAACTCACCCGCAGCCGCCATTTCATCTGGCTGTTCTGCAAAGTCATCACGTGTGACAACTGCCTTCACGCCCGTCATGGCTTCGGCTTTTGAGGTATCGATAGAGATCAGTACGGCGTGGGCATGTGGGCTGCGCAAAGTGGCCCCATGCAGCATGCCCGACAGGTTCAAATCGGCACCGTAGCGGGCACGACCAGTTACCTTATCGACACCATCGGGGCGCTTGATGCGCTTGCCAATTTGTTTGAATACTTTGCCTTCGGGACGGTCTGCTTCAGCAATACTCATGTCAGTTCCCCCTCATTTCAGAAGCTGCATCCATTACAGCCCGAATGATTTTGTCATAGCCGGTACAACGGCAAAGATTGCCTGCCAGCCAGTAACGAACTTCTGTTTCCGTCGGATCCGGGTTGCGTTCCAGCAAGGCCTTGGAGGCCACCAGAATGCCTGGTGTACAGATGCCGCACTGCAGGGCCGCGTGTTCGATGAATTTTTCTTGCAAGGGATGCAGGTTATCGCCGTCGGCCATTCCCTCAACCGTCTCAATTTTTGCGCCATTGGCTTCAGCACCCAAAACAAGACAAGAACAGACATGACGCCCATTCATCATCACCGTACAGGCACCACAATCACCAGAGCCACAACCTTCTTTTGTGCCCGTGTAATTGAGTTCATCACGTAGAACATCGAGCAAGGTTTGCTCCGGCTCACAGAGATATTCGGTCTCGTCGCCATTGATTTCCGCGGTTATGTGATATTTAGCCATCAGTTCTGCCTCGCACGTTCCAGAGCAATACCAGCCGCCCGTTTGGCGAGGACCCCGGCAATCTTGATACGGTATTCCTTGGTACCGCGTTTGTCGTCGATCGGTTTGGCGGCCGCACTGGTTGCCGCAGCCATGGCGTCAATCGCCGCCGCATCAACTTTGGTGCCGATCAGGGCTTGCGCCGCTTCGTCGACCAACAAGGCTTTGATCGCAACAGCACCGAGACCAACCCGGGCCGCACGACATGTGCCATCACCGTCTAGTTCCAGACTGACACCGACACCGACAACAGCGATATCCATTTCCGTCCGGGGTGTCAGGCGTAAATAGGCGTCCGAAGCAACCGCACCACGAGCCGGAAAAGCAAAGGATACGACAATTTCGGCTTTTTCCAGGGCTGTCTTGCCAGGGGCCTGGTTCAAATCTTCAACCGCCAATTCGCGCCGGCCATTTGGCCCCGCGATGGTCAGTGTGACACCAGCTGCAATCATCGCAGGAACACTGTCAGCCGCAGGTGAGGCATTGCACAGGTTTCCGCCAATGGTTGCCCGGCTCTGGATCTGGGTTGAACCGATGAGGTCTGTGCCTTCACACACGCCCGGCCATGCTGCCTTGAAAGCAGCATGTTCGTTCATTTCAGCGCCGGTCACTGCGGCACCAACGCGCCAGCCACCGTTCTCTTCCGAGATTGTACGCATTTCATCAATTTTCTTGATGTCAACGACAAGGTCGGGGTCAACCATGTCCGCACGTATCTGCACGATCAAATCTGTGCCGCCCGCCAATACACGGGCCGTACCACTTTCCTCGTTTAACAAGGCTATCGCTGCATCCAGCGATTCCGGGGCTTCATAGCGCATCGGATTCCTGTTCCTTTCAGGTCTCATAAAAAAAACCGGTAACAAAGCTACCAGCAACGAAATATCGGCTCTCGAAGAATCAGCCGACTAGGGCGATTCCGGCTTAAACGGAATCGCTTCTGCGTAAATATTCAGCGCATACCCAAGGTTTGAAGCAACGCTGCGTTTCCGTTAAGCCCGGAAACGCTCTAAATTTTTGGGTTGCCGTCCCTGAACAGGACGGAAAATTACAACGAAGCTGGTAATTTACGCGCTTGCTGCCAGAAATTGAAGACTAATTGTCATACTATTTGAATTTTTGCCAACAAAATCCACAATTTCAGCCATCTTCCAGCTGACGAATCAGTTCCGGCAATCTCGAAAGCCGGTCAATGCGTCGAAACCGGCTATGTTTCGGGTCATTTCCATGTTTTTCAAAGGACGCTACGACGTAGTAGGGAACATGAACCCCCCAACCACCCAGTTCCAATATGGGCAAAACATCTGATGGAATAGAATTGCCTGTCATGAGCGTGCGATGCGGGTCTGTTTTGTGCTCGGCGAACAGATCATGATATGTCGGCACATCCTTTTTTAAAACCACATCTATTTCATTGAAATGATGGGCCAGATCAGATTTCTCGATTTTGTTGTACTGATCCATGTTGTCCCCTTTGGTAATCAGAAAAAGGGAATACCGGGACGCCAGTTCCTCCAGAACTTCATCGACACCCTCGAATAATTCCAGCGGGCTATCCAGCATGGCTTTGCCCATCATGGTAATTTCATGAATGTCCTCGGCAGAAATCTTTCTGTCGGAAATCTCAATAGCAGTTTCAATCATCGACAGGGTGAAGCCCTTGATGCCAAAACCGAACAAGCGGATATTGCTTTCTTCCGTGTCATGCAGGCGCGCGGTGACACTTTCATGATCCGCATACTGGTCCAGAATCTCTATCAACCGGGCCTGGGTATCCTGGAACAGGCTTTCGCAATGCCACAAGGTGTCATCGGCATCAAAGGCCAGAACATCAAATTTGCTCATTTATTCAGCTGATCATGTTTCTGGCTGCCAGGCATCAACCTTGATGAGCAGCTCGGTTTTGGTCGCAGCGTCAACAAAGGCCCCATTGATGGCATTTCGGGTAATATCCAGCAACTGATCTGTCGAAAACCCGAAGCCCTTCGCCGCTTGCTCGTATTCATGACCGATGGTCGTTGCAAAATAGGGCGGGTCATCAGAATTCAAGGTCACCTTGCAGCCGGCTGCCATAAGTTTTGGCAAGGGGTGATCGTCATATCCCTTATACACACCTGTCGCGAAATTGCTGATCGGGCAGCATTCCAGGACGATTCCTTTTTCTGCGATTTCAGCAACCAGATCAGGGTTCTCAATTGCCCTTACCCCGTGCCCGATGCGGGTGACCGGCAAATGATCCATGGCATCGCGTACACTTTGCGCCCCGGCAACTTCACCGGCATGCGTCGTACACGGCAAACCGGCCGAAGCGGCCATATCAAAGGCCGGGCCAAAATCAGCCTGGGTGAAATCCATCTCGTTACCGCCCATGCCAAAACCAACGACATGGGGATGCAGCTCAGCCACTGTGGCACGGGCCACATCCACAGCCCGTTCCGGCCCCAGATGGCGCACGCAGGTCACGATGATCCGGCCAACAATGCCAAAATCCCTGAAGGCGTCGTCAATGCCATCGACCATGCCTCGCAGGTGGTCGCCATAGGACATGCCCATGGTCGCAGCGTGGTCGGGCGATGAAAACACCTCAACATAGATCGCCCCTTCGGCGGCACAGTCGCGCAAATATTCGTAAGTGACGTCCCGGTAATCCACGGCCTTGCGCATGGAACTGGAGGCCATGTCATAGGTATTGAGGAAATCCGGAAAATCCGTCCAACGGAAAGTACCGTCATCGGTAAAAAGCGTCTCCGGCAGTTCCACACCATTGCGCTCAGCCATACGGCGCACCAGGTCAGGTGGTGCTGCCCCTTCAAGATGGCAATTAATTTCGGCTTTTGGCAGAGAATTAAGGGAAGACAAGTTGTTCACCTTTCGAAGCCCCTGAGGGGCATATCATCATGGCGTTGCAGCCAGTTATTTTCAGGGTAGTCACAGGCCCCGTCGACGACATGCAAGGTATAAGCATGGCGAGAACGGTCGCTGCGATTATATTCTGAGGCATGCGGCAGGCGGCCATGCAGGACAACCATATCGCCCTTCCTGGCAGGCAGGGCAATGCTGTTCGCTATATCAAATTCAGTGCCATCAAGCGCCCAGGTGACAAAGCCATCACCTTCGCGAACGAACCGTGTGCGCAAGGTTTCTCCATGACCACCAGGAATGGCCCACAAACAGCCGTTTTCCTTTGAGGCATCATCAAGGGCAAACCAGAAACCGATAACACTTTGCGGTTCAGTATAAAGATATGTGCCGTCCTGGTGCCAAAGAACCTCGCCACCGATACGCGGCGGTTTGAAGATGAACATCGACTGCAGAACGCGGGCGTCTTTCAGTCCCAGGTCTTTTGCCAGGGCAGCCAGTTTGGCGCTGTGAGAAAACGCGTCAAAAACTGGATCAAGGTCATGCATGGCGTGACCGATTTTGTTGATGGCTTCGACCGGATCGACCAGTAATGATCCGTTGTCGTCAATTGCTTCTTCTTCAAGAAAACAACGAACCGTATCACCGGAAGCCCTAAAATATTCATCTCGCTCTGCCGCCGCTTGGGCAGAGGCAAAAATTCCGGCGTTTGTCAGGTCTGCCTCGCTGGCCATATGCCGGGCGCGCTCAGTCAGGGCGTCACATTCGGCTTCGCTTTTAAACCCTTCAAGCAACAAGACACCATTCGCGTCCCAGGTTTGCTTCATTTGTGGTGTCAAATGGCCGTCTTTGGGTGCCGGAAACCGGACGTTAACTGTTGTCATTAACAGGCCTCTCCGTGTTTCAAGGGCTCTATTTCAAGATGCCGGGCGATGGTCTGGCCCATATCAGCAAAGCTCTCTCGCCGCCCGATTTCCCTTGGCTCAACGTCAGGGCCAAACATCAGAAAGGAGACATTTTCCCGCGTGTGGTCGCTGCCCGGCCAGGTTGGATCACAGCCATGATCCGCCGTCATGATGGCGATGTCGCATGGCTTCATTCGGGCTTCAAATTCCGGCAGGCGTTTGTCGATCATTTCCAGTTCGTTGGCATAACCCGGTACGTCGCGCCGATGGCCAAACAAACTATCAAAGTCAACAAAATTGACAAAGATCAGCGCACCATCGGGCGCATCATCTGTTTCCGTTAACATCAAATCAAACAAGCCATTTGTGTCGCCTGCCTTGACCGTTCTAGAGACGCCACGTCCGGCAAAAATGTCCGACACCTTGCCCACGGAGACCACTTCGCCACCGGCATCGGTCACGTGATCCAGCAAGGTTTTGTCATGCGGCGGCGTGGTCAGATCGCGCCGATTGGCTGTGCGTTTGAAATTATCCGGGCTGTCCCCGACAAAAGGTCGGGCAATGACACGACCGATAGACATCGGCTTTAGCAATTCCTGGGCAGTGGCACAAATTTCATAAAGCCGCTCAAGACCAAAGTGCTCTTCATGAGCGGCAATCTGAAAAACAGAATCTGCACTTGTGTAACAAATAGGTTTGCCGCTGCGAATGTGCTCTTCACCGAGATCAGCAATGATTGCCGTACCTGAGGCATGGCAATCCCCAAGGATACCTGGCAGGTCACAAGCTTTTACAAAAGCTTCAATTAAGTCGGGTGGAAAGCAAGGTTCTGTAGCAGGGAAATAACCCCAGTCATATTCCACTGGCAATCCGGCAATTTCCCAATGGCCGCTGGGCGTATCCTTGCCACGGCTTTTTTCACTGGCATAACCCCAAGCGGATGTCGGGACGATGGTTTGATCCAGGCCCGGCGTAAATTTCCCACTGCTGGCGGCGGCGGCGTGGGCCAGCCCCAGGCGGGTCAGGTTCGGGATATTCAGAGGACCGGCACGCAAGCCATCCTTGTTGGCGCGGCCCAGGGCGCAGGCTTCTGCGATATGACCAAAAGTATCCGCACCAGTGTCACCAAAGCTGTCGGCATCCAGCGCGCCACCCAGACCCAGCGAATCGATTACCAGTATAAAAGCCCTGCTCATTTTCCTTGCCCGGCTACTCGTTTGTGAACAATTTCCAATGCCTTTGCTGGCCCGGCCCCCACCTTGATAGCAGCCTTTAACTCTGCCTCGGCAGCATCAGCCGCCTCGTCACTGGCGGCATGAATTATTGCCAGGGGACTGTCATTGTTTACCTCGACACCGACTGAGCCAACATTACTCAGGCCAACGGCGTAGTCGATGCCGTCACTGGCCCGTCGCCTGCCACCACCCAGACCAACAACAGCGACGCCAACGTCTCGGGCATCCATGCCAATGACATAGCCGGAAACATCGGCAAAACAAGGCCGCACCACGGGAGCTTTGGGTAAATAAGTGTCGGACTTGTCCATAAAGTCAGATGGCCCACCCAAGGCGGCAACCATTTTTGAAAAAACTTCAGCAGCGGCACCTGAAGAGACACTTGTTTCAGCACGGGCGCGGGCGGCATCAATGTTATCGTCGATTTTGCCCAGGACCAGCATTTCCGCCGCCAGCGACATCACTACATTATGCAAGCGCCCATCCTGATTGCCCTTCAGATAGTCCACCGTTTCCCCAACCTCCAGGGCGTTGCCAACATTGCGCCCCAACACCTGGTCCATATCTGTAATCAGTGCCGTTGTCGGCAGTCCTGCCCCGTTGGCAACAGCGACAATACTTTCCGCGAGTTCTTGCGCCATTTCCATTTTGGCGGCAAAAGCACCCGATCCGGTTTTCACGTCCATGACCAGACCTTGTAAACCTGCGGCCAGTTTTTTGGACAGGATAGAGGCCGTAATCAGGGCGATGGATTCAACGGTCGCGGTGACATCGCGAATGCCATAAAAGCGTTTGTCGGCGGGGGCAAGGTCAGCCGTTTGACCGATGATGGCGCAACCGGCTTCAGCCACGACTTTTCGAAACAGGCCGTTGTCGGGTACCGTCGTGTAGCCAGGGATCGAATCCAGTTTATCCAGAGTACCACCTGTGTGACCAAGCCCCCGACCTGAAATCATCGGCACAAAACCACCACATGCAGCGACGACCGGACCCAGCATCAAACTGACTTTATCGCCTACGCCGCCGGTTGAATGTTTGTCCAGGATCGGTCCCGGCAAATCCAGATCCGACCAGTCCAGCACGGTGCCTGAGCGCATCATTTCACGCGTCAGCACAACCCGTTCATCCATGGTCATGCCCTGAAAGAAAACCGCCATGGCGAAGGCAGCAATCTGGCCTTCAGAAATGCTTTCGTCCGTCAGCCCCTTGACCATGAAGACGATCTCATCTTCATCAAGGATCGCTCCGTCACGTTTGCGTCGAATTATTTCTTGTGGCAGCATTTTCTGTTTTCCCGGTATTTTGCGAATCGCCTGGCCCGGACCTTGCCCGGTAATGACGAGAGAGTAGTTTCAATAATTACTCAAAAAGTCAGTCAGCAAACCCTGGACATCGTCTGCCGCTTTTGCCGCCATGGTCATGGTCTGTTCATGACTGAGTTTTACCTCACTCATGCCGGCAGCCAGGTTGGTGATGATCGACAGGGCGGCAACGCGCATACCGATATGGCGGGCCAGTATGACTTCCGGTACCGTCGACATACCGACGGCGCTGGCACCCATAATTTGCGACATTTTGATTTCAGCCGGTGTTTCAAAATGCGGTCCACAAAACCACATGTATGTGCCCTCGGCCATGGCAATATTTTTGGCCTTGGCAATGCCGCGTAAGGCAGTTTGATGGTCCGCGTCATAGGCTTGCGAAAGATCCACAAAACGGTCATTGCCTTCTTCACCAAACAGGGGCGATTGCCCGGTAAAAGCGATATGGTCGGTGATCATCATCACACTGCCAGGGCCTGCGGCCTCAACCGTACTGCCTGCAGCATTGGTCACCACAAGAGTTTCACAGCCAATGGCTTGCAAGGTCCGTACAGGGGTTTTCATGGCGTCAGCCTTGCCGGTTTCATAAAAATGCTCACGGCCCTGCATGACGGCAACAGCTGTGCCGCCGACGGTGCCCAAGACCAACTGCCCCGCATGTCCCGCCACACCTGGTTTGGGAAAGCCCGGCAAATCGTCATAGGAAATTACGATGCGATTTTCGATAGTGTCGGCAAAAGGTCCCAGACCTGAACCCAGCACCATACCCACGGCAGGTTTAAATCCCGGTGCCCGGTCCGCGATGACTTTGGCCGATGTTTGAATATCAGTGCTCACGGCTTTAATCCTTAATCTTAAGGTTTTCGGGACCAAACGACAGTGGCAGCAATTCCCCCAACGTCAGAGTTTCGCGTAAACCTTCTTCGCCACAAATGTGGATCGGTGTATTGTCATCGGCAAATTCACGAATGCGCTGGCGGCAGCCACCGCAAGGCGTGACCAGGCCTTCACCACGCCCCATCACCACAACTTCTGCAATGCGTGTCTCCCCCGCCATGACCATGGCTGATATGGCGGACGCTTCCGCGCAACAGCCTTGCGGGTATGCAGCGTTTTCCACATTGCAGCCTGCATAAGTGCCACCATCGGCCCCCAGCATCACAGCACCAACATGGAAATTCGAATAGGGCGCGTAGGCCCGGCCCATGGCATTACGGGCCAGGTCTATCATTTTTTCAAGCATGTCTATCTTTCCTTGACGTAGGGTACGCCGATGGCTTTTGGCGCGACCGACTTGCCGATAAATCCGGCCAGCAATACAACTGTCAACACATAAGGCAAGGCCTGGATCAATTGTACAGGTACTTCGCCGATGCCTGGCACGACAACGCCTTGCAGGCGAATGGCCACCGCATCCAGCAAGCCAAACATCAGGCAAGCGAGCATGGCCGGAACCGGACGCCACTTGCCAAATATCATGGCAGCCAGTGCGATATAACCCTGCCCGGCGGACATCTCGCGGACAAATGACGCGTTCTGGGCAATCGACAAATAAGTCCCGGCAACACCGGTCAAGCCGCCACATATCAACAGGCCCCGATAGCGCAACCAGGCAACGGAAATCCCCGCCGTATCCACAGCATGAGGGTTTTCACCCACAGCCCGCAGACGCAAGCCGAAGCGTGTGCGGTAGACAACCCACCAGGTCGCGGGTACAGCAAGGAAAGCCAGATAAACAAGCGCATTGTGACCACTGAGAAAACCACTATACAGCGTACCGATAATCGGTACATCGCTCAGCGCTTCCGCAAAAGGTAAATTGATCGGCAAAAACCGGCCATCCGGCGAAACACCTGGTGTCTGGCCACCGCGAGAGAACCAGGCAATGCCCATGACCACGGTCAGGCCCGACATCAGCATATTCAATGCCACCCCACTGACGACCTGGTTGCCATTGTGGGTGATGCAGGCGAAGCCATGCAGCATGGCCAGCATCATGGAAAAAAGTATGGCAGCCATCAGGCCCAGCCAGGCAGAATCCGTTGAATAGGAAACGCTGGCGGCGATGAATGCCCCGCCCAGCATTTTGCCTTCAAGACTGATATCGATAATGCCGGATCGTTCCGAAAATAAACCGGCCATGGCGCACAAGATCAGGGGTGTGGCCACGCGCACGGTGGCGTTGGCAGTCAGGGTGATAAAGACAAAGGCTTCTTCCATGATCAAGCCTCCCCTTCTGCGGGCACTGGTTTGTCGGCAGCCAGAATATTATAAACTTTCGACACCCAGGGCACCGACATATAGGCCAGGGCACCGGAGAACAGGATCACCAGACCCTGGATTGTGACCACCATTTCACGGGTAATCTTGGGCATTTCGAAGGCAAGCTCCGCCCCGCCCTGATACAAAATGCCGAACAGCAAACTGGCCAAAATAATACCAAAGGGATGATTGCGCCCCATCAGGGCAACGGCAATCCCGGTAAAGCCATAGCCCAGCTGGAAGTTCAACAGCAACTTGTGATGCACACCCATAATTTCGTTCAGGCCAACAAAGCCGGCGAGGCCACCTGAAATAAGCATGGCAACCATAATCGTCCGCTTGGGGTCGACGCCGCCATATACCGCTGCCGGTTCATTATGACCAACAGCGCGGGTCTCGAACCCCCATTTCGTGCGCCAGATAAAAGCCCACAGGGCAATGCAACAGAACAAGGCCCAAAAGACCGTGATGTTAAGTGGCGTCTGCGCAATCTCCATGCCAAACCAGGCGAAGACTTCACTCATGAAAGGCAGGTGTGATTGATCAGCAAATGTGACACTTTGCGGTGACATCTGGCCTGGCTTGATCAACCAATTGACCATCAGATACACCATCAAAGCCGAGGCGATGAAGTTGAACATAATGGTCGTAATCACAATATGACTGCCGCGATAGGCTTGCAGATAGGCGGGTATCGCTGCCCACGCTGCGCCAAACATACCAGAAACCAAAATGCACAATGGCATCAAAATCCAGATCGGCAAGGCGGTATCCAGGACCAGCAAACACAGGCCAACGCCAAGGCCACCGATATAGGCCTGACCTTCGCCGCCAATGTTAAAAAGTCCCGTGTGAAAAGCGATAGCAACTGCCAGGCCCGTAAAGATGAAGTTCGTCATGTAATAGAGCGTAAAGCCAATGCCTTCATCGAAACCCAGCGCACCGTAGGCCATGATCTGCACAGCATCCCACGGATCTTCACCGATAATGAAAATAATCAGCCCGGAGACCAATAAGGCAATAACGATGTTCAGTATGGGGACCAGGCCCACATCAATCCAGCGCGGCAACGGTTTGGTTGGTGAACTGCTCATGCCGATGCTCCGTCTGTCTGTTCATCTGACATTTCAGGTTCAGTCATGGCATTGGCCATCATCAAACCAAGTGTCTTTTCATCGGCCTTGTCGCCTGCCACTTCAGCCACAATCCGGCCTTCAAACATGACCAGAATGCGATCTGCCAATGTCATGACTTCTTCCAGTTCAACCGATATCAGCAGCACTGCCCCGCCTTTGTCACGCAAATCCACCAATTGACGATGAATGAATTCAATGGCACCGATATCAACACCGCGGGTCGGCTGCCCAACCAGCAAGACTTTCGGATTGCGATCAATCTCACGGGCCAGAATAAGCTTCTGCTGATTACCACCTGAGAAATTGGCGGACTTGATTTCAGGTGTTGGCGGGCGCACATCGAACCGGTCCATCAGGGAGGCGCAATGAGCCTTCACCGTAGCCGGATCAAGGAACAAGCCCTTCTGGAAAGCGTCATCCCGGTGATATCCGAGAATGGCAGATTCCCAAGCCGAGAAATCTGTCACCATACCAAGCTTCTGGCGATCTTCCGGCACATGGGCCACACCAAGTTTCCGCACTTCTTCAGGATTAACTGGCGCTGTCGGCGTCACGTCCCTGTCGCCATAACTGATCCGGCCCTCATCCAGCGCCGTAATGCCAGAAAGTGCCTCCAGCAATTCGCTCTGGCCATTACCGGACACCCCGGCAATGCCGACAATTTCGCCCGTCTTGACCTGAAAACTGACATTGTCAACCTTGGCAATGCCGTATGAATCGCGCACGGTCAGGCCTTCAACAACCAGCGCCGTTGCGCCAGGGTTGGCATCTTCTTTTTGAATGTCTGCACGTATCTTCCGCCCGACCATCAATTCGGCCAGTTCTTCCTTGTTGGTTTCTGACGTCACGCGGTGGGCGACCATTTTGCCGTGACGCATGACTTCCACGTTGTCAGTGACGTCCATAATTTCGCGTAACTTGTGGGTGATCAGAACAATGGTGACACCCTGATCTTTTAATGCACCGAGAATGCGGAATAACTGTTCGGCTTCCTGGGGCGTCAGAACACCCGTTGGTTCATCGAGAATAAGAATGCGGGCACCTCGATAAAGGGCTTTAAGAATCTCGACCCGTTGCAACTGCCCCACAGGCAACTCGCTTGCCAGGGCATCGGGGTCTACATGCAGACCATATTCTTTTTCCAGCCGTTCCAGTTCTGCCCGTGCAGCGATCACACTATCGCGCAACAAGGCACCCGATTCGGCACCCATCATGACATTTTCCAAAACGGTGAACGTATCCACCAACATGAAATGCTGATGGACCATACCAATGCCGGAGGCAATGGCGTCATTTGAATTCTTTATTTGAACATGTTTGCCGTCGATCTGAATCGTCCCGGCATCGGCTTCGTAAAAGCCGTAGAGAATACTCATCAAGGTCGATTTGCCCGCGCCATTTTCGCCGACGATGCCGTGAATTGTCCCGGCTTCTACCTTTATGGAAACGTCCTTGTTGGCTTGCACAAGACCAAAGGCCTTGCTGATGCCCTGAAGTTCGATGGCCGCCGGGAGGGAATTGTTCCCTCCCGGCTGAACACCCGTGTCATCCGTGCTGGATGTCATTGCCATCGTTCCCCGTCTTAACTTAATCAGACCAACTGGTCCCGAACTACATGTTGCACTTGTTGCCGTTCATGTAATCGTGAACCTTGATCTTGCCTGCAATGATGGCCATGCGGGCAGCTTCAACCTTGCTTTCCATATCAGCCGATATCAGGGCGCGGTTGTGCTTGTCGATTGCCCAGCCAACACCATCTTCTGCAAGACCAAGATAGCGAGACTTGGCTTCCCAGGTGCCTTTTTTAACATCCATAAAGGTGTTGTAAGCAGCAACGTCAACACGCTTGATCATGGAGGTCAGCATGGTGCCCGGGTGCAAATGGTTCTGGTTGCTGTCAACGCCAATGGCAAATTTGCCGGCGTCTTTAGCTGCCTGATATACACCCACGCCCGTACCACCGGCAGCCGCAAAGACAACGTCAGCACCTTGGGCAAACTGGCCTTTGGTCAATTCACCACCACGGCTTGGATCGTTCCAGGCCGAAGGTGTTGTGCCGGTCATGTTCTGGATGACCTTGACGCCGGAATTGGCATGTTTTGCGCCTTGAACGTAACCACAGGCAAAACGACGGATGAGCGGAATGTCCATGCCGCCAACGAAGCCGACAACACCGGTTTTGGATTTCAAAGCGGCAACCATGCCAACCAGAAATGAACCTTCGTGCTCTTTAAATCCGATGGCCTGAATGTTGGGCCCTGTTGCCCAGCCATCAATGATGGCGAACTTGGCGTTTGGATACTCGCCTGCCACTTTTGCAAGGGCATCATTTTGGGCAAAGCCGATACCAAGCACGATGTCGGAGCCACGCTTGGCCATGCGACGGATCGCTTGCTCACGCTGAGCTTCGTTGGTGACTTCAAATTCGCGATATTTGATGCCGGTTTCGGATTTGAATTTTTCCAGCCCGTTATACACGCCTTCGTTAAAAGACTTGTCAAACTTGCCGCCCATGTCGAAGACGACAGAAGGTTTGATGTCCGCCGCTGATGCAGAGAACGATGCCAGTAGAACGGCAGCCGCACTCGCGGTTTTCAAAAAGTGTTTCATCTCGGATTTCCTCCCGGATTGTTTATATCAGAGGCTGTTATTATGTGCGGAAACGATCGGCCCCGTCGGTCATTCCCCATAGGGTATCCAGATATTCTTTACTTGAGTAGCGCGTCTCAGGTATTCCCTGCCTTCAGCCTGCGCGAGATCGTACCAGTTTCGCGCCTGCCCGTTATTCACCCAGGTTTGCTTCAGGTCACGGGCCGAGGCCCGTTCAACCATTTCACTTCCCTCAGTGGAACCTGCATACCAGATGGCGTCAACCTCTTCGTGCTCTGACAGTGTTTTTGTCAGATCATCGCGGGCACCAGTGACAATGTTCACAACACCGCCCGGCACATCCGAAGTTTCCAGCACCTGGTAAAAATCTGTCGCCGCCAGCGGATGAACCGGCGACGGAATAATGATGGCCCTGTTGCCCATGGCAATGGCAGGCGCCATTAAGGACACAAAAGCCAGCAACGGGGCTTCGTCTGGACATACCAGACCCATCACACCCAAAGGCTCGTTCATGGCCATGGCCACACCGCGCAAAGGTGGCGAATGCACTGCACCGTCATATTTGTCCGCCCATGCCCCGTAAGTGAACAACCGCTCAACAGAAGCTTCGACTTCTCTTGTGGCATTTTTAAGGCTGGCACCGGTCATGGCGCGGATGCGGTCGGTAAATTCATCAGCGCGGGCCGACAGGTTTTCGGCAATGTAATAAACCACCTGCGCCCGGTTGTGGGTACTGGCTGAAGACCAGGCTGTCGCCTTGCGGGCCGCATCAACGGCGTTGCGGATATCCTTGCGATTACCGTCGCCGACCTGGCCGAGAACAGATCCATCTGCCCCCAGGACAGGAATGCTGTATCCGCCATCGGGGCGGGCCTGTTTGCCACCCACATAAAGTTTGGCCGTGCGGTCAATTGTGGGCATATCGCCCACGGGCTTCGCCGACGCTGGTAAAGTGATTATTTTTTCCGGGGTGAAAGCGGCTGATTTAACCGGCTTCATGTATTCGAACATACCCTCGCGGCCGCCTTCACGGCCAAAGCCGCTGTCGCGATATCCGCCAAATCCCACACCCGCGTCAAACTGATTGGTGCAATTTACCCAGACCACGCCTGCCTTGATATTGGGCGATACATCCAGGGCCAGATTAATGTTTTCGCTCCAGACACTGGCGGCAAGGCCGTAATTTGTATCATTGGCCAACGCCACCGCTTCACCCGGTGTGCGAAAAGTCATGGCGACCAGTACCGGGCCAAAAATTTCTTCCCTTGCAACCGTCGACGATGGTTCAACACCTGTTAGCAAGGTTGGTGGATAGAAGCAGCCTTTTTTCGGCATGGCATCATCTGCCTGCCAAAGTTCCGCCCCTTCAGCAACACCGGCTTCGACCAGATCGGCAATGCGCTTTTTCTGGATCGGATCGACGATAGCCCCCATGTCCATGGTTTTGTCCAGGGGATCACCAACCCGCAAGGTCGCCATACGCGCCCGCAGTTTTTTGAGAAACCTGTCGGCAATACCTTCCTGCACCAGCAAACGAGATCCGGCACAACAAACCTGACCCTGATTAAACCATATGGCATCAACAACACCTTCAACAGCGCTGTCCAGATCGGCATCTTCAAAGACGATAAATGGAGATTTTCCACCCAGTTCCAGCGAGAGTTTTTTGCCACTGCCAGCGGTGATTTCGCGAATTCTGCGGCCAACGCCGGTTGATCCGGTAAAGGCAATTTTGTCGACGTCTTTATGTTCAACAATCATCTCGCCTGTGCGACCATCACCGGTCACGATATTCACCACACCCGCAGGCAAGCCCGCCTCTTCGCAAATTTCTGCAAATAACAACGCCGTCAGTGAGGTATATTCAGCAGGTTTCATGACCACTGTGTTCCCGGTCGCCAAGGCGGGTGCTATCTTCCAGGCCAGCATCAGCAAGGGGAAATTCCACGGGATGACCTGGCCCACCACACCAACGGCTTGTTGGTCGGGGAATTCTGTCTTCATCAACTGGGCCCAGCCCGCGTGATGATAAAAATGTCGGGCCACCAGCGGCACATCAATGTCGCGGGTCTCGCGCACCGTTTTGCCGTTGTCCAGAGTTTCCAACACGGCCAGCAAGCGGGAATGTTTTTGCACCAGGCGCGCCAGGGCATACAGATACCGAGCCCGCGCGTGTCCACCGATCGCCGCCCAGTTGCCTTGCGCAGCGCGCGCGGCTTTGACGGCCGCATTCACATCCGCCTTGCCAGCTTGCGACAAAACACCCAGTTTTTTACCGTCTGCCGGATTGTACGTGGCAAAACTATCACCCGATTTAGCCGCCCGCCATTTGCCGCCAATGAACAGCTTGAAGCTGCCTTTGTGGGCTGCAAGCCAAGCGTCGGCCTGGTCGCGGGCTTCCGGGGCCGGGCCATATTCCATGCTGTCGAGTATTTCGAGTACGCTCACGTCAATATCCCCTTAAGCCATCGGCTGACGCCAGGTGGCTGCGTAGCGACCCGTTGCATTATGTTCAAGCTGGCGTTCAATATCACCCAGCAGACTTGAGGCACCAAAGCGGAATAGTTCAGGTTCCAGCCAGTCGCGCCCCAGCTCTTCTTTCATCAAGGCAAGATAAGCCATGGCATCTTTGGCAGTGCTGACACCGCCGGCAGGTTTGTAGCCAATTTTGACGCCGGTGCGTTCATAATAATCGCGGATCATGCGGATCATCACCAGGCTGACGGGTAAAGTGGCATTCACACTTTCTTTGCCGGTCGACGTCTTGATGAAATCAGCCCCGGCCATCATGCAAACAGCAGAGGCCTTGGCCACATTACGCAAGGTGACCAGATCACCCGTACCCAGAATTGTTTTCATGTGGGCCTCGCCACAGGCGTCGCGGAAGGCAACAACTTCCTTGTACAGGGCCTTCCAGTTGCCGGTCAGCACGTTGCCGCGCGTAATCACGATATCGATTTCTTCGGCTCCGGCCCGGACAGACGACTTGATCTCGCGCAGTTTGGTGTCCATGGGTGTGAGGCCCGCCGGAAAGCCGGTTGAAACAGCAGCCACGGGAATATTGGTTCCTTCGAGGGCCGCCACAGCCGTCGGCACCATGGCGTGATAGACACATATAGCACCTGTCGTCAGCTCCAGGTCCCCTGCCCCTAACTGGTCAAGAACTTCCTGACGGACGGGTTGTTTCGCTTTTGCACATAATCTGCGCACACGACCCGGCGTGTCATCACCCGCAAGTGTCGTCAGATCGATGCAGGAAACAGCCTTCAGCAACCAGGCAGCCTGCCAGGCTTTTTTGACCGTGCGCCGACCGCCTAGACTTGCCGTGCGACGTTCAACAGCGCTGCGATTAACTGCCAGGCTTTCCACCCAGTCCAGATCAAGAGCGGTACCAGGATTGCGATCATGATCGGTTGCCGCCGTCGTTGAACTGTTGGCCGCTTTGGACGATTTGATCGGACGTAATCGCTCTATTTTTGCACTCATCCCACTTGCCTTTCAGGGGACTTGGCCACCTGCAATGATTGCGAGATATGACGGGCAGAACGCTCGCCCAGGATCAGGTCTGTGATAATACCTGTATTCAGAGCCCCGAGGACCGCGGCGCCTTTGGAATCACCGCCGACAACGGCGACAACTGGCCGCCCCTTCAAATCATCAATATGCAGGCCGACGGAATGTTGATTAACGTCCGATTTCACCGGTACGCCTTCGGTATTTACAAAACTGCCCATAACATCACCAACGGCACCAAGCCCGTGCAGTTCATGCCATTCCTCTTCCGAAACCATGCCGACCTGACGCACATGGGCATCGCCTTCAATAGTGCCGATGCCAATGATATAGACGTCTGCCTGGCGGGCCAGATCGAGCAAATCCTGAACACTGCTTTGCGCCAGCAGCGTCTGTTTTTCCTTAACGCTGGCGGCAATATAAGGAACGGGCAGGAAATAACCTTCACCGCCTGTTTTCTCCACCAGCTTGTGAACGACATCATAGGGGTTGGCAGATAGATTGCGTGTCAGACTGCCCGAGACCGAAACAAAGCGAATATCGGGCCGATTTATTGTTGGCAGATTTTCCACCATGGCTGCCAGGGACCTGCCCTTGCCCACACCAATCATCGTCGGTCCGGATTGTTCAATCAGGCCATGCAGAAAGCGGGCGGCCGAAGCGCCCACGGCGGCAAAAGAAGCCTGCGGTTGGCTGTTATTTTCGTCGTTAAGATCAGGTGCCACATGACAGGATCGCAAACCAAAGGCCTGTGCCAGTTCTGTTTCCAGTTCCAGACATTCTTCCGGTGCACCTTCAACAAAGACTTTCACAAGGCCCTGATCCAGTGCCTGGGCAATTAATCTGTGGGCCTTGGCGGGTGATACCTGAAGGCGGGCCGCGATTTCACTTTGCGTATGACCACCAATATAGGACAGCCAGGCCGCGCGTGCGGCCAGCCCCAGATCCTGATCGGTATTGTCCCGTTTTTTCCCTGCCACAGTCTCTGATACCGTCCCTGATACTGTCCAACAAACAGTCCTTGATGTGATTTTTTTTATTTAGTGCAATTTTTTTCAACAATGGTTGGATTCCAGGTTATTGTCAAGAAAATGAGTCACCTTCCCGGCGACCGGAATACCTGGAATATCATGTCGACAAAATCTCTTTCCCTGCGCCTTTCCTTCTACTATCTGGCGCTGTTTCTGATTGTCGGGACCTTTGTGCCTTATTTGCCTTTGTGGATGGGCGGGCGCGGTCTCAGCAGTGAACAGATCGGTCTGGTGCTTGCCGTCGCACTTTGGGCCAAAATCCCTGTGGGATTGTCCATGACAGGTGAGATCGATTATTCCGGCAAACGCAAACGCTCTCTGCTCCTGATTGCCCTGGTCTCTCTTGGCGGCATGATTATCATGGATTATGCCAACAGTTTCGTGGCCATATTGCTGGTCTGGTTGCTGGTCGGCACCTTGTTAACAACCGCCATGCCCATCGCCGACAGCCTGTCCCTGTTGGCGGCAAACCGCAGTGGTGTGCGCTATGGCAAGGTTCGGCGCTGGGGGTCAATCAGCTTTATTATCGCGTCGGTCGCCGGTGGCTGGTATTTGCAGGGTCGGGCCAGTGACGACGTTTTATGGCTGATGGTTGGCGGCACTGTTTTGTTGGTTATCGCCACCATGCTGATGCCCGACCTGCGCACAGAACCCCGCGGTCGCAATCGTCCAGCCATTCTTGATGTTCTGAAGTCGCCAAATTTTCTGTTATTCGTGGCCACGGCGGCCCTTTTGCAGTCCAGCCACGCCGGGCTGTATGGCTTTGCCTCGCGCCACTGGATCGACGCCGGTTTAGATGAAAATACGGTGGGCTTGCTGTGGGCTGAAGGCGTTATCGCCGAAGTCATCATTTTTTCGGCAGGTGGCTTTCTTGTTGCCAAGTTTGGCCCGGCGCGACTGTTGATGCTGGCCGGTCTTGCCGGAATGGTGCGCTGGGGCGTGCTTAGTCAGACAACGGAACTGCCAGTGTTGATCGCCATCCAGGCCCTGCACGGTCTGACATTTTCGGGGACGCACATCGCCGCCTTTGCCTTTATCATGCAAAATGTACAGGAAGAACAATCAGCATCGGCACAAGGCCTGTTTGACAGCCTGGCCATGGGCCTGTTTTTCGGCCTCTCCATGGCGGCAGCGGGCTGGGTTTATGAACGCGCGACCAGCGACGCTTTTTTACTGATGACAACCCTGAGCCTGGCGGGTGGCCTGGGCGCAACACTTCTATATTGGCGAACCCGGAACAATTAACATTCAAAGAATCCGGCTTTTTCTATCGGCCCAGTACCTGTCTTTCAGGATGCGCTTATAGAGCTTGCCCGTGGGTAAGCGCGGGAGTTCGTCTTCAAAATCTATGGAGCGCGGACATTTTTGTGTGGCGAGATTTTCGCGGCACCAGGCAATAAGCTCTACGGCCAGGTCTTCGCCCGGAGGAAAGTCCGGCATGGTTTGCACCACGGCTTTGACCTCTTCACCCATTTCTTCGTTGGGCACACCAAAGACGGCGGCGTCGGCGACCTTGGGGTGGGTGATCAGCAGGTTCTCGCATTCCTGGGGATAAATATTCACCCCGCCGGAAACGATCATGAAAGTTGAACGATCCGTCAGGTAAAGATAGTTGTCGTCATCCAGATAGCCCACATCACCAACCGTGCAATAGACACCATCTTCTGATCGCGACGCCGCGGTGCGTTCAGGGTCATTGTAATATTCAAAATCGCCTGCGGTCTTGAACCAGACGCCACCTGGTGTGCCGCGCGGACAGGGCTGCATATCATCATCCAGAATATGCATATCGCCAAGAATGACCTTGCCCACTGATCCGCTGTGGGCCAGCCATTCTTCGCTGTTGCAGGCCGTAAAGCCCAGACCTTCGGTCGCACCGTAATATTCGTGAATGATCGGCCCCCACCATTCAATCATTTGCACCTTGACCTGAACCGGGCACGGTGCGGCAGCGTGAACGGCAATTTCCAGACTTGAGACATCATGAGCGAGGCGGACATCATCCGGTAATTTCAACATGCGGGAAAACATTGTGGGCACAAGCTGGCTGTGCGTCACTTTGTACTTTTCAACCAGAGCCAGACAAGCTTCCGGATCGAACCGCTCCATAATAATAACCGTGCCGCCAAGGCGAAATGTCAGGTTAATCGCTGTATTGGGGGCTGCATGATAAAGCGGTGCGGGCGACAGATAGACCATGCCCTCCCGATAATGCCAAAGGTCAAAAAGAAACTGCGTTCTGGGCGTCACAAAATCAGGGACTTCATCTGGCCCTGGACGCAGGATACCTTTTGGTTGCCCCGTCGTGCCCGATGAATAGAGCATGGGCCCGCCGAGACTTTCATCGGGGACGGGTGTGTCCGGGAATGCCGCCACAGCCTCCGCCAGATTTACAATTTTATCGCCATCGCCCGGTCCATCAACAATCACACAAAGACGGACATGCGGACATAAGGCCAGCGCCGCAAGGGCCACTTCCCGCCTGTCTTCAGATGTGATCAAGATTTGGCTTTCACTGTTATTCACAATGTAGGCCACTTCTTCTGCCGTCAGGTAGGAATTGATGCAGGTATAATAAAGCCCTGTGCGCTCGCCCGCGGCGCAGGCTTCAGGGTAATAACTGTTGTTCTCCATAAACACCGAATAGTGGTCATCGCGCGCAAGCCCCTGGTCTCTCAGCAACCAGGCCAGGCGATTACTACGCGCCTCGAAGTCTCCATAAGTGACAACTTCACCGCTCTCGGCCATGATAAATGCGGGTTTTTGTGGGTGTCGTTTCGCGTAAATACCAGAATACATATCGCCTCCGGTGGATATCATTGCTGAAACGGAAGAAGACGACAATCCCGGTTTCAAAACCGGCGTTCCTGCCGCGTAACCATGTCGCACCTCTTCACACCATCTTCAGGTTGCTTGCCTCGCAAATCAGGTTATATCAGTAGCCAATCTATTTGTTGTTCAGTTGTATCGATAAACAAAGCGCCTCGTATCGCCCTGAACCAGGACTCAAAATGACTGACGTACAAACACAGGACAAGCAAGTTGCCCTGCTGTTCAAATCCCTGCCCTTCGCCCTTTTTGCGACTCTGGCAATAACGGTCGTCATTTTTCTGGTGTTCCAGAATTATGTCCCAACGGCCAATCTGGTTTTCTGGTGCCTGGCGAATGCCGGTGTAACATTTGGCAGAGGCGCAATATTCATCGCCTACCAAAGAAGCCCAACAAGCGGCGCAAACAGCAAGTTTTGGCTGAAATGGTTTTTCTGGACGCTGGTCATTCATTCTTTGCTCTATAGTTTTGCAAATATTCTGATTTACCCTGCGGATGAACAAGGCATTCAAGTGCTGTTCATGCTTGTGATTATCGGCATCGCATCCGGTGGTGCCTTCAGTCTGGCAGCGCATTTACCGTCAGTTATTCTGTTTGTGACAGCCATGCTGGCGCCATTGGCGGTCCGTTTCGTCGTCGACGATGCCCTGCCCATCGCCTTCGCCCCCATGACAGTGATATATGCCGGACTGTTGATCAGTACGTCACGAGATTTGTCACATTTTATCAAACGAAGCCTGGTACTACAGCACGAAAATGAAAATATTATCCGTGACCTTCAAGCGTCGGAAATGGCCTTGATCGCTGCCAAAGAGGTGGCTGATGCCGCCAACAAAGCCAAATCAGAATTCCTCGCTAACATGAGTCACGAATTACGCACCCCGTTAAACGCTATTCTCGGCTTTTCGGAAGTTTTGCAGAACAAGGAATATGTTGCCGTCGGCGGTGAAAAATTCCGGGAATACGCCGGTGACATCAATCAGTCTGGCGTCCATTTGCTTGAATTAATTGACGATGTTCTGGATTTGTCAAAGATCGAAGCACACCAATATACGCTGACAAAAGAATACGTCGATGCCAATTCGGCCATCGCATCCATCTTGCGAATGATCAAGGACAGAGCGGTACAAAAAAACATAACGCTGGTGGAAAACCTGGATAGCAGAGCACCGACAATATTTGGCGACCAGCGTGCTTTCAGACAGATCGTTTTGAACCTTTTGACAAATGCTGTAAAATTCACGCCCGCTGGCGGTACAATCACGATTGGCTCAATGATTGAATCTGACACCCAAACTTCTGTATGTGTCAGTGACACAGGTATCGGCATCAAAGCCGAAGACATGTCGCTGGTCATGGAACCTTTTGGTCAGGCCGAGCCGTCTGACAGTCGCGAGCATGAAGGAACCGGCCTGGGCCTGCCGTTAGCGAACAGGTTGGCCGAATTGCAACACGGGTCGCTGGTGATCGAAAGCAACGTCGGCATCGGTACAAAAGCAACCGTCACATTGCCCGCCCCGGAACCCACTGACAGCTAGCTCAACCCTTCAGCCTTTTTTCGGGCCCTGGCCTCACGGTGAGTGATGAAAATGGTGCTGCCAAAGATAATAATGGCCCCAACCCAGGTTAATACGTCACTGGTTTGCCCAAAGGCCAGCCAACCAATACCCGCCGTCGTGGGCAGACGCAGAAAATCATAGGGCTGTGTCGCCGAGGCATCCCCGATCTGCAATGATTTCACGATGCCATACATGTTCAGGTTGGACGCGAGGGCGATCATTATCAGGAAAAAAAACTGCTCAGCCGTCGGCCACTGCCAGAACATCAAAGCCGGTACGAATGACAACGGCACGGAAATCAGAGCCAGCGAGGCAACCAGTAATTCAGGCGAATCCGTGCGTGTCAGAACCTTGCCGCAAAGGACAACCCCGGCAAAAGTTACGGCAGACACCATCACCAATAGTGCCGCCCAATTCATCATTTCAATGCCTGGGCGAAGGATGACCAAAATACCAACAAAGCCAATAATCAGAGCAATCCAGCGCTGTAAACCAGCCTTCTCCTTAAGAAACAGTATTGCGCCGATAACAGTAAAAAGAGGCGTGGTAAAACTTATGGCCGTCGCTTCATCAAGCGGCATCAACATGATGGCGGACATCAGGCAAACGCTGGAGACAATCAAGAAACAGGCCCGGATTATATGCAAACCGGCCCGGCTTGTTTTCAGACCGCTGGTACCAACGCGCAGAAACCAGGGGATAAAGAAAAGTATGCCAAAAACAAATCGCCAAAATGAAATGACAAAAACGTTCAGTTCCTCACCCGTATATCGGACCATTCCCATCAGAACACCAAATGCCAGGGCGGTCACTGACATCCAAAATGCTATTCGAATTGCCGGAGAAAACCGGGGGTTACTCATGCATTGGCCTCAGCTGCATCAGGATGTCGCCTTGTCAGGTTAAAATGAAGGGAAGAATTGAGCAGAAGACCTTGAACACAGGCTCGGCTTTTAATTGGCGTTTGATCAGCATACATGTCGATTAGATGGCGACCTAATTATTTAGTAACGAATCTTGTTTGGCAGGTGACAAAGCTTGTTTGTCACAGCGAAGTATATTGTTTGTTGCACCTGCCCGTAATCTTGCTAAAATCTGTCCAAATGGTCAGGTTTAGATGTTTCGAAAACTGGCTTGAAAAAAAACGCAGGCACCTGATTTCAGGTCGTTATTCCGGGGAGGAATTACTATGTCCACACTTGTTCGCGGCGGAACCGTTGTTACTGCAGATGAGACTTTTCGTGCCGATGTTTATACCGACGAAGGCGTGATCAAGGCAGTCGGCGAGGACATAGAAGCACCGTCAGATGCTCGCGTTATCGATGCTGGCGGCCAGTTAATTATGCCCGGCGGCATTGATCCCCACACTCATATGGAATTGCCTTTCATGGGCACGGTGGCAAGCGAAGACTTCTATACCGGCACCTGTGCAGCCGCTGCCGGTGGCACCACCATGTGCATTGACTTTGTCATCCCCGCGCCGGAAGAGCCATTACTGGAAGCCTACAACAAATGGCGCGGATGGTCGGAAAAGGCTGCCGCTGATTATTCCTTTCATGTGGCTGTAACCTGGTGGGACGACAGCGTACATCGCGATATGGCCACCCTGGTCAATGACAAAGGCGTCAACAGTTTCAAACATTTCATGGCCTATAAGGGCGCCATCATGGCCGACGATGAAATTCTGGTGAACAGTTTCATGCGCGCCAAGGAACTGGGTGCCATCTGTACGGTTCACGCCGAAAATGGCGAACTGGTCTTTCGTTTGCAACAGGAAATGAAGGACCGGGGCATAACCGGGCCGGAAGGACATCCCCTGTCACGGCCACCTGAAGTCGAAGGTGAAGCCGCCAACAGGGCCATTCGTATCGCCCAGGTGTTGAACGTTCCTTTGTATGTCGTTCATAACAGCTGCAAGGAATCCCTGGAGGCGATTACCCGTGCCCGCCAGGAAGGTCAGCGCGTCTATGGCGAAGTTCTGGCCGGACATCTTGTGGTCGACGACAGTGTGTATCGCAATCCGGATTTTGAATTCGCCGCCGCCCATGTCATGAGCCCGCCCTTTCGCCCCAAGGGACATCAGGAAGCCCTGTGGCGAGGTTTGCAATCCGGCAACCTGCAAACGACAGCAACGGATCATTGTTGTTTCTGTGCAGATCAAAAAGCCGCTGGCAAAGATGACTTTTCATTGATCCCCAATGGCACGGCCGGAGTCGAAGACAGGATGTCGGTAATATGGGATCAGGGGGTTGGCACCGGCCGCCTGACACCCAACGAATTTGTCGCGGCGACCTCGACCAACGCTGCAAAGATTTTCAACATTTATCCGCGCAAAGGCAGCGTAAAGGTCGGCGCAGATGCAGACCTGGTGGTATGGGACCCGGAAGGTACGCGGACAATCTCTGCCAAAATCCATCACCAGAACATCGACTTCAATATTTTTGAAGGCATGACCGTGAAGGGTGTTAATACCCACACGATCAGTCAGGGACGCATTGTCTGGTCCAATGGTCAACTTGATATGGAAAGAGGCTCCGGGCGCTATATTGATCGCCCGGCTTTTGCGCCCTATTACGCCGCCATGGAACGCCGGGAAGATCTCATGGCACCAACAGCTGTGGCACGCGCAAAGGCTGCTGAATAACCAGTCAAACCAACAAAATTTCTGCCCCTAAAAAAGACCATCCGTTCGGTTTTTAAGGATCATTGTTGGTGTTATTGTACCTCCTTGAATAACGGTTTGCGATAATTTGACTTTCAACCTTAATCATCCTTCAAGGCAAATAAACTCTGCTGCAGGATCTATCGAATGGTAACTTTGTAATGGGTTTGTTCGACTACCCCAATTCGTCAGAAATGGCACAGCGAATGCTGGACGAATTTACTTTTTTGGGAGATGCCACGGAAGAAGACTGGGCCTGTATCAGGCAGCATGTCGAAACGAAACAATTTGGAGCCGGTGAAAAACTGATCCGGTATGGAGAGATTGATACCTCGTTCTTCATCCTGACAGAAGGCACAGTCGAAATTGTTATCGAACAACCCGATGGCGAACCACACGTCTTGTCAAATATTCCCAAGGGATCTGTTTTTGGCGAAATTGCTTTTTTTGATGGACAACCACGCAGTGCAACAATCCTTTCACGCGTCCAGGGAAGTGCGTTGAAGATCAGTCGCCAGAGTTTTGAAACACTGGTCGAATCTCATCCAAAAGTCGCCAATATGATCCTGTTTGATCTGTCCCGAATTCTGGCCTTGCGGCTGCGCTGGACGACGGTCATCTCACAGCACCTGGTGTAACAGTTCATTTATTTCCCAGGCAAGAATTTTTCATGTAGAATTCGCACAAGCTTCATTCCTGACATACAAAACAGGAGAACCTTGTGCATCATCATCGACCCCTGCCGCCTGGTCTTGAACGACTTCGCATCAAGGCTATGAATGCATGCGCCCTGATGCTTGTTCTGACACCACCTCTTGTCTGGTTCGGACACACAAGGGCCATTTTCTATGGCGTGTTGGGCGCAGGATTAGGTGCAGGAATTCTTTATTGTTACTTGCATCGCTTTGAAAAACCACCTGCCCGATATGAAAAACCAGGCCCGCCCGCCATCCCGGATGCCTTTTTTGAAGAACTTGCCGATCTTGGCGCTTTACCAAACCATCACCGCCTGTCTGTCGAAGGCCCCATACAAGAGAGAATGAACCGCCTGCGCCGCCTGGTAGACGACAAACGCATGTCGCATTTTTTAGATTAGTACGGAAGTTTCCAATTATATGAATGACAATGAGATGACCGCCCTGGTCGAAACTTATTTCGCCGGGGTCGATGGCGAAGACTTTGACGTCATCAAAGCGACGATGACAGATGACTGTGTCTTCACAGTTGAAACGCACGGCATCGAACTGACCACCATGGACGACATCCGCAGCATGTTTGATCGTCTGTGGGCGAGCCATACGAGTGTACAGCACACCGGTTTTTCACACATCGTCGATGTGAACCGCCAACGCGTATCATCACAGTTCAAAGTCGTGAACACCCATCACGATGGATCGCTTGCCCACAAGTCAAACTGTAATTTTTTTGATATCCGGGACGGTCTGTTCAGTCGCATATCAGTCTATATGGCAGGCGAGAATACCCTGAATAAAGCCTGAGGAGAATAAAGTCTGAGGAGAATAAAGTCTGAGGAGAATAAAGTCTGAGGATCAGGCTCCCGGTTTTTCGGCATTTAATGTACCTTCACCTGGCGTCACGAATATCAGAGATGCCTTGGTCTTTGTTCGGGCCGTATGCCAGATGCCTTTTGGTACGACAATCATGGTTCCCGGCTCTGACACATGATGGACTTCTTCCTGACCAGACACCGAAAAGACGAAATCAATGGGAGCGTTAGAAATTCCGTGTCATTTCTTTAAACTGAAGAAAAGGAATGACACATGCGAAATGATTTTGATTTTGATACAGCTCTTTCTGCCCTGCAAGATGGCCAGAAGCTGAC
>JABIFY010000007.1 GCA_018650465.1 Alphaproteobacteria bacterium
CCCGCCAGCATCAATTCAATACCAATGGTGTAACAGTAGCCGCGCACCGCCGAGACCACAGGTTTGCTGCGCAAGGGCGGATAGAGGTCCATAGGATCAATCATTTCTTCCGGAAAGACACCGCCGGTTTTTTTCATGAACGGCGACACTTTGGGTAGATCGAGACCCGCCGTAAAATGATCACCGTGGGCAAACAAAACCGCGGCACGGGCATCAGGGTCATGTTCAAAATCGGTATAGGCCTGGGCCAGTTCAACCAACATTTTTGGCGTGAAGCCATTATATTTTGCCGGGCGGTCCAGACCGATCAGGCGCACGTGGCCATCAGCCGCATAGGTAATACGGCCGTCTGCATCATTTTCTGTATCAAGTTCAGTTGAGGTCATCAGGTTCTTCTTCATCCGTCCATGGCAAGACACCAAAATCGATATCTTCGTCGACCAGTTCTTCGGCCTGTTCCTTGGTTGCCTTGCCGTAAATGTTGCGTTTTTCGGTTTCGCCGTAGTGGATTTTGCGGGCTTCTTCGGCAAAATTTTCGCCGACGTTGTCGCAATTATCTTCTACTTGCTGGCGCATTTGATACAGGGTTTGAATAACGTCGGTGGCCGCCTGGGCAGTTTCCACGTCTTTTGCCGTGGCCTGGCCTTTGGCTGGAACGGAAGGGGCCATCAGGGATTTTTCGACTTTGGTATCACCGCAGGCAGGGCAGACCACGTCGCCTGCAGCACGCTGGGCCTCGAAGCCTGCACTGTCACTGAACCACGCCTCAAAAACATGAGCGTTACTGCATGCCAGATCAAAAACAATCATGATGCCAAAAACAAATCCTTGGTATTTTGCTTACAATCCATCTCATTCGAGCGATTATACATAATACTGACATATAACTTCTCGCAACAGAGTTCCATAGCATGACCGATATATCCAGGCCACCAGGCACACCAATTGAACTCGTCACCATCAGCACGCCATCTGCCTGGGTTGTGCGCTTTGCGCCCCTGGTACCGACAGGTGGTGCGGTCATGGATGTGGCATGTGGCGGCGGGCGTCACAGCCGGTTATTTGCTGAACGGGGTCATCCCGTACTGGCCATGGACAGGGATATCAACAAGTTGGGCGATGTGGCAAATCTGGATCTTGTGACCGGCGTTGCAGCCGACCTGGAATATACCGCCCCCTTTGAGGCGGCAGGACAAAACTTTTCCGGCATTGTTGTGACAAACTATCGCAGCGATAATTTGATCAAAGTCCTTGCCGGTGCCCTGGTGCCGGGCGGTGTGCTGATCTACGAGACATTCGCTATTGGCAACGAACGTTTTGGCAGGCCCAACAATCCGGACTTTTTGTTAAAGCCCGATGAATTGTTAGAGGAATGCATGGCTGAAAACCTGACAATCATCGCCTATGAACATGGCGATGTGGAGACACCAAAACCGGCCACCCGGCAACGCATCTGCGCCATGAAAATGGCGCAGGGCCAGCATACGGCATTACCGGTTTAGTAAAACAACACTAAGCCGCTGATTCCTTGCTGACCGCTGGTGGCAAGCTGTAGTCGCGGTCATGTTGCAAGGACGGCACCATGGCACGGGCGCTGGTCACATGGGCCATATCGATATCAGCTATAATAAATCCAGGTTCGGTGCCTGCATCGGCCAGAACCTTGCCCCAGGGGTCGATAATCACACTGTGACCGAAAGTCTGGCGCTTGCCAGGATGTTCACCGCACTGGGCCGCCGCAAATACGAAGCTGCCGGTCTCGATGGCCCGTGCCTGCAACAACACATGCCAGTGGGCCTCCCCCGTGACACGGGTAAAGGCGGCCGGAACGGTGATCAACTGGGCACCGCCGTGGGCCAACGCCCGATACAAATGCGGAAACCGCACGTCATAACAAATCGTCATGCCAAGCGTGCCCCAGGGTGTCTCAGTATTTATAGCTGCTTCACCGGCATTAAAGCGGTCAGACTCGCGATAACGTTCGCCGTTCGGTAAATCCACGTCGAACATGTGGATCTTGTCATAATGGGTACGCACCTGGCCGTCTGGTCCGATAAAACAGGAACGGTTCGCCAGTTTGTCGTTGTCCAAACGAATGCCGAGGGAACCCGCCAGCAACCAAACACCGGTTTCCCTTGCCACATCCCGGAATGCCTGCAAGGCCGGATGATCCGCCTGGAGGTGGGCAGCGGCCCGTGTTTCTTTCGAATTCAGGCCCATGAAAGCGACATTTTCAGGCAAGGAAATAAACTCTGCCCCGGCGCTGGCGGCGTCCCGGATCAGATCACAGGCAACACGCACATTGGCTCGCATGTCATTTTGCGCATTGACCTGAACACAAGCCGCCTTGAATGTTCCTGTCATGCGGTACCTGTCAATAAAGTATTCAGGCGACCTTCATGTTCCAACTGGTGAAGTTCGTCGCAGCCACCGACCAACTGGTCGTCGATAAAAATCTGCGGCACCGTGCGGCCACCATTGGAGCGTTCTTTCATTTTTGCCCGCAAGCCAGCGTCTGAGCTGACGTCATATTCAATGAACTTGACGCCCTTGGTCTCCAACAACCCTTTTGCGCGCCAGCAAAAGCCACAAAACATGGTGGTGTAGATTTCAACTTCGGCGGTGATGTCTTCGGGTGCAATGGTCATGGTCGGGGTACTTTGTCCGGCTTTGATAGGTGATTTGAATATGTTAGCAATTATTTTAAGCATCTGGTCAAGCATCTGGTTTCCAAACGTTCAGAATTCCAGTTGAGTGGTTCAACAGTTTAACCTGAAACAGCTCCAAATATAGGGTCGATTGCCCGCCAGACAAGCAGGCTGGCGCAAGCGTGATCAATTTTGACTTATCTGGCCTGATCTTTATCTGGTACCGGAATCGGCCATCAACTGGAGCGCCCGGCACCGCGTTTGGCCGCACCAAGGTTTGTGACATTGGCGTTTGACCCAGGCCCCTTGATCGAATGCGAACCGGCGTCAAAGCGACCTGGATGGTCATTTTTGTCTGGCTGGTCAGCCATGGCCTTGCGTTTGGCAATTTTCTGACCTGCCTTGGCTTTGGCGCGTTCGCGGGCTCTTGCTTTTGTCATGACTGGAATACCTTATCTGGAAAATCAGATGCCAGCCTAACACCTGACGGCAATAACAGGAACCCGGCCAGAAATATGCTCTTGCGCGGTTTTGACTATCATCATCAAATATCCGATGATTTGGAAACACCTGCATCAGGGATATAGAAGGTCAGAGAATGCTGGACAAATCCGAGGTAAGTCAGTTTGAGAAAGACGGTTATGTATCGCCAATTTCAGTGCTTGGCACTGATGAGGTCAGCACGATAAGGCAAAAACTGGAACGTGTTGAAGCGGCCCAGGACGGTGCCCTGTATCCGGGCCAACGCAGCAAATCTTTTTTACTGTTCAAGTGGTTAAACGACCTGATCCGGGACCCACGGGTACTGGACCCCGTCGAGCAACTGATCGGCCCCGACATTTTGTTGTGGAACACGATCTTCTGGATCAAGGAAGCCGGGGCTGGCAGCTTTATTTCCTGGCACCAGGACACCAGGTACTGGGGTCTGTCCAGTGAAAATGTTGTCACCGCCTGGATGGCCCTGTCACCGGCAAGCATTGAGGCAGGCTGTATGAAAGTCATGCCCGGTACCCACCGGGGCGAAGTCCTGAACCATGAAGACCGCTGGCACGAAGATAACATGCTGACGCGAGGCCAGGAAATCAGTGTCGATCTGGATGAGAACAAAGCTGTGTTCATGCCCCTGGAGCCCGGTCAAATGTCTATCCACAATTATCGCCTGGCCCATGCCTCAGGCCCCAATAATGCCGCCGACCGACGCATTGGCGTCTCCATGCATTTCATGCCGCCAGACACAAAACAAATTGTCGGCAGTTGGGATTGCGCCTCACTGGTACGTGGCAATGACCCCTATGGCCATTTTGCAACCGCCCCCGTGCCTGAATGCGACTTTGACCCGCCGGCCGTGGCTTTTCATGAAAAGGCGTCAAAGGCTGCAAACGAAGTTTTGTATGCCGGGGCGGAAACCAACGACGCCAAGCTGTAAGTTTAATTCACACAGATGGTTTGACCACGCGGGCCAGGGTCAGAACACAGACGCTGGCGGCACCGGATTTCAGCAAGGCCTTGCAACAGGCCTCCAGTGTCGCACCCGTAGTCATGACATCATCGATCAGCAGAACATCCTCCCCGCGCAGCTGATTGCGCCGCCTGGGGCGGACGGTAAAGGCACCGCGCACATTCAAACGTCGGGCCCTGGCGCTGAGCCCGCCTTGAGTTCGTGTCCGTTTCTTGCGCACCAGCAAATCAGGACAGACGTGCAAGTTTGCCGGTGCTGGTGATTGTTTGTCGAACTGTACCAGGGCCTGGGCCAGCAGGGCCGACTGGTTAAAGCGTCGGGAAAACAGCCGCCAGCGATGCAGCGGCACCGGCACCACCAACATGCCTGGTTTGAACAGGGGCTTGCCAACGCGGTGCAACCAGCTGCCAAACATGGGGGCCGCGTCCGTGCGGTCGCCGTGTTTGAACCCCAGGATCAAATCCCGGCAGGCATCACCATAATGCATGACCGAGCGACCGGTCTCAAAGGCAGGGGCCTCGCGCAAACAGACACCGCATTGCATTTCCACACCTTCATCAAAGTCAAAGGGCAGACCGCAGGTGTAACAAACCGGGCCATCGATAAAATCAATGCTCGCCCAACAGGTGGCACACAAGGCCCCCGTGTTGGTCACCGAAGTTCCGCAGACCAGACAACGCGGCGGCAGCAGCACATCAAGCACAGCCGTCGCTGAACTTTGGGTAACCCTGATCAGTGTCCCCTGCACTGTTCCGATAGACTCTGGCAAATTCATTCAAGCAAACTAGCGCTTCAGGGCCGGTCATGCCATATAGCTTGCATGGACCAGCAAACACCTTTTGATCGCGCCCTGTTGCGCCAGCGCCGCAATCGCGCTGCGACCCGATATGGCGACTACGACTTCCTGACGGCGGAAGTAACCGATCGTTTGCTGGACCGGCTGGACGACATCAAACGACCCTTTGCCGATATATTGAACCTTGGCTGCCACACAGGCCTGGCAGGTGAAATCATGTCTGCCCGAGCGGACACAAAGTTTCTTGTGCAAAGTGATTTGTCTGATCGCATGGCCGGACTTGCCCAAAACCGTAACGATCTTTTGACAGCGATCCTCGATGAAGAGGCCCTGCCCTTCGCCGAGGAAAGTTTCGACCTGATCGTCAGTGCCCTTACCCTGCATAACGTCAATGACCTGCCCGGTGCCTTGATTCAGGCCAATCGCTGTTTGCGGCCCGACGGGGTATTTTTGGCGTCCATGTTCGGCGGGCAGACCCTGGTTGAGCTGAAAGAAGTTTTGATGCTGGCGGAAAGTGAGACGGCAGGCGGCGTGGCCTTGCGGGTATCACCCTTCGCCGATGTAAAGGACCTGGGTAATCTGTTGCAGCGAGCCGGATTTGCCCTGCCCGTTGCCGACAGCGAAATCATCACCGTGCGCTACGAAAGCCCGATGAAGCTGTTTACCGACCTGCGCGGCATGGCCGAAAGCAATATCCTTAATGCCCGTTCGCGCAAGCCCTTGCGCCGGGATACCTTGATGCGGGCTGCCAGTCTTTATACGGAACGTCATGGCGGTGATGATGGTCGCGTGCCCGTGACCTTTGAAATTGTCAACCTGACCGCCTGGCGACCGGACGCCAGCCAACCAAAACCTGCAAAACGTGGGTCCGCAACCCACTCGCTTGCAGACGCCCTGAAGGTTCCGGACAAGCCCAATCGTTAATTAGTGCCAGGCACCTGTTAACCTTCATTAAATAGTGCCTGTCACTATTTAATGGTCACTATTTAATGTGAGCAAAAAACGGCGGACAAGAATTAACCCGCTGACATCAATCAAATGCCAGCGGGCTAGTCTACTTTCTGGACTACGCTCTAAAACTTTGTCAGAAATGCCTTAGTCAGTCGGATCTTCACCCAGTTCCTTCGGCAGGATCAGGTTCAGGATGATGGCAAGGAAGGCCGCAGGTAACAGACCTGATGTCAGCAGGATTTTTGCTGTCGACGGCATATGTTGCAAGGCATCAGGCACAAGCTGAAGCCCCAGACCGACCGACAATGAAACGGCAAATATAACCATATTGCGTTTGTTCCAGGTCACGTCTGACAGCATGGACACACCAGCCGCGCAGACCATTCCGAACATGACGATAACACCGCCACCAAGGACCACAATCGGCACAGTGGAGATGATGGCACCAACTTTTGGAATAAGACCACACAGGATCAGAAAAATGGCACCAAAGGTCACAACATGGCGGCTCATAACACCGGTCATGGCGATCAGGCCAACATTTTGGCTGAAAGATGTATTTGGCAAGCTGCCGAAAAGGCCGGCAACCGCACTGCCAAGGCCGTCTGCATAAGTGGCACCAGTGATCTCTTCCGTTGTGGCTTCGCGCTTGGCACCGCCTTTGGTGATACCCGACACGTCCCCAACTGTTTCAACTGCTGAAACAAAGGCCATCAGGCAGAAACCGATGACCGCGGCGACGCTGAATTCAAAACCGAAATGCAGCGGGTTAGGCATGGCGAAAGAGGCAGCCCGTTCAATATTGCCAAACGAGACCATGCCCATGAAATAAGCCACAATGTAGCCGGCAATCAGCCCGAGCAGCACCGCAGCGATTGAGACCATACCGCGGGTGAAAAACTTCAACCCTAAAGTGACGACGATCACGACCAGGGCCACGGACCAGTTTTCCAAGCTGCCAAATTCAGGCTTGCCCATGGCCGGGACACCACCAGCAGCATATTGGATACCAACTTTGACCAGAGCCAGGCCGATCATCAAAACAACCAGGCCCGTGACAAGTGGTGGTAAGGCAAAACGGATTTTGCCGATAACTGTCCCCAGCAAAGCGTGGAAGACACCACCAATAATGACACCACCAAACAAGGCGGCCATACCATCAACGCCTTTCCCGGCGACCAGTGGAATCATGATCGGCAGAAACGCAAAGCTGGTGCCCTGAACAATCGGAAGCCGGGCACCGACCGGGCCAAAACCGATAGTCTGGAACAAAGTTGCGATGCCGGCAAAAAACATCGACATCTGAATCATGTAAATCATTTGTGGAAAATCGGGTGAGTTTGACCCGAAGCCAAACCCGGCCGCACCACAGACGATGATGGCGGGTGTCACGTTCGACACAAACATCGCGAGCACGTGTTGAATGCCCAACGGAATCGCTTGCGCCAATGGTGGTGTGTAGTCCGGATCACGCAGCTGTTCTGCTGTTCCGATTGAGGTATCACTTGTCATTCTGAATGCCCCCCCAGGCTTTTAATTTACTGGATAATAAATCAACGGAATCAGCCTTAGCAATTGATGCGGCATTTGGGAAGTTCTTTTTAGGGACTACAACGCCGCCGCCAGGGTAATCGTCAGCAACGATCCGATGCTGGAATAAAAAATAGCGCGGGCGATGGCATCCACCCGGACCTGGTAATTCAGGGCAAGGACAAAAGCCATGGCACCGCAAGGGGCTGCAGCGACCATCATGGCGGGCGTGCTGATGGTGGCCGGTAAATCAAAGAAGCTCACCAGAACCAGCCAGGCGAGGGCCGGGTGGATCAGAAGTTTGACGGCCGTCAGGACCACTGGCAGCAGGGCCCGGTCGCTATCCTGTTTCTGACTGAGGATCACACCCAGCGAGAACAAGGCACAAGGGGCCGCCGCCCCCCCGGCAAATTCCAGGAACACATCAACATTTGCCGGCACATCAAACCCGGCCAAAGCCACCAGCAATCCACTGCTCATGGCCACCACCGGCGGGTTACGCATGATCTTTCCCAGCAGGTGGAAAACCGATCCGTCCTTGTGAACGATGATATCCATGGTCATCGATGTGAGACTGAACAGAACAATGGAATCCATGGTGATGATCGCAACAATAGGTGCAGCGGCCTGTTCACCAAACAGTGTGATGGCGATGGGCAAGACAAACAGAATATGATTGGTCAGGGCACAGGCGAGGCCCAGCAATATGGCTTCCCGACGCGAGGTCTTGAACATATAGCGGCCAACGACAAATCCGGCGCCATACATGACAACTTCGGTGGCAAAAAATCCGGCCAGCAGGCGAACGTCAAAATCTTCCAGCGGGGCGTGGGTGATTAAGCGAAAACCCAGGGCCGGGATACCGACATAAAAAGCGAAGCGATTTATGGCCCCGGCTGTTGCGACATCGAATGTGCCGAGGCGACCAAAAATCCAGCCGATGGCACCAATGGCAAAAATCGGCAGAACACCGCCTGCAAAAATGTCAAACAATTCGCTCTCCCTCACCAGGTTCGTTCAGGCTGCCAGCAAAACTCAAACTTCGGGAGAAACATCCCGGTCACTTTATATTTATTATTTCTTGAAGCATGCCTAATATGGATTAAATTCTGCTGTGATAGCGTCAAATCATATTCCCGCCTTCTCTATTAGTGATCGACCATAAATGCAAATACTTGCGTCCTTGTCCATGCTGTACAAATTCGAAGACAGCAATGGTGCCCTGACCGGGCTACTTCGAATACAATCATTTATTGCTGCATATGCCGGGCCATTACTGGGGCTGGCGGGTTTCGCCATTGTCTGGCTCTATTCGGAACAGGACCTGCTGCCCATCGAGCTTGGGATTGTTGCGGGCCTGGCTGCCAGCGTCGTATTGTTGATATCTCCTTTACTTGCAGTTTTATTGCCAAATATGGCTTTGGTTGGTCTGGTGTTGATCACGAGTGTCTGGATATCTTTGTCCATTGGAGCGCTGGAAACTTCGGGCATTCAGTCCGGGCAAATTCCCTTGATGGTTCAGTTGCCGGTGTGGTCGACATTTTTCTTTGGCCGCAAAGGTGCATTGGCCTTTTTGTGTCTGGTCCTGTTCTCATTCGTCATTTTGCTTTTGGTTGGACCAACCTCAATCCTGGACGCAGACAAGTCTCGGATGCTTCTTATTATTGCGGACGGCATTATGGCCATTACAGCCGCATCGATCGTGTTGGTTATTGTCTACATCCAGGAATATTTATTAACAAATCTCGCGGAACGAACCCAAGAAGCTGAAAAAAGTAACGCTGCCAAATCAGAGTTTCTGTCGTCAATGAGCCACGAGTTGCGCACCCCGTTGAATTCAATAATAGGATTTGGACAGGTCCTGGAGACTGACAACGAGACACCGCTGAATGATGATCAAAAAGACTCAGTTAAACATATTGTTTCAAGCGGCAGGCATTTGCTGGAGCTGATCAATCAGGTATTGGACTTGTCCAGCATTGAAACAGGCAACGTCGCCCTGAATATGGAATCGGTCTGGCCCAGCACTCTCTTTCGCGAAAGTATGGAAATGGTCAGAAAAATGGCCGAAGCCAGAAGCATCACTTTGAGCGGTCAAAGAGAATCTGAGCAACTGATTAATGTTGACCCTGTCCGGCTGACCCAGGTTATTGTCAATCTGCTTTCCAATGCCATCAAGTATAACAAGGAGGGCGGTACCGTAAAATTTGGCTGTTTGGACAAGCCCGGAAACATAGTCCATATCTATGTTTCTGATACCGGCCAAGGCATCCCGCAGGCATTGCAAAAAGGATTATTCGAACCCTTCAACCGTCTCGGAAAAGAAGCATCCAATATTGAAGGAACAGGCGTTGGCCTGACAATCACCCGCCAACTGGTAGAAGCCATGGGCGGGCACATGGGATTTGAAAGCCGGGAAGGTGAAGGAGCCACGTTCTGGGCAGAATTTCCCGCCATTGCCGCTGGTGAGCCGGATCAGACGAACATCACCTCATGAAACCAGGCCTTGGCCTCATGAAACAGGTGCTGGCGGTCAACTCCTGGAAAACCTGATTGTCACGGAGTCCTGAAGTCCTGAGCCTCTATCGTCCGGTATTTCCTAGTCCAGCCCTTTCAAGGCTTCCTTGGTATAGGGCGCGATATCTTCATAGCGTCCTTCCCGAATCTTGTGGGCCCAGTCGGGTTCGGACAGAAGCTGGCGGCCAACGGCGGCAAGGTCAAATTCACCTGCCGCCATACGCTTGACCAGTTCATCCACATCCGTTGATTTGGCCCCGGCCCAGTCAGGATTCTCCAGGCCGATGCTGCCCACAGTGATAACCGGCTTGCCACAAAGTTTTTTGGCCCAACCCGCCAGGTTGAGGTCGGAGCCTTCAAATTCAGGCTCCCAGAATCTTCGCGTCGAACAATGAAAGACATCAACACCAGCGTCAGCCAGGGTCTTCAGAAAAACGTCCAATTCTTCCGGAGTGTTGGCAAGCTTGGTTTTGTAATCGTCGATCTTCCACTGGGAAAAGCGGAAGACAATCATAAAGTCCGGCCCACAAGCCGCCCGGATGGCTTCGACAATTTCCTTGCCAAAGCGATTACGGTTCTCGAAACTGCCACCATATTCGTCGGTGCGCTGGTTCGAGCGTTCCCAGAAAAACTGGTCCACCAGATAGCCGTGCGCGCCATGCACCTCGACACCATCAAAGCCGACTTTTTGCGCGTTGGCCGCGGCCTCGGCAAAGTCAGCGACGCATTGTTTGACATCTTCGTTTGTCATTTCGACGGGGACTTCGCGGTCGCCGGTGGCAATGGCAGAAGGTGCGTGCCCGGGCACATCGCGATCCGGCTCAACACCTTTTACGCGGTGGGCACCCACATGCCAGATTTGCGGAATGATCTTGCCACCTGCGGCGTGGACTTCATCGACAACGTGTTTCCAGCCTGCAAGTGCAGCATCGTTATAAATATCCGGCACACCGTCATAACCGTTAGCACCCTTGTGACGAATGAACGTACCTTCGGTAATGATCAGGCCCACGCCCCCTTCGGCACGGCGGCGGTAATAGGCGGCGACGTCGGCACCGGGCACGTTGCCGGGGCTTTTACGCCGGGTCATGGGGGCCATGACAACGCGATTGGGAAGGGTGACGCCTTTGACAGTCAAAGGCGCGAACAAAACGTCCGTATTAGCGGGCATGGGATTTCCTGTGGGTATGATGAGCGCGGCGGCGCTGGATGGGAGTGCAGTTGAGGTTGTCTGTTTAACCTGAAACAGCGAACACGTCACGCCACACTACTAATTTACCAGGCCAATCTTTTTCAAGGTGGCTTCATCTTTCAGGGAAACATCGGTGCCAAGATAACTGCTGTCGTCATCGGCACAGAGCCAGGCTATGGCCCGGCCCGGCCAGTCGGCAGGAATATGAACCGAAGGGTCAAGCTGGCTGACAGGATTAAGGCCCGATGCCTTGATTTTGACCTGCATGTCCGTGGCAACGGTTCCGGGACTGAGGCCCAGCACACGAATGCCGCTGTCGCGATATTCTTTGTCGGCACACATGGTAAGGGACAAAACCGCTGCCTTGGTCGAACAATAATGGCTCCAGCCTTCAAGGGCCGCAGAAGCCGCCCCGGAACTGATATTGATGATCGTGCCAGAACCCTTTTTTTCCATCCCCGGAATGGCAGCGCGCAGGCCATAATAAACGCCCTTGTAATTGATGTCGGCAACCTTGCTCCAGGCCTCGGGGTCAGAATCGGCAAGGCGGGCGATGGGGTCAATCACACCGGCATTGTTCACCAGAATATCAAGACCACCAAATTCAGCCTCGCATTTGGCCACGGCCGCTTCGACATCTGCATAGTTGCTGACATCACAGGCAATCGCCACGGCCTTGCCACCTGAGGCATTGATGGCATCCGCATTTTTTTTGATTTCGACTAAAGTCCTGGCGGCCAGCACAACAGCGGCACCCTGTTTGGCGAACTCAACGGCTGTCGCCGCCCCGATCCCACGACTGGCGCCTGTAACCAGGGCCACTTTACCTTGAAGAGACATTTGATTTTCTTTCTGTGAAATCTGGATGCCATATATAGGCAGCCAGGCGCGCTATTGCTATGGATGCCTGAAACCATGCGCCATGGTCACAGAATAGATGGTGAATGATGAGCGGATGCCGGGCGTCGACCTGAAGATCAGAACGAGGCCGCAGCCAGGGCATCAGCCAAGCGGTCATCTCCCCAGAAGAGTTCTTCGCCGACGATAAAACTCGGTGCACCGAACATGCCCTTCGCCACAGCTTCATCGGTTTGGCTTCGCAATCCGGTTTTTGTTTTGGGGTCTTGTGTTCTGGCCAGATAGTCATCGGCGGACAGTTCAAGTTCGGTCAGGATATCGCCCAGCACCTGGACATCTGAAATATCCTTGCCGGCAACAAACTGGGCTTCATACACCTTTGTGGAAAATTGAGGGCACCAGTTTTCTTTCGCGCCCAGCCAGGCCAACCTTGCGGCTGTCACACTATGGGCCGGGAAGATTTTCGGCTGGTTGAATTCAAGTCCATATTTTTGGCATTGCCGGACCATGTCCCGCCACATGTAATCGCCCTTGACCGGATAGATATTAAAGTTCGAATCGTTCCAGCCCTGGCTATTGAAAATCGGCCCCAGCAAAAATGGCTTCCAAATAACCTCCACACCCTGCTCCGCCGCAGCCACATCAATACGCATGGCCGAGAGATAGGAATAGGTGCTGGCAAATTCATACCAGAATTCAATTTTCATCTTCGTAGCTCTCTCTGGTGGTAGCTGGCTTCCTCTACAGATAATCCCGCAGCATGGCGATCAGGGGAATATCCGCAGGTGGCATGGGGTAGTCTTTCAGTTTCAGCGGTGCCACCCATTTCAGGCTTTGGCCTTCTCGTGACGATGGCGAACCCTGCCAGGTGCGAATGATGTAGACCGGCATCAGCAAGTGAAAATCTTCGTATGTATGTGAGGCAAAAGTAAAAGGTGCCAGGCAGCTCTCACGCGTGTCGATGCCGAGTTCCTCCTGCAATTCCCGAATGAGGGCAGTCTCAGGTGTCTCGCCTGCATCAACCTTGCCGCCGGGAAACTCCCACAGGCCCGCCATGGATTTTCCTTCAGGGCGTTGCGCCAGCAGCACACGGTTATCGACATCAACCAGGGCTGCCGCCACGACCAGAATTTGTGGCAGGGCGCCTCTGGCTTTGCGGGCTGTCGGATCATCTTCTGACGCGCCCCAGCAACCGTCCAGCATGATCTCAGCTTCTGTAATCGGCATTGATCGTAATGTATCCATGGGTCAGATCGCAGGTCCAGACAGTGGCTTTGCCGCGCCCCACACCCACATAGGTTGAGATCGAAATTTCATCGCCCTTCATATATTGGGCGACCGGGGTTTCGTCATAATCCGGTACGGCACCGCCTTCGTTGGCGATGACATGATCCCCATATGAAATGCTGATCTTGTCCCGGTCAGCCGCCTCGCCTGCCTTGCCTACAGCCATCACGACCCGGCCCCAATTGGCGTCTTCACCCGCTATGGCTGTTTTGACCAACGGCGAATTGGCAATCGACAGAGCGATCTTTTGCGCGGCCTTGTTATTTTGTGCCCCTGTCACATTAATCGTCACAAATTTCGTGGCACCCTCACCGTCGCGCACGATCTGGTGCGCCAGCGATTGCATGACCTGGTCCAGGGCCGCTTTAAATTCTTTCAGGGCCGGATCGGCGGCAGATGTAATTTTGCCGTTTTTGGCCTCGCCCGTCGCAAACAACAAACAGGTGTCCGAGGTCGAGGTATCGGAATCCACGGTGATCGAGTTGAAGCTCTTTTTGTTGGAAGCTGTCAGAAGTTTTTGCAAAACAACGGCAGGGATTTTTGCGTCCGTAAACACAAATGAAAGCATCGTCGCCATATCCGGCGCGATCATGCCAGAACCTTTGGCGATACCGCCGATGGTGATTTTTTTGCCGCCAATCATCGCTGTGGCCGTTGCCGCCTTGGAAAACGTATCGGTTGTACGAATTGCTTCTGATGCCGCCTTCCAGTTGCTTGATTTCAGGCCTTTTGCCATTTTTTCGACCAGTTTTGCGATCAATTGTCCATCAAATGTCTCACCAATGACCCCTGTTGAGGCCACAAAAACCTGTGATTTTTGACAACCGACAGCTTTTGCCGTGGCCGCAACCGTAATATCAACCGTCTCAAATCCGGCCGCCCCGGTGAAGGCATTTGCGTTCCCCGCATTGACCACAAGTGCGCGACCCTTGCCGCCTTTAAGGATATCTCTGTTCCACAGAACGGGGGCTGAAGCAGTTTTCGAGGTGGTAAAGACTCCGGCAACCTGAGTGCCGGGGGCGAGCTCCGCCAGCAGCAAATCCTTGCGGCCCTTATATTTCAGGCCCGCCGCCAGCGCACTGAAGCGCACCCCTGCAATAGCCGGCATGCGCGGAAAGCGCAAAGGGGCCAAAGGCGATACGGCTTCATCGTTTTTAGTCATTATCAAGTGCTGTCCCGGTGCTGTTGAACTATGTTTCCGGACTGTTGCACATGGCCTGCAAATCAGCAAGTAATCCAATGAAACCAAGGCCTGCGGGCCCTAAAAGCATGCTTGAATCGATGCAGGTCGTTGACATGGACCTTGACGCCGCTTATGTCTCAATCTGCCTCTGCTTCGGCAGATTTCAGAATTTTTCCAAGATCGAGGATATTTCATGTTTGGCGCCATTGCCAGAAAGCTGTTTGGTACGGCTAACGAACGCGTCGTCAAGGAGCTTGGCGGCAAGATAGAAGCCATTAATGCTCTGGAATCCGGGCTTGAAGAGCTGAAGGATTATGAGCTGCGCGGTCGTACGGACGAACTGCGCGGACGTATTGCCAATGGCGAAAGCCTGGATGATATCCTGGTTGATGCTTTTGCAACCGTCCGCGAAGCCGCCAAACGCACCCTGGGCCAGCGTCACTATGATGTTCAGTTGATGGGCGGCATGGTCCTGCACCAGGGCCGCATCGCCGAAATGGCTACGGGTGAAGGTAAAACCCTTGTTTCGACCCTGCCGGTTTATCTGAACGCCCTTGCTGGTAAAGGCGTTCACATTGTGACGGTCAACGATTACCTCGCCCAGCGCGATGCCAACTGGATGGGCCAGATTTATCAGGCCTTGGGGATTACGGTCGGCTGTGTGGTGCACGGCCTGGACGATGATGAACGGCGTGTGGCCTATGGATGCGATGTAACCTACGGCACCAACAATGAATTTGGTTTTGATTATCTGCGCGACAACATGAAATTTTCGCTGGATACCATGGTTCAGCGCGAATTCTCCTATGCCATCGTCGATGAAGTTGACAGTATCCTGATCGATGAAGCCCGCACCCCGCTTATTATTTCCGGTCCAGCTGAAGACAGTTCGGAAATGTATCTGCAGATCGATACGATCATCCCTGATCTGGTGGATCTGGATTTCGAAGTTGATGAAAAATCCCGCACAGCCAGTTTGACTGAACTGGGCGTCGAACATGTCGAACAGTTGCTGGTCGAAAAAGGCATGATCGAAGAAGGCAGTCTGTACGACATTCACAACGTCACGATCGTCCATCACGTGAACCAGGCCCTGCGCGCGCACAAATTGTTTGTCCGTGACGCCGACTACATCGTCCAGGATGACAAGGTCATCATTATCGATGAGTTCACGGGTCGTATGATGGAAGGCCGACGTTATTCAGAAGGTCTGCATCAGGCGCTGGAAGCCAAAGAAAAGGCCCATATCCAGAACGAAAATCAGACACTGGCTTCAATCACCTTCCAGAACTATTTCCGGCTTTACGAAAAACTGGCCGGTATGACCGGTACGGCCATGACCGAAGCCGAAGAATTTGGTGATATCTACAGCCTGGAAGTTGTGAATGTTCCAACGAACGTGGAACCAAAGCGTGTTGATTCTGACGATGAAGTCTATCGCACGGCCTCGGAAAAATATGATTCGATCATCAAACTGATCCGCGATGCGCAGGAGCGAGGCCAGCCAGTGCTGGTGGGCACAGTTTCCATCGAAAAGTCCGAACATCTGGCTGATTTGCTGAAATCCAACAAGATCGAACATAGCGTCCTGAACGCCCGTTATCACGAGCAGGAAGCCCAGATCATTGGTCAGGCCGGTCGTGCTGGCGCCATCACCATCGCCACCAACATGGCGGGTCGCGGCACGGATATTCAGCTGGGCGGCAATCTTGAGATGCGCCTTGAGGAAGAAAATGCCACCGGAGAACGCGCCAAGGCCATCGAAGCCGAAATCGCCGCAGAAAAAGCAAAAGTATTTGAGGCTGGCGGGCTTTATGTGGTCGGTACCGAGCGCCACGAAAGCCGTCGCATCGACAACCAGTTGCGTGGTCGCTCCGGACGGCAAGGCGATGCTGGTGCCTCGAAATTCTTCCTGAGCCTGGAAGACGACCTGATGCGGATATTTGGGTCCGAACGCATGGACGGCATGCTGCGCAAACTGGGGCTGGAAGATGGTGAAGCCATCGTGCACCCATGGATCAACAAGGCGCTGGAAAAAGCCCAGCAAAAAGTTGAAGCCCGTAACTATGACATTCGCAAAAACCTGCTGAAATTTGACGATGTCATGAACGACCAGCGCAAGGTCATTTATGAACAACGTAAAGATTTGATGCGCACGGATGATGTCTCGGAAGATGTTGCCGATATGCGCCACGAGGTTGTCACCGGCCTGGTCCAGCGACACATTCCCGAAAAAGCCCATGTGGAACAGTGGGAAACAGAGGCCTTGCAGATCGAACTGCACCGTGTCCTGAACATGGAACTGCCGATCAAGGAGTGGGCCGCCGAAGAGGGCGTGGCCGAAGTCGAGATTGAAGACCGCGTGCTGGATGCTGCCAACCGCAAGATGGCAGAAAAAGCCGTCAATTATGGCACCGAATTGTGGCGCATGGTGGAAAAAAATCTTCTGCTTCAATTGCTTGATCAACACTGGAAAGAACATCTGCTGGCCCTGGATCATTTGCGCCAGGGCATTGGCCTGCGCGCCTATGGCCAGAAGGATCCGTTGAACGAATACAAGCTGGAAGCCTTCAACATGTTCGAAGGCATGTTGTCCACCTTCCGCGAGCAAGTGACAACTATGCTGTTCCACGTGGAATTGCAGTTGGAACAACAAATCCAGCAACCCATTGCCCCTATGCATGCATCTTCTGATCTTGCCGAACAGCATCTGGACCCGGTCACCGGCGAAAATGAAATGGCTGAACTGGAAGCAGGCCCGGCCAAAGCCGTCGCCGATAGCGATGTCATGGAACTTGACCCAAACGAGCCGTCGACCTGGGGCAAGGTGCCACGCAACAAGGCCTGTCCTTGTAATTCAGGTAAAAAGTACAAGCACTGTCACGGCAAAGGCTGACATCAGCCGACATCCATTCAGGGGGAAGACATGAAACCGTTCAGAATTGAAGTTCCGGACGCGGTGCTTGACGACTTGCAGGCCAGACTGGCGCTGACCCGGTTTCCGGATGAAGCGACAGATGCGGACTGGTCCTGGGGCGCAAATCTTGGCTACATGAAAGACCTGGTTGCTTATTGGCAGAACGGTTACGACTGGCGGGCCGCGGAAGAAAAACTCAATGCATTTCCGCAATTCATTGCCCCGGTCAGTGAGCCCGTATCAGGTGAAAAGTTCGACATCCATTTTGTTCACGTCAAAAGCCAACAGGAAAACGCGACGCCCTTGCTGATCAGCCATGGCTGGCCGGGTTCATTTTATGAATTGCTGGGTATCGTTGAGGCCCTGGCCAATCCGGCCCAACATGGCGCACCAGATGCGCCAGCTTTTGACGTGATTGTGCCATCCTTGCCCGGCTACGGTTTTTCATCGGCACCGGCACAACCGATCACGCCAAAGGACATTGCTCGTATCTTCAACAACCTGATGACCAACACCCTTGGTTACGACAAATATGTGACACAAGGCGGCGACTGGGGCAGCGTTGTAACCGCCTGGATGGCACAGCTTTATCCCGAACATGTAGCGGCCAGTCACTTTAATATGTTGGGCCTGAGGCCTGACCTGGGAACGGGCACATCACCTGTTACTGCCGAAGAAGGCAAGTGGATCAAGCAACTGCAAAAGCGCATGAAAAGTGAAGGTGGCTACCAGGCGATCCAGGGCACCAAACCCCAGACACTGGCTTATGGTCTGACAGATTCACCGGTAGGTCTGGCAGGCTGGATCACCGAAAAATTCCATGGCTGGCCCGCTGCCGACGGGTCACAAACACCGCCCTTTTCCATGGATCAACTGCTGACCAACATCATGATCTATTGGGTCAATGGCAACATTAATCAGGCGAACTGGCTCTATATCGGGCTTATGGATGGTAGCGCTGCCAGCCTCGGGCCAGGCGAGCGTGTCACCGTACCCTGTGGCTTTGCCCTGTTCCCCTGGGACCTGTTCCCGCCCGCCCCGCAAAGCTGGATTGAGCGTGGCTACAATGTGGTCCATCGCACCGACATGAAAGACGGCGGCCATTTTGCAGCCATGGAAAAACCAGCTGAATTGATCGCTGATATGCAGAAGTTTTTTGGCGCTCAGCTCTAAATTCTTCTTTTCCCAAACACTATATCTACGTCATGCGCGGGCTTGACCCGCGTACCCACGTCTTCGGGAAACGAGTTGGCCAGAAGCCAGGTTTTCCAATTTTCGCAACTCCCGTAAAAGGCCAGAAACTTTTGCCTCAAGCCAACTGCTGTCAAGACGTGGATGCCGGATCGAGTCCGGCATGACAGAGAGTGTGAGTGATAGGCAAACCGTAACTTGCCCATCACCCCTCCCGCATACACAAAAAAACCCGTTCTGAAAAATCATGAACGGGGCGGGCCTGCGGGGGAGTTGGGGTCTGACTAAATCACCAGAGTTTCTTTCGTTTCGATTGAGCGTGTCGTGCCAAATCTGTCAGGGTTGGATTAAGGGGCAAACGGAATTCCTCCTCGTCGACCTCTGGCTGCGGATTTGGATCAGCTGCTGCAAGCCGCCGGGCGACGGACTCATTTTTCGCCACGTCCGGATATTTTGTGATTGCCATTGCCACAGCATCGTCCGACCAGGGCTCGTACTCATCTTCATTATATCCCATGGCCAGATACATCTTTTCCGCTGTCGACAGTTCCTGACCATCACGCCGAACCAGAGGCGGCAACTGCGGCTTGCCCATATTCGGATAGAGGTTGTCCAACATTTTCCGCTCCCGGGCATCTTGTGCCTCATAATCGGGAACGGAGGGGGCAGGTGATACGAGGGTGTTCACGGGCTGGGTGTCGTTACGCGCGACCAACAAAGAGTTGCTTCGCCCCGCTGTTGCCGGTTGGCTGTACAGGGATGGGGTAGGCAGTACTCCTGTTGGCGTTGCAGTCTGCGACTCCAAGCCTGGTGATGCGTCGGGTGTAACGGGTTGCATCTGTTGAAAAGCGGCAGGCATGTGTTCTTGAGAGGGCGCATTGTCGGAGCGTTCATTCCTGCCCATGAGGCCATCCAGAATACCCTTCGATTTAAGTTCCTCCTTTTTCCATTCCCCGGCGATAAATTTATAGTGCTAGGCACTTTTTTTAGCGCGTTTGGCTTCCTCGTCATATCGGTCCCAGTCTGCCTTGTCTTGTGCCGAGTTCCGGTTTTTGATAGCTGCGGCCTCGATTTGGTCGTAGCGTTTAGCGGCAGCGTCATATCTAAGTCGCTGCGACCCAGCGTAGCGATATTTCCTCAAGGCCTTTTCAGCTGGACTTTCTTGCCTCTCGTTTTCAGAGTTGTTTGAGTCTTGTGGTGTAAGGGGTGACATAATTTGTTTCCATAAAAAAAGACCGCCTAAGGCGGTCCCGATTGAATTGATTGTTGTTGAACTTCAGGTGTTTATGAATGTCAGTGCATTTTCATCTCCTGTTTGCTGATGTGTTGATCATCCGGACAATCCCTTATTCTTCTTGCCGAGCAAAAAGATTAATACCAGTCCATTCGTAGATCTTGACCAATGTGCTTCCGATAAGATCGGTCACAGTATCGTTCATAAAATAATACTGGCGGAGATTGCCAATCTTCCTCGGGTTGATCCCCCTGATTCCATTTTCGTTGATCGTAGAAATATATCTGTCAATAATGACATCATTCATCGGCTGCCAACTACTTTGAACTAGATATGGCATCTGGTAGTAACCCGGTTCCATTTCCCAGCAGTAGTTATTTTTGGCAGGCAGATATCTGAAAACCGGGCCACCTCTTGCGCAATCATGTTCGGGAGAATTTGCCAGAACTTTGCCGACTTGCGGTTTGAAGTTGGTGTCTTCCGAGATAAAATATTCCCCGATGGCCAATTTCTTTTTGGGTGGCCAGGCTGGGTCAAATTCCACGATATCGTATCGGCAAAATGCCGGGCAGACATTCCCAACTTCCTCAACAAACAAATTCAGGACTCTATGTCTGCTGGAAAACGGAACCGATGAAACCAGGGCAATAGAGACAATCAACACAAGGTGTGTCTTTGTCAGCAAGCGGCGTTCGATTCCCTTGAAATCAATAGCCAATAAGGCCAGGGACACCCAAATTGCAATATCGACCAACTCATAAGCCTTCGGATACCAGAGAAGGTGGTCATTAGCATAGTTCGACGGATGGAAGTTGATAGAAAAGAGCGAAATAAAGTACAGGGCAAAAAGCAGGCCGCCAAATATTTTCCTGCCGATGGAAATTTGATGCAGTCCCGGGAAGAGAATAAAGACGGTCAGTCTGGTGACATATTTCACCCCGCGCGCAACTGTCCAGTCAGGCGGCAGAAAAGGTATTTTTGATTGTATGAGTTTCATGCCCTCCAGTATGAAGGGATTAGAGGGGTTTTTTCGGAAATGTTTGAATTTTTTTGATGTGGGTTGGATTTGGTCTGTCCGATAACCTGTTCAGGCGCGAAACTCCACCACATCTTTTTGCACATTACAGGAAAAGAAACGCTTTGTCAACGCATAAAACGTAATATACGTAGATATTTTGATGTTGGGTTTCTGATGGTACATTCCCTATAGGTCATTACCGGGCTTGACCGGCGTACCCGTGTCGAGCACGGGCATGACAAGGTAATAAAATTTGGTTTTTTGGTGAACCGCAGCAGACGGTTCTTCAGGCTATTCCAGCGCGACCCATATCGAGGAATTTCTGACGGCGCTCAAGGCGCAAGGTCTCACCGTCTTTTTCGACCAGGTTATCCAGAGCTTCGGCCAGGGCATCGCCCGTTGCAGTGATAGTTTCAGCAGCACCACGATGGGCACCACCCAGTGGTTCCTTGATGATTTTGTCGATCACACCAAGTTCCAGCAGGTCCTGAGCGGTTAATTTCATGGCTTCAGCGGCGTCGCGGGCCTTGTCGCCTGAGCGCCAGAGGATAGAGGCGCAGCCTTCCGGCGTAATTACAGAATAGATCGCGTGTTCCAACATCAGGACAGTGTTGCCGGCGGCCAGGGCAATAGCGCCACCAGAACCACCTTCGCCGATGACGATGCTGATGAATGGAACTTTCAGGCTGAGGCCTGTGTCGATGGAACGGGCGATCGCTTCTGCCTGGCCGCGTTCTTCGGCTTCAATGCCCGGATGGGCCCCGGCCGTATCAACAAAGGTAATGACCGGAATGTTGTTCTTTTCAGCAAGCTTCATCAAACGCACTGCCTTGCGATAGCCTTCCGGCTGGGCCATGCCAAAATTATGTTTGATGCGGTCCGTGGTGTTCGAACCTTTTTCCTGGCCAATAACCATGACAGAGCGTCCGCGAAAGCGACCCAGACCACCGAGAATAGCCTTGTCTTCACCAAAGCCGCGATCCCCGGCCAAAGTTGTAAAATCTTCAATCAGGCCTTCCACATAATCCAGATAGTGTGGGCGGTCGGCATGGCGAGCCACCTGAGTTTTTTGCCAGGCCCCGAGGTCTTCATAGGTTTCCCGCAGCAGCAGATCGGAACGCGTCTCAAGCTTGGCGATTTCGGACGAAACATCAACATCGCCATCTTCGGCGAGATGTTTCAATTCCTTCAATTTGCCTTCGATATCGGCAAGCGGTTTTTCAAATTCGAGAAAACTGTTCATTAAATGACCCTGGATCGTGCCTTAAACCATGAATATGTGGTTGCAGACGCGATCCTGCAATATTGAATCCTGTACCCCTAGTCTCTAGCACGTCACAAAGAGCACAAAAAGGGTGTCAGGCACCATTAAAACGATGCCTGACATCTGATTTCTTTATTTCTTCTTTTTGCCCGCAGGCTTTTTCTTGGCCGTCACCTTTTTGCCAGTTGCTTTTTTGCCGGCATCAGCCAACGCTTTCAACCGCTTGTCTGCAGCGGCAATCTGACGAGATGCAGAAACCATGACCTCAGCCTGCTTGATGGAAGCGATGTCAATCAAGCGACCGTCCAGAGCGACAGCGCCCATACCGGCATCTGTCGCTTCTTTCATGGCCTTCAAAATACGTTTGGCCTTGTCGACCTCGGCTTTTGAAGGTGTGAAGGTTTCATTGGCGAGGCCGATCTGGCTGGGGTGAATGGCCCATTTGCCTTCGCAGCCCAACACGGCTGCCCGGTTGGCCTGGGCGACATAACCGGCATCGTCCGAGAAGTCACCAAAAGGGCCATCAATGGCACGCAAGCCATTTGCGCGGGCCGCAACCACCATACGGGCAATGGCATAGTGCCACATATCTCCCCAGTGGATGTCACGGTTACCTGCTTCGTCGGCATCCGTCAGAACGTGGTAAGCCGGGTTCGGGCCGCCAATGGCAGTCGTGCGTGCCTTGGTCGAGGCCGCATAATCTGCCACACCAAAATGCAGTGATTCGTTGCGTGGGCTGGCGGCAGCGATTTCATCGATATTGGCCATACCCAGCGCCGTTTCGATAATCATTTCAAAACCAATGCGCTTTTTCAAACCCACGGCATCTTCAACCTGGGTGACCAGCATATCGAGGGCATAAACATCGGCTGCGGTACCGACCTTGGGGATCATGATCAGGTCAAGATGTTCACCGGCCTGTTCGATGACATCGATCACATCGCGATACATATAATGTGTGTCGAGGCCATTGATACGAAGGCTGACAGTACGCTTGCCCCAGCGTTCGTCCTGCAAGGACTGGATGATGTTCTTGCGGGCATTGTCTTTGTCGTCGGGTGCGACGGCATCTTCCAGATCAAGAAAGACGATATCGGCAGGGGATTGCAGGGCGCGGTCAAGAAATTTGAGATTACTGCCGGGAACGGCCAGTTCTGATCGGTTCAGACGTGCGGTGGCATCTTTGGGAATAGTGAAACTCATGGAATAGAAACTCCTGGCGATGGGGGGTCAAATGCGGTGGCAGTGTGCCGACAGGGAAATTCAGGGTACTTGGCAATTCAGTGTCCCTGGCAATTAGCACGCCCGACCGATGCTCGCAAGTCCAGGCCGGTTTTCGACCGTCAGGCCGTTTTCCCCGCCAGAGGGTGGTGATTTTCCACCAGCGCCTTCAAGCGGGATTCCAGCACGTGGGTATAGATCTGGGTTGTTGAAATATCGGCATGGCCCAGCATCTGCTGAACGGCGCGCAAGTCCGCACCGTGGGCCAACAGATGGCTGGCAAAGGCATGACGTAAAACGTGGGGAGAAACCCGTGAGGGCTTGATTTCCGCCATAATCGCCAGTTTTTTGAGCAATTGGGCAAATCGTCGATCCGTCAAATGACCGGATTTGCCACGCGATGGAAACAGCCAGGGTGAATCCGCCCCTTCGGGGATGAAATAAAGCCGCACATCGCGATAATTTGCGACCGCCTCAAGTGCCGGATCGCTGACCGGCACAATACGTTCCTTGCCGCCTTTGCCTCTTACGATCAAAAAGCGCACGTCGCGCGTGACAGCTGACAGGGGCAAGCCAACCAGTTCAGATACCCGCAGACCGGTGGCATAAAGAACTTCCAACAGGGCAACCAGACGCTTCCCCTCCGGCCCCTTTGCTTCGTGGGCTTTGGCCAGCAAAAGGGCCACTTCTTCTTCAGACAAATATTTGGGCAGCGGTCGACGGATACGCGGACCATCGACCGTTATTGTCGGATCGTCGGTCCTGAGGCCTTCTGCATAGAGAAACCGAAAAAACTGCTTTATCGCGGAAAGGCGGCGGGAAACGGTCGAGGCTGCCAGGCCAGCGGCAGAAAGTGAGGCGATATAGGCGCGGATGTCTTCCGTCGATGCGTCATCCAGGCCGCTCGCTTTAGCCGCCCCGGTTGCCATAAAGGCGTTAACATCAGCAAGATCTCGACCATAACCCTCTATGGTTTTTGGCGCAGCACCGCGTTCAACCGCCATCATTTCGAGAAAGGTTTCGAGATATCGGCTGTGCTCCGGCATTCAAATCGCCCTTAAAGCGATTCCGGTTTCGCCGGAAACGCCACGTTTCATATTTGCATTTCTTAGCAAAGGGTTACTGTCATCAGGTGTTTCAATCAAGATTGAAAACACTCTAGAAGCCTCGTCCCAGCACAGCTTCCAGGGCCAGAGATCGCGCTTCGGCCTGAAGCCCAACCGTATTGAATGCCCGGATAACACTGCGCAAGGTTGATGGTGCTGCACCGGCTGGCCCCACATTGCCCAAGGCCAACAAGCCCAACAGGACGGTTTCGCCAAGTCGTTTATTCAGGGCAGCGCCTTCCAGGCTACGCACCAGGGCAGGCGAGGGCACATAAGCCGTCACCGTCAGTGACCCTTGAAGCAAGCCATCCCAAGCCGCGTCGGGCAATCCATAGCCCAGGGCGTCAAACAGAATGAACAACAGGGCCGACCGTTCTGCCGCCACGGCTTCACCCAATTGTTTTTGCTGTAAGGGGAACCAGGCATCAACAGCCCGTGGGTTCCAGCCCAATTCATGTGTGAAGTCAGCCAGTTGCATCATGGGCCACAAATCAAGGACTGCCCTTGCCGCCAGGCCCACGGGGCGGGGCGAAGGCGGAGGAGCGGGCATCGCAATGGCGACGGGTTCTGCGACGGCTAATTTTGGCAAGGCAGGGGCCGCGTCTGCTTCAGCAGAAGCTGGCGCAACTGGTGCAACAGGGGTCACCGCCTGAGGTTTATTTTCAGGCAGCAAAGCCAGTTGGCGAACGTAATCAAACCAGCGTCGTGCCGACTTGACATCGCCCACCATCAACAAGGCACGTGCGATATCAACAGCAGCCCAAACCAGATCATCTTCTGGTTCAACGACCCGCGCCAGGTCATAAGTCACCCGCGCCATGGTGCCAAAACCACCTTCATCCCGGCCCCGCTGCCAGGCAGTTTGCAAAATATTCATGCGCTTTTGAATGTCGACTTCAACGGTTGCAACCTGGAACAGCAAGGCGTTCAGCCGGGCGCCGGGCATCTTGCCGATTTGTTCTTTCCAGTTTTGCAGTTCCGCTTCATTGAACTGAATTCCACCATAGATCTGCGACAACAGCTCGGTTGACAAAGCGCCTGCCGTCTCGGCTTTTTCGGCTGCCGCCAACCTTAATTCGATGTCGGCATTGGCCATGGTAGCTTCGGCCCGCAGGATGCCGGGGCTGGCCCCAGGCACGGCATCCGCTGGCAAGGGCTGTTGGGCCGCCCGCAGCATAGCCAACTGCAAGGGTGTTGGATCAATCAGGCTTTGCACCAGAGCTTGTTCATCTCCGGTCAGTGCGCGCGCCAGTGTGAAAAAAGTCTCATCGCCTGTCTCACCCTGGTCCTGCAGGATCGACACAGCCATATCGACAGCTTCAACCTCCCCTTCCAGCGCCTTGCAAAAGGCCAGGCCTTTCAGCCAATAAGGATTGGGATCTTCCGCGACCAGTCCCTCGATACGCACGCAAAAAGATGCCCGGTCTCCGCCCAGCAACAGTCCTTCCATTTCCGCTTTGGTAAAGGCTGGATCATTCAAACGGGCTGGTACCAACCGCAAAAGCTGGTTTGTTTCGTTGGTCAATCCGCCTGCGCCAAGACGCTCGACCCGCAGGCCCAACAAACTTGGGGCAATGGCCTGTCCCTCAGGCACAGCGCTGGACGACAGCAACAAGCGACGCGCCAGAGACTGCATGGTCGGTGACAGGGAGCCCATGGGTAAACGCGGCAGCATGGTTTCAATGCGCTTGCGGTCGCTGCCTCGCCACATATGCGGCCCAAAGCCTCCCGTCGCCGGGTCCAGCAAACCAACCGAAGAGGGATCGAGTTCCGTCAGCTCTCCAACAACAACGCCTGTGGGGGGCTGTTCGGTTTTAACCGCCGATACGGGCGTCACCGATGTTACAGGTTTCGCGACAATGTCTGGTGGCAACAACGACCTGGGCTTGCTGATCGTCAAGGTCATGGTGCGGCGCGGCTTTTCCGGCTGCACGGGTGTCTTTGGTGATATCAATGGCTTGGGTGCGGCCGCCTGTGGGACTTGCTGCACTTGCAAGGGTTGTGATCCAGAGGCAGGGGCCAGGCCCAGTACCGGAACTGGCTTTGGTTCGGCGGGGTCAGTCGCCGGCGCTGCTGAACTGCTTGTGCTACTTGTGCTGCCTGGGACCAACTTGACCGGATTGCCCGCCAGAGCAACATTCAGACTTGAGAGCACAGAAAACAACGCAACAGAAGCAACAACTGCTTGATATTTTGTGGGAATAATCAGGAAAGGACGCCCCGTTTTATTGCTGTACCTAGCGAGGGAACCGGTCATCGGGCAGAACCTTTTCAACACGTTCAGAGGGCGCCGGGATATCCCAGGTCGCCAGAAAAACACCGCCGCCGACGACAACCGTCATAAGCAAAAGAATAATAATGAATGTCGTCCGGTACATCAGGCCCCAAATTTCTTTTTCTAATCTATCCCCCTTGTCTTGCAATTCAGGGGTGCGCTCATTTAATACGGTCTGGTAATACGGCTTGGACAACCGCCAAAACCTGCCATCCACCTTTACACCGGCCTCGTCCAGGATGCTACTTTGATATGACCACATATCTTTGTTCAATGTTGAATTTGGCCTGATTGTGGGTCTCAATTGTGGCAAAGATGCGTCAGTCTATCGATTTGAGGATATCTGTTCAACGATCCCCGCTGAACTGGCCCCGCTGAACTGGCCTCGATGAACGACCCGGCAACAGGAGACACGAATGACAGAGGACACCAGCAGTGATGACGACCGGATAACGGACAGCGTGCCCGTTCTGGATCGTTCGCTGGTCCTTGTTGGTCTGATGGGTGCTGGCAAAAGTACCATTGGTCGCCGCCTGGCCGCACGCCTGGATTTGCCTTTTGTCGATGCGGACAACGAAATTGAAGCGGCTGCAGATTGTTCCATCCAGGAAATTTTTGACGAACATGGCGAAGACTATTTCCGGGATGGTGAAAGACGGGTGATCGAACGTTTGCTGAACGGTCCTGTATGCGTGCTGGCCACCGGTGGCGGTGCGTTTATGAACCAGACCACGCGCGAGTTGATCAAACAAAAAGGACGCTCACTTTGGCTGCGGGCCGACATTGAAATTCTCGTACAACGGACCAGCCGACGCAGCCACAGGCCGCTGTTGAACAAAGGCAATCCCCGCGAAATTCTTCAGGATTTGATGGACCAGCGCTACCCCGTTTATCAAACTGCGGATTATTCCGTCGAAACAGATGATTCGCCCCACAGTGTTGTGGTTGAGCGCGCCCTGAGCGCCCTGACAGAACAGCGACCTTTGGACGAAAATGGAACACTTGCATGACTTTTGATGCGACCACCACTGATGCAACAACGGTCGTCGTTGATCTTGGTGCCAGGTCCTATGACATCATTGTCGGCAAAGATTTATTGCCGCAGGCCGGACCACTGATTCGACCGGTTTTATCGGCAGGGGATAAACCAAAGGTCGTTATTGTTACCGACGACATCGTGGCAGGCCATCACCTGAAAACGCTGACGAGCTCTTTGGATGCTTCTGATATTGCCTGGTCGACAATCACGGTCCCGGCTGGTGAGGCCAGCAAAAACTTTCAACAGCTCGAATTGGTTCTGGCGCAAATGATTGAGGCCCGGATCGAGCGCAATGATGCGGTCATTGCCCTGGGCGGCGGTGTTATTGGCGATCTTGCCGGTTTTGCAGCCTCGGTTTTGCGCCGCGGCGTCGACGTGATCCAAATCCCGACAACCTTGCTGGCCCAGGTCGACAGTTCGGTTGGCGGCAAAACGGCCATTAACGCCGCACAAGGCAAAAACCTGATCGGAACTTTTCACCAGCCCCGCCTCGTCATCGCCGATATTTCGGTTTTGCAGTCACTGCCGCCTAGAGAACTAAAGGCCGGCTATGCTGAAATAGTGAAATACGGCCTGATTGATGACCCGGCATTTTTTGACTGGCTGGTGGAAAATGGATCCGCTTTGCTGGACGGCGACAACGACCGGCGTCAATTCGCCGTGGTCAAAAGCTGTGAAGCAAAGGCGCGCATGGTCGCCGGGGATGAGCGCGAGACGGGAAACCGGGCCTTGCTGAATCTGGGCCATACCTTCGGTCATGCCCTGGAAGCTGAAATGGGTTATGGCGATGGCCTGCGCCATGGTGAAGCTGTTAGCATCGGCATGCGTATGGCCTTTGATTTTTCCCTTGCGACCGAATTGTGTCCTGAAGAGGATACTGAGCGACTTAAACAGCATCTCATTGCGTGCCATATGCCGGTTCATATTTCAGATATTCCCGGCAAGGCACAAGATGGAAAATGGACTGCGGATGTCTTGCTTCACCATATGGGACAGGACAAAAAAGTAAGCGCCGGTGAAATGACCTTCATCCTTGCGAAGGGCATCGGTCAAAGTTTTGTGACCCGGGACATCGACACAGAAGAATTGATGACTTTTCTGACTGTTGAAGTCAGCAAATAAACAACAACAGCTTAGAGCTTTTGCATCGACAGCAAAATCGCCTAAGATGAAGCGTGCCCGACAAATTTGTGGCACGATCTTGCCTGCAAGGGCGTCACTGAGGGGGCAACCAGAGACTTAAGTGGACGTGAGCCTGTTAATTTCCATTGCGGCGATAGTAATTCTGCTTGTCTTGTCGGCCTTCTTTTCTGGTTCTGAAACTGCTTTGACTGCGGCCAGTCGCGCTCGCTTGCATCATCTTGAGCACAAGGGCAATCGGCGGGCAAAAACTGTTGGTCGCTTGAGTGAACAAAAAGACCGTCTGATTGGCACCATCCTGTTGGGTAACAATCTGGTCAACATTTTGGCTTCGGCCCTGGCGACCAGCATTCTGATCAGTTATTTTGGTGATGCCGGTGTGGCCTATGCGACCATCGGCATGACGGCACTGGTCCTTATCTTCGCCGAAATCATGCCAAAAACCTATGCGCTGCGGCAACCTGACAGAACGGCTCTGGCCGTTGCACCTGTGATCAATGCCTTTGTCATTGTGCTTTCCCCCCTGACCCGCGGTCTGCAAATCATCGTTCGCCTGAGCTTGCACTTGGTCGGTATCGATGTTCGTGACAATGAACAGTTGACCAGTGCCGCTGAGGAAATTCGCAGCACAGTTGATCTGCACAGCATGGACGGTAACATCGTCAAGCATGAGCGCGACATGATCGGGTCAATCCTGGACCTGTCTGATGTGGCCCTTGATGAGATCATGATCCATCGCAAGAACATGGAACTGATCAACGCCGATAATTCAACCTCGGAAATTGTCGACCAGGTGTTGGGTAGCAGCTATACCCGACTGCCCATGTATCGTGGCGATGCTGACGATATTGTCGGCGTCTTGCATGCCAAGGACGTTCTGCGGGCTATATCGACCCACGAGGGTGACCTGAATGATCTGGATATCGTTGCTGTAGCCTCTGCGCCGTGGTTTGTGCCGGAAACAACAACGTTGCGTGAACAATTAAATGCTTTTCGCCAGCGGCGGGCTCATTTTGCCCTTGTTGTTGATGAATATGGTGCCTTGATGGGCCTGGTGACGCTGGAAGATATCCTGGAAGAAATCGTTGGCGATATTTCAGATGAACACGACCAGCATATTGCAGGCGTGCGCAAGGAAACGGACGGCTCCTATATTCTCGATGGCACGATGAGCATTCGCGACCTGAACCGGCTTTATGACTGGAACCTGCCAGACGAAGAAGCTTCAACCATTGCCGGATTGGTGGTCTATGAAGCCGCCGTCATCCCGGTACCCGGCCAGCGCTTTACGTTCCATAATTTCCGGTTCGAAATATTGCGCCGTCAGCGCAACCAGATCATCAAACTTCGTATTACGCCGCCAGTGACAACACCAAACGAAACCCGCTAATTCGGTGTTTGCGCAATTGATTGCCATCATGGCACCAGTGCTGGTCAGCGTCGGTATTGGCTACATTTGGGCGCGGCGCAAACACGCCTGGGACACGGAATTCGTTACGCGCCTAACCTATTATGTCGGCACGCCCTTTCTGGTTTTTTCGACCATGACCAAGACCGGCCTTGACGGTCTGGCTTTCAGCGAGATGGCGGGTGCTGCCTTGCTGGCCCTGGCCGGTTTTATCGTCGCCAGTGTGCCCATGCTCTGGCTTTTCCGCCTGCCTTTGAGGACCTATCTGCCTGGATTGATCTTTCCAAATTCAGGCAATACCGGCCTGCCACTTTGTCTGTTTGCTTTTGGCGAGCCTGGTTTGGCACTGGGTATTGCCTATTTCACGGTGACGTCCATCAGTAATTTTACGCTGGGGCAATGGATCAGTTCCGGTCAGTTATCGCCGGCAGAGCTATTCAAAACGCCACTGATTTATGCTGTTGCGATCGCTCTGGTATTTATGGTCAGCAACACAATTGTCCCGCCTTGGCTGGCCAATACCTCAGCCCTGATTGGCAGCCTGACAATCCCCTTGATCCTGATTACACTTGGCGTCTCCCTTGCCAGCCTGAAAATCACAAGCCTCAAACGCGCGACCCTTTTATCAGTTTTCCGATTGATAATGGGTTTGGCTGTCGGCATGGCTGTCGCCACATTTTTTGACCTGGAAGGAACTGCCCGCGGCGTTGTTATTCTCGATTCAGCAATGCCCGTCGCCGTTTTCAATTATCTGTTTGCCCAGCGCTATGACAATTCGCCCGGCGATGTGGCCGGCATGGTCGTTGTTTCAACAGCACTTTCATTCGCCACATTACCTGCCTTACTGCTGCTGGTTATCTGACGACCGCCATCTGTAGTTGATGCACGAACACCTTGCCTGGCTTTGTTACGAAAATAATTCAGGCAATAGACCCTGAGGGCTGATGTGAAGGATCGGTTATCGACCTGGGTCGAAGACACTTCCTGGCATAAATCTCTGAGCCGACAGCCCAGATCAAGGCAAATTTCCTCAAGCGCTTCCCACTCAACCGTTTCCAACCTTACGCTGGTGCGTTGGCTTCCAACAAAAACATTTTTGCTGACTGTTGTACTCACCGACTTGCTTTCGACAAAAGAATCACTCTCAACAGGAGAGCTTTAATATTTTTTCACACGCAATTTTTATCACAATCTAACTACACATCTCAATCTTTTTTTGATATTTGCAATATTTTACATACTATTAGTTGTAGTTTTTGGCAGTATAATAGGCCAAGGCTCGATTACCCTGCCGATTTTTCGGAAATACGGGAAACTCAACTCAGGTTGCGTTACTCGCCCGGCGCCCGTGTTGACAACTCCAGGGCATGAATACTTCCTTCCATTTCATCTTTCAGCGCCCGGTACACCTCACGCTGGCGAGCCACGCGGTTTTTTCCAGCAAAAGCTTCGCACATTATTTCCACCTTGAAATGAGTTTCTCCCCCTGGGCGGGCACCAGAATGTCCCTCGTGCCGCCATGACTCGTCTTCCACTTCCAGGGTTTCAGGCTGGAATGCTGCGGTCAGTTTTTCGTGGATGCGATCTGCCATTGTTGATTTGTCCGCAGTCGTCATTTGATATCTCCTTAAAAATGATGCCGAAAAAATGGCCAGGTTACCGGTGCCTGTCAACAGACTAAGAAACTGGTGATTGCAAAGGGAAATGGCTTTGTTTATCAGACTAAATTACTATGTTATATAAGATAAAACCATTCCAGTATGGCTATATTCGGCTAAAACCCGCCATTTTTTTGTGGCCATTTAACCCTTGTGTATTTATTTTATCCGAGTTATTTTCTCAGAATATGGTTTGTATCTAATTATTTGAATGGATTATGCAATGACAGCACTTGCAGCGGAATACGACCACGAGTCGAATGTACAAGCCACAGCACCGGCGAAAACGCGGGCCCGCGAAGTTGATTTATATGTCGGTCAACGCATTCGTGAGCGGCGCACAATGATGGGTCTGACCCAGCAGCAAATGGCTGATTTGATCGGCGTAACCTACCAGCAAGCGCACAAATATGAGCGCGGCATCAACCGGGTTTCAGCAGGTCGCCTGTATGACATTGGTCAGGCTCTGGCTGTACAAACCGGATATTTTTATGAAGGCCTCGATTCTGGTGATGAAAGTCAGGTATCGCAACACCAACGCATGTGCCTCGAATTGGCTCGCAATTTTGGACAAATCAACAACGAGCGCCATCAACGTGCATTGAGCTCGCTTGCCAGGGCCCTGGTCGAAGACTGAGGAGATATTTATCCGTTACAGTTAATCGATACCATAAATTTCTGCCGTTACATTAAAATTCGTAAGCCATTTGAAGCCGTTCAACTTCAAATGGCTTTTCCATGTCATAAACGAAATTTGGGCAAATTAAGGGCGTGTCGGGCACCTGGGCCTTGAAGGGTAATGCAAATTCAAGGTGGGGCGTTTTCGATTTAATCCGAAAACGCTTTAGCGCCACAAGCTCAATAAACTTTCATACTAGCGTCTCATCTTGCGTCCCCATGCATCAGACCGCATAATTTCCCTATGGCTTTATCCAGATTTCAACGCGCCGCAGAGGCTGAAGCAGTGAATACCTGCGATTATCCGGATTGTAGTTCCGGTGGTGCCTTTCGTGCACCCAAATCGCGAGAACGACTGGATGAGCACTATTGGTTTTGTTTGGATCACGTACGGGAATACAACAAATCCTGGAATTTTTTTGTCGATATGTCCGGTGACCAGATTGAAGAGTTTCAGCGCGCCGATGTGACCGGGCATCGCCCAACCTGGCGTCTGGGCCTGAATGCCTCAGCCGAAAACAGCGGCCACATTCAGGATGAGCTTGGCATTCTGCACGCTGCGGGCCTGAGCGGGCGCTACAACGAAACCGAACATGATCTCAGACCCTTGCCGCCGGAACAGCGCGACGCTCTTGCAGAGCTCGATTTACCACCTTTGGCCAGCCTTGATGTGATCAAGTCGCGTTACAAGGAACTGGCCAAAAAGTATCATCCGGATCTGAATAATGGTGATGCCAGTCTGGAAGAAAAGTTCAAGGCCGTCGGCAAGGCCTATAATTACCTTCTGACATGCGGTTACGTCTGACCATGCCAGGGCAAGACATCGAATAAGACAATGGCGTTCTAAAGGTTGCCGTAAGCTGCTCTTCCAATTATACAGAACACTCAAAATTCGGCCTTCAGGCTTCATTTCCTGTCAGGCTGCCCTCATTTCTCCTGTAATGCCATTCTTTGCAGGAACCATCACAAGACTTCCAAGACACACCAGATACCCAGGACACGATGACCATGAGCGATCAAACCAGTAGCGTTGAAGCAAACGACCACCCTACAGGGTCACCAGATATTACAGTTTCCGTCCGCCAGACATTTGGCCTGGACGTCGATTTTGAAGTCCCTGCCTTTTCGAACGCATCCGGTCATGTGCCGGACGTGGACGAGGGTTATCGTTTTGATCGTGACACCACGTTGGCTATTCTGGCAGGCTTTGCCTATAACCGCCGCGTTATGATCCAGGGTTATCATGGCACCGGCAAATCCACCCATATCGAACAGGTCGCAGCCCGTCTGAACTGGCCTTGTGTCCGGGTTAACCTGGACAGCCATGTCAGCCGGATTGACCTGATCGGCAAGGACGCCATCGTACTACGTGAAGGCAAACAGGTAACTGAATTCCGCGAAGGTATTTTGCCCTGGGCCTTGCAGTCACCAACCGCCCTGGTTTTTGACGAATATGATGCTGGTCGCGCTGATGTTATGTTTGTCATCCAGCGTGTTCTGGAAGCAGAAGGCCGTTTGACCCTGCTGGACCAAAACAAGGTTATCAAGCCGCACCCGTCCTTCCGTCTGTTTTCGACCACCAACACAGTTGGCCTAGGCGACACAACAGGCCTCTATCACGGCACGCAGCAAATCAACCAGGGCCAGATGGATCGCTGGTCCATCGTCACCACGTTGAACTATTTGCCCCATGATCAGGAAGCCGAGATCGTACTGTCCAAATCGCCGACCTATGACAATGCCGATGGTAACAAGACCATCGACGCCATGGTCAACCTGGCAGACCTGACCCGTCAGGGCTTCGTCAATGGTGATATTTCGACAGTGATGTCGCCGCGCACGGTGATCACCTGGGCTGAAAATGCCCGCATATTCAATGACATTCCCTTTGCCTTCCGGCTAACGTTCCTCAACAAATGTGACGAGATGGAACGTGCCACAGTTGCCGAATATTACCAGCGGGCCTTTGGCGAAGAATTGCCTGAGTCGGCTGCCAATATTTCAATCGCCTGAACCTGAATAGCGGATCATCCCGTGGCTGATAAAGACAACCCGTCTGATCCTTTCAAGCAAGCCGTTGCTTCAACGGTGCGCGCCATTTCCGCGCGCGATGAGCTTGAAGTGACTTATTCCACCGATGCGCCGGGTGTCGCTGGCGACAGCGTTCGCCTGCCCATGCCGTCACGTGATCTGGGTGCAAATGAAGTAGCCACCATACGCGGCACAGCCGATCAGATGGCCTTGAAGTTGCGCTACCACGATACCAGCATGCACGCCAAGGCCATGCCGCAAGGGGCCGACGCCCGCGCTGTGTTTGACGCTGTTGAACTCGCCCGCGTTGAGGCCATTGGTTCGGCCCGCATGACCGGGATTTCGGACAATCTGAATGCCGCCCTGGAAGATCATTGCAAAACCAAAGGCTTTGATGCGGTGCGGGATTTATCCGATGCCCCCTTGGCAGATGCCTTGCGCTTGATCGTGCGCGAACGCCTGACAGGCGCCAAGCCACCGGAAGCGGCGCAATCAATTGTCGATCTTTGGAAGCCCACGGTGCTGGACAAAGCCGCTGGCGATCTGGCTGATCTGGTCGACAAAATTGAAGATCAGGCTGCCTTTGCCAAATGTGCCCGTCAGCTGATCGCCGACATGGACCTTGCCGACGAGTGGGATGGCGAGGAGATGGACGACGATTCCCAGGGCGATGAAGACGGCGCTGCGGAGCAGGAAGCCAGCGACGAAGGTCAAACTTCCGAAGGCCCGGAACAATCTGAAGCCGACAGCCAGGAATCAGCCGAAGGCGACGCCGAGGCCGGCATTGAAGCTGAAGGCGATGTGGGCGAAGACCAGGCAGAGGCCGCAGGCGATGATGATGCCGGACGCAGTGAACAGCCCTGGTGGCCCGATGATCTGACCAATGGGCCCCCTGGCGAGCGCCCCTATCGTCCGTTTACAGCGGCCTATGACGAAGTGGCCTACGCCACCGAATTATGCGATGACGAAGAGCTCACACGGCTGCGCGCTCATCTGGATCAACAGCTTAGCCATTTGCAAGGTATGATCGGCAAGTTGGCCAACCGCTTACAGCGCCGCTTGATGGCCAAACAAACCCGGTCCTGGGATTTTGATCTTGAAGAAGGCATGCTGGATGCCGGCAAGTTAAGTCGCATCGTCACCAATCCCGAAAGCCCGCTTAGTTTCAAGCTGGAAAAAGAAACCGACTTTCGCGATACAATCGTTACCCTGCTGCTGGATAATTCAGGTTCCATGCGCGGTCGCCCGATCAGCGTTGCCGCCATGTCCGCCGACATTCTGGCCAGGACGTTAGAGCGTTGTAATGTCAGCGTCGAAATTCTGGGCTTCACGACACGTGCCTGGAAAGGTGGGCAGTCGCGGGAAAAATGGCTGGCAGACGGTAAACCGGCTAATCCCGGACGCCTCAATGACTTGCGCCATATCGTTTACAAATCTGCAGACGAGCCATGGCGGCGGGCGCGGAAAAATCTTGGCCTGATGTTGCGCGAAGGCCTGCTGAAAGAAAATATCGACGGCGAGGCTTTGCTGTGGGCGCACCAGAGATTATTGGCCCGCCAGGAAGACCGCCGCATATTGATGGTCATTTCAGATGGTGCGCCGGTTGATGATTCGACCTTGTCCGTTAATCCCGGCAATTACCTGGACCGGCATTTGCGCCAGGTGATCCAGTGGATTGAAACCCGGTCCCCCGTTGATCTGGTGGCGATCGGCATTGGCCACGATGTGACGCGTTACTATCGCCGTGCCGTGACCATTGTGGACGCAGAACAATTGGGCGGCGTCATGCTGGAAAAACTGACGGAACTGTTCGAAGATGATCCTTTGGCGAAATTGCCGCCTGCTGCACGGCGGCGCATGAATTAAGGCGGGATTTTTACATGACACTTCATCCAGGGGCCAAGTGGGTTGTTGAAGCGGCGGCCGCAGCGCTGGAAATGGGCCAGACCCCCATTGAAGAAAAATCAGCTGAAGAAGCCCGGGCTTTTTACAACGACAGCCGGGCCGCTCTGACACCTGATTTGCCTGAAGTTGGCCTGGTTGAGGATTTTGAAATCCCCGGCCCACTGGGCGACATCGCGGTGCGTTATTACCGCCCTTTGGGGTCATCGGCTGACGACGTTCTACCCTTGTGCCTGTTCTATCACGGGGGCGGCTGGGTTATCGGTGACCTGAATTCCCACGATTATGTTTGCCGTCGCATGGCAAATACTGGCGGCTTTGCCATCGTGTCCGTGGATTATCGTATGGGCCCGGAACATGTTTTTCCGGCAGCGGTAAATGATTGTTATACGGCATTAAAGTGGGCTGCGGCAGGTGCAGGCGGTCGTACAATAGATCCTCAGCGCCTTGCGGTAGCCGGTGATTCCGCCGGAGGTAATCTGTCCATTGTCACGACAATCCTGGCCCGCGATACGGATGGTCCCCACATCCGCTTTCAGGGTCTGATTTATCCAGCAACTGATATGAACATGGTCACCCGGTCCCATGTCGACTTTGCAGAAGGTCATATCCTGACGCATAAAAGCATGGTCTGGTTTCAGGAACAGTATCTGTCGTCACCTGAAGATCGAGAGGACTGGCAGGCTTCCCCCATCAAGGCCAAAGATCTGAGAGGCTTACCGCCTGCCATTGTAATAACAGCTGGCCACGATCCCCTGAAAGACGAAGGCAAGGCCTATGCAGATCGTTTAAGCGATGCAGGCGTTGACGTCAGTTTCAAATGTTATGAGGGCCAGATTCATGGCTTTGTGACGATGGCCAAGGTTATCGACGAAAGCGACGTCGCCATAGATCAGATCGCCAACGCCATCAAGGCGGCGGTCTAAACTTCAGTCAGCTTTTGGCCTCTGCCGGAGCCACATAATGCATCAAGGCCCTGAACGGGATCAGCATGGCGAGCGCCAGAACCAGCTTCACACCAAAGTCGCCAATACCAAGTGTCACCCACGGTACCGGTGTGGCGTAGAACGCAATTGAAAAGAACAGAGCTGTATCCAGCGCTGAGGCCAGAGTCGATGATATCAATGGTGTTTGCCACCAGGTCAGGCGACGCAGGCGGTTAAAGATATAAACATCAACCAGTTGTGCCAGCAAAAAGGCGGTACCGGAAGCCACAGCAATACGTGCACCGGCAAACCAGATTGACAGAATCACAGCCAAGGCAAAGCCCGCATAAACCACCAGGCGGGTCTTGGCAGGGCCATAGCGGCGGTTCGTCAGGTCCGTGACAAGGAAGCATACCGGGTACGTCAGCGCCCCCCAGGTCAACCAGTCATTGATCGGGATTTGCACGACGATATTGGACACTACAACGATGATGATCATGGCCAACGTCGGCAGCCATAATTCCTTGATGTACGTACTTGAGCTGTTCATCGTCATTTCCTTTTCGTCGTATTCTTCGACATCATACCGTAAAAAGTAGTTCACCCGCGCCTGTTTCCAGGCGCGGGTGAAAAACAGTATTGACTAGCCGGTTCAGGCGGCAGCAGCGGCCTTGGCTTTTTTGGCCAGCTCGCGCTTGATCCGCAAGGCACCCGAAGACAACTGGTCGTCCTTGGCTTTCAGCAAAAATTTATCCAGACCACCATTATGCTCGACCGAGCGCAGAGCGTGGGCTGAAACCTTGAAACGCATGGAGCGATCCAGTGACTCGCTGTACAGGTTTGTTTCCTGAACATTGGGAAGAAAACGGCGGCGGGTCTTGTTGTGAGCGTGGCTCACGTTATTCCCGGTCAGTACACCTTTTCCGGTCAGTTCGCAGCGTCGTGCCATGGTTCTGGTACCTTTAGTCGTTTGTTATTTCAGGATAATTCCTGAAAAGAAATTCTGTTTCCAAATATGATTTGCTCTCGAAGCCACACAATCGTCTGGTCGCCAATATTAAGGGGCGCTCATTTTCGAAATAAGTGGCTCAACAACAGCAAAGCATTGCACCCAGGCTCTTCAGCTCGGGAACGGCGCTTTTTAAGCCACCAATGGCGCGGCGTCAAGGAAATACGGGATTAATTAATCCTCTTTTTCGCCCCGGAAAGCCGCCATCAGCCTGCGCGCAGCAACAGAAGGCGTCATCCGGCCAGCGGCAACTTCGGCTTCAACGTGATGCAACTGTTTCCCGACGACGGAATCCCGCCGGAAAGCATCGATTAAACTTTCTTCGATTTCACCCCACAGCCACGCTCTGGCCTGATCTGCACGATGGTCAAAAAGCGAGTCGGCCGCTTCAAAAGCCTGATGATGGTTCAGAATTGCGGCCAAAATCTCTGCCATTCCCCTTTTTTCGATGGCGGAACAAATCAGGACTTCGGGCTGCCACAGATGAGTTGAGGGCCGCATCAGTCCCAGGGCACCGGCATATTCAGCTGCAAACCGACCGGCAACAGCCTTCAAGTCACCGTCAGCCTTGTTGACGACCACGAGATCAGCCAGTTCCATGATACCGCGTTTGATACCTTGCAGCTCATCACCACCACCTGGGGACAGCAACAACAGGAACATATCGACCATAGCTGCCACAGCTGTTTCAGATTGTCCCACACCCACTGTTTCAATGATGACAATGTCATAACCTGCGGCTTCACATACCAGCATCGTTTCCCGTGTGCGACGGGCGACACCACCCAGGGTACCGCCAGAAGGTGACGGCCGAATGAAGGCGTTGGAATCACGAGAGAGTTCTTCCATGCGGGTTTTATCGCCCAGAATGGAGCCACCGGATCGCACTGATGAGGGATCGATCGCCAAAACAGCAACACGCTTGCCGGTTGCCACCAAATGCAAGCCAAAGGCTTCAATAAAGGTAGATTTACCGGCGCCGGGCGGACCGGTAATACCCAGACGTATGGCCTTGCCGGATTGCGGCAACAGCAAAGACAGTAGTTCATTTGCCTGTAACTGGTGATCGGCCCGTTGTGATTCGATCAAAGTAATGGCCCGGCCAAGGGCCCGGCGCTCACCGGCCACAACACCATCCGCGAGAGCCTGCATTGCTGAAGTGGCTGTGGTCGGATCAGACATGAACTACCGGCTAAATATCCAAATTTTGAAAAAGGCAGTCAGGTATCGCGCTCAGTGCCAAACAACTCGTCATCATCTGTTTCGCTGGCGGCGACAACAATTTCCGGCTCATACTCGGCTTGCACAGGTTCAGTTTGAGGTTTGTCCAAAGCACTTTCCAGCATGCGCTGTCGTGTTTCAAGATCAAGTTCGCCCAATGCTTCCTGGGCTTTTGCCTGATTAACCATCGCGGTCTGGATTTCGGTCTGTCTTTTATCGGAAATACCCAGGCTTTGTCCGGCCTGGGTATTCATGGCCTTGACCAGAGCATTGGTCTTGGCCATCTCAACCTTCAACTCATCTTCCAGTTTGGTCACATAGGCCCGACGCGCCAAAGCACGACGTCCTTCCTTATCAAGGAACATCGACAAAAACATGCGGGTTATAAAGCCGAGCACACGGAACCTCCGGTTAGACATCTGCACTTGATCTCACCTGATTTCACCAAGGCTCAAGCGCGCGTCACAGACCGCGATATTGCAGTCAATTTGTGTATAATGTAAAGGCAAACAGCGGTCTAAGATCAAGGATTTCACATGACGCCAGGATGTAAGAATCTCATAAACAAGATGAAAGCGATGGCGGATCCCGAAGCCCTGGCGGGTAAGGCCCGTTTTGGAATCAACATTGAAAATTCCCTGGGCCTGCGAATGCCGCAAATTCGCAACCTGGCCCGCGAGATTGGTCGCGACCACAACCTGGCTCTGGAACTGTGGCAAACCGGCATCGTCGATGCACGCATATTGGCCCCGCTGATTGCACAAAAAAAGGAGGTCACAGACCAATTGATGGAAAGCTGGGTCACTGATTTTGCCTCCTGGGATGTCTGTGACCAGTGCTGCATCAACCTTTTTCGCCATCATGCCACTGCTTTTGACAAGGTTACGACCTGGGCTGCACGGGAGGAGGAATTTGTCCGACGGGCAGGCTTTGCCTTGCTAGCCACCCTGGCAGTTCACAAAAAACAGGAACCTGACCAAACCTTCATCGATTTTTTTCCTTTGATCGAACACTACGCCTTTGATAACCGGAACTTCGTAAAAAAGGCTGTGAACTGGGCCTTGCGGCAAATCGGCAAGCGCAACAAGGCGCTGAATCTGGCGGCAATCGGCGTCAGCAACCGCATTCTGGAACAGGATACGCCCCCCACCCGATGGATCGCCAATGATGCCTTGCGGGAGCTACACGACAAAAAGATTCTTGCCCGTTTTAAAAACTGACTGGTGAAATCACTTGCAAAGACCATAGAAATAGCCATTTCCAAGGTCTGGTATTAACGAAATAACGGAGCACATGATGGATAGCGAGACCAAAAGCAACCTGACTGAACAAAGCACATGGAAGCGTATCGCCTACATGGTTTTGTTTGTAATCACGTTTAACGTCGCTGAAATGGTTCTGTTTGTCGTTGTTGTTCTGCAAGTTGCCTTCAAATTGCTGACCGGCAAACCCCTTGATCCCCTGAAGGAACTAGGCCAGGAAATCGGTACCTATTTGCGTAGCGTCGTCAATTTTCTGACATTTGAAACTGAAGAGATGCCTTTCCCTGTGAAGCCTTGGCCCAGCAGCAATCCAAAAAGCGGTGGCCCTGTCAGCACAAGCGTTTGAAAACCACGAGTTAAAGGCTCCAGGTCACAAACAAAATTTTGTCCGGTGATGGTCTAAAGGCCACTATCTGTTTTATCATGGCGACAAATCAACCAGCTTAGCGGAGTTCCCATGCGCCTGGTTATCGCCATGATGAAACACGAAACCAATACGTTCTCGCCGGTCCCGGCAAACTTTCAACGGTTTGAGGACTGGGGGGCCCAATTTGGTGATGCCGCCCGCGAAGCTTATGAACATACCGCCATGCCCATGGCCGCTTATATCAAACTGGCCCGGGCCAGAGGGCATACGTTCGTCACTCCTTTCGCTGGTGAGGCCATGCCATCAGGCAAGGTGACCAAAGATGCCTATGAGCGCATGAGCGACGCTATTCTGGATGCCGTGCGCGTGGGCTGTGATGCGGCCTTGCTGGATTTACACGGAGCCATGGTGGCTGAAACCACCGACGATGGTGAAGGCACCTTGCTGGAACGCATCCGCGAAATTGCCCCCGATTTGCCCATTGCGGTGACCTGCGATTTGCACTGCAATTTAACACAGAAAATGATCGACAACTGCACTGCCCTGATCGGCTACAAGACCTACCCTCACGTGGATATGTATGAAGTCGCGGAACAGGTTGGTGAAATTCTGTTTCGCCATCTTGATGGTGAAGTTAACGCCACCATGGCCTGGGGCAATCGTCCGGTTCTGGCGCAAACCCTGCGCATGGGAACAGATGACGAGCCCATGAAATCCCTCATCGACATGTGTAAGGCCGCTGAAGAGGAACCGGGCGTTCTGGCTGCAACAGCGTTTGGCGGCTTTCCTCTGGCGGACATTCACGATGCCGGATTATCCTCAATTGTCATTAGCGATGGTAACGTTGATCAGGCTGTTGAGGTCCGCGACCGGATTCTTAATATCGGCTGGAAAGAACGCGAGGATTTTGTCTATAAGGGCGAACCCCTGGAAGACGCCGTTGCCCGCGCCAAAACTCTGGAAGCCCCTGTTGGCGACAATCCTGTGATCATGCTGGATCATGCTGACAATACTGGCTCAGGTGCCACTCAGGACACAATGGAAGTTATCGAAGAAGTCTTGCGTCAGGGACTGGAAGATGTCGCTGTCGGGGCCGTATGGGACCCTGAGGCTGTCAAACAAATGCAAGCCGCAGGCATCGGCAATACCATCACTCTGGAACTTGGTGGCCGCACCGACATGCCGTCCATCAACAAAAAGGGTGAGCCCCTGACAGTGACCGGCAATGTGAAAACCCTGACGGATGGGAATTGGGTGGTGCGTGGCCCCATGTATACCGGCGTTGAAGTTCGGCTTGGTGACACCGCCGTGCTGGACACCGGCAATATGGAGATCGTGATTACGTCTTTGCATCACGAACCCTGGGACCAGGGCATTTTCACGTCCGTTGGCATTGATCCGAAATTCAAAAAATACCTGATCCTGAAATCACGCATTCACTATCGCGCCGGATTTGCATCAATTGAGCGGGAGACGGTGACTTGTGACGGTGTGGGCGTGACGACCTCGGACAACAGTCAGCTCGAATTCGTCAATATCCGCCGCCCTATCTATCCTCTGGATTTGATCAACGAGCCTTGAGGCAGTCTTACTCCGCCGCCTCGTGACGCGCTGAAACCAGGTCAATCACATCAGCGGCGGCTTCAGTAATATTTGTGCCCGGACCAAAGATCGCGCCGACACCGGCGGCCCGGAGTTCATCGTAATCTTTTGGCGGCACAACCCCACCAACAATCACCAGAATATCACCTGCACCTTCGGCCTTCAGGGCCGCAATAAGCTGCGGCACCAAAGTCTTGTGACCAGCTGCCTGGGACGACACACCGACGATATGCACATCATTTTCCACGGCTTGGCGGGCGGCTTCTTCCGGGGTTTGGAACAAAGGTCCGATATCTACATCAAAGCCCAGATCAGCAAAGGCCGTGGCGATAACCTTGGCACCACGATCATGACCGTCCTGGCCCAGCTTCACCACCATTAAACGCGGGCGACGGCCTTGGGCGTCGGCAAATTTGGTAACGTTTTTCTGAATATTGCTGAAGCTTTCATCATCGGCATAGGCACCGCCATAAACCCCTGACACGGATTGGGTCGTCGCTTTGTGGCGCGTGAAAACACGCTCCATGGCATCAGAAACTTCGCCGACACTGGCCCGTGCGCGAACGGCATCTACGGACAAGGCCAGCAGGTTACCGCCTGAACGGGCGCCTGCCTCCAGAGCCTGCAAAGCCGCTTGGGCTTTGGCTTCAACCCGACCGGAACGCATGTCTTTCAAACGTGAAATCTGCGATTCCCGTACCGCATCGTTATCGACTTCCAGCAGATCAATTTCTGCCTCATCCGCCAGCTTGTATTTGTTGACGCCAACGATGACATCTTCACCGCGATCAACACGGGCCTGACGGCGGGCCGCACTTTCTTCAATGCGCAGCTTGGGCATGCCTTCAGCCACGGCCTTTGTCATGCCACCCAGCTCTTCCACTTCGTCGATCAGCTTCTGGGCTGCTTCGGCCAACTCGTGAGTCAGGCTTTCAACGTAGTAGCTGCCTGCCAAAGGGTCGACCACATTGGTAATGCCGGTTTCTTCCTGCAGGATAATCTGGGTATTGCGGGCGATGCGGGCCGAGGTATCCGTTGGCAAGGCCATGGCTTCGTCAAAGGCATTTGTATGCAGGCTTTGGGTCCCGCCCAGGGCCGCGGACAGTGCTTCGTAAGCTGTGCGCACAACGTTGTTGTAAGGGTCCTGCTCCGTCAGGGAGACCCCCGAAGTCTGACAGTGGGTGCGCAAGGAAAAAGAGCGCGGGTCTTTGGGGTCAAACTGTTGCATCAGGCGCGCCCACAGCAGGCGGGCAGCGCGCAATTTGGCGGCTTCCATAAAGAAGTTCATGCCAATCGCAAAAAAGAATGACAGACGCGGCGCAAATTTGTCCACGTCCAGGCCTTGCGCCACAGCTGCCCGCACATATTCAACGCCGTCGGCCAGGGTAAAGGCCAGTTCTTGAACGGCCGTCGCACCCGCTTCCTGCATGTGATAGCCGGAAATTGAAATCGAGTTAAAGCGCGGCATATGTTCCGCCGTATAGGCAATAATATCAGCCACAATCCGCATACTGGGTTCCGGCGGATAGATATAGGTATTGCGGACCATGAATTCCTTCAGAATGTCGTTCTGCACCGTGCCGGACAGCTGGGCCAATTCCACGCCCTGTTCTTCCGCTGCCACGATATAACCCGCCATCACGGGCAAAATCGCCCCGTTCATCGTCATGGAGACACTGACCTTGTCGAGCGCAATGCCTTCGAACAGGACTTTCATATCCTCGACGGAATCGATGGCGACACCTGCCTTGCCGACGTCGCCAACCACACGTGGATGGTCCGAATCATAGCCCCTGTGCGTGGCCAGGTCGAAGGCGACAGATACCCCTGTTTGCCCGGCGGCCAGATTGCGATGGAAAAAGGCGTTGGTCTCCCGGGCCGTGGAAAATCCACCATACTGGCGCACTGTCCATGGACGACCGGTATACATGGTGGCACGGGGCCCGCGTGTGTAAGGCGCGATCCCCGGCATTGTCGCTGCGTCATAGCCTTCAGCCCGTGCGGCTTCCAGGTCTTCAGCGGTATACAGCGGCTTGACGTCGATCCCTTCCGGTGTTTTCCAGGTCAGGTCATCCAGGTCGCGCCCTTTCAGCTCTTTTGAAGCCAGGTCGCGCCAATCTGCAAGGGTTTTTTTCTCGAAATCACTCATTACGAAATCTCATTACTCAGAGTATGGACCTAAATCCAGGTGGGGGGCTTTTCGCACTTGCGAGATGAGAAAATGCGCCAAAGTCACGGTTTAGTCAATTGTTGGACCAGGGAATGGGCCGGGGAGATACTCAATAAATTGCAATGCAAATAGTTATAACATCTGTATTCCCTCTCAAACCAAGCCATGCATAAACTGAACGCCATAAATATGGTCGTCAACACGACCCTAATAAGTTATAACATATGTATTCCACACGGAGATATTTGATGTACAAGCTGAAAGTTCGGAAAATTGGCAACTCTCTGGGGGTCACGTTGCCCAAAGAAGCTCTTGCCCAACTGGATGTTGCGGAGGGGGATGAAATCTATGCGACCGGCGCCGGTGACAGTCTTACACTAACCGCCAGCGACGAAACATTTGGCAAAGCCATGGAGGCCTATAAGGAAATGCGTCGCACCTACCGCAACGCCCTTGGTGAGTTGGCAAAATGACGGAGCCGGTCTGGCTGACGGTCGACATCATCAAAACGATTCAGGCGGACCTGATCCAACGCTTTGGTGGAGAACAAGGCCTGCACGATGAAGCCCTGCTGGAATCGGTCATGATTCTAGCCAGAGACCGTTGGCATGCCGAAAATCCGGATATTCATGAACTGGCAGCCTGTTACGCCTACGGTCTCGCCGGAATTCGGGCCTTTGTCGATAGCAACCTGAGTATAGCTTTTGCTGCAGCCGATGTATTTCTACGGTTAAACAACAGCCAGATCAAAGTTTCCGAACCAAAGATTGTCCTGACCTTTCTCGATCTTGCCGCCGGAGACCTGGACGAGGAAGGCCTCGCCAAAGCAATTGCAGCTTAATCAAAATCGTCGAAACTGGAATCGGCCATGAGCAATCAGGACCGGTAAATCTTACTTCTGCCGGTTCAGCAGCTTCAACCGCAAGGCATTCAATTTGATGAAACCCTCGGCGTCGTGCTGGTCATAGACGTCATCTTCTTCAAAAGTGACGTGTTCCAGGCTGTACAAAGATTTGGGAGACTTGCGGCCAACAACCGAAGCAACGCCCTTATACAGTTTCATGCGCACGGTGCCGCAGACGTTTTCCTGGCTCTTGTCGATCAGGGCCTGCAGCATTTCTCGTTCGGGTGAGAACCAGAAGCCATTATAAAGGATTTCAGCATATTTTGGCATGATATCGTCCTTGAGGTGGGCGGCGCCACGGTCAAGGGTAATCTGTTCAATGCCCCGGTGCGCGGCCAGCAAAACCGTACCACCTGGTGTTTCGTAAATGCCGCGCGACTTCATACCAACAAAGCGGTTTTCCACCAGATCAAGGCGACCAATACCGTTGGCTCCGCCCAGTTCGTTCAGCTTCGTCAGTAAGGTCGCCGGAGACATCGCCACGCCATCGATGGCAATGGGATCCCCTTTTTCGAATTCGATTTCCGTATAAGTCGGTGTGTCCGGAGCAGCCTCGGGTGCGACAGAGCGGGAATAAACGTATTCACCGGCTTCGACCCACGGGTCTTCCAGGGCCTTGCCTTCGCAAGAGATGTGCAAAAGATTGGCGTCCTGGCTGAAAGGTGACTCACCGCGCTTGTCTTTGGGGATCGGAATTTGGTGTTTTTCAGCGTAGTCGATCAAGGCTTCGCGAGATTGCAGATCCCATTCACGCCATGGGGAGATCACCTTGATATCCGGGTTCAGGGCATAATAACCCAGCTCAAACCGGACCTGATCGTTGCCTTTGCCTGTTGCCCCGTGACACACAGCATCAGCGCCGACCTCTTTGGCGATTTCGATCTGGCGTTTGGAGATCAGGGGGCGCGCAATGGACGTGCCCAGCAGGTACTCGCCTTCATACAAGGCATTGGCGCGGAACATTGGGAAGACGTAGTCAGCCACAAATTCTTCCCGCAAGTCATCTATATAGATTTCCTTGATGCCCAGCATTTCGGCTTTCTGACGCGCGGGTTCCAGTTCTTCGCCCTGGCCCAGATCAGCTGTGAAAGTCACAACTTCACAGTCGTAGGTTTCCTGCAACCACTTCAGAATGATCGAGGTATCCAGACCGCCTGAATAGGCCAATACGACTTTTTTTATGTCACTCATTACTTGTCTCCGGGAACGCCAGTAAATGGGGAATAGGGCTTGGCAACAACGCGCTATATACGCTCGGGATTGTGTACGGTCAATTCGCTTTCCGCGTCGCCTGTGTTCAACAGGCCAGCCGGTTCGATCAGCACAACTTCAACTTCTTCTTCTGCCACCGGTTTATGCTCGATGCCACGGGGTACCACGATCATCTCACCCGGCCCGACCATGACTTCGCGATCGCGAAAGCACATCTTCAGATTGCCACTGATTACCCAGAAAAGTTCGTCGTCATCTTCGTGGCTGTGCCAGACAAATTCGCCCAGCGCCTTGACTACTTTCAGGGATTGGCCGTTGACTTCGGCGATGACCTTGGGCGTGAAATGCTCGCTAAATGAACCCAGCTTTTCAGCAACGTTGATTTTGTTCATTTGATCATTTCTCCGAAAAGAAAAGCCGCCGTTCTGAAATCGTAAGGCCTGAAATTATAACTTCAGAACAACGGCTTGACTTAAATTTGGCTTAACGTGGCGCCATACGTAGCGAGCCATCCAGACGGACGGTTTCGCCGTTCAACATGACGTTTTCACACATACTTTGCACCAACTGGGCGTACTCGTCGGGACGGCCAAGACGAGGCGGAAACGGCACACTGGCACCCAGGCTGGCTTGAATTTCTTCTGGCAGGGTTTCCATCATGGGCGTCAGGAACAGACCAGGGGCAATCGTCAAAACCCGGATGCCCCACTGGGCAAACTCACGGGCCAGCGGCAAGGTCATGGCGGCGACACCGCCTTTTGACCCGGCATAAGCAGCCTGGCCGATCTGACCGTCAAAGGCGGCGACGGAAGCTGTATTAATGATCACACCACGTTCGGCGGTATCCAGTGGCTCTTCCTTTTGCATAGCGGCAGCAGAAAGGCGAATAATGTTAAAGGTGCCGATCAGGTTAATGTTCACGACCTGAGCAAAAGCTTCCAATGCCAGGGGGCCATGTTTGCCAACGGCTTTACCAGGTGTACCAACACCGGCGCAGTTGACGACAATGCGTCCAACACCATGGGCAGCCTGCGCTTCGGCGATTGCAGCTTCAGAGCTGGCGGCATCCGTGACATCACATTTCAGACCAAGGCCGTCAATATCGGCGGCGACGGCTTTTGCGGCGTCTACATTTACATCAAGGCAAGTGACTTTTGCGCCAGCTGCTGCGAGGTGGCGGGCTGTTGCTGCACCAAGGCCTGAACCGCCGCCTGTTACCAAGGCGGCTATACCATTTATATTCATTGGGGGTCTCCATATTAGGTTTAAGAATCAGTTTTCGCCGTCCCGTTTAGCAGATCAAGCGGGCTTGCTCCAGTCCTCAGACATCTGAGCGACATTGTTAAGGTCTTCGTGCTTCTTTCGTGTGGCTTCGCGGTGGGCGATATAGAGGGACGCCCCAATGATCACAGCCGCCCCAACCCCGGTCCAGATATCCGGCACTTCGCCAAACAACCAGTAGCCAATGGCTGCCGCAATAATGATCCGGGCATAATCGAAAGGCATCACCGCTGTGGCTTCACCGATTTTCAGGCCACGCACAACACAGGCCTGGCCTGCGACGCCAAAAACGCCTGCTCCGACCAGCATCAGGAACTGATCAAATGTCGGCTCTCGCCAGTCCAGCAGTGCCGGAACCGACGTCATGGCGATAGAAATGATGCCAAAATAAAATAGCATCAGCGACGGTCGTTCAGTGACTGAGAGTTTTTTGACGGTGACAAATGTCGCGGCAACTAACATAGTGCCCAGCAAGGCAGCCATCGTCCCAGCGTCGATGTTACTGCCGTCGGGACGTACCATAATCATGACACCCGCAAACCCCACTGCCGTAGCGGCCCAGCGGCGAACGCGCACGACTTCGCCCAGAAACAACACAGCCAACACGATCAGAAACAGAGGACGGGTAAAGGACAGGGCAACAGCGTCAGCCAAAGCCAAATTTGTGACGGCAAAAATACCGCAAAACATGGCTGAAGTACCAAGCATTCCGCGAAAAAGATGCAGAACAGGACGATTGGTTCTCAGGCCTGCCAATCCTGCGCTCAAGGCAAAGGGCAGGATCGTCAGGAAACTGAATATGGCCCGATAAAAAGCGATTGTCGGCGTTCCCAAAGAAGGACCAAGGTATTTGATGAACACCGCCATAACAGAGAACAGAATTGCGCCACTGAGTATCCACAAAGCGCCTTGCAGGTTTGGCGGCAATTGCCCGACTTGTGAGAGGGGATTTTGTGCTTTTTCGTTCACGAGCCTGTCTTCCTGTCCACCGACGCGGCAGCTGCTTCGGCGTCAAGGCCCGCGTCAACACCGTGAGATGCGCTGGCTGTGGCCGCAACAAGAACTTCATCTTTTGACTTCAGGCGGGCTTCGCGCCAGGAGATATAGATCGTGCTGGAGAAAATCACGGCAGCCCCGATCCAGGTCCAGAAATCTGGCACCTGACTGAAGGCCAGATATCCAACCAGGGCTGTGAAAGGCAGGCGGGTAAAGTCGTAAGGCAAAACAGATGTGAGATCACCCAGGCTGATCGAACGGGTAATACACAAGTGCCCGATGGTGGCGATCACGCCCAACAGAACCAGCCAGAGCAGGGATTCTGGCGACGGCCAGATCCAGACAAACAAGGCTGGCACCAGAGTCATGGGCACCATCAGAATACCGGCCCAGGCGACCGCTTGTGCCGGCGTATCAGTGACCATCAGTTTTTTTATGAATATGCCTGACGTCGACATGGACGCTGCTGAAATCATTATCATTATGATGCCAGGCTCGAGCGTGGAAACCACCGGTCGCAAGATAATCATGGCACCAATAAAACCGACCAAAGTCGCCGTCCAGCGCCGGATACGGACTTTTTCACCGAGGAAAAATATGGCCAAAACCGTGGCAAATAAAGGTGCTGTAAATGACAGGGCCGTGGCCTCAGCCAAAGGTACCAACGTCAATCCCACAAACCAGAAACACATGGTCACGGTGCCGAGTGTTGCGCGCCCCAGATACAGGCCGAAACGCGTTGTCTTCAGGGCCCCGACGCCATTGCGCAAGAACCATGGTGCCAGCGCCAACAAGCCAAAGACATTACGAAAGAAAACAATTTCCAGGGCCGGGACCGTCTCTGAAATATGCCGGATCAGGCCCGACATCAGAGAAAATATGGCGCAAGCCAAAATCATAAACACCGCCGCCTGCAAGCTTTGCGGCAGGCGGGACAACAGTTTATGAGGCAGGGAAAACACGGACGGAGCAGTCATTGAAACATTCTAAAGAAGCGGCCGAGCGAGCACCAGCGTCATTCCCACATGGCAGCATTGCGTGACCGGACACCACGTTATAGTTTTGCCAAAGTATTTCCGAACAAGGGATTTTTTTCCGTGCCTGACACACCTCTCTGGCAACCAACCGCCGATCAAATCGACTCATCGCGCATGGCCGAGTTTCAGAAACTGGCAGAAAGCAAGGCTGGACGGGCCTTTGCGGACTACCCGGACTTTCATCGCTGGACCTGGGAACATAACGAAGACTTCTGGCCCTTGCTGTGCCAATACGCCGGTGTGAAGGTCAGCACCTGGGGCGAGCGCATCGTTGCTGACGCCGATAAAATGCCGGGCGCGCGCTGGTTCCCGGACGCCAAAATGAACTTTGCAGAGAACCTTTTACGCAGGCGAGACACGGCCCCGGCAATCATCTTTCGCGGCGAAGACCAGGTTAAACGAACACTATCGTTTGGCGATCTCTATGATGCTGTAACCAGCGTTGCACAAGGCTTACGGGCCGAAGGCGTGGGGGTTGGCGACCGGGTCGCGGGCTTCATGCCGAACATGCCGGAAGCGATCATCGCCATGCTGGCCACGACCTCAATTGGGGCCGTCTGGTCGTCTTGTTCGCCTGACTTTGGTGTTAAGGGTGTGATGGATCGTTTTGGTCAAATTGAGCCGAAAGTATTGTTCACGGCCAACGGTTATTATTACAACGGCAAGGCCCATGATTCGCTGGAGCGGATCGAAGAAATTACCGCCCAAATGGCGGGTCTGAAGCGCATTGTTGTGGTGCCTTATACGGATGAAAATCCAGCCATTGAGGCCCTTGAAAAAGGAGCATTATGGGGACATTTTGTCGCAAATTACGCCCCAAATCAGATCATTTTTGAACAATTACCGTTCAATCATCCGATTTATATTATGTATTCGTCTGGCACCACCGGCCTGCCGAAATGCATCGTGCACGGGGCCGGGGGATCACTGTTAAAGCATCTCTCGGAGCATCAGCTGCATTGCAATTTGGCACCCCTGACAAAACTATTTTACTTTACGACCTGCGGCTGGATGATGTGGAACTGGCTGGTGACGGGCCTGGCTTCCGAGGCCACCCTGGTGCTTTATGACGGCTCGCCATTTTATCCCGACGGCAACGCCATGTTCGATTTGGTCGATGAAGTGAAGGTCGAGATTTTCGGCACCTCGGCCAAATTTATCGACGCTTGCAACAAGGGCGGCATCCATCCCATGAAAACGCACGACCTTTCCAGCATGCAATCGATCCTGTCGACCGGGTCGCCCTTGCTGCCGGAAAGTTTTGATTATGTGTATGAAAAGGTGAAATCCGATATCCCGCTCAGTTCCATGTCGGGCGGCACGGATTTGCTGGGTAGCTTCGCCGGCGGCAACCCTGTGCGTCCGGTCTGGCGCGGCGAGATCACGTCGTTACTGGTAGGCATGGCGACGGACGTGTTTGATGACGAAGGAAAATCGTTGCGTGGCGACAAGGGTGAACTGGTCTGCCATCGCTCGTTCCCGTCCATGCCTATCGAGTTCTGGAACGACCCGGGCGACAAAAAATATCGCGCGGCCTATTTTGAAATGTTTGATAACGTCTGGCGGCACGGCGATTATTGCGAGATCACCGAGCACGACGGCATGATCATTTATGGCCGCTCGGACGCCGTGCTCAATCCCGGCGGCGTGCGTATTGGCACCGCCGAGATTTATCGTCAGGTCGAGATTATGCCTGAGATCATGGAAGGCCTGGTCATCGGCCAGCAGTGGGAGGGTGACGTTCGCGTCGTGTTGTTCGTACGCTTGGGCAGCGGTATCACCCTGGACGACGACCTGGCTGCCCGCATCCGCAAGCAGGTCCGCGACAACGCCACCCCGCGCCACGTGCCCGCCCGCATCATCCCCGTGGCCGATATCCCGCGCACCATCAGCGGCAAAATCGTTGAGCTGGCCGTGCGCGATGTGGTGCATGGCCGCGAGGTTAAAAACAAGGATGCCCTGGCCAACCCGGAAGCCCTGGAGCTGTTCCGTGATTGTCCCGAGTTGCAATCCTGAAGCGGCACCTTCATGGACGTCAGCACTCATTTCGCCTTTCAGCACCGGGTCTTCAGCGCGCCGGGCAGCTATTTTACGACGGACAAATCCCGTGACAGGGCTGTGTTTGTGACCCCCATGGGGGAGAGCAATGCACTGGTTCAACTGCCCTCCCTGCGCAAGGAATTTGGCATTAGCGCCGGAAGCGATGACGGCGACTTGCTGGATATAGTCGACAAGGCCCTGAAGTTTGTCGACACCATCCGGATCAATGACAGCATTCCCAATGAACTGTTGGATGGCTCGGCTTCCTGGTCGGTAGCGGATCGCCACCAGCTTGTTGCGCGGGCGCGACTGACCATTGAACTGGTGGCCTGGGTGACCGGCAAACCGGCTAGCGAGATCGGCCGCGGCAATATTGTGCAGGAGCTTGAGAAACCCGAAATCAGGGCCAAAATCAAAGAAAGTATCGGCAAGCTGGCGCAGCATCTGGAACTGGAAAATGGCGGCGACGGCGGTGTTGTCGAAGTGGAACGGCGCATGGATGACCTGGTGCACGAGACCGCCTTTGTCGAAGCCTTGCGCGAACGTTTGATGCTGATCCATAGTATCGGCAAGCGGGTTAAAACGGCCGGAACGATTTGCCACAACAACATGGCAGCTCGGGAAAGCCTGGAGCGTGTGCCGCCATTACTGACGAATGCCTACAAGAAACTGGACAGCGAATTCACGCTGCTGGACAAGCAAAACCAGAATGTGGCCGACGTCCTGCGGGATATGGATTCCTCCATCTACCTGATCCGCGCCGTGCGCGACGAAATCCACTGTACCCTGAAGATCTGGGACAACCTGGTCGCCGCCTGGCAGGAGCGGGGTGACAGCCGCGACACCACTGTGCTCGCGTCCCTGCTGTCGGATACGCACCGCTTCCTTGCTGAAAATTATCCCATCGTCAGCACCTGGTGATTGGTTATGGCAGGGATAAAACGCCCAGCTGAGTTAAACCAGAAGGCAAATACGTGGCACGATCTATAGCAACCCCAGCCATCACTTTCACAAAAGGACCAGCCCCATGATCGACGAACGTCTCACATCTTCCACCTGGCCCGTCGTCGAACTGGAAACCTGCGAAGTGCGCCTGAGCCGCGAGTGGTCATATCCCGGTCGCTGCCTGGTTATCCCCATGGAACAGTATTGCGACATCCATGAAGTGGACGGCGAGACTTATCTGTTGATGATGGGCGAAGTGCGCTTTGTGACCGGCGTGCTGGCACGGCTATACAAGGCCGACAAAATGAATGTGGCCTCCTTCGGCAACATGGTGCCCTGGCTGCACTGGCACATCATCCCCCGCCATGAAGGTGATGCCGCCTGGCCAGCCACCCCATGGGAAAACACCGACGCGCCTGTAGATGCCTCAGAAGAAACCCTCGCAGATCACGCCGACCGCATCAGCTGGGCGTTGTTGGATGCGGAGTTTGATGAGGGGGATGGTGAAGACGGGGCAACCGACGGCGACACAGCCTGACCCCCGCTCCGTCATGCGCGGGCTCGGCTCGCGTATCCACGTCTTATTACCTGTTCGGCATGAGAGACTGAGGACTGCGGCCCGGCATGGCCAGGTCGGGTTCCGTCTGGATTCTTGGGTCTTGAGAGAAACCATGTTGTCTCACAGCAATAAATAGTGTTAATTCCCCCGTCGCTTTTATTTCTCAAGGTTGCGCGCCACATGGGTCGCGCATAATTGAGTGAAGCGCTGAACAATTATTGAAGATGGAGACGAGTGAATGCGTTTGGGCAAGATTGTTGTACGGGCTGCCTTGCTGGGCACCCTCGTGATCGCTGTTTCAGCCTGCGGCCAGTTTCAGGTCCCTGAACTGGGCAAAGTCTTTCAGGAAAACCAAGCGGCCAAGAAAGTCAAACGCGATGGCATGGGCAACCCGGTCCTGCCCAAAAGCTGAACCGGGTCCCACTAACGCGCCCTAGTTCTTTTTCATCTTCTTGTGGTCCATTTTGTGACCACCTGTCGCACCCATTTTCATGATACCAACCTGGATGGTCACTTCACCGGCCTGTTTGAACACAAGCGTCAAGGGAAATGACTGGCCGGGCTTCATAGGCTTATTCAAACCCATCATCATAACGTGATAACTGCCGGGCTTGAGCGTCGCCATGCCTTTGGCGGGCACGGGTATGCCCGACACATGTTTCATTTTCATGATACCGCCTTCGGACACGGTGCGGTGCAACTGAACCTTTTTGGCCAGGTCAGCACGCGCATCAATCAGCTCATCTGCCGCACCCATATTGTGGATCGTCATGAAGGCGCCGCCACTGCGCGGTGTGCCCCGGGCCCAGGCATCCTTGATCATAAGAGAGCCAACCTTTACTTCAGCGGCCTGGGCCGAAGCTATGCCGACCAGATTGCTCACCACCAGGCCCAGGGCCACAACAAGCGCCAGGACCAGCGCTGCCATAGGCGCCATACGGCTAATGGACGTCTTTGAAGTCGGGTACAGTGTATTGGTTTGATTTGTCATGTTGTTCATCATCTGAATTCTTTCGCAAAAAGCTGTCGAGGATATCCGGTTTCATCCGAATAAGCCTCAGGGGAGTAGCGATAAGGTCTCAGATGTGGTGTGGCGGCCCACGGGCGGGCAAGTGGCGTATGGCCTGGCGATCTACCCTGCCTGGAGCCTCAGGAGCGACAATAGTCTTGCGCCCGTCGATCTGCTCAATCGAGACCGCATCGGGCGTTAGAACATGCTGGCCGAATAAACCCGGCGTGCAAACATCACAGGCCGCAATTTCCTTGCCCGCGTCATTTTTCGGTACCTGCTCTTCACCGGCGTTCGCATAGATTGCCAGCGGCACAATACCGCGCGGCGTACAAATAAAGATCGTCGAATCGGACTCAGCCGCCCGCACCATCTGCCCAAGCGGCAGCAGCGTTTGCAGCAACAAGGCAAACAACGCCAGCCAAACAGCCCCGCGCCTTTTCCCTTTGAATGAAGTCCCGAACGTCAAACTATTTCTCATTCGCCTGTGAATTTATCGGATGCCAAGGTGGCACCGTACGTCAGTATATAGCGCACGCGATTGCCAAGGGCCATGCAACATTTTGACGCGGGTCAGAGCGCAAATATCAGCGACACATAATTACGCGCCTTAGTCGGCAAACTCCAGTGTCTCCGTGATGGCGTTAACACCGGTCATGCCGCAGACTTCGTCTATTTCGGGATCAGCACCGGCGACGCCGATGCCGCCGTAGAAGTGGCCGCCGGCGGAGATGGGGACGCCGCCGATCATCAGTAAGATGCCGGGAGCAAATCTCAGGTCGGGGCGGTTGGTGACTTGTGAGGTGACGGCCTGGAGGGTGGCGGCAGTGAAGGCCTTGCCTTGGGCGACCTTGATGGTGTGCGGACCCGACAGGGGGTCGCGCAGGAAGGCGGCCAGATTACCGGCCCGGTCGACCACCGCAACGGCGACCTTGTAGCCACGCTTTGTGCAATCGGCGACTGCTGCGGTCACGGCCTGGTTGGCCAGATCCGGACTGAGGAAGCGCAGGGGCATTACCGGTGCCTGATCTTCAGCAATGGCGCTGGCAGATTGCACGGCGAGCGGCAGCAAAAACAACATCAGTGCGCTTGTTTTCAACCAGTTTTTCATTTTTGTTCCTCCGGTATTATTTACAGATCGTGGCATCTTGTCTGGCCTCTTGTACGGCTTCTGGCACGCTGCGCAGCAGGGCCGGGTATCTGACAACCAATGTAACCGCCCGCATGATCATGTAAATGTAAAACGCTGCCCATAACCCATGATTACCCCACAGGGGCACCATGATCCAGACGCCAAGCAAAAAGCTGGCAAGCGATATGGCCATGCCGTTGCGCATGGCGCGGGTGCGGGTGGCACCGATGAAAATACCGTCCAGCTGAAAACTCCAGACCGAGACCAGCGGTGAGAGCACAGCCCAGATCAAGAAGGTTCGGGCGGTCTCGCGTACCGTGCCAATGTCGGTCATACCGTTGATGATCAAGGTTCCGGCGACAGCATAAACGGCACTGAAGAGGCCTGCAAAAATACCGGCCCAGATGGTGCTGATACGCACAGCTTCAATAAGCTTCGCCCGGTCCTTTGCCCCGATGGCGGCCCCGATCAAGGCTTCGGCGGCAAAGGCAAAACCATCAAGGGCATAACCCACAATCATCTGGAAATTCATCAAAATGGCATTGGCCGCCAGCAAGGTATCACCCATGCTTGCCCCGCGACTTGTGAAATAGGCGAAGGCTGTGACCAGGCACAGGGTGCGAACAAAGATATCACCATTGACGACAAACAAGCGCTTCAGTTGCAACGGATCGATCAGGCGATCCAGCGACCATTGCCCACCGATTTGGCCCAGCACCCTGAGTGCCAGGACAATACCAAGACCGGCCGCGGCATATTCTGAAATGGCGGTGGCCAGGGCCACACCTTCGACGCCCCAACCAAGGCCGAGCACGAACCACAAATCCAGAACGATGTTCACGCCGTTCATGAATATCTGCAACATCAAGGCGCTTTTGGCCCGCTGCAATCCCAGCAACCAGCCAAGCACGGCATAGTTCGCCAAGGCTGCGGGGGCGGCAAAGACCCGGATATCAAAATAGCTGTGGGCCAGGGTTTCCACCTTGTCGCTGGCCTCGATGAACCACAAAGCACCGGAAATCAGCGGCCATTGCAGGGCAAAGATGACAATCCCCAAGACCAACGCCAGCAACAGCGCGCGGCCCAGCAAGGCCCGGATCTCGACGGTGTCATTGGCCCCGTAGGCCTGCGCCACGAGCCCTGTGGTGCCCATGCGCAGGAAACCAAAACCCCAATAGACATAACTGAAAATCATGGCACCCACGGCCACGGCCCCGATATACCAGGCCTCGGGCAGGTGACCCATCACCGCCGTATCCACCACCCCCAGCATAGGCACGGAAACATTGGCCAGAATAATCGGCCCGGCCAGACGCCAGACCTTGCGGTGGCGGTTTTCATTAATGATAGTTGATTGCATATCCCCCGGTAGTTACATGAAACAAAGGCCGGGACAAGCTGCGCGCCCGATGTTTTTGTGGAATACCTTTCCTAACTCCGTCGTTTGTCATTCGCCGCGGTTTCAATCACCCAGTCCCGAAAGGCGGCGACCTTGGGGCGGTCGGCGCTGGCCTCAGGGGCCACGACGTAATAGGCAAATTCACGGGGCAGGCTGATATCAAACACCCGCACCAGACGCCCGGCGGCGAGGTCATCTGCCGCCAGTGCGGAACGGCCAAGGGCGACGCCTTCGCCAGCAATGGCCGCTTGCAACAGATTGGCACTATCTTCATAAACCGGGCCCCGGTCCGTATCGATGTCGGTTACCCCTGCCGCCAGGCACCAGCGTGTCCAGTCCTCGAAATAGTCGTCATGCAACAGGGTGTGTCGCTTCAGATCGTGCGGTTCTTTCAAAGGGTTTTTGCCCTTCAACAAATCTGGACTGCAAACCGGAAAGATGTCTTCGGTCAAAAACTGGTCCGCTCGCATACCAAACCAGTCGCCCCGGCCATAGCGCAAGACGACGTCGACCGCCTCGCGACTGAAGTCAGTCAGGTGGGTGGACGGTGACAGGCGCACATCGATTTCAGGATATTTCTCGCGAAAGCCGCGCATGCGCGGCACCAGCCACTTGGCGGCAATGGAGGGCAACACTGAAACCGTCAAGGTGCCCGAACTGTCGAGAGCGTTCAGCCGCGCTGTCGCCTTGTCAATCTCGTCAAAGGCCATGCCAAGTGGCCCGAAATAGGACTGGCCTGCTTCCGTCAGATAAAGGTTTCTGTTCTTGCGCCGGAACAGGGGCTGGCCCAACCAAACCTCCAGCGCCTTGACCTGATGGCTGATGGCAGCCTGGGTTACAAAAAGTTCCTCAGCCGCCCGGGTGAAGGACAGGTGCCGGGCGGCGGCTTCAAAGGCACGCAGGGCATTCAGGGGTGGCAGGCGACGGGCCATCGATTTGGTTTTCCCTAGATTTTCTAATTCATTTCATGAATTTATATCGTTTGAGATCAAGTGAAATCAAGCCTATTTTCCTAATCAGCAGCAACAAACCGGTTACTGCAACAAATATGAGACGATTTTGCAGGAGAATATGATGGAACGTTCAATTCATTCGATGATTAGCTTTTCTCGGTCATTTTCAGTAGTTGGTGGCCTGTTGGGTACCCTGAATACCTGGTATGGCCGGACGCAGGAACGCCGTCGCTTGGCCGAGCTTGAGCCACATATGATGAAAGACATCGGTCTGGAAAGCTGGCAATTACGTGAAATGGCCAATCGGCCCTTCTGGCGTGCTTGATCAGATCGGTTGACCAGCTCAAGCTTTATATTCGTTTAAGCCCGGGTTCTAATGGTGTTCTGATTGCCTCGGCCATTGACGCCACCCCACTCCCGGTTCCATTCTTGTTGCAAGATTAGACATGGAACCGGGATTTATATTTTGGCACTTTCACTGCACGAACATTTCAAAACATTTGCCCACTACAATGCCTGGGCGAACGTCAAAATTTATGACGCCTGCGCTAAACTCAGCGAGGCTGAATATCTGAAATCCCGGCCGAGCTTTTTTGGCTCAATCCATGCCACCCTGAACCATATTCTGGTCGGTGACCGATCCTGGCTGGCGCGGTTTACCGGCGGCACATCGGGTATTTTGGCCTTGAACCAGGAATTGTATGCCGACTTTGTCGGTTTGCGTGTGGCCCGACTTGCCGAAGATGCCCTGATTATCAATTACGTCGAAAATCTGGATGATGGCGCTCTGATGAGCTGGCTGGAATATCGCAACATGGCCGGGGAAGATCAGGCGGACGAAATTTCGATTCTGCTGAGCCATTATTTTAATCATCAGACCCACCATCGCGGCCAGGCCCACGCCTTGCTGTCACAAACGGATGTCCCGCCACCTCAACTGGACCTGATTTATTATTTGCGGGAACACCAATGATTACCTTTCGTCTGGAGGCAGCCGGTGAAGCGGGCCTGATCTACGATCTTGTGCACCAGACCTTTGGCCAAGAGGCTGAAGCCATATTGGTTGAAGACCTGTGCAAAGATGGCGATGCCCTGATTTCAATTGTCGCTCTGGACGACGATATTATCGTCGGCCACATTTTGTTCAGCGACATACCTGTCGGCACAAGCAAGAACCTGTTACGCGGGGCAGCGCTGGCACCCCTGAGCGTTTCTGCCGCGCATAAGGACGAGGGCATTGGCGGCGGACTGATCATGCAAGGGCTGCGGGAATGCCGCAAACATGGGGTGCAGGTCGTTTTGGTCTTGGGCGACCCGGATTATTATGGCCGCTTTGATTTTTCCTCAAGCCTGGCGGACGAGCTTGATTCGCCCTATCAAGGAGATTCTTTTCTGGCGTTGGAATTGGAACCCGGCGTCCTTGAAGGCATCACCGGCAATGTGCTCTACCCCAACGCCTTCAAAAAACTGGACTAGACCAACACCGGTTTTGCCCCACTTGCCCGTGCGACCCGCTTTGCCTTACGGACTTCCCCTTTCCGGATTCCCAACGGATCATATAAAGCGCCGAACAAATGATTATCGCGGCCCCGGTGAGGGTCCAGGCATCTGGTACATCCTGGAAAAACCAAAAGCACAAAATAGCCGCATGAACAAGTTCGGTATATTTGATGCTGCCAACCAAACTGGCGTCACCGCAGCAGCCGCTCCCATGGACGCACCGATGTGAATAAGACTGGTCAAGCCTGTGAAGCCATCAAGACCTGGCCTTACGACGATCACGACACCTGCAAAGCCGATCAGGATGCCAGGGGAAGCGTAAAGCTGAAGGTGCTGCCCTCGCCCGGTGTGCTTTGTGCTTGTATTTTACCGCCCTGGTTTTCGACGAATTCCTTGCACAAAACCAGACCAAGGCCTGTGCCGGATTCACCACTGGTGCCATCGGTGGATTTTTCCGGATCGATATCAAACAGGGTTTCAAGCCGCGCCGCTTCTACGCCGATACCACTGTCACAAATATTGATCCTGGCAACCTTGCCGTCTGATGCGGCGGTGACCTTTATCTGGCCTTCTTCCGGCGTGAACTTGATGGCATTACTGATCAGATTGCGAAGCACTGTCCGGCACATCTGGCGATCTGCCATGGCTGTCATAGCCGTACTTTCATCTATCAGCTGGATGTTTTTTTCATGGGCGACAAATTCTATTTCGCGCAGGGTTTCAGCGATCAGTTCGCGCAGGGGACAGGGTTCCAGTTCCGCTGCCCGTTGATGCATCCGTATCTGGGACCAGCCCAGCAAATCCTGCACCAGAAGTAACGCACCCTCGGTCGCCTCGTTCAGGGCGCCACTGAGTTCGGCGACTTTCTCCCGACTGATGGACCGGGCGCTGGTCTTCAGCATCTGGCTGTAATTCAGCAGAATCGTAAAGGGACTCAACAAATCGTGGGCAATGATTGAAAAGAACTGATCCTTTTGATTGTTCAGATCTGTAAGTTTTGAACGGGTGATTTCGTGTTGTTCGATTTCCAGGCGCAAACGTTCGTTGGACCGAATTGCACCGATGGTGGAATGCGAGACCCCCATGGCTGATCTCAGTGTGACAATCAGCCAGCTCGCGCCAATCGCCGCAAGGATCAAATAACCTTCTTCCTGCCGGATCAGAAAGGCAATGGAGGCCAGGCCAACGGACCCGGCACTCACGGCCAAATACACGGCAGGCAAGGTTGAAAAACCCGCACAAGCAATGCTGCCTGTTGTCGCAAGGACAATAAACAGGATCAATTCCGGGACAAGGTTTTGTGTGGCAGGCAGGATAAAAGCGGCGAGGCCAAGTGGTAAGGCCCCGAAGAAACTGAGAATAACGCGATACCAGCCCCATTGTCCTGCGTTGGTCGGGCCTACGTCCGCGGAATGGTATCGCATTTCCAGAATACCCGTGGCGATGTTTGTTGCAAAAGCGGCACAAGCCCAGACCACCAGTATATTCGTTTCCAGCCCAGCGTACCAAAGCGCTGCGCCAATCCAGAAATAGGCAAACAAAATACGAAAACGATTGCCCAGACCATGCTGATAGGACAGGCGCACGCATTCCATTCTGACCAGGGCTTCCACGTCATCAGCCTGTACATCCGCTTCATTCTGGTCAGCCGTCTTCAAAATTAATCCCCCAGCTTTTCAAGCTTTGGCCATTCATCCCTGAACGGTTCGGCCAGGGCACGTTCCACCATCTCCAGCCGGTCCTGGCCATAAAACATATCGCCATCGACAATATAAGTCGGAGAGCCAAAAACCTTGTTGTCGATGGCTTGCCTCGTGTTGGCTTCGTAGGCTTCGGTGACTTGCCGGGACGCGGCAGCAGTAATCAGCGACAGCCCGTCCAGGCCAACCTTTCTGACCAGCCCAACCAACGTGGCCCCATCTGCCAAATCAGCATCGTCAGCCCAGTGGCCGTCCAGAAAAGCATGCGCCAGGGCATCAACATTATGCCCGGCAAGGATCGCGGCCACCAAAACCCGATTGGCCAGTTCATAGCCATGATGATGATATGTCGGACGTCGCCCCAAGGTGCGCAAGCCGCGATATTCGGCCCAGCGTTCCAGTTCGCGATTAAAAAAATAGTTGCGGAAATCCAGCGAGCGTTCGGCAAATGACGTGCTGCCTGCCGCCGCCATCACACGATGTAAATCGATCGGTTTATGGACAAGGGCACGACCTGACGTCGCAGCAATTTCCAGCAACCGGGCCGACCCCAGCCACGCGTAAGACGAATAGGCTGCATAGTAATAAGTGATCATATCAGTCGACCCTGGCGCTGGTTTCTGCCATCGCCCCGATCCTAATCCAGAGTCAGCACGACCTTGCCGGTGGATTTGCGCTGGATCATCATTTCCAGGGCATCGGCGGCCTTTTCCATGGGGATTTGATGGCTGACATGAGGCTTGATCTTGCCGGCATCGTACCACTGCAACAGGGTCTTCATTGAGTCCATGACGACTTCAGGTTTCTTGATGTTGTAGGAACCCCAATAGAACCCGACCACCGAGATATTCTTGACCAGCAGGATATTGGCTTTGGCTTCTGGCACCCGGCCTGAGGCAAAACCGATTACCACCAGACGGCCTTCCCAGGCGATGCTGCGCATGGCGGCATCAAAGGCATCGCCGCCCACCGGATCATAAATCACGTCGGCCCCCTTGCCGCCAGTGATTTCCTTGACCCGCTCGCGGATGTCTTCTTCGGAATAGTTGATCACATGATCAGCGCCATATTGTTTGCAGACTTCCAGCTTTTCAGCCGAGCTCGCCGCCGCAATAACCGTGGCCCCCATCGCCTTGCCAATTTCCACAGCTGTCAGACCAACACCCCCGGCGGCCCCCAGAACCAACAGGGTTTCGCCGGCTTTCAGACCAGCGCGATAATCCAGACCCACATGGCTGGTGCCATAAGCCACGGGGAAAGCAGCCGCATCTACAAAGGGCATGCTGTCGGGAATGGGGATCAACAGCTTGGCGTTCACAATAACTTCCTGGGCAAAGCCGCCATGGCCGGTCATGGCCAATACGCGATCGCCAACCTTGTGATGCTTAACGCCTGGACCCACTTCAGAAATCTCGCCCGCACATTCCATGCCTGGGCTGAAAGGCAGTTCCGGCTTGACCTGGTAGGTTCCGCGAATGATTAAGGTATCGCCAAAATTGACGCCACAGGCATGAATGCGCAGCCTGACTTCCCCCTCACCCGGTGTTGGCGTGGGAATGTCGTCCACCACCAAAGTTTCGGGTCCACCAAATTCCTTACACAGCACCGCTTTCATGTCTTTATCCTGTTGTTGATTATTTGATCTGATTCACAAGTCGCGCCAGTTTTGACCACCAGCTGTCATCCCAGTAACCGCGCGCCCGTCCTGAGGGAGAGGGAAGCACAAACAGACGTGTCTCGCCAAGCCTTTGTGAAAATAAACCGTAATCGATTTTTTTCAAACCCAGGGTTGAGGCAGCCGCCGTCTTTGACGTGAAGCCCACGCAGGCAGGCTGATATTTTCTGATCTTGTCCTGCAAAGCATCCGCATCCCAGGCATCGTCGGGGATTTGCGCGTCCGACCCGGTGGCGGATTTGGCAATATCTGTCAGGCCAATGCCAAGGCCAAGCAATTCGCGGAATTCAGTTGGGGCAAACTTTCGGGGGGTCAGACCGGACTTATAGAGTGTCGGCCAAAAGAAATTACCGGGATGGGCATAATAAGCCTGCGCTGTGGCTGATGCCGCACTGGCAGCGGTGCCGATGAACACCAGCTTCAGATCGGGGGCGAGCAGATCCGGCAGGACGTGGGTTTTGGGTTTCATTAGTTTACTCGTCATGCCCGTGCTCGACACGGGTATCCTCGTCTCAACGAAAGCAGCCCCAAGACGTGGGTACCGGTCAGCCCGCCAGGGAGGGGGTCAAGCCCGGCCATGACGAATTGGAAGAATTGAACCTTTCCGACCATCACCGCACCGGCGGCCAGTCATCCTGGATTTTGGACAGGCCGACCAGGCGGCCGTTAAAATCGTGCACCGGGATTTCGATATAGTCTTTCAGGGTCGCCGCAGACGCATCATCCAGCACACCGAGATGTTTCAGCACTGCCACCAACGCCGGACCACGGACCCGGCCTGGAATGTCACCGTCATCAACCTTGATGGCGATGCCCAAACCTTTGGCGGGAACCGCGACCATCACCATGCCTTCAGCCCCGGTCTTGGCCACGACTTTACCCTTCAGGGCAGCATTGATTGCGGTGCAGAAATGCCCCGTACCGGCCATCATGAAGGGTTCAGCGGCAATCGACTGCACAACCCGGTCGGCTGCGGCCTCACGCACCGCGCCCAAGCCGCCTGGATTGGCAAGCTTCGCCATCCCCAAGGCCAGGGCTGACAAGGGAATAGCCAGCGCCGGGATAGAACAGCCATCAATACCTTCTGGCAGCGTCGACACATCCACATCACACATCTCGGAAATGGTCTGGAAAATTCGTTGCTGGACCGGATGTGTGCGATCAATATAACCGGCCGGGTCTTCGCCCATATGCATGGCTGTGGCCAAAAAACCTGTATGTTTGCCTGAACAATCACTGCGCAAGCGACTGGGTTCCACACCCTTTTTCAAGCGCTCGATCTTCACCGCCTCGTCGATGGAAACTTTGGGGCCACACTCCAAGGCTTCTGCTGTCAAACCAATTCGACCCAGAATGTCGGTCACGGCTTCTACGTGGCGGTCTTCGGCATGATGCGACGCACAGGCCAGGGAAATCTCAGCAGCAGAATAACCAAAGGCATCCGCAGCACCTGTTTCAATCAGCGGCAAAGCCTGAATCGGTTTGATGGCGGAACGCGGAAAAACCAACTGATCCACATCACCCCATCCGTGCACGATGGTGCCGTCAGCAGCAACAACGGCGCAAGATGCCCGGTGGCGACTTTCGACGAAAGCCGTCTCAGGCGATTGACCACGGGTGACTTCAACTGCGATGGGGTTAGCGCGAGACTGGGACATTTTACTAAAACTCATATTAAGCCGGGGTTGGATTGGCGCTTGGGCCGCGTTATTGTCCGGGTTAAATCACACAACAAGCATAAACAACAGTTTAATCAGGTTTCGGTCAAATGCGCGGCTATTTTGGAATCGGTGTCCAACGCTTCAGCAAACCCATGAATGCAGGCAATCTGTTTCGCTCGGCCCATGGCTTTGGGGCGAGCTTTGCCTTCACCATCGACAGCAAACTGCCGCTTAAGTCCGCAGGCTCCGACACCAGCGATGCCTGGAAGCAAATGCCCTATTATCGTTTTGACAATGTGGCGACCATGATGCTGCCGGATAACTGCGCTATTATCGGCGTCGAATTGCTGGACGAGGCCATCGAGCTGCCAAGCTTCCATCATCCAAAGCAGGCGGCCTATGTGCTGGGACCGGAAAAAGGCTCCCTGTCACCTGATCTTGTGGCGAAATGTGACCATGTGGTCAAAATTCCGACAAAATTCTGTATCAATGTGGCGACTGCCGGGGCCATCGTGATGTATGACCGGGTGACCAGCCTGGGGCGTTTCGCCGCCCGGCCGATCACCAGTCGCAACATTCCCGTTGATCTGGCGGATCATATCCATGGGGCGCAAAAGCTGCGGACCAATGATCTGGATTTAACACTGCGGAATGCAGATGATGCATGAGCAGACTGCAAAAGAAATATAGATAGATAATGACAGGCCAGGCATGACGATTATGAGAATCACCCGACATCTCGGGACAATCCTGTTCGCAGCTGCTGCGATTATGTTCGCAAGCAACCTTGCCCTGGCCCAAACGCCCAAGCTGCTGGGCAAGCACAAAGACTGGGAAGCCTACGCCTTTTCCGACAGCAAAAACGGTAAAACCTGTTTCATGACCTCCACCCCGGTCAATATGGAACCAGCCAAGGTCAAGCACGGCGATGTCTACGGCATGGTAACGCACCGCCCCAAGGCGAAAATTCGAGATGAAGTCAGCTTGAACGTGGGTTATCCCTTCAAGGCCCGCAGCGAGGTCGTGATTTCCATAGGCAAAAAGCAGAACAAGATGTATACCAGCGTCGATACGGCCTGGAGTTACGATGAAGCCGATGACCGCAAGCTGGTTGCGGCCATGCGGGCCGGTGATGACATGAAGGTTTCAGGTCAGTCCAAACGGGGCACCCGGGTCAGCTACCGGTTTTCCCTTTCGGGCTTTACCAATGCCTACAAGGCCATCAGCAAGGCCTGCAAAAAATAGTTCTGTCGGACATCTGAATGGTCGGGTGCCCAAAGAATCAAAAAGCACCAGATTAAGCCAAATGATTAAGACTGATAAAAACATGCTCGACCTGACCGATATTGAAAAACCTGTACCTGTAGACAATGCGGGACCCGGCGACTTTGACGCCGATGGCAAACGCTATCTTGTCGGTTTGGACCGGGACGAGCTGGCCAATGTTTTTCGTGAATTGGGCGAGCCTGAAAAATCCCTGCGCATGCGCGCCAACCAGCTTTGGCACTGGCTGTATCATCGCGGCACGCAAGATTTCGAAGACATGACAACGATTGCCAAGGGCCTGCGCGCACGCCTGGCGGAAGTGGCATCTCTGGACCGGGGCGAGGTTGAAAGTCATCAGCAATCGACAGACGGCACGGCCAAGTGGCTGGTACGCAACCGCGACGATGCGCTCATCGAAAGTGTCTATATTCCGGAAGACGACCGCGGCACCTTGTGTGTTTCCAGCCAGGTCGGCTGCACCCTGAATTGCAGTTTTTGTCATACGGGCACACAAGCCTGGGTGCGCAACCTGCAACCACGCGAGATCGTAGCCCAGATCATGATTGCGCGTGACAGCCTCGGTGAGTGGCCCAGCCCTTCGGAAGGACGCCAGCTCTCCAACGTCGTTATGATGGGCATGGGCGAGCCGCTTTATAATCTGGACCATGTGGGCAAAGCCCTGAAGATCGTCATGGACGGCGATGGCATTTCCATCTCCAAACGCCGCATAACTTTATCGACTGCAGGCGTGGTGCCAATGATGGATCGCTGTGGCGAGGAACTGGACGTCAATCTGGCCGTCTCCCTGCATGCCGTGAATGATGATGTCCGTGACGAACTGGTGCCCTTGAACCGCAAATACCCCATCGCTGAATTGCTGGATGCCTGCCGGCGTTATCCCGGTTCGTCAAATTCGCGGCGCATCACTTTTGAATATGCCATGCTGAAGGGCGTAAATGATTCAGCGGCCGATGCCGTTGAGCTGGTGCGCCTCCTGAAAGGCATTCCCGCCAAGATCAACCTGATCCCGTTCAATCCCTGGCCCGGTGTGGCTTATGATTGTTCCGACTGGCCGACGATCCGCAAGTTTTCAGATATTGTTTTTAATGCAGGCATTTCCGCCCCCATCCGCATGCCGCGCGGTCGTGATATCATGGCGGCTTGCGGTCAGTTGAAATCAGCCAGCGTTAAGCAGCGGGCCTCTCAAAGAACCTGAAGACCAAATCCGGCTAATAATGACGAGGCCTGGTCCTTTGAGATAATGGCACCCTTGAGGGTCATCGCCTGATCCAGGGTGATGCCGCCCATGTCTACGGCGCGAAGATCAGCACCCTGGAAACGGCTATCCAGCAACCGGGCGTCGCGCATTTTGCAATTCTGAAAGATACAGTCCCTGAAATCCACCTTGGCAAGATCAGCTTCGGACAGATCAAGATTGTTCAGAGTCTGGCGTCGAAAGGACAGGCCCTGAAGATCGGCCATGACCAACGCACAGTCTTCCAGTTCCAGACCGACGCTGTGCGACTGCGTTAACGATACACCTGTCATGCGGCATTTTTCAAAGCGGGCTGAGGTCAATTTTGCGCCACGCCAAACGCTGTTGGATAGATCGCAGCCTTCAAAGCGGGCATCGGTAAAATCAGCCTCGATAAAGTCCGCCCCGCCCAGTCGACAATTCAGCCATTGGCTCTCTGCCGCCAGCAAATGGCGCGCGGAAAAAGTCGGAAATGTGCAATCTGTAAAATGGCAGCCGGTGAAATCTGCTTCAGTGAAATCCTTTGCGACAAAGTCACACCCTGCAAATTGCAGGGGTGACGATGCGGTGGATTGCGCCTGCAAATCCTCGACCATGTCACGGTCCACAGACTGGCCGCGCACAATCAACTCATTTTTTCCGGCTTCAAAAAGGTTCTCTTGCATAGAGATGATATAACCGCTTTTACGACATATCAGAACCTTCCATCCAAAATCAAAATCAAGCCGGGACCATTTCTGCCGTGTCGCCAGATCGGCCAAAGGCCCGGACCAGGAAGACCAGGATAGCCAGGAACACAGCTGCGGGAAGGGCATTAACGATGGGATCATGCAGCACGTGCATGGCAATCGCGCCAACCATGATAATGGCCAAACCAGTTGCAGCCAGGCGGCGCAGCGGCCACGGCACGATGATCGACATTTTCAGCCAAAGGCCAATGGCCCCGGCCACTTCGCAGGCACCGATGAAATACATGAATTCAATGGGCAAACCAAATTTACTGAAGCTTTGTACCATTTCTTCAGCACCAGACAATTTCGTTCCGCCTGCGCCAAGAAATGCCAGGGTCAGCAAACCTGTTGCTGCCAGAGTGCCCCATTTAGCCATTTTGCTGTTCATCGTCTTTCCTTTCAGTTAGTCGAAATTAAACCTGAATGATTCTGTTTCAGGAAAATAGGTATTCGCACATGAACAAAAAACAGATATAATATTGGCGATATCAATCGAATTATTCGAACGACTTATATGTAAATGACTGTGAGATGATGCACCCTAATCTTGTCGATCAGCTGGAAATGTTTGTTACAGCGGCTGAACTCGGTACCTTTTCAGCCACCGCCCGTAAAATGGGCCGGGCCCAGAATGTGGTGAGCTATGGCATTTCCAGCCTGGAAACCAGTTTGAACGTCAAACTGTTTGATCGCAGTGGCCACAAGGCCGTTCTGACGCCGACCGGCATCGCCCTGCAACGCCAGGCGCAAAATATCGTTAATGCGGCCCATGACTTGTCCCGTACCGCTGATGAATTTTCTGCCGGCGTAGAGCCTGTTCTGACGGTGGCCATCGATGACATGATCCCGTTTGATTTTTTTGAGCATGCCCTGGCGACTGTCGCGGAGGAATATCCAGGCCTGGAACTGCGCCTGAACCGAACTGCCGGGCAGGAGGCCCACAGCCAGGTAAAAGCGGGGCAGGCCGCACTCGGGATTTGCGTCAGTGGCTTTGATATGCACAAGGACCAGCCTTTTACCCTTGTCAGTCACCTCAAGATGGTGCCCGTCATCAGTCCGGTATTGAAGGTAAATTCGATTCAAGATGCCATCAAAGGCTCTGACCCGGCGGAGCATCTTGGCCACCGGCAAATCGTGTTGTCAGCGACGGAGACACCCGAAGCCACGCCGGACCAGGGTGTGATCAGCCCTCATATCTGGCGGGTACCGGACATCAAATCAAAATACGATCTGATCTTGCGCGGCTTTGGCTGGGGCATGTTGCCTGCGCATCTGGTTGACGCAGACCTGGCTGCGGGTGTCCTGCATCAGATGAAACTGCCGTTTATTACGTCCCTGCCTGGCTTACCAGTTTTTGTCTTTTCCCAAATAGATATCCCCCTCGGCCCGGCTGCCCGGCTGTTCCGCGAACAGGTCATCGGGGTGGACAATATTCAACATTAACGTTTCACTTAATTAATGTTGTACTACCTGAAGGCGGTTGATAGTCTGTACTGATTGTCGTCTACTGACAGACCGAGGTGCATCATGTCCAGAACATTCAAATTTCGCGCAATCGTCCCCCTCACTAGGCTCTTTGCAATTACTTTGTCCCTGGCAGCAGTTACCACCTGTCCGGCAACTGCTGACCCGACAAACAGGCGAGCCGTAGCTGTCATTATGGGGAACTCCAATTATCAGGGGAGCACCCCGACCGTTGATTATGCCCACAATGATGCAGATAGCTTTAAAGCTTTTGTTATTGGTGTTTTGGGATACGACCCTGACAACATTATCGACATTAGAGACGCAACCAAGGCACAGATGGAAACGGCCTTTGGAAATGAGCGCTCGAACGAAGGTAAGCTCTGGCGCTATCTGGATCCCAAGGGGCGTTCCGATGTTGTGGTTTTCTATTCCGGTCACGGCGTACCTGGTCTGAAGGATAAACGCGGCTACTTATTGCCGGTTGATGCCGATGCCAATGCCCCGGAAATTAATGGTTTTCCTCTGGATGTGCTGCTTGAAAACCTGGGTCAGCTCAAAACTAAATCACTCTCGGTTTTTCTGGACGCCTGTTTTTCAGGAGACAGCCCGAAGGGCATGCTGATCAGAGCGACATCAGGTATTTCCGTTACACCGAAGATGCCGAAAACAAATTCGGCCATGACTTTAATAACCGCCGCAGAAGGCGACCAGGTCGCGTCATGGGACGTGAAAGCGAAACACGGCATGTTTACGAAACATTTGCTGGACGCGCTTTATGGCAAGGCAGATGGACCAGATTACGGAAACAATGACGGGAAAATAGCCCTCGGCGAAGTAAAGGAATATCTTGATGACCGCATGACGCGCGCTGCGAGACGGCAATTCGGGCGGCATCAAAATGCCTCGGTCAGGGGCAATGACAATAAACTTTTGGTGTCAGGCCTTCCCGCCAACGTCAAACAGGCAGAAATCAAAACTGCTGCTGTTGCCCCTCAACCTGCACCTGTTGTCAAAAAACCAGCCGCTGTTATCAAAAAACCGGAACCCGTCGTCAAAGCCTATGTCCCGCCACCAAAACCTGCCTTCAATACCGCCACCCTGGAACGACACTCAACCTGGCGAATTGAGGTCGATTTTACAGACATCTACGGGGCGGATTTTTCAGCTGAGATCACAATGGTGAACGGCCGGATCGGCGAACCCCTGTATAACGGGCATTTGATTCTTGACCTATGGGGCAATATGAGACGCGGTGTGTTGGAGCTTAAAGGCACCGTTGCCGATCGCGAAAGATTTGTGCATGCCCCTTGGGGACCGGCGGTCGAAATGATTCCCCACACCTTTGATACATTGGTCGACGTGAAGAGCCCGAATGTTCATATCAATACAACAGCCGGTGCTGATTTTACCGGCGACACATCTGGTGTCACAATAACGCTCACGCTATTAAGATCTTCCTGACAAATCTTTATCTTTATCGAACACCGATTTCTGCGTTGCTGTCCGAGCGGCCAAATGACCGGATCAGAAATACCAGGATGATCAACAACACGGTTGCCGGGATACCGTTGACGATGGGGTCGTGCAAAATATGCATGGCTATCGCCCCGACCATAATTATTGCCAGACCCGATGCGGCCAGTCGGCGCAGGGGCCACGGTGCAGGCGGCGACATCTTTAGCCAAAGGCCAACGGCACCAGCAACTTCACACGCCCCGATGAAATACATGAATTCCACGGGCAAGCCATATTTTGCGAAATTCTGCACCATCTCTTCTGCGCCAGTTAGTTTGGCTGCACCCGCCCCGAGATAGGCCAGCGTCAACAAACCTGTCACAATCAGGGTGGCCCATTTAGCTGCTTTGCTGTTCATCATCGTTTCCTTCAGCGTTGAAAAATATCTGTTTGAAAACAGGTATTCGGTCCCGGTCAAAAAACCAGTTGTATTTGCAATCGAAAATGTCGACTTGATATTTTTGTTGACTCTGATTATATTTCGATTATTCTGGAATTATCGAAATATAGGAATCAGACTTATGGATATTGAGACAGCTGCACGATGCATGGAGGCCCTGGGCAATTCCAAGCGTCTCGAAATTGTCTTGCTGTTGGTAAAGGCAGGACCGGAAGGTTTGCCTGTTGGCGATATCCGCCAGCATCTGGAAATTCCCGGATCAACCCTGTCACATCATTTACTGCAACTGGTTGGGGCCGGTGTCATTCGCCAGGACCGGGAAGGTCGGGTGCTGCGCTGTCATCCGGACTTTGATCAGTTAAACGGTCTGGCCAGCATGCTGTTTGCCGAATGCTGCACAGGGATTACGGCCGAGCCATCAACGGCACAAGCCAGCTAAACGAAAGAAATTTACAATGTCTGACACAAGTATTTCACCCGCCTCACCGCTTGCCTGGTTGAAAAAGGCCGACAAGGTTATACTGACTATCATCGGCGTCTTCGCGGGCTTGCTGATTTTCCTGCCCGACCAAGCCCTGGACAGCGCCATCTTTACCGGCCAAAGCCTGGGTGGCATAATTATCTTCCTCATTGTCGCTGTCTCGCTGGCCGCGTGGGCCACAGCAACGGGCCTCGATAAACAAATCGCCCATGTCTTTTCCGGCAACCCCACCAAAACCATCATCCTGGCCGCCCTGTTTGGTGCTTTGTCGCCGTTCTGTTCCTGCGGTGTGGTGCCGATCATTGCCGGGCTGCTGGCGGCGGGCGTACCCCTGGCCCCGGTCATGGCCTTCTGGATCGCCTCCCCCATTATGGACCCCAGCATGTTTTTTGTGACCTCGGCTGTGCTCGGCATTCCTTTCGCCGCCGCCAAAACCATCGCCGCCGTGGTCATGGGCCTGGGCGCCGGGTTTGCCATGCATGTCTTTGCCAAATCAGCCGTTTTCGCCAATCCCTTGCGACCCATGGTCACGATGGGGTGTGGTACCAACACAGCGCCACTTGCCGAGCGCACGGATCCGGAAATCGTCTGGAAGTTCTGGCAGCATGAAGAACGCCGGGCAAAGTTTGTTGGCTCTACAAAAGAAACCGGCTGGTTTCTGCTGCGCTGGCTGACCCTGGCCTTCTTGCTGGAAAGCCTGATGGTGGCCTACCTGCCCGCTGATTTTGTTGGCAGCTGGCTGGGCGGCGACAACTGGTGGTCCATTCCGCTGGGCGTCTTCGTCGGCATCCCGACTTACCTGAATGGCTATGCCGCCGTGCCTACCATCGACGCCCTGTTGAACCTTGGCATGATGCCGGGAGCTGCCATGTCCTTCCTGATTGCCGGCAGTGTCACCAGCATCCCCGCCGCCATGGCCGTCTTCGCACTTGTCAGGCTGCCGATCTTTGGCTTCTACATTTTGTTGGGCGTCGTCGGTGCCACCCTCAGCGGCATCGCCTGGCAAGTAACGATGTTCTGAGGGAAGCCTTCAGCCACAAAAAAAGGCCCGGCTAATTGCCGGGCCTTTTCATTTTTAGAACTTGTCTTGTTTAATCTCGCTGACCAAAGAGATGCATCAACATGATGAACAGGTTGATGAAATCAAGGTACAATGTCAGGGCACCCATGATGGCCTTTTTATTCGACACTTCACTGCTGTCCGCTTCAAGATACATCTGGCGGATTTTTTGCGTGTCGTAGGCTGTCAGGCCAACAAAGACCAGAACGCCAATAACAGAAATCGCAAAGTGCAGGGCTGAAGAGGCCAGGAAAATGTTCACAACGCTGGCGATAATGATGCCGATCAGGCCCATCATCAGCAAAGAGCCGAACTTCGTCAGGTCCTTCTTGGTGGTATAGCCATAGAGGCTCATGGCACCGAAGGTACCTGCCGTGATGAAGAATACGCGGGCAACACTGGCACCTGTGTATTGCAACAAAATCGATGACAGCGAGATGCCCATCAAACCGGCGAAAATCCAGAACACTGTCTGGGCCGTTGAGGATTTCATGGTCGCAATTTTGGCACTGAGAAAAAAGACAAGACCAATGGGAGCCAGGATAAACAGCCAGACAAGGCCACTGCCAAAAATGACTTGCTGCAAGGCCGGGGTCGTTGCGACTGCAAAGGCGACGATGCCCGACAAGGCCAGGGCTGAACCCATATAGTTGTAGACCTTGAGCATATAACTGCGCAGGCCCTCATCAATGTTTTGTTGTGTCGCAGCGCCCGCTGCATTCATCGACAGGCGTGCTTTGGTATCCATTGCCATTATTTGCTCCCGTGGCGTTCAAATTTGTTTGTAGCGGCAAATATCGTTACTTTTGCATGGAATTTCAAGGGTTACCCACGCAACTTCCCCTAAACATGGCGCAGAACTGTGGCAGCTTTTTGTCCAAGCGCCCGCCAGGTGCCAATAAATCCAAGGGCAATCGTCAGCACAATGCCACCCCCAGCTGTCAAACCCGCAGCCACAGGCAGGAATACCCATTCTCCCGCCATGGAAAAGGTCATCACGGTCCAGGCGGCTGTGGTGCCAACAAATGTGGCCAATATGGCGGTGGCCCCGCCCAGCAAGGCATATTCAATCAGGTAGGCGCGGGCCACATCGCGACGGGTTGCCCCCAGCACCTTCAGGATCACACTATCATAGACCCGCCTCGAATGGCCTGCCGCCAGGGCACCGGCCAGCACCAGAATACCGGCGATCACCGTCACCAAAGCCGAGGCCCGGATGGCCGATGAAATACGATCAAACATGGCCGTCACCGTGTCCAGCACATCGCCGACGCGAATTGCCGAGACATTGGGCAATGCCTTGCTGACGTTATCCCTTAAGCTGGTTTCCAGGTCTTTTGGGGCGCTGGCCGTGGCGATATGAACTTGCGGTGCACTTTCCAGGGCACCAGGAGCAAAGATCACGGCAAAATTCAGGCGCATGGTGGTCCAGTCGATTTTGCGCAAATTGGCCACCCGCGCCTGCATCTTGCGCCCGAGAATATTAAAGGTGACGGTGTCATCGACCTTGATATCGAGTTGCTCTCCAACGTGGGTGCCCAGGGAAATCAGCGGCGGTCCGGCATAATCCAGCGGCCACCAGGCCCCGTCTGTCAGTTCCGTATTCTCGGGCATTTCAGCCATATAACTAAAGCCCAATTCATTGTGGGCAAACCAGCCGCCGTCTTTTTCCACCGGAATGGTATCGGCGTTGAGACCTTTGATCTTTGCCACCCGCCCGCGCAACATGGGCACGCGCTGGATCAACTCGCCCCCATCGATGCCGGCGACTGTCGCCTCGAAAGTTGCGACCTGGTCGGGCTGGATATCGATAAAGAAAAAAGACGGGGCGCGTTCCGGGATGCGGCTTTGAACCTGGCGATTAAGATTGCCCTCAATCAGCGCGATGGTGACCAGTACCGTCAGGCCCGCCCCCATGGAAATCACCACACCCGCCGTCGGTGCACCAGGGCGCACCAGATTGGACATGGCCAGGCGCAAACCTGGTTTGCGTGACCGCGGCAAGCGCGCCAGCACCCAGATCAGGCTGCGGGCCAAAAACCAGAAAGCCGACAAGGCAGCCAGGGTGGTCACCACAAACCATTGCGAAAGGCGCGCGTTATCGCCGGTCGTCAGGGCCAGCACAACCAACAAAACGGCGGCGATGGCCAGCATCAGGGTATCGCGCAAGGGCGGCCACTTGCGCTGACCCCCGATGATATCGCGGAACAAACCGGCCGCGGGGACCTCACGCGCGCGGGCCAAAGGCCACAGGGCAAAGGCAAAAGCCGTCAGCACACCAAAGGCTGCCGCCCGTAACAAGGGCACAGGATACACAGAAATATCAGCCGCCACCGGCAGCTCACCTTCCAGCAGTCCCAAGGCAATCATGGGCAAGGCGGCCCCAAGCACCAGGCCGCCGACAATACCCAGCACAGCCAGCAAGCCAATTTCGATTAAATAAATGCGAAAGATCAAACCGCCCTCGGCCCCAAGGCACTTCAGGGTGGCGATGGTATCCGTGCGCCCGGCAAGATAGGCCTGCACCGCATTGCCCACACCGACGCCACCAATGATCAGGGCCGTCAGCCCCACCAGGGTCAGGAACAATCCAAGGCGATCCACAAAACGTTTGACCGACGGCTGAGCCGTTTTGACATCAGCGATACGCCAGGCCATGTCGGGGAAAGCCAGATCGATCTGCTCTCGCCGTTGTTTGACATCGGTTTCAGGGGCCAGGCGCATCCGGTAATTATGGCGCACCAAACTACCTCGCTGCATTAGCCCGGCAGCATCCAGCGTGTCATTATTTACCATCAGGCGCGGCCCGAGGGCAAAGGTGCCACTCACCCGGTCCGGCTCGCTCACCAGCACGGCGCGTAGTTCAACCTGGGTCTTGCCAAGATCAAGCCGGTCACCAACCTTGACGCCAAGACGTGCCAGCAAGGCTGGTTCGGCAACGGCACCGCTTATGCCGTTTATGATCGCAAGGGCCGCCTCCAGGGACATGGCTGGTTCCAGGACCGCCGTGCCATAGAGGGGATAAGCGGCAGCGCCCGATGCCATGACAGCCTTCAGTTCCACCAGTGTCTGGCTGCCGCTCTTGTCTGATTGCGTGACGGGCACCCGCGCCATGGTTCGCAATTGGCGCACCAAACTGAGGGCCGTACTATGGTCTGCCAGCCAGCTGACCTGTTCCGCACTGGCGGCGCGACTGGACAGACGCACTTCCAAATCCGCACCAAGCAGGTTTCGCGCATTGCTGTCGATGCCTGCCCGAATGGCCGACCCCAGACTGCCCACCCCGGCAATGGCCGTCACGCCCAGGGTCAGACAGGCCAGAAAGATCCGGAACCCTTTCAGGCCGCCACGCAAATCCCGCAAGGCAAACCGGGCACTGAGAGGCAAGGTCATGGCTTAAACAGCCGCCAGGGAAACATCAGAACCACCGTTTTGCCCAAGGGTCGTGGTTTCAAGCTGGCCATCGGCCATGCGCACGACACGGTCGCAGCGATCAGCTACCTGATCATCATGGGTGATCAGCATCAAAGTCAGGTCACGGGCGCCGCGAATGCCGAACATAAGATCGATAATTGAAGCCCCGGTTTGACTGTCGAGATTGCCCGTGGGCTCGTCCGCCAGAATAAGATCAGGCTCGCCCACAAAGGCGCGGGCCAGGGCCACACGTTGTTGTTCGCCGCCCGATAACTGGGTTGGATAATGGGTCAGACGGTCTTCCAACCCCACGTCGGCGAGGCTGGCGCGGGCCTGATCAAAGGCATCTGCATAACCTGCCAGTTCCAGCGGCACGGCGACATTCTCCAGCGCCGTCATGGTCGGGATCAAATGGAAAGACTGAAATACAATGCCCACATGCTTACGGCGAAACAGGGCCAACCGGTCTTCGCTCAGTTGCCCCAGGTCCTTCCCGGCGACTTCAACCCGGCCACTGGAGGGTCGTTCCAGCCCGGCCGTCACAGCCAGCATGGTGGACTTTCCCGAGCCAGAAGGCCCGACAACCCCCAGGGTTTCGCCACGCCTGATTTGCAGATCAACACCGCGCAAGATATTGACGGCACCTGCCCCACTATCCAGGGTAAGATGTAAATCCTGCAAATTCACCAGCGCCTCACCTGAAACCCCTAAAGCCTCTGAAGCCCCTGAAGACATGTCCATATTGAATAAAATCCTGTGTGCCCGACCAAGCGTTCCCCAACATATAGGAAGGCCGGGGCCACAAGCCAATCACCTGAGGATTCTTTTTGTGCTTGGCATATTGCTCGCGGGACTGTTTCCCGCATCGGTAGCCCGTGCTGAAACCCCTGTCATCGTCGCCTTTGGCGACAGCATCACCGCTGGCCTCGGCGTGCAAGAACAGGAAGCCTGGCCCTATGTGGCGCAAAAAATGCTGGCCGACAAAGGCAGCAAAGTGACGATTGTGAATGCTGGTGTTTCCGGCGACACCACCGCTGGCGGCAAGGCCCGCCTCGCCTGGTCATTGGATGGAGCCGATCTCAAACCGGGATTTGCTGTTGTCGCCCTGGGTGGCAACGACGCCTTGCGCGCCCTGACACCGGAAAATTCATTTCAAAATCTGGACGCGATAATCACCGCCCTGAAGAAACGCGGCATGCCGGTGCTGCTGGCAGGCATGCTGGCCCCGCCCAATCTTGGTGAAGACTTTGGCCAAAAATTTCAGGCTGTCTACACCCGCTTGGCCGACAAACACCAAATCCTGCTTTATCCCTTTTTACTGGAGGGCGTTGCCGGCATCGCCAACCTGAACCAACATGACGGCATTCACCCCACGGCAGAAGGCCAGCGCATTATTGCACAAAAGATACTGCCGTATCTTGAAGCTTTGCTGGCAGGCAAACGTGCGCCGGAATAGAGACTGATTTTAAGGAGGGGGCTGTCATGATCCGACTGTTTGTGGCCGTTGACTTGCCATTGGATGTCCGCGAACGCCTGCATCAAATGGGCGGTGGGGTGCCGGGTGCCCGCTGGCTGGACGTGGAAAAGCTGCATCTGACTGTGCGCTTCATTGGTGACGTCCCCGAGGATCAAGCCCGCGACTCGATTGCCGAACTGGCTGAAATTGACTTCCCGGCTTTTGATCTGACATTGGACAGCGTCGGTTGTTTCGGCGAAGGTCGCAAGACACGCATCCTGTGGGCCGGTATCCAACCCAGCCCGGAACTGCTAGCCCTGAAGTCAAAACTCGACGTCGCCCTGACCCGCGCCGGTGTCGATGCCGACCGCCACCACAAGTTCAGCCCCCATATCACCCTTGCCCGCTTGCGCCATCCCCCGCCCGACCGTGTCATCCAGTGGCTGCAATCCTGCGCCGGATTTTACGCCGGGCCGGTTACCGTCGACCATTTCACGCTTTATTCCAGTGACGGTCATACCTACCGGGTTGAGCAGGCATTCGGCCTGGCTCAACCTGGTTAAACATCTAAACCTGGCTAAACCCCGAACTTTTTCAAAACCATATCGACGGAACCTACATAGCTGCCGCCAAATAGATGCACGTGGACCAATAAAGGATAGAGGTTATAGATATCTCGGCGGACTTCGAAAAAATCTGGTTCCAGCGGGCGGTGCATTTGATAGCAGGTGAAGAATAATTTATCGAAGGTGTTGAACAGGGTTGAGAAGGCCAGTTCAATTTCGGCATCGGCATAATAGATGGCGGGGTCGATGAAGGCGCTGACATGGTTGTCTTTGGCCATGATGTTACCGCCCCAGAGATCGCCATGGATCAGAGATGGTTTGCTTGTGGCCGGCAAAAATTCAGCCAGGCGGCTGCCAAGTTTTTCGACGCGGTCATAGATATCACCCGGCAACTTTCCGGCATCACGCGCCTGGGCCGCCATATAAAGCAGGCGCTGATCGCGGAAAAATTCCAGCCAGGATTTTGTCGGCGGGTTGGGCTGGTGCAGACCACCGATCAGGGTATCGAATTCCAGGCCAAAGTTTTCAGCCGTCAGGTTATGCAAAGCGGCCAATAAATCGGCGGCATGCATTTCCGGCGCGTCCCCTTGCGCATTTTCGCCTTCGATGAATTCCAGCAACAATAAATTCTCTGCTGCAAACAAAACTTCCGGTACGGGCAATTGTGAATTATCCCGCAGGTAAGCCAGCATGCGTCCTTCGATATTCAGATTGCTCCCATCTTCGCCCAACTTGGCAACGATCCGGCTGCCATCAGCAAAATCGAGACGACAGACGTCGCCCACACTGCCACCCGCCAGCTTGGTCAGGGACGTGGGGCGTTGGCCGGTTATCTGTTCGACAATATCTTCCAGCGACGTCATGTCAGTTTCCCCGATGCCTGTATATCGGCCAGCAACCCATGGGACGCGGCTTCGATCATATCCAGCACGGTCTCGAAACCGTTGCCTTCACCGTAATAGGGATCCGGCACATCATTCTCGGTCAACTGCGGTGCGAAGGTTAAGAACTTTGCCAGACGTGCCCGCACATCTTCTGAGTATGTCGATTTCAGGAAGCGCATGTTTTCATCGTCCATGGCGAGAACATAGTCATTGCTTTCATAATCTGCGGCCTTGAACTGCCGGGCGCGTTGGGCCCTGATATCGATCCCGCGCCTTAAAGCAGCCTCGATAGACCGTGGATCAGGTGGATTGCCCACATGCCAGCCATGGGTGCCGGCCGAGGCCACATCGATGTGGTCGACCAGTTTTTCCCGCGCAATCAGTTCCCGGAACACACCTTCCGCCGAAGGTGAGCGACAAATATTTCCGGTACAGACGAACAACACTGCAATGACCACTTGTTCCCCCTCGCCCAATAATTTTTAATCAAACCATTCTTCTTTACGGAGATTATCAATTTATGAAGATTACCATATGGGTGTTTTCACGATGACACAAAATTCGGGACCTTCAAATTCAAGACGTTCCATTGTTATCCTGACCGGGGCCGGTATTTCGGCTGAAAGTGGACTGGGTACCTTTCGCGACAAAGACGGCATCTGGACCAGGGTTAATCTGGAAGACGTGGCGACGCCGGAAGGCTTTGCCCGTGATCCCGTGATGGTGCATGACTTTTACAATGCCCGCCGCCAGAACCTGCAAGATGCCGAACCGAACGACGCCCACAAGGCCCTGGCGCGGCTGGAAGCTGAATTTGATGGCGAGGTTTTGATCGTGACGCAAAATGTCGACGACCTGCATGAAAAAGGCGGTGCCAAAAACATCATCCACATGCATGGTGAATTGTTGAAAATACGCTGCGGTAACTGTGGCCATGTCTGTGTCTGGCTGGAAGACATCAGCCTGGAGACCCCCTGCCCGGTTTGCAAGACATCACATTATTTGCGCCCCCATGTGGTCTGGTTTGGTGAAATGCCCTTTGAAATGGGGCGTATTGATGCAGCGCTGACGACATGCGACCTGTTTCTATCCATCGGCACCTCGGGCAATGTTTATCCAGCGGCGGGTTATGTGGCGCAAATCCGCGAGATGGGCCGGGCCCGTTCCGTGGAACTGAACCTGGAACCGTCCGAGGGTGCGACGATGTTTGACGACTGCATCAACGGCCCCGCCACAGAGATCGTGCCCGCCTTTGTTGATCAAATTTTGACCTGAAACAACAAATCCCCTTGCAATTCAGGTCCCGATTTACGATCTTCAATGTTGTATGGTGCACCTGAGAACACTGGCCGAACCCGGCCCAGTCCTGGCCGTGCTGGGACCAACCAATACCGGTAAAACCCACTATGCCGTTGAACGGCTGCTGGGGCACAAAAACGGGATTATTGGCCTGCCTTTGCGCCTGCTGGCCCGGGAAATATATGACCGCATTGTTGGCTTGCGTGGCAAAGATACGGTTGCCCTGATTACCGGCGAAGAGAAAATAGTCCCACCAGATCCGCAATATTTTGTCTGCACGGTCGAAGCCATGCCGCTGGATCGGCCCTTTGAATTTGTTGCCATCGACGAAATCCAGCTCTGTGCCGATCCCGAACGAGGTCACATCTTTACCGACCGACTATTCTATGCCCGTGGTGCGTCCGAGACGCTGTTTCTGGGGGCGGACACCATGCAGCCCCTGTTGCGCAGATTAATACCTGGTGTGCGTTTTCTGGAACGAACCCGGCTGTCGTCCCTGCGCTGGTCGGGGGCTAAAAAGATATCCCGCCTGCCGCGCCGGTCTGCCATCGTGGCATTTTCCGCAGCAGATGTTTATGCCACGGCGGAATTGATCCGCAGGCAACGAGGCGGTGCAGCTGTGGTCATGGGCGCCCTCAGCCCCCGCACGCGCAACGCCCAGGTGGAAATGTTTGAAGCAGGCGAAGTGGATTATCTGGTGGCCACCGACGCCATCGGCATGGGCCTGAACCTGAACGTGGATCACATCGCCTTCAGTGCCTTGAGCAAATTTGATGGTCGACTATCGCGGGATTTGACGCCTGCGGAAATCGGCCAAATTGCCGGGCGGGCCGGGCGACACATGAACGACGGCACCTTCGGGGTCACAGCCAATTGCGCCGAACCTGACATCGAAATCATTGAACGGGTTGAAGCGCATGAATTCAGGCCGGTCAAACATATCTTCTGGCGCAATAGCCAGCTGGACCTGTCGTCGCCCACGGCCTTGTTGCAATCGCTGGAAGCGCCACCCCCTGGCCGGATGCGTGATGTCATGTTGCGACCCCATGATTGCGCTGACTTAAGTGTGCTGAAAAGCCTGCTGCAAATGCCCGAGATCAAGGAAATGGCCAAGGGCCTGGCTGCGACCGACCTGTTGTGGCAGGTCTGCCAGGTTCCGGATTTTCGCAAAACCATGGCCGAAGCCCATGCCCGTTTACTGGCCCGGCTTTATCGCCACCTGGCCGACGATGGTGGCTTGCCAGCCGACTGGGTCAGTGACCACCTGAAGCGACTGGACAAAACCGATGGCGACATCGACACCCTGGCCACCCGGCTTGCCCATATCCGTACCTGGACGTTTATTTCGCACCGCGCCGACTGGCTGGAGGATGCCGTTGGCTGGCAAATGCGGGCGCGGGAAATTGAAGACCGGCTGTCCGATGCCCTGCATCAGCAACTGACCCAGCGCTTCGTTGACCAGCGCGCCGCGGCCCTTGTTCGCAGTTTGGGGGACACAGAAGCCGATTTGTTGGGCGGTATCAAATCGGATGGCGAAGTGCAGATCGAAGGTTTTCGTGTGGGCCAGATCGAAGGCCTGCAATTCGTGCTCGACATGGACGCAACCTCGGCAAGTGACAACCGGCTGGATACCGAACGCACCTTGCGCGCTGCCGCACGTCCCTTGGTCAGTGCAGAACTGGCCAGGCGCGCACGTTTATTGTCAAACATTACCTCTTCCCTGGCCAATACAGATCCCACGATCACCATCCAGGGAGACGGACAAATCAACTGGCTGGATATCGGAATTGCCCAACTAAGCAAAGGTGAAACAGCCCTTCGACCTGGCGTCAAATTACTGGCCAATGATCTGGAAGATCTGGATCGGCGCAGCCTGATTACGGCCCTGGACTCATTTGTCAAAAACCGCATTGAATATCTGTTGCAGCCTCTGGTGGCCCTGACCCACAAGACGGCTGCGGGTAAGGATGAACTTGGCGGTGCCGCCCGCGGTCTGGTTTTTCAGTTACAGGAAAACTTTGGCAACTTGCCACGTAGCCAGGTGAATGATCTGACGCGTGATTTACCACGCCCCGACCGCCAGGCGTTGCGCCGCGCCGGTGTGCGCATCGGGGCCTGGTCTGTGTTTGTACCGGCGTTGCTGAAAGCCAAACGTTCCGCCCTTTGCGGATTATTGTGGACAGTGTTTCACCGGCCCGGACAACAAACGCAAACGCTGCCCGCCGGACGGGTATCCTTGCCCAGTGAGGTGGGCACACCATTGGCCTGGTATGCCGCCAACGGCTATCGCCCCTTTGGCGAAATGGTTGTGCGCATTGATATCGTTGAACGCGTGGCTGATTTGCTGCGCGGCTTTGATAACAAACCGTTCGAGGTATCGCCTGACATGCTGTCCTTGCCAGGCTGCTCCAAAGACGCCATGGAGCCGATCCTGACCGGCCTTGGATATATCAAGGCAGAAGCCATCGCAGACCAGGCACAACAGTTTCGGCGTCCATCCCTGAACGAAAGAAAACGGCAATTGCAAAAGCAAAGCCGCCAGCCCCACAGCAAACGCAAGACCGGCAAAAGACCGGAACCCGTGATCAATCCGGACAGCCCCTTTGCTGGTCTGAAAGAAATGATGAATGGCTGACGGATCAGACGAGACGCCCGACAAGTCACCAGACCTGGCACCAGACCTGGCTAAGGAACAGCCCCCCGATCCAGGCGGCAAACTGCGCATTGATCGCTGGCTCTGGTTTGCCCGGTTTTTCAAAACCCGTTCCATCGCGTCTCGTCTTGGCGCCTCCCGCAAAATTCGCGTCGACGGCAATGTCATTGCCAAGGCCAGCCAGACCGTAACCGTTGGCAATGTGCTGACATTTCCACAAGGTCGGATCATCCGGACTGTGCAAATCCTGGCCCTGGGAGATCGCCGTGGCCCCGCCACCGAAGCCCAGGCTTTGTATGAAGATTTGGCTCCACCGGAACTGAACCAGCCCTTGTCCAAAAGACGCGGCCCCCTGGAAGGCTCTCCGGCCCGTCGGGAGCCCGGTGCTGGCAGACCCACAAAAGCCGACCGACGCGCCATGGAACGGTTTCTGGCCGAGGATGATTAGAGTGTTGCGTTTGTTTGCTCCGCATATTTGCCTGGCCAACAGTTTTCGCTTAATGTGCCCGCCTTCTCTGCGGAAAACCCTTTCCTTACAAGTGACCTGAAATAACCAATGCTGAAACGTATTAAATCCATACTCTCTGGCACCACCTCCCAGCCAGAAGCCGATAAAGTAGAAGACGAACGCCAGATTGCAGCGGCGGCCTTGCTGGTCGAAGCCGCCACCCTGGATGATGTTTTTGATGATGACGAGCGCGCGACCATTGCCGCCGTGCTGGGCCAACATTTCGCCATAGATGCCGAGGCTTGCACTGCCTTGATCGAGGCCGCCGAAGAAGCCCAGGAAGAGTCAAATCACCTGCTGCGTTTCACCCGCACCATCAAGGACAGCTATTCACCAGAAGACCGCATCGAAATTATCGAAATGCTGTGGGAAGTGGCCTACGCCGACGGCGTTTTGCATGATTATGAAGCAAATCTCTTGCGCCGGGTGGGCGGCTTGATCTACGTCTCGGACCAGGATCGAGGTGAGGCTCGCAAACGGGTATTGACGCGGATGGGACTTGACGATTAAGTCAACTGACAGATTTAATGAACGCCACCGCGCCCAAGCTCCGTTGTGGTATTTGACAAGATTAAATAACTATTGAATTACTGGAGAACCCGATGACCTACGTTGTTATTGAAGGCTGCATCAAGTGTAAATACATGGATTGCATCGAAGTTTGCCCCGTAGATTGTTTCTACGAAGGCGAAAACATGGTGGTTATTCACCCCGATGAATGTATTGATTGTGGCGTTTGTGAGCCTGAATGCCCGCCTGAAGCGATCATTCCTGACACCGATGGTGATGTCGACAAATGGGTCGAGTTGAACCGTGAGTATGCCGAAAAATGGCCGAACATTACCCGCAAGGGCGATTCTCCTGCGGACGCAGAAGCGCACAAGGGCGTGGCCGATAAGTTCGAGAAGTTCTTCAGCGCCAATCCAGGCAAGGGCGATTAAGGCCTCCTGAACCAGCTGTTTACCCGGGCGCGAAGTCACCCCCGGGTTGTTAGATCGACAACAAACCTCTGCCTTCCTGACGAAGGCGGAGGTTTGTTTCGTTCCGGCCCCCTTGGTCCAACACCAAAACGGGTCCAACACCAAAACGGGGCCGATACGAAAATGGGTCCGATACGAAAAACACTGGGAAAAGGGTCATTTTTGTGATATGCAATGCCCTGCGTCCCGGAATTCCGGCAAGTTTGACGCGTTTTTTTGTGCACTGCACACAGAGTTGCGTGGGCAGGGCAAGATTGAATAACACCTCGAGACCGGATACCTGAGATTATGTCGGTAGTGACAATTCAGGCAACAATATCAGCACTGTATCCATAAGTACCCTGGCTTTCTCAATCACATAAACAGACAAGAGACGCACCAGCATGGCGACGAAAAGCAAGACCAAAGCGAAACCAGCCCCAAAAACTCCTGCCAAAGCAAAGGCGAAGGCCACCACCAAAGCCAAAGCGGCACCGAAAGCCAAAACTGCGACCAAAGCAAAGACCGCAGTAAAGGCCAAAGTGAAGGCCAAGGCTGCGCCCAAAGTCAAACCAGCCGCCAAACCAAAAGCCAAACCCATAGCCAAAACCAAGACCAAGACAAAGCCTCAGGCAAAGTCAGTCGCTAAATCGAAAGCCAAAATCATCGAAAAATCCAAGCCGGCAGCCAAGCCAAAAACTGCTGCCAAACCAGCCGTAAAAAAATCCATTCCCTCAAAGGCAGCGGCAAAACCAAAAGCTGCCGCCAAAACCAAAGCAGCCCCGAAAGCGAAAGCCGTTGCCAAAGTAAAGGCAGCCCCGAAGGCAAAAGCCGTTGCCAAAGTAAAGGCAGCGCCAAAGGCCAAGGCAGCCGTAAAAAAGGCAGCTGTAAAAAAGCCAGCCGCAAAAAAACCGGCCAAAAAGCCAGCCCGTAAAAAAGCGGCGGCCAAAAAAGTTGTCTTGAGCAAGGGCACGTCGAAATCTGCCGCCAAATCAATTGCCAAAGCAGTGGCAAATTCCACCGCAGAAAACCCCACCAAACCCCTGCGTCGAGGCATGATCAAGCCAAGCTCATCGGTTCCCCATCCAAATAATCCCCAACCGATCAAGAAAGCAGTGCCGGCAAAGGACGAGAGTAAATCCGCAGCAGAAAGCGCCGCGCTTGCGGAGTCCAAAAAAGCAAAACCTGTCGCCAAACAGGTCAAACTGGACTTTGGGACTGATGATTTTGTAGTTTACCCGACCCATGGTGTCGGCAAGATTACCGGCATTGAGGAACAGGAAATCTCCGGCATGATCATGCAGCTGTTCCTCATTGATTTCGCCCAGGACAAAATGACCCTGCGGGTGCCGGTCGGCAAAGCCAAAACATCCGGCATGCGCCGATTGTCGACGACAAAGGAAATGGATGTGGCCTTGACCACCCTGAAAGGCAGGGCCCGCGTCAAACGCACCATGTGGAGCCGTCGGGCCCAGGAATATGAAGCCAAGATTAATTCCGGTGACCCGGTTTCCATTGCCGAAGTCCTGCGTGATTTGCACCGCAATTCAAATCAGCCCGACCAGTCCTACAGCGAGCGTCAGATTTATGAGGCAGCCCTGGAGCGTCTCGCCCGTGAGCTGGCCGCCGTTGAAAAAATAGATGAAGATAGCGCCACTGAAAGACTGGAAGAAGTTTTGCAAGCGGCCTGACGAGAATAACCATGAAGAATTGGGCGTGTCCGCAAACTGCGGCACGCCCTTTTTTTGAGGCCACCGATATGGACGTTTCCCTTTAAACCAAAATCGCCCCAAACCGGAATCGGCCCTGTCGACGAATTTGTCCGCATCGGATACACTCCTGTTTCCGGGGCGGCGACTATCTGAAGATATGTCGATAGACAAATATTTTGCCCAAAATCCAGCGTAATTTCGGTTCAACCGAATGCGCTTTGATCGAAAAGAACAGATGACGGGCAGTGATCCACAAATATACGCCACGCTGACCAATGCGGAACGTGTCTGGGCCATCGGTGCTGTCCATGGCGAGCGCGACAAACTTGTTGATCTGCACAAGGAACTGCGCGGTCGATTGCAAACGGGGGACCGCCTGGTTTATCTGGGCAACTGCATTGGTTATGGGCCGGATCCCGTAGGGACGGTTAACGAAATCATTTCCTTCCGGCGCGAGTTTTTGGCCCGCCCTGGCACCTTCCGTGACGACCACGTCTTGCTACGCGGCGCCCAGGAGGAGATGCTTCGCAAGCTGGGGCAGTTGCAACTGGCACCTGGCCCTGGCGAGGCCCTGCAATGGATGCTGGATCACGGGGCTGCTGCCACACTCGAGTCTTATGGTATCAACAGTATCGACGGGCTGGGCTGTTGCCGCGAAGGGGTTGTATCCCTGACCCGCTGGAGCGGGAATATCACCAGAACTTTACGCAACTTGCCGGGACATGACGAATATAGTGTGGCCCTGCGCCGGGCCGCCTTTACCAATGGGGGCGAGCTATTGTTCAGCGCCGCCGGTATCAATCCCGATCGCCCGGTTAGTGAACAGGGCGATGCCTTCTGGTGGGGCAGTGCCGGCTTCAGCACCATCCAGGAACCCTGGCGTGGATTTGTCCGCATCGTGCGGGGCAGCGATCCGGTTGCCCATGAAGCGGAAATGGGAGCGATAACAGCCACCCTGGACGGTGGAGCTGGAACCGGCGGCACCCTGCACGCAGCCTGTTTTACCCTGGATGGTAAACCCCTGGACTGGATTCAGCTTTAATTTGCCGCGCCCGTCGCGATTCGTTCCAGGATTTCCCTCAAAGCATTGGAAATGGCTGGTTTAGCTATTCCTACTAAATTAGTCGGAATTAAACTTCACCTTTCTGTGATTAACGCTTGTGCAACCTAATTTCATCTGCCAACATCCTATCATTATACTCAGTTATTCGTGGTGACCTGATAATTACAAGGGGAAAGGGTCATCGACGTGCCTGCGAGGGGCACATTTCAATTTGACGTCAGATGTGGGGGTTATAGACGCAAAGCCAACGAGGGTTATGTTATGGCTTTTGTCGACACACCTGAGACCCAAAAAGCAAATCGGCGCTTCATTCGAAACGCCATGAAAATTCCACTATTGGAACGGGACGAAGAGCAAGAACTGGCCACAGCGTGGCGAGACAATGGTGATGAAGGTGCCTTGCATAAACTTGTGACGCCTTATATGCGGCTGGTCATTTCTACAGCCACACGCTATCGATCGTACGGCTTGCCCATCGGTGATCTTGTCCAGGAGGGCAATATTGGCCTGATGCAGGCAGCTGCGAAATTCGAGCCTGAGCGTGAAGTTCGCTTTTCAACCTATGCCACATGGTGGATCCGGTCCTCGATGCAGGAATATGTCCTGCGGAACTGGTCTATTGTTCGCACCGGCACAACGGCTGCCCAAAAATCCCTGTTTTTCAATCTGCGCCGCCTGCGCGCCCGCATTGAAGACGGCAGCGGTGTGCTCACTGATGCAAACCGTCAGGAAATTGCCACTTGTCTGAACGTGCCTTTACGCGATGTCTTGATGATGGAAGGCCGTATGTCCGGGTCCGACCGGTCATTGAACACGCCGGTTGGTGAAAATGGCGAGAGCCAATGGCAGGACTTTCTGGCCGACGACGGGGCCGATCCAGAAGAGCAGGTTATGGACGGTCACGACACCCAGGTGCGCAGTCGCTGGATTGAAACGGCGGTCGCTGAATTGAACCCCCGTGAGCAAACCATCATTCGCAGGCGGCGTTTGTCAGAGGATGGCCAAACCCTGGAAGTTTTGGGTCAGCATTTGGGCATCAGCAAGGAACGTGTGCGCCAGATCGAACAGGAAGCCATGAAAAAGCTGAAAAATGCCCTGCAGCGTCAGGCAGGCGATACCCGTGTTATGGCCATGTTGCCAGCGTAACTTTTTGCCAACCCAATAAAACGCACGAACAAGCAGCGCGCCCGAATCAATTTCAGATGACTATTCTGAAACAGTCTTGGCGCGCTGTCCTGTTTTCAGACGCTGTCCTGATGCCAGGCCGTTCAGCACCCGGAAGCGGGCGACCTGAAAATCATCAAACGGCATTTGCCCGGCCAGACTTTCTACTGTGTCGCGGGCACCCACTGTAATCACCCGGATGCGCAAGGGCTTGATCTCGCCTCTCTCATCTTCAGCCAATCGACGAAAGCGGAATGTTGTGCGGCGAAAGGCTTCATCGAGCGCGGCTGTGCGCGCCACGGGTGATACAAACAGGAAGCGGGCGATCGTTTTCCGATCAAAGCGAACGGCCACCATGCGTAAATCCAGAGGACCCTCCTTGCCCTTGACCCGGGCTGCGCCCGTTGCGGCAGTCATGCCATTAATCTGAATGGGTTCAACCTTGTTCAGGCGCAGTTTTTTGCCCCAGTTGCGGATCAGATAACCACTGAGGTTACCGCGCCAGGGCTTGCTGTCACTGTCAAAAATAATCTTCGCCCCCTTGCGGTCTTGGGCAAGGACGGCACGCGGTGAATTGATCAAACGGAAACCGGGCGGCACGCTGAAGGTAAAACCGAGATCAGGGTGAAAAAAGATACGCCCCCGGATCAAACCCTGCGCCGGGTCATCGCCATAAATCATACCATCAATTTTATCCAGCAACCTGGATCGCAAATTGGGCGCATTCGGGTTCGCCTTTGCCGTTTCGGCGGCAGTGCGTTGAACCCGCTCGGCAGTGCGGGGGTGGGTGGAAAATATACTGGCTGCCGGGTCCTTGCCCTGCTTGCCTGCGATGGCGCGGGCCAAACTGCTTTCGGCCTGAAGAGATTTCAGGAAAGCCACGGAATCAAGAGTGCTGTAGCCGGTGCGCGCAAGATAGCGAATACCCAGTTCATCGGCCTGATGTTCCTGATCTCTTGAGTGGCCTTTAAGATAAATGGCACTGCCCATCTCGGCCATTTGACCGACGCTCCGGTTGCCTGTTGCCGCCCCCAAAAGCGCCGACCCCAGTCCCAGTATGACGGACTTGTTATAGCGCTGGGCTGAGTGTCGCGCGGTGACGTGACCGATTTCATGGCCCAGCACACTGGCCAGTTCAGCTTCGGAATTGGCCAGGGCCAGCAGCCCGCGCGAGATATAGACATATCCCCCCGGCAAGGCGAAGGCGTTCACCACTGGCGAATTCAACACCGTAAAGCGAAATTTCAGATCGGCTCGTTCCGAATGGGACGCCAGCCTGCCACCAATGCTGGCCACATAGCCACCGATCCTGGGATCGTCATAAACACCGCCGAATTGCTTGACCATTTTGGGGTGTTCTTCAGCCCCGATCTGGCGCTCTTTTTCCGGCTGCATGAAGGGCGTGAAATTTTGTTCCCCCGTTGCCGGGTTTTGTGTGACACAAGCACTGACAACAGGTAGCAGAACAACAACAGGCAGCAGGGCACGCAATGATTTCAAGATCAGTTGGGGCTTCAGCATCAGTTCAGGACCTCGATTTGTTCCGGGTGGGTGGCTTCTATCATCGGACCGTTGCGCCAATTGATCCAGCCCCGCACCCTGATTTCACGGCCCGACCAGGTTTCTGGTCGCAATCCTGCTTTGCTGAACAGGCGCCCGTTTTTTGGTGAAATTGTGACCGTGAAATCCTCACGCCAATCCGCGCCGAAATTCAGATAAACCCGTCCCTTGATACGCACCGCATCTTTAATGCGGGCTTTAACCAGTTGAAAGGTGTCAACCATCTTGTGACTACGGGATGCGGTAATGATCTTGTAATAGTCATGCGACCAGAGCCCTTCCCGCCCCTCGCGGGCAGCGCTTTCCAGGGCCAGCATGGCATCGACACGGGTGCGGTTGTCACGAAAACTGTAGACCCGCGCCAGTCCTCGTTCCAACAGCCAGCCCTGCACCCATGTGCCGTCCGCAAGATGCAAATGTGCCAGCGCCCGGCCATGTCTGTCCTGACGCCGCCCGCCCCAGGACAGCCGCACAATCTTGCCCAGCACCAGGTCTTTCAGCCCCGCTTTTGACTCGTCAGCAAAAGGCTGTTTTTGCACATAGTCCCGACCCAGCGGCAGTTTCGGGGCCTGGATACCCACAAGCCGGACCTGGCGTTGGTCGTCCAAAACAACGGTATCGCCATCGACCACCGAGACAACCCTGGCTTCGCCACCACGCACAAGCTTGCCGCTGCGACTGGCGGCATGGGCAGATAAAAAACCGCTGAAAAGCAGCGAAACCAGCAACAGGGAATGGAGGATCAAGCGCATCATACGCCCACTTTAGGGTGTTTCCTTTTATTAATGAACGCCATAAACTGCAGCTGTTCTGATGGAGGGCGCGTTTTGCATATTTTCCGACATTCCAAAGCCGCATACGGGTTGTTCATAAGCCTGTGTTTAATGGCTTTCAATACAGCGCCTGCGTCTGCTGATGATCCCGATTTTCTCGCAATCAGTGCAGGTGTTCATGATTTCCATGATAACCGCACGGCCGTTGAAGGACGGCTTGAATATCGCTCGGATATTGAACTATACGTATTTCGACCCTTCACCGGTTTCATGATGACCAATGACAGCGCCATGTATGGTTATGGCGGCGTGTTTATGGACCTGTTTTTTGGCCGCCGTCTTGTGCTGCAACCCAGCTTCGCAGTTGGGGCCTATTCAAAAGGCAGTGGCAAGGACCTGGGCCACTGGATCGAATTTCGCTCACAGCTTGAACTTGCCTGGCGCTTTGATGATCGCTCCCGCCTTGGGCTGTCGGTCAACCATATTTCCAATGCCAGCATCAGCGACAATAATCCCGGCACCGAATCCGTCGTGCTGACTTATGCCCTGCCCTTCGACAAAATCACCAAAGGCAATCTCTGGGAGTAAAGGCAGGCGGTCCCGGTAGCGCTATATCTTGCCGATAGCCTGTCATTGGGCTATGTCTTGCTTTAATTGGTCCCGTAGCTCAGTCGGATAGAGCGCAAGATTCCTAATGCATTATACACACTATAATATCTTTTAATATCAATATGTTAATTTCATTTTTTACATATCACACTAATTACACACTTGCACACTTCAATTGTTTCATCCATTGTGCCAATATTGAAAAATCAGTTGGCCCCGTAGCTCAGTAGGATAGAGCGTCGGATTCCTGAAATTAATTGGGC